>LRBF01000013.1 GCA_001580565.1 Caballeronia megalochromosomata | reverse complement strand
ACGTCACCGAAATGGTCGGCACGATGGCCCGGATCGTTCACATCAACCCACAAACAATCGCCGCAATCAGCGAAGCAGCGACGATCACCACGCCCGCCGTGCGTTTCTTGTTCAACTCGGTCCACAGCAGCACGCCCGTCAGCGACAGCAAAATGATGCTGCCCGCGAACGTATCGATGAGCAGCACCCAGCCCACGCTCAGGCCCACGCCCTTGTGCAGGTTGGTCATCATCGCGAGGAAGGTGTTCTCGGTGCGCTTCACCGACACGAAGTTGTTGCCCACCCAGTACTCTGCCATCACGCTGCCGCCCGGCGACGCCACCATCACCGACCATTGCTCCGGCTGCATCGTGCTCTTGTCGCCCCAGCCGACCGGATGCGCCGGCTCGCGGCGCGCGCGCCCGAGATTGCCTTCGATCTTCAGTTCCTTCTTCAGCCACGCGCCCATGTCGCGCGGTGTCTTGAAGCCTTCGGCGGGCAGTGGCATCTGCATCTGCGAAACCTGCGGCTCGCCGGTGGAAATGCGCAGCGGCGGCGCGCGGTGATTCAGCAGAAAGCCCGTCACGCCGAACAGCAGACCGAGCAGCGCGCCCCACAAACCGATCCAGCCGTGCACCTTGCGCAGCCACTTCAGAAAGGTCGAGCGGCGCGAGCGGTTCTTGCGCACGAATTGCTCGGCATCGTCGATGAGGCGCCCATGCGGACGATAATGCGTCGGGCCGCTCGCCACGGGCGGCTGCGGATTGAGGGTTTCAGGCGCGTTCACGCGTCTCTCCAGAATTCGGGCGTTGACAGGCAAAGCCGCGCCCCGATCGGCTAGACGCGAACGAACGCGCGGCGATCGACGAAAGGCGGGCAAATGAGAATTGTTATCATTACATGCGCACAAACGCTTTTCAACGTTTTGCGATTGCCTGACAGTTCGTGAATGTCACGAAAAATTTCAGACGGGCCAGAGCGGCCCTTCCTGCATCGCGCCAACTTGCTCGCGCAATTCGAGGATGCGGTCTTCCCAATAGCGCTGCGTGTTGAACCACGGAAAGGCGGCGGGGAACGCCGGGTCGTTCCAGCGGCGCGCAAGCCATGCGGAGTAGTGAATCAGCCGCAGCGTGCGCAGGGCTTCGACCAGATGCAGCTCGCGCGGATCGAATTCGCAGAAATCTTCGTAGCCGGCGAGCAGGTCGGTGAGTGCGCGCGATGCGTCCGCGCGTCCGGCGGGCAGCAGCAGCCACAGATCCTGGATCGCCGGGCCCATGCGGCTATCGTCGAAATCGACGAAATGCGGACCTGCGTCGGTCCACAGCACGTTGCTCGGATGACAGTCGCCGTGCATACGCAAGCGCCGCACGTCGCCCGCGCGGTCGAAGCATTGCGCGACGCCTTCGAGCGCCATCGCGACGACGGTTTCCCAGGCTTCGCGCACGTCGGCGGGAACGAAGCCGTGCGTCAGCAGAAACTCGCGCGGCTCGTGGCCGAAGGTGTCGATATCAAGTGTGGGCCGCTCGCGATAAGGCTCGATCGCGCCCACCGCGTGAATGCGCCCGATGAACCGCCCGAGCCATTCGAGCGTGTCGCTGCGGTCGAGGTCGGGCGCGCGCCCGCCGCGCCGCTCGAAGATCGAAAAGCGAAAGCCGTCGAATTCATGCAGCGTCGCGCCTTCGAGCACGCGCGCCGCAACGGCCGGAATCTCGCGCTCGACGAGACTGGCGACGAACGCGTGCTCTTCGAGAATCGCCTCGTTCGACCAGCGTTTCGGACGATAAAACTTGGCGATGACCGGCGGGCCGTCTTCGACGCCCACCTGATACACGCGGTTTTCGTAGCTGTTCAGCGGCAGCAGGCGGCCATCAGTGCGCGCGCCCGCGGGCATCAGCACGCTGTCTAGCGCATCGAGCACGCGCTCGGGCGTGAGGCCGGAGAAGGGCGGCGCGTCAGCGGCGGGCGCGCCCGAAGAATCGGGATGGATCGAGTTCATCCCGACATTGTGCCGCGCAATGCGGCGCGGTGCCGTTCAATGAACGACCGTATTCGACGGGCGCACGACGTCGCCGGTATCGATCAGGTCTTCGAGGAAGAACGGCTCGGTATTGAGCAACTTGGTCACGCCGGGCTCGCCTTCGTACCAGGCGACCATCGCCATGTCACCGAGAATGCGCATTACGATGCCGCGCGCACCTTGAGGCACGGCAATATGCACAGAGCGGACAATCGAACCGATTTGCATGATGAATCCCCGTTTCAACGCCGGCTGAGGATAAAGCGCCGGTCATATATTTCACCAAGCACAGGCTTTTCACGGCTCGTGCACCAGACAATCGCCGCGTCTTTGTTGCGGGAAGCGCGACATGCGCGGCTTTCATGAACGATTGTGCTTCTTACTTTAGCGCATCGCGACGCGTCGGCGCGACGCCATTCGTCTCGTTATGTTGCCGATCGCAGACGGATAGCAGTAATTACTGGTGATCGTCGCCGAAAAGCATGAGACGCATTAGGCAAAACCCTTAGCTTCGGCGTATCGTTGAGAGTTTCTCAGCGGAGACTTCATTCGTGAATGCCAGTGCAGACCGGATCGCCGACGCCGCGCCGTATCTCGAACGCGGCTCGCGCGCCTACTGGCGTGCTTCGCTCGCGCTGCTGTTCGCCGGCTATGCGACCTTTTCGCTCCTGTATTGCGTGCAGCCGCTGCTCCCCGAGTTCACGAAAGCGTTCGGCGTCAGTCCTGCGGTCAGCGCGCTCACGGTGTCGGTGAGCACGGCCGCGCTGGCGGTCGCGATCTTCATCGCGGGATTCGTGTCGGAAAGCTGGAGCCGCCACCGGTTGATGACGCTTTCGCTGCTTGCGTCGTCGGTGCTGACTGTCGTTGCCGCCTTGTTGCCCGACTGGCACGCGCTGCTCGTCGTGCGCGCGCTCGAAGGCTTCGCGCTTGGCGGCGTGCCCGCCGTGGCGATGGCGTATCTCGCGGAGGAAGTGCACCCGGAAGGCCTCGGTCTCGCAATGGGCCTGTATGTCGGCGGGACGGCGATCGGCGGGATGGCGGGGCGCGTAATCAGCGGCATCCTCGCGGATCTGTTCGGCTGGCGCGTCGCGATCGGCGGCATCGGGTTGCTGGGCTTGCTCGCCACGCTCGCGTTCCGCTCGCTCTTGCCGCCGTCGCGCAGGTTCAAGCCCCGGCGCGGCGTCGGGTTTGCACATCATCGAAGCTCGCTTGCCGGTCATCTGCGGCATCGCGGTTTGCCGTTTCTGTTCCTCATCGGATTCGTGCTGATGGGCAGCTTCGTCACGCTCTATAACTACGTGGGCTATCGGCTGCTCGGCGCGCCGTTTCAGTTGAATCAGACGCAGATCGGCGCGATTTTCACCGTGTATCTCACGGGCGTCGTCGCGTCGCCGTGGTCCGGCAAGATGGCCGACGTCTTCGGGCGCGGTCGCGTGCTGATCGCGAGTCTCGTTCTGATGATGCTCGGCATCGCGCTGACCCTGTCGAATGCGTTGCCGGTGATCATCGCCGGGATCGCGTGCCTGACGTTCGGCTTCTTCGCCGGGCACGCGGTCGCGAGCGGCTGGGTCGGACGGCTCGCCGCGCAGGCCAAAGGGCAGGCGGCCGCGCTTTATCTGCTCGCGTATTACATCGGATCGAGCCTGATCGGATCGTACGGCGGCCACTTCTGGACCGCGTTCGGATGGCCGGGCGTGGCCGGGCTGATCGGCGCGCTGCTGCTCGTCGGATTGGCGGGCGCGGTATATCTGAACCGGCGCGAGCGCGCGGCCATCGCCTGAAAAAAGAAAGCGGATTGAAATAGTACGAAGCTAAGGGTTTTCCGCGTCCGCTTAAAAATGAGCGCGTGCAAATCCTTGTCGCGCAAGGCTTTTGTACGTCGCGCGGGTTTTCCATCGCACGAAGATGGGCCGCCACTCTCCACGGAGACGCCTATACTCGAAGCGTCGATGCAGATGTTCAACGCGCGACGACCGAAGCCAGAAGCAGGACGATGGGAGACGCAACATGACGACGTACTTCACGATCGGCGACTTCATTCTGATCATCCCGATGGCGCTGGCTGGCGCGCTGTTTCTCGGGGCCATTCCCTGCGCGACGCATTTCAAGAACAACGCCCTGCGTGTCTTCGGCGCGCTCCTGGGCGTGCTCGCCGCCTTTCTGCTCGTGGAAGGATTGCCTGCACTGATATAGCAAGCGCGCCGTCCGGGCGCGCTCGCTCAGGCTGTGCGCTTTACAGATGCTCGCCGAGGAAGGTCAGCGTGCGCCCGTGCGCGAGCGCTGACGCGCGCGCGTTATACGAGGCGCGATCGCCGCAATTGAAGCCGTGATCGGCCTGCGCGTAGACGTACAGCGCCGAATCCTTGCGGCCCGCGAACTTCTGGCGCACGGCATCCACCGCATCGGCCGGAATGTGCGCGTCGAGTTCGCCGTAGTGGAACTGCATCGGCACCTTGATCTGATCGGCCTTGTCGAGCGCGTTCTGGATGCCGCCGCCGTAGTAGGCCACCGCCATATCCACCGAACCTTGCGCCGCCGCGAGATAAGCGAGCCGGCCGCCGAAGCAATAGCCGATCGCCGCGATTTTTCCCGTCACTTCAGGTAGCGCGCGCAGCGCCTTCGCAGCCGCGCCGACGTCGGCGACTGCGGCATCGAGTTGGGTCTTTTGCAGCAGTTCCATCGCCTTTTCGCGATCCGCGCCTTCGTAGCCCAGCTCGACGCGCGGTTGCGTGCGCCAGAAGACATCGGGTGCGAGCGCGACATAGCCATCGGCGGCGTATTGATCGGCGACGCTGCGAATGTGGCCGTTCACGCCGAAGATCTCCTGCAGGATGATCACGGCGGGCCCGGTGCCCCCCTTGGGCAGCGCGAGATAGCCCTGGAAGCTGTCGCCATCGGCCGGAATGTCGATCCAGCGGGAAGTCACGGATACGGTCACGTCGATACTCCTTGAATGTGTGAAGGTTAGCCGAAGGAGTGTGCCAGCTTTACCTTTCAGTCGCCCTGAACGCCCGCGCGCCGCCTGGCACGCCCTTTGACGCCGGACCAATTTTTTAGAGGTGCCAATCTAAACGCACGCTAAAAGAAGCCTTAAAAAGCAGGCTAATGATGCCGGCGGGCAGAGATTATCGGCGTGTGCCTCTCAAACTTGAAAGACGGCCAAACCTTTGCGCGCGGATTCGCGGAAACCCGCATGTACAGGGCGTCTTCACGCGAACACCACCACAAACGGCGGCGCATCACAACTGGCGGTTAATTGGTAGTGACACCAGTATCTTAAAAAACTTCCCTAAATTAATTTGACAACCCTACACTTGCGCGCAGTGCGGATGGCGGCTGCCACGAACGGCCTGCCGGAAGGACTTGCCAAGTGCATGACGATGCATCCGGCGTGGTCGTCCACGGGACTGAGCGATCGTGATGAAAGACGGGGCACAGGGCGATTACGTTGTTTTTGGGACCGAAACTGGAGACTTACATGAACACCAAGCTTCACAAACTGTTGCCGATCAGCGCTGCAGCCGTGCTGTTCGCTACGTTGGCAACGTCCGCAGCAGCCGACCAGGTCGTCAAGATCGGTCACGTCGCTCCGCTGACCGGCGGCATTGCTCACCTGGGCAAGGACAACGAAAACGGCGCGCGGCTCGCAGTCGAAGAGATCAACGCCAAGGGTCTCACGATCAACGGCCAGAAGGTCACGCTCGAACTCGACGCGCAGGACGATGCAGCCGACCCGCGTACCGCCACTCAAGTCGCGCAGAAGCTGGTCGATGACAAGGTCGTCGGCGTCGTCGGTCACTTGAACTCCGGTACGTCCATTCCGGCTTCGAAGATTTATAGCGACGCGGGCATCGTGCAGATTTCCCCGTCAGCGACGAATCCGACCTACACGCAGCAAGGCTTCAAGACGACGTACCGCGTCGTCGCGACCGATGCGCAACAGGGCCCGGCACTCGCCAACTACGCCGCGAAGCAACTGAAGGTGAAGAGCGTCGCGGTGGTGGACGACTCGACCGCTTACGGCCAGGGTCTCGCAAACGAATTCGAGAAGACCGCCAAGTCGCTTGGCCTGAAGGTCATTTCGCACGACGCGACCAACGACAAGGCCGTGGACTTCCGCGCGATTCTGACGAAGATCAAGGGCGAAAACCCCGACGCCGTGATGTACGGCGGCATGGACGCGACCGGCGGCCCGTTCGCCAAGCAGGCCAAGCAGCTCGGCCTGCGCGCGAAGGTGCTCGCGGGCGACGGCGTCTGCACGGAAAAGCTGTCGGATCTGGCAGGCGACGCGACTGACAACGTGGTGTGCTCGGAAGCAGGCATGGCGCTCGAGAAGATGGACGGCGGCAAGGCGTTCGCGGACAAGTTCCAGAAGCGCTTCGGCCAGCCGATCCAGATCTACGCGCCGTTCACGTATGACGCGGTGTACATCATCGTCGACGCGATGAAGCGCGCCAACTCGACCGATCCGGCCAAGATCGTCGCCGCAATGCCGAACACGGACTACAAGGGCGTGATCGGCGAGACGACCTTCGATTCGAAGGGCGATCTGAAGCACGGCGTGATCTCGCTGTACAACTACAAGGGCGGCAAGAAGACCCTGCTCGACGTCGTGAAGATGTAATCGACGCGGGACTTCGGTCCTGAAAAAGCGCGCGGAGCCGAAAGGCCCGCGCGCTTTATATTTTCCAGCGCCTGAGAATGCGCGGCCCGATCACCGTGATGATCAGACAGCAGGCCGCCACGACGCCTAGCCCGATCGGCAGATTGCTGATCTGCGCGACGCCACCGATCAGCACCGGCCCGAGCAACAGCCCGAAGTACGCGAGGCCCGCGACCTGCGCAAGCCCTTCGGCCGCCGTGACGCCTTCGACGCGCGCCGCTGCCGCGAACAGCACCGGCATCATGTTCGCGAGACCGAGGCCCATCAGCGTGAAGCCGGTCATCGTGACGATGGTGTTCGGCAGCACGAGCGCCATCACCATGCCGATGAACGCGAGCCCCGCGCTACCGAAGACCAGTTGCGGCGCGCCGAAGCGCGCGCGCACCGCGTCCCCGCCGAAGCGGCCGGCCGCCATGCCGCCGGAAAACGCGGCATAGGCCGCGCTCGACACCGACGGCGTGGCTTCGACGATATCTCGCATGTAAACAGTGGCCCAGTCGTACATCGCGCCTTCCGCGATCAGCGCGATCAGCGCCAGGCCGCCGAGCGCCCACAGCGCGCCCGAGCGCCACCGGTTCGACGACGACGCCTTCGCGTGCTCGTCATGATGAGGCACGTGCGGCAGGACGGCGGGCATCGAAACCAGAAGGACGACCAGACTCACGCCCGAAGCCAGCGCGAGATGCGCGGCGGGTGCGAGCCCGTGCGCGAGCAGCGCGCCGCCCACGGCCGCGCCCGCCATGCCGCCGACGCTGAACATGCCGTGCAGCGACGACATGATCGGCCGGCCCAACGCCTGCTCGACCGCGCTCGCTTCGGCGTTCATCGCGACGTCGAGCGTCGCCATGCCGAAGCCGAAGACGGCAAGCACGGCCAGCAGTAGCCAGAACGAGGGTGTCACGAGAATCAGCGAACCGCAGAGCATCATCGTGATGCCGCCCGCCAGGCATGCGGCGCGCGTGCCGGCGCGCGCGATCCACGATCCGGCCGTGAGCATCGCGAAGATCGAGCCGCCCGCGACGGCAAAGAGCGCGAGTGAGAGCATGCCCGGGCTGAGCGCGAACTTGTCGCGCACGGTCGGGACGTGCACGCCCCACGACGCGTACATCATGCCCGCGATGAAGAAGACGGCCATCGTGGCGTAGCGTGCGCGCACGCGCGTGGCGTGCGGGAGGCTGCGATGCAGCGCGAGCGTCGGATTGGATTCGCAGGCGGCGGAGGCGGTAGTCGAGTCGGACACGAGAGAAGCCGTTTGAAGATTGCGTGAAACGAGAAAGCGACCGGACATGATGCCATCGGACGCGAAGGCTTTCGATTCTATCGAACGGCCAGGCGACATGCTCGCACGCGCTGCATTACCATCGACCGACCACTGACGACCGCACGAGGCCCGGATGAACATTCCGTCGCAAGCGCCGCTTCATTTGCTGCATCGCGTTTCCGAAGGCACGCTCGCCACGCATTCGCGCGAGCCGCGCGGCTTTCCCTACCCCACGGCGCTGCCGTTCGCGCTCACCGCTCGCCACTTGCCGATGCTGCTCATCAGCCATCTCGCCGAGCACACGCGCAATCTTCACGCCGACGCGCGCGCGGGTTTTCTGGTCGCGCATGCGGGAGAAGGCGGCGTGCTGGAAGGACAGCGCCTGACGATGCTCGGCAGCTTTGCGCCCGCGGCGCCGGAGGAGAACGGCGAACTCGCGCGGCGCTATCTGCGCTATCACCCGGATGCAGAGCGCTATCTCGAACTCGGCGATTTTGCTTTCTGGGTGATGTCGGTGGAACGCATGCGATATATCGGCGGATTCGGCGCGATGGGATGGCTCGCCGGCGATGAACTCGATTCGCTGCCACCGGTTTCTCCGGCAGACGAATCGTCGCTATGCGAATATTTTGATGCTTACCCGGCCCGGCCGGAGAATCTTCGATTATTGGGGGTAGACCGGTACGGCTGCGATTTGCTGCTTTCAGGCACTCGCAATCGTTTCACTTTCGATTACCCGAAACTGACGAACGGGGATTTGAAGGCGGCGCTTATCGATTGCTTTGAGCGGCAGGGCGGCATTTCAGGGCGATAAATCCGCATTTGTTGCGACCCGATTTAGCCGAAGGCATGCATCCAGCTCAATGATTCGATGCAAGTTGTCATCTTATGAAACTTTCCTGCTTACTTTTTTGTCGGTGTTTTCATCCGATGCCATCCCGTAGTCGGTGACTCGATGGACCGGGTTTTTACATCGGATCAACAAACGCTCCAAACTTCGGAATTTTCGGCAAATGTTACGAAAGAAGTTGTACAACTTTCTTATTGAGTGGCAATTCGCACATGCCGCATTAATGGGAACTGTGTTAATCTGCGTGCCAAGCCGAGGCTATACTCATAACTGAAAGCGAGCGCACCGATTCGCAAGTCAGCAAACCACTTAGGGAATTGCCATGCCTTCATACAAGGAACTCCTCGCACAGCGCGAGTCTCTCGAACGTCAGATTGAAGAAGCGAAGTCGCGCGAATACGCCGAAGTGCTTAATGAGATCAAGCAGAAAATGGCGGATTATGGCATCACGCTTCAGGAACTGGCCGGCGGTCGGGGTGCAAAAAGCGCGAAAGCCGCGCGCAGCCGTTCAGGCGTGGCGCCGAAGTATCGTGACCCGGACAGTGGCAGCACCTGGTCGGGCCGCGGCAAGCCGCCGAAATGGATTGCAGGGCAAGATCGGGACAGCTTCCTGATCGGCAAGTAAGTTCTGAGCCGTATCATGCCCGGATAAGGCCGCGTCCCACGACGCGGCCTTTTTATTTGGGCTGAAGCTCAAAGGCGCCGCGACGAACTGATTGATAAAATGCAGAAGTCTAAGGGCCGAGATAAATTACATGTCGCTTTCGACAGCGCGCGCAGCGGAAAAGCAGGATGTCGCTCGAAAAACCACCTGGGTGAGCATCGCGCTAAATAGCGGGCTTACCGCGGCGCAGCTTGTCGTAGGTTTCGTTGCGCACTCTCAGGCACTGATTGCGGACGGCATTCATTCGCTCGCGGACATCGTGTCCGATTTTATCGTGCTGATTGCGAACAAGCACGCAGGCGCCGCACCCGACGTCGACCATAACTACGGCCATAGCCGTTATGAAACGGTGGCGTCATTATTCCTCGGCGGATTGCTCGTCGCGGTGGGTGTGGGAATGCTGTGGCGCGCCGGCACGCGAATCGTCGATCTTCAGGATATTCCGCCGGTAAAGGCGGGGGCGCTGGTTGTCGCGGTAATCGTGCTCGTTTCCAAGGAGGCGCTGTTTCGCTATATGCTGCGCGCCGCTGAACGCGTGCGTTCCGCAATGCTCGTCGCAAACGCATGGCATGCACGGTCGGATGCGGCTTCTTCGCTGGTCGTCGCGCTCGGCATTATCGGCAGTTTGGCGGGATTCCGGATTTTGGACCCGATCGCCGCTGCGCTCGTCGGTTTCCTGATCGGCAAAATGGGATGGACATTCGCGTGGGACGCATTACAGGATCTTTCTGATCGCGCGCTCGATCAGACGGCCGCTGACGATTTGCGAGGCATTTTGCTCGGCACGCCTGGCGTGCGTGAGGTCCACGAACTCAGAACCCGCAAAATGGGCGATCTCGCCATTGTCGATGCCCATATTCTCGTCGACCCACTCATTTCGGTTTCGGAAGGACATTACATCGCCGAATCGGCGCGCGCGAACGTACTGGCCGACACGCGGGTCATCGACGCGCTCATTCATGTCGATCCCGAACTCGATGAGCTCAATCCGCTGCCGGGCAATTTTCCGCTGCGTTCAACCGTGAGCGACGCGGTGCGGGCGGCATTCGCGCAACAGGGTTTGTCGGTCGAGACCTTGAACCTGCATTACCTGAGCAGCGGCTTCAATGTCGATGTCACGTTGCCCGCGTCCAGCGCGGCGGATGCGGCCACGCGGCTGAAGTCGATCGATCTGAATGCGCTCGGACGCAAGATCGGCGCGCGTGAGATTCACGTCGCGCAAGCGCTCGATCTCGCGCCGGCCGCGGCGCCGAGGCGCGTGATCGATACGCCACGCTGAAAACCGCTCAGAGCGGCAATTGCGTGTCGAACTTGATTTCGCGAAGTACGACGCTCGTTCGCACCTGCGCGACCGCGGGAATCTTGAAGATGCGATCGTGCAGGAAGGCGTCATACGCCTTGATATCCGGCGCGACGATCTTGAGGATGTAATCGGACTCGCCGGTCGTGCTGTAGCACTCGGTCACTTCCGGGCAGGTGGCGATTTCGCGCTCGAACTGCTCGACGCCGCCCTCGGTGTGCCGTGTCAGATGAATATGCGCGAGCGCGCAGACGTGCAGGCCGAGCTTCTCGCGGTCGAGCAGCGCCGTGTAGCGCTGAATGACACCCGATTGTTCCATGTCCTTGATGCGCCGCCAGCATGGCGTGCTCGACAAGCCGACCTGGTCGGAGATTTCCTGAACGGAGCGGCGTGCGTCCAGTTGCAGAAGACGCAGGATTTTTTGTGAGAATGTATCGAGAGTCAACTGCGCCTCCGTTCGGTCGCGATTTGACTCTAATGGTAGAGGCGTCGGAAAAGAAACGCAATGCAACGTGCCCGCACTGAGGGAGTTTCCCTAACTCACTGGCCGGACTGCGCGTTTTTACCTTCAGTGTCGTCGCCCGGGTTGGCCGATGCCTGCGCCAGCGCAGCTTGCGACGCCCGCAGCTCCGCGAGCATGTTGCAAAAGAGCGCGCCTTGTTCGATCGCGTCGTCGAGCGCAACGTGCGTGTGCGGCAGCTCGTCGAACCAGTGTTTGGGCAGACGCGGCTTGATCGCTTTCCGATACGGCAGGCCGGTCATCGCGAAGGCGAGCGTCTTGATGTCGAGCGCCGACCACGAGAACGGGCAACGCTCGGCGAAACGCATCATGTACCAGAACATATGCGTGAAGTCGAAGCCCGCCGGATACGCGACGAACACCGGCTTGCCGGGCAGCGCTTCCACCCATTCGACATAGGCAGGCAGCGCGATCTCCGGTTTTTGCAGATCCTTGCGGCATGCGGCCCACGCGTCGGGCTGGGTTTTCCACCAGGCGGCCTGAACCGGGTGCGGCGTCGCGCCCTCGAGTGTTTCGAGATTGGCGGAAAACGTGCCGATGAGCTGCTTGTCCGCCGTGAACGCTGCCGAGGCGAAGCTCAGCATCGAATGGGGGCCGGGAATCGGGCCATCGGCCTCGACGTCCGTGCTGACGTAGATTTCGGGAATCGCGTTCACGCTGTCACTCCGTCGCGCACGAACGGATTGGTGCGCCGTTCCTCGCCGAATGTCGAAGCCGGACCGTGACCGGGGACGAAAGTGACATCGTCGCCGAGCGGCCACAGCTTTTCGCGGATCGAGCGGATGAGTTCGGCGTGATTGCCGCGCGGGAAGTCGGTGCGGCCGATCGACCCGGCGAACAGCACATCGCCGACGAACGCGAGATCGTGCGCGCGGCTGAAGAATATGACGTGGCCCGGCGTGTGACCGGGACAGAAATAGACTTCCATCGACTCATTGCCGAATTGCACGGTGTCGCCGTCGACCAGCCAGCGTTCCGGCGTGAACGCCTCGGCGTTCGAAAAACCGAAGCGCCGAGTCTGCTCGGGAAGCTGGTCGATCCAGAACGCATCCTCGCGATGCGGTCCTTCTATTTGTATGCCGTAATGGTCCGCGAGCGCCTTGGCTCCGCCGCAGTGATCGAGGTGACCGTGCGTCAGGAGAATCTTCTCGACGGTCACGCCCTGCCGCTCCACCTCCGCGATGATGCGCTCGATGTCGCCGCCTGGGTCCACGACGGCGGCGCGCATTGTCGCCTCGCAGATCACGAGGGAACAGTTCTGCTGAAAGGGCGTCACGGGAACGAGAATGACTTTCATATGACTGTCGTCGGTACACGCAGGCCTGTAAAAACGTTCATTGTACCGGTGCCTTAAGACGTCCGACGGTGCGGGATTCGCTACTCAAAAATTGCCAAAAACCGGCAATTCTTACGGTCATAGCGAAAATCAATGACGATTTGTTGGGTCTGGCGATCCGAACCGCGGTTTTTTTGTATAATGGCACTACTTGTGCATGGGGCTAACCATGCCGTCAATAGGCGAATGCTGAAACGCTAGTGCGTTTTTACAATCGCTGTCAGTACGCTGTTGGGGGCCAAAAGCCTCGCAATTGCAACTCAAGCACCTCCAGTAGGTGCACACGTCTTGTCCGGCCAGGCGCCACGCGTCTGTCTGATGGGCTTTGCAGCCGTCATGCCGGATGGGGCCTACGCCGCCGTTCCTGCGCTTTGATATGTTTTCAGCGCACGAGCGTGATGCCACGTTCGATGGCGGCTTGTGGGGTCTGGTCAGGCTGCCGGGGACAGGTTGCGCCAGACGTGAACAATAACCGGGCGTTTGCGGCACGAGTGCGCCGCATCCGAGCACAGTTTCGCCGTTCGCTTGACCGAACGGCGTTCTGCTTTTGCTTGGCAAAGCCTCGAGCAGCCATGCGCGCGCCGACCAGCGCAGCGCGGCCGCTCCTTTTATCGTAAACACGTCTATGAAAGCTCGATTTATTCGACATGCCGGGAGCCTGCTAGCGGTTGGTGTGCTGGCTGGTTGCGCCGCGCCGGGTTCGGGCGATACCGCAGCCAATCCTCAGAAGACAGACTCCCTGAGCACGAGCAGTGCCCGCTCGCCGGCGCCGCTCGCCTTCGATTCGCATCTCTCCGCCCTGCCGGCCGACAAGCCGAGCCAGGCTCAGTCGCTTTCGAGCGCCGAGCCGATCACGACAGGACCGGACGCCGGCAACTTCGAACAGAAGGGCAAGGCGTCGTGGTACGGCCGCATGTTCCATGGCCGCAAGACCGCGAGCGGCGAGAAGTTCAACATGAACGCGATGACCGCGGCGCACCGCACGCTGCCGCTCGCATCGTGGGTACGCGTGACGAACGAGTCCAACCACAAGACGGTGGTCGTGAAGATCAACGACCGTGGTCCGTATGTGCGCGGACGCGTGATCGACCTGTCGTACGCCGCTGCGGCGGTGCTCGGCATGCGCGGTGCAGGCACGCAGAAGGTGAAGATCGAAGGTCTCACGCAGCAGGAAGCGCGTGCGGCGCGCGAAGAGCAAGCTCAGTCGCTTGCCGACGACAGCGTGAACTGATCTCTCGTCGCGTTTTGCAGAACCAGGACGGGCCGTCTCGCGACGGCCCGTTTTTTTTATTCTTCGGCGCCGGCGCCGGCGTCGCGCTTCGCGAGCTTGAGTGCGCGCTCGTACAGGCCGTTGCGCGATGCGCCCGTCAACGTCGCGGCGATGCGCGCCGCGCTCTTCACCGACAACTCTTCCAGCAGCGTCGAAAGCAGCGCATCGTGCGCGTCGTCGGCATCCTGTGCTTCGGGCGCGCCTTCCACCACCAGAACGAATTCGCCGCGCTGACGATTCGCATCGGCTTCGAGCCACGCTGGCCCTTCGGCCAGGGTGCAGCGATGCAGGCTCTCGTGTAACTTCGTCAGCTCACGGGCGATCAGCAACTGCCGTTCGCCGCCGAACGCCTCGCCGAGTGCGCGCGTCGTTTCCACGATGCGATGCGGCGCTTCGTAGAACACCAGCGCCATCGGATGATTCGCGAGCGTGCGAAGGTGCGTGGCGCGCTGCTTCGACTTCGTCGGCAGGAAGCCCACGAACGAGAAGCCGCTCACCCAGGCGCCTGCCGCCGAGAGCGCTGTCGTGAGCGCGCTCGCGCCCGGCAGCGGAATGACGGGCAGTCCGGCTTCGCGCACGGCGTCGACGAGACGGGCGCCGGGATCGGAGATGCCGGGCGTGCCGGCGTCGGATACGCATGCGATGCGCTCGCCGTTCCTGAGATGCTCGATCACCCGTTCGGCGGCGCTGCGCTCGTTGTGCTCGTGCACGGCGATCGAGGGTTTCGAAATGCCGTAACGCGTGAGCAATTGCGCGGTGTTGCGCGTGTCCTCGGCGGCGATGCGATCCGCGAGCTGCAACACATGCAGCGCGCGCACGGTGATGTCCGCGGCATTGCCGATCGGCGTTGCGACGACATACAGCGCGCCGGTCGGATAGTGCTGCCCGGCGGCGAGTTCGGAGATCTGAAGCATGAGCGCGGGCGTCGAAGGAAAGAACGTCATTTTGCCATGCGCGATTAAACCGGCCGGTTGACAACTTTTATGGAGGCGCCTTGTCCAAAACGCTCGGCGATGTTTTCGAGTCGCACGCGCTCGAGTTCCTGCAGCGGCAGCGCATGCGCCTCGTCGCGCGCAACGTGACGTGCCGGGGCGGCGAGATCGATCTCGTGATGCTCGATGAACGCGGCGCGCTCGTGTTCGTCGAAGTCCGGGCGAGAAAGAGCAGGCATTATGCGAATGCCGCCGCGAGTGTCGATGCGAGAAAGCGCGCGCGCCTCGTGCGCGCCGCGCAGCATTTTCTCGTGACCTGGAGTGGCGCGTTGCCGGTGTGCCGCTTCGATGTCGTCGCGTTCGACGCGGGCCGCTTGCATTGGATGCCCGATGCGTTTCGCGCCGATGAAGCATGAGCGAGGCTTGCCGCATGATGCATGCGGTAAACTGCGCAACAACCGACGCATTGAGCGTTCAAGCCACATACCGCCGCCCGCTGGGGCCGATGATCGAGAGTCGATGTCAGTCGAACGTATTCAACAGCAATTCCGCGACAGCGCGGCACTCAAACTCGAAGCACTCGACGCGCTGGCGGTTCCGATCGCGGCCGCGGTCGACACGCTCTTCGGCGCACTCGCCAACGGCAACAAGATTCTGGTGTGCGGTAACGGCGGCTCGGCGGCCGATGCACAACGTTTCGCGGCGCAGCTGATCGGCCGCTTCGAGCGCGAGCGCCCGGGCTTGCCGGCCATCGCGTTGACGACCGATACCTCGATTCTCACGGCCATCGGCAATGACTATGCGTTCGAGCAGATCTTCTCGAACCAGGTCCGCGCGCTCGGTCAGTCGGGCGATGTGCTGCTCGCGATCAGCACGTCGGGCAACTCGGTCAACGTGCTCGCGGCGATTCAGGAAGCGCACGAGCGCGAGATGATCGTGATCGCGTTGTCGGGCAAGGGCGGCGGCGCGATGTCCGACGTGATCGCCGAAACCGACATTCACATCTGCGTGCCGTCCGATCGAACGGCGCGCATCCAGGAAGTCCATCTGCTGACCATTCACTGTCTGTGCGACGGCATCGATGCGATGCTGCTCGGAGACGACTGAAACTGATAGGGGGAACGGAGTTGATGAATAAGACACGCGTCAAGGCGACGCTGGCCCAAGCCACGCTCGTGGTGAGCATGTTGTCGGGAGTCGCATTGACGTTGCAGGGCTGCGCGCTCGCAGTCGTCGGCGCGGCGGCCGGCGGCACGTTGATCGCCACGGATCGCCGCACGCTCGGCGCGCAGACCGAAGACCGCGAGATTCAGGTGAAGGCGCTTTCGCGGATCAACGAGAATCTGCCCGATACGGCGCATGTCAACGTGACCGTGTTCAACCGGCGCGTGCTGCTGACGGGCGAGGTGCCTGACGACGCGTCGAAGCAGAAGGCCGAGGCCGTCGTGCGCGACATCAATAACGTGGGCAGCATCGTCAACGAACTGTCGGTCCAGGGCGCGAGTTCGATCTCGTCGCGCGCGAACGATTCGTATCTCGAGACCCGCGTGAAGACCGCAATGGTCGGCGAGAAGGACTTGCGCGCGAACTACTACAAGGTGGTGTGTGAGCGCAGCGTCGTTTATCTGATGGGTCTCGTTACGCCGGACGAAGGCGCGCACGGCGCGGATGTCGCGGCGCGCGCGCCGGGCGTCGAGCAGGTCGTGAAGGTGTTCCAGTACATCAAGCCTGAAGAAGCGAAGGCGCTGGAAGCGGCGGCTGCATCCGATGCGAGCGCGGTCTCTGCGGCGGGTGCGCCTGCGCCTGCTGAAGCGACAGTTGGAACGGTGCCCGATTCGGGCGTCACGTCGCGTCCGCTCGATATGCAATCGCCCGCGCCTGTGAAGAACTCGGATGTGCATCCGGGCAATCCCAACCCGGTCCCGGCAGTGAAATGAGTATGGTGCGTTTGGTTGTCGGCGCGGTGTTCGTCGCTGCGTCGGTTGGTGTGTGCGCCGCTGAGCAGTCTGTTTCATCCGCGAACGCGATGGCGATCGCGCGCAGTAATGCGTGCATGGGATGTCATGCGATCGATCGCAAGCTTGTGGGACCGTCGTTTCAGCAGGTCGCCGAGAAGTACAAGGGCGATCCGCAGGCGAGTGCGAAGCTTGAAAAGAAGGTGAAGAACGGTGGGGCGGGGGTGTGGGGCGCTATTCCGATGCCGTCGCATCCCAAGATGAACGATGGCGATATCAGGGCGGTCGTCGCGTGGATTTTGGCGGGGGCGCCAGAGAAGTAAACGGTGGGCCGGATGGTCCGGAGGCTTGCCTGCGGGCGGTTTGGCTGTGATACAATTTTCACTCGTTGGGGGGGTAGCTCAGCTGGGAGAGCGTCGCGTTCGCAATGCGAAGGTCGGGAGTTCGATCCTCCTCCTCTCCACCACGAAATTCGAAGGGCCTGGCTTAGACGCCAGGCCCTTTAACTTCTCGCGCCCCTGCGCCTCGCTTCCCCCTCACGCTAAACTTCCTCTCACACCCAACGTGAGAGCCCCACATGCATCTCAACATGCGCGAAATCGATCACGTCGTAATCCGCTGCGCCGATCTCGACAACATGGTGGACTTCTATCGCACCGTGCTGGGCTGTCCGGTCGAGAAGGAAAAGCGCGATCTCGGCCTAGTGCAGATGCGCGCGGGCCGCTCGCTGATCGATTTACTGGCCGTCGGCGCGAAGATCGATCGACCGGAGAGCGGCTTGCCCGGCGCCGGTCGCAATATGGATCATCTATGCGTGCGCGTCGAGCCATTCGATGCGAACGCGTTACGAGCGCATCTTGAACGACACGGCGTGCGCATCGGTGAAGAAGCGCGGCGGTTTGGCGCCGAAGGCTTCGGCCCATCGCTCTACCTGTTCGATCCCGAAGGCAACATGATTGAGCTAAAAGGACCGCCCGAAGCCTGACCGTCGAGCCTTCAGGCCTCCCCGGCCTTGAGCACGTTCCAGCGAATCGCAACGGCATCGACGGTTTCGCTGCCCAGGGAAACATCGCCGTCCTGCACCATCAATTGCAAACGCATCGTCCGTTCGGCCAGCTTGCCGAGCGATTCGGCGACGCCATCGGCGAGTGACCATACCGTCACGTTCTGCAGCCGCTCGACCTTGCCCTTCACACCGTTCCACCAGATGTCCGCGGTCCTGCCGGCATAGGCAATGACGATCACGCGGTCCGATCGGCCGCTCGCCTTCGAGATGCGCCGTTCGTCGGGCTGGCCGACCTCGATCCACGTCTGAATCTGGCCGGTGAGGTCTTTTTGCCAGAGATCGGGCTCGTCGGTATCGGAAAGGCCCTTGCAGAATTCGAGTCGATCGTCGGCGAACAGCCCGAACGCGGCGACGCGCACCATCATCCGTTCGTCGGTCTCAGACGGATGCCGTGCAATGGTCAGGGAATGATCGCCGTAGTAGTGGCGATCCATGTCGGCGACTTGAAGGTCTGCCTTGTAGATCGTGGATTTGAGAGCCATTCAGCGTCGGGCGCCGGCGCGTCGGCCGGCGAAAAAGGATTGTCGGCGCGATCGATCGCGCAGGAGACCGACATTGTGCGGCGAATCGACGGGAATTGGGAAGACGAGTGGACGCGCTCAGGGCGCGACAGAGAACGAGACGGCATGAATGCCGTCCACAACTTATGCCAACGATTAATACGCGGGCACACCGAAGCGCCGGCGCGATTCAAAAATCGCGCCGGATTAGCGAAAGAGCTAAACGCCGAAGCCGCTTATTGATCGATGAAACGATCGGCAGTCCACATACCTTGCGTATCGCTATTGGCGGCGTTGACGAATTCGATGTCATGGCCCACCACGCGAATCACGCGAAAATGCGAGTCGCTTGGCGTCGAAATGCATTCGAAGCCTTCGAAAAACTGCTGCATCTGCTGATGCTCGCCGGCTTTCGCGTGCTGGTCGGCCGAATCGAACTTGTCCTTGGACAAGCAGCCATACGAATTGGGCCGGAAAGTGAAGGTCTGCTGAGGCTGAATAACGCTGTCTTGGGCCTGCGCTGCGGAAATGACCGCAAACAAACCCATCATCGCGAAGAGAGCACCGGCGCGTTTCTTCATGTATATAGCCCCCAACGAAACCGTTTCGAAATTAGCTATGTATTTAAAAGCGGATGACCGCAAAACTCATGCTAGATGAGTGAGGCAAACTTGCAAGCATATGTTATGTGCGTCCGCAACACGTCAGAATGTCGCAGGTCTTTTAAGTGAATGGCGGTGATGAACGATTAAATGAAAATCATCGAAATATCGCTTTTAAAGGAATGAAAGCCGGTCGTTACTGGCGCGAAGCTGCGACAATTTGCCTCGCGGCGACTTTTGGTGCGGCGCATGAAGCGAGCGCGAGGCATAGGCAACAGTTCGTGACCCGAGGCGCAACGACGTCAAGCTGGCTGAACGGCCTATTGCCAGCGCCCCGCGTTCATGGATAAATCGACGCATCGAACTCAGGAGAATAGGAATGACCCTCGCTCAATGGCTGCCGTTCGCGATCGCATCGGCGATTCTCGTCGCGATTCCCGGCCCGACCGTGCTGCTCGTCGTGTCCTACGCGCTCGGACACGGCCGCAAGTACGCCTTCGCGACGACAGCCGGCGTCGCGCTCGGCGACCTCACCGCGATGACCGCGTCGATGCTCGGCCTCGGCGTGCTGCTGGCGGCATCGGCGGAACTGTTCATGGTGGTGAAGTGGATCGGCGCGGCATATCTCATCTATCTCGGCATCAAGCTGTGGAAGGCGCCCGTCATCGATACCGACGCCGTGCAGCCCACCGGCGAACTGCGCACGAGCCGCATCATGGCGCACGCGTACGCCGTCACGACGCTGAATCCGAAGAGCATCATTTTCTTCGTCGCGTTCGTGCCGCAATTCGTCGATGCCCACACAGCGAGTGTGTCGCAGATCGCCATTCTCGAAGCGACTTTCGTCGGGCTGGCGACGGCCAACGCGTTCGCTTACGCGTTGCTCGCATCCGGTGCGCGCAAGGCGATTCGCAAGCCTTCCGTGCAGCGCGCGGTGAACCGCACGGGCGGGGCGCTGCTGATGGGCGCGGGCGTTTTCGCGGCGGCGTGGAAGAAGGCGACATGAGTCAGCCCGACGATTGGACCACGAGCGCGCGGCGCGCCTATTACGGCCTTCTCGACGACTGGAACAGGCAGGACGCAATCGGGATGGCGGCGCGCTTCAGCGAACGCGGCAGTCTGGTGGGCTTCGACGGCAGTGCAATCGACGGTCGGACGTGCATCGAGGCGCACCTCAAGCCGATCTTCGCCCAGCACCCTACGCCGCGCTTCGTCGCGAAGGTGCGCGAGGTGAGGCGCATGGCAAACGGGCAAACGCTGCTGTTGCGCGCCGTCGCGGGGATGTGGCCGCGCGGCGCGACCGAACTCGAACCGGGCTTGACTGCGATTCAGACGATGGTGCTGTCGCTCAGCGACGGTGTGTATCGGATCGAGATGTTCCAGAACACGCCGGCGGCGTTTCACGGGCGGCCGGAGGAAAGCGAGAAACTCAACGCGGAGTTGCGTGAGCTCGGCAAACCAGACGGCGCGTAATTTATCCGCCCTTATTTTCCGATACAGAAGCGGCTGAAAATCACGCCCAACAGATCGTCCGACGTGAATTCGCCCGTGATCGCGTTGAGGTTGTCCTGCGCGAGCCGCAATTCTTCCGCGAACAGATCGAGCACCTGTGAGCGCTGATCGGCATGTTCGGCGGCGAGCGCCAGGTGGTCACGCGCCTCACGCAGCGCGATCAAATGACGTTCGCGCGCGAGATACACGCTTTCCGCGCCCGCCTGCCAGCCTGCGATCGCCAGCAGTTCATCGCGCAGCAGCGCAATGCCGTCGCCGGTTTTCGCCGACAGATTCACTTCACGCGCGCGATCATCGCCGTCACGCGCCGCGGATGGCGCACCCGCTAGATCGGTCTTGTTCATCACCCGCACAACGGGCACGCCCGCCGGAAAGCGTGCCGCGATGGCGTGGTCTTCGGGCGTCGCGGCCTCGCGCGCATCCAGCAGATGCAGCACGACATCGGCGCGCTCGATTTCGCCCCACGTGCGCTCGATGCCGATCCGCTCCACTTCGTCCTGCGTCTCGCGCAGTCCCGCCGTATCGATGATGTGCAGCGGTATGCCTTCGATCTGAATCGTCTGCGCGACCTTGTCGCGGGTGGTGCCAGCGATCGGCGTGACGATCGCGAGTTCCGCGCCCGCGAGCGCGTTCAGCAGCGACGACTTGCCCACATTCGGCTGCCCCGCGAGCACGACCGACAGGCCTTCGCGCAACAGCGCGCCCTGACGCGCATCGGCAAGCACCGTGTCGAGCCGCTCGCGGATGCGTGCGAGCTTGCCGCGCGCATCGGCCGCTTCCAGAAAGTCGATCTCTTCCTCGGGAAAATCCAGCGTCGCTTCGACCAGCATGCGCAGATTGATCACATCTTCGACGAGCGCATGAATTTCGCGCGAGAACGCGCCGTCCAGCGAGCGGCCGGCCGAGCGCGCAGCCGCCTCCGTGCTGGCTTCGATCAGGTCCGCGACGGCTTCGGCCTGCGCCAGATCGAGCTTGTCGTTGAGAAAAGCGCGCCGGGTGAATTCGCCGGGCTCGGCAAGCCGCAGGCCGAAATCGCCACCGGCTTCGATCGCCCGTTGCAGCACGAGTTGCAGCACGATCGGTCCGCCATGGCCTTGCAACTCCAGTACGTGCTCGCCCGTGTACGAGTGCGGCGCCGGGAAATACAGCGCGATGCCGCGATCGAGCGCTTCACCGTTCCCGTCGACGAACGGCACATAGCTCGCGTGACGCGGCGCCAGCGCCTGTCCGCACAACGCGTGCATCGCTTTTTGCGCGGCGGCTTCGCCAGCACGGCCGAACGACAGACGCACGACGCCGATCCCGCCACGCCCGGGCGCGGTGGCGATTGCGACGATCGGATCGGTGTCGTTGCTCAGCATGTTCGTCGCGCACCTGGATGGTTTTCGGAGTGCCGGCATTGTATCGCGGCGTGTGTGGATCGAACGACCTCGTGCTCGCGGAAACAAGGCTCGCGTGTTAGCTTTTTTGAGATAGAAAGCTAAACTGATGGAGAAGGAGCGATCTTGCGTTGATATCAGGGCGAAGCTTGCTATAGTTCGCGATGCGGCAAAAATATGCTGCCTGTTGGCAATTAAATTGAACACTTAGGCAAGATAAAAGCATGCTGGATTGCGCCAGATATAGCGCAACTGGTTGACTAGTAAGCAGTGATTGCCTCGCACAATCCAGCCCATGCCTACACCACAAGAAAAAGCCGATTTCTCCGAGCGGCTCAAATTCTCGATGACCCGCGCACCTGAAAAGATGCGCGGCGCGACCGATCTCGCACTCCATTTCAACCTGCGTTATCAAGGCGAATCCGTGTCACCACAGACGGCGCACAAGTGGCTGACCGCGCGCTCGATTCCCACGGTCGACAAGCCGAAGACACTCGCCGAATGGTTCAAGGTGGATCAGCACTGGTTGCACTACGGGCCGCCGCCGAGCGGCAATCCGCAGATAACGCCGAAGCCGCTCGCGCGCGACGAACAATACCCCGCGTCCGAAGAGACGCTCGAGCTGGCGACGAAGATCGAAGCGCTGTCGCCGCATCATCGGTATTTGCTGGAGGAATTGGTCGAGCAGTTTTATGGATCGATCCGACGATGAATCCCCCTTGCTGGGGAATTTTCGTAACTTTGAGATAAAGCTTCGACGTACCTGATAGCTGAGCAAACCCATGCTGCGTGAGGCCGGAGCAGGGTTCGGGCAGGTTCGCCGGACAAACGGTGTTGGGCGCGCCAAAAGACTTTTGGCCGCTCAAGAACGACTATCGCGCATTCTGGAGTTCATGAAACGAATCAACTCTCTCGCCACTTTCAAGAATCGGCTACGCGAAGCGCTCATTTCGAAGCAATCGAAGCTGAACAAGCTGGGACCGTTTCGCAATGATCCGTTCAAACTGGGCAGCGGCAAAGCGCTGGCCACTGCCATTTACGCGACATTCGGTGTCGAGCTCGCAAATGCCACCGTGCAGCGCTGGATCAACGGCGAGGGATTCCCGTCCGAAGATAATTGGCCGCTCCTGACAGCACTTGTCGAAAAATCCCGCGATTGGCTCACGGGCGCATTGGAGGCCAACGGCAACAGCGTAGCGGGCTTCGAGGCCACGGAGCCGGTCCGCCCCTACGGGAATGCGCTTACGAAGGAGCGGGCGCTCGAACTGCTTCGTGAAGCGGCGCGCATCATCGAAGAAGATCTCTGACTCACCAAAGCAAAACGCCCGGCAAGCCGGGCGTTTCCATATCCAGGAGCGCGAAGTAGCCGCTTACGCCGCCTTCTTCTTCCCCTTACCCATCATCCGCGTGATGTAGTACTGCTGCGCGATCGACAGCACGTTATTCACCACGTAATACAGCACCAGACCAGCCGGGAAGAAGAAGAACATGACCGAGAACGCGATCGGCATGAACATCATCATCTTCGCCTGGACGGGGTCGGGCGGCGTCGGGTTCAGCTTGGTCTGCACGAACATCGAGACGGCCATCAGCACCGGCAGGATGAAGTACGGGTCCTGCTGCGACAGATCGTGTATCCAGAGAATCCAAGGCGCGCCGCGCATTTCCACCGACGACAGCAACACCCAGTACAGCGAGATGAACACCGGAATCTGCACGACCACCGGCAGACAGCCGCCGAACGGATTGACCTTCTCGGTCTTGTACAGCTCCATCAGCGCGGCATTCATCTTCTGCGGGTCGCTCTTGAAGCGCTCGCGCAACTGCTGCATGCGCGGCGTGATTTCCTTCATGCGCGCCATCGACTTGTAGCTCGCCGCCGAGAGCGGGAAGAACACGGCCTTGATGAGCAGCGTGAGCAGCACGATCGACCAGCCCCAGTTGCCGACATAGCTGTGGATCTTCTCGAGCAGCCAGAAAAGCGGCTTGGCGATAATCGTCACCATGCCGTAATCCTTCACGAGCTCCAGACCCGGCGCGATGCCTTCGAGCATGCGCTCTTCTTCAGGACCGGCGAAGAGACGCGCATCGACGTTCACGGTTTGTCCCGGCGCGATCGTCTGCGCGGGCAGCGTCATGCCGACGCGATACAGATCCGGATCGATCTTCTGCACGTAGATGTCGCGCTTCACGCCCTGCTGCGGAATCCACGCCGACGCGAAATAGTGCTGCACCATCGCGATCCAGCCGTTATCCGACGACGGCTCGAACGATGCCTTGTTCTTGTCGATGTCGGAGAAGTCGATCTTCTGGAAGTGCTTCTGATCCGTGTAGACCGCCGGCCCGATGAACGTGTGCGAGAAACGCGGCGTCTCGACCGGCGTGTTGTCGCGCACAAGCTCCATGTAGAGCTTCGGCGAGACCGCCGCCGTGCCGACGTTTTCGATCTTCGTATCGACGTTGATCACGTAGCTGCCACGCGTGAATGTGTAGGTCTTGATGACCTTCACGCCGCCCTTCACCGGCGATTCGAACGCGATCTTCAGCGTCTTCTCGTCGCCCGTCAGCGACGTCTGGCCGGGAACCGGCGTGAAGACGTCGTTGTGGTTCGGGAAGTCGCCGCCGAGCAGGCCCGTGCGCGCGAGGTACGTGTGGTTCGCGGTGTGATCGAAAAGCGTGATGTAGAGGTTCGGCTGTTTGCCGTCGCCTTCCTTCATCAGGGCGAGCTTCGAGAGCGTGCCGCCGCGCGTGTCGATCTCACCGGAGTAGACGTCCGTCGTGAACTTGACGAGCTGTGCTTGCGCCGTGGCGGGGGGCGTCGACGCGCCGGGCGCGGCCGTGCCTGCGGGCGCGTTAGGCAGTTCGGACGGCTGCGCGCCGGAGGCGGCCGAGCCCGGTGCCGGGTTGCTGGCGGTCTTGGCCGGTTGCGTCGCGCTCGGGAAGAACATCGACGGGCGCCCATGGTCCCGCTGCCAGTTGTCGAACAGCAGGACAACTGACACGAAGAAGATGACCCATAGGACGGTGCGTTTGATATCCATGCGTTGTCTCAGTGTCGATCGGAAAGCGCTTCAGCGCCGTTTAGTGTTGAAAGCTTGTCTTGCGCAGAATCAGCGCGCGACTCGGACGCGTCGTCGGAGCCGGCGTGACCGCGGGCAGGAGGCACGAGATCCACGCCGCCCGCCGAAAGAGGATGGCAGCGGCACAGACGCTTCACGGCGAGATACGTGCCATGCGCGGCGCCATGATACTGGATTGCCTCGCGTGCGTAGTCGGAACAGGAAGGATAAAAGCGGCACCGGTTGCCGAGCAGAGGACTCACAGCAACCTTGTAGAAGCGCAACAACGCGATGAGTGCCGTTTGCATAAGCTTCGCGCCGCACGCCGGACCTGCCGTGGAAGGCAAAAGTCTGACGCAACCGCGCTTCATGACCCTGACGGGCCGGGTGATTCGTCGACGGCAGGCGCCTCGGGCGGCGCCGCCACGGTTTCGGCCTTGCGGCGCGCGGCTTCGCGCACGGCACGGTCGAACAATGCTTCCAGCTCGCTGCCGACGAGCGCCCGAAGTGGCGGGGAACTCGCGCTCGGCATCGCCTTGCGGTCGATCTTCGCGTGCAGCCGCACGAGAATATCGAATCCGTTCAATTGCGCGCGGCGCAGCCGGAAAATGTCGCGCGCAAGCCGTTTGATCAGATTGCGCGTGACGGCGCGCGGCGCCTGCTTCTTGCCGATCACCAGCCCGAGCCGCGCTTCCTGTCCTGACGGCTTGCCGTACAGAACGAAGTGCGGCGAGCGGCGCCAGGGGCGCAAACGAAAAACGGATGAGAACTCATCCGTTTTCAGCAGCCTTGCGGCCTTGGGGAACGCGGCCTGCGCCGGCAACTGAACGATGTCCTGTCTCAAGACTTCTGTGCGGCGCGTGAGCGGCTCGCCGTCGAGTGCAATATCCAACCGCGAGCGAACACTCGGCAGACTTAGATTGCCAGACGCTTGCGGCCCTTCGCGCGGCGAGCGTTGATGACCTTGCGGCCGCCAGCGGTCTTCATGCGAACGCGGAAGCCATGGGTGCGCTTGCGGCGCGTCACGGAAGGTTGGTAAGTACGTTTCATGGTGCTCTCACTTGAGTTGATTGACCGCGCGGGCTTGGCTCCAGTGTGGTCACTGCAAGCGCGATGGCCGGAGGTTCAGGAATTCTGTTTTCGCGGAACCCGCTATTTAAACCGTTTTCCTATTGACCGTCAATAGGTTAGCGCCTGCGAACGCGCATTCCGGCAGATTTACGGCCCGTCCGGCGTGCTGATTTGACCCTGTGGATAACTCGCGCGCTGCCCTCGTTTGGCGTTAGAATCTCGCCTTACTCCCAAATATCCGCCCGCTGCTTCGGCCCGCCGTCCGCCCGCAAACCCTTGCGGCGTAAGCCTCCGGAGCCTGTCTGCTCGGCTGTGCCGGGACTTGTCCGAACGTTTGGCAAGCACGGCCCGCAGGTGCGGAACAAACCATAACGACCGCATTCGATGAACGATTTCTGGGAACACTGTTCCGCACTGCTTGCGCGAGAACTCACGCCGCAGCAGTACGTCACGTGGATCAAGCCGCTGACCCCGGTCGACTTCGATGCCGACGCGAACACCCTGCGCATCGCCGCTCCCAACCGCTTCAAGCTCGACTGGGTGAAAAGCCAGTTTTCGGGCCGCATTACCGATGTTGCGCGCGATTTTTTCAGCGCGCCAGTCGATGTTCAATTCGTGCTCGATCCCAAAGCGACCGCGCGCAACGCGATCGGCGGCGGCCTGAGTGCCGCGCCGCGCCCGACCGCGAGCGCACCCGCCGCGCCGCGCGCCCCGACTCCGTCGGCGGCCGTGCCGCAGGCGCCTTCCGTCGTCGCGCACGCGAACGCCACCGCGCATATCAACGCGCTTGCCGCTGAGGCCGCGCAGCACGCGCAAGCCACGCAGGATGATCAGGCCGACCTCGATCTCCCGAGCCTCGACGCCAACGAAGCCGCCGCTGGCCGGCGCACGTGGCGCCCGGGCGGCGCGCCGTCGGCGGGCGGTGAAACCGATTCCGCCTACGAGCGTTCCAAACTGAACCCGGTGCTCACGTTCGACAACTTCGTCACCGGTAAGGCGAACCAGCTCGCACGCGCGGCCGCCATTCAGGTTGCCGACAATCCGGGCATCTCGTACAACCCGCTCTTCCTGTATGGCGGCGTGGGTCTCGGCAAGACCCACCTGATTCACGCCATCGGCAATCAGTTGCTGATGGACAAGGCCGGCGCGCGCATCCGCTACATCCACGCGGAGCAATACGTATCGGATGTCGTGAAGGCGTATCAGCGCAAGGCGTTCGACGACTTCAAGCGCTATTACCACTCGCTGGATCTGCTGCTCATCGACGATATTCAATTCTTCTCCGGAAAGTCGCGCACGCAGGAAGAGTTCTTCTACGCGTTCGAGGCGCTCGTTGCGAACAAGGCGCAGGTCATCATCACGAGCGATACCTATCCGAAGGAAATCTCCGGCATCGACGATCGCCTGATCTCGCGCTTCGATTCCGGCCTGACGGTCGCGATCGAGCCGCCCGAGCTGGAAATGCGCGTCGCGATTCTGATGAGGAAGGCGCAGTCCGAAGGCGTGAGCCTCTCGGAGGACGTCGCGTTCTTCGTCGCGAAGCATCTGCGCTCGAACGTGCGCGAGCTCGAAGGCGCGCTGCGCAAGATCCTCGCGTATTCGAAGTTTCATGGCCGCGACATCACGATCGAGCTGACCAAGGAAGCGCTCAAGGACCTGTTGACGGTGCAGAACCGTCAGATCTCGGTGGAGAACATCCAGAAGACGGTGGCCGATTTCTACAACATCAAGGTCGCCGACATGTACTCAAAAAAGCGGCCCGCCAATATTGCGCGCCCCCGCCAGATCGCGATGTATCTGGCGAAGGAGCTGACGCAAAAGAGCCTGCCCGAGATCGGCGAGCTGTTCGGCGGACGCGATCACACGACCGTGCTGCATGCGGTGCGCAAGATCGCGGCGGAGCGCGGCACCGACGCGCAACTGAACCACGAACTGCATGTGCTCGAGCAGACGCTGAAGGGCTAAGGCCTCCGCGAGCGGTTTGCTATGAACGCACGCGTCATTAATTGCGTTCGACGACCTGTTTTTTGACGAAAACGCCCCCAATTTCAGGGGGCGGTTCCGTTTTGAGGCACAATATAGGTTTAGCCGTCCGTGGCCTGGGCGGCTTTCGAGCGCAGTTTTCGCGAGTGACCGGCGGGGGGCCGGCAACGCGTGTTACGAGGTTGTCCGTTGGGCAAATCTGGTGGCGAAACCCGCGGACAGGCCGTCACATCAACGAAGGAACTCTATGCAACTGGTCAAGACCGAACGAGATAATCTTCTAAGGCCGCTGCAAACCGTGAGCGGCATCGTAGAACGCCGCCATACGTTGCCGATCCTCGCGAATTTGCTCATTACCAAGAACGGCGCCGATGTGTCGTTCCTCTCGACCGACCTCGAACTCCAGATCACGACCCGCGCCGATTTCGGCGTCGGCAGCGACCAGGTCGCCACCACGGTCGCCGCGCGCAAGCTGCTCGACATTTTGCGCGCGATGCCTTCGGGCGAAGTCGTGCTCGATCTCTCCGACAAGCGCCTGACCGTGCGTTCCGGCAAGAGCCGTTTCGCGTTGCAGACGCTCGCCGCCGACGAATTTCCCACCGTCAACCAGGCTACTGACTTCGGTGCGAGCCTTTCGGTTCCGCAGAAAACGTTTCGCCAGTTGCTCGGCATGGTCTATTTCGCGATGGCGCAGCAGGACATCCGCTACTACCTGAACGGCATGCTGCTCGTGGTGGACGGTGACCAGCTGATGGCGGTCGCGACCGACGGCCACCGTCTCGCGTTCTCGTCGATGAAGATCGAAGGTTCGTTCGCGCGTCAGGAAGTGATCATTCCGCGCAAGACGATTCTCGAACTCCAGCGTCTGCTCGAAGACATCGACGATTCCCTGAAGATCGACATCGCCGCAACGCAGGTGAAGTTCAGCTTCGGCCAGGTGGAACTCGTGTCGAAGCTCGTCGAGGGCAAGTTCCCCGACTTCCAGCGCGTGATTCCGAAGGCGCACAAGAACACGTTCGAAATCGGCCGTGAAGAATTGCAGCGTTCGCTGCAGCGCGCGGCCATTCTGACCTCCGACAAGTTCAAGGGCGTGCGCTGCCTCGTCGAGCCGGGCCAGCTCAAGATCATGTCGACCAACGCCGATCAGGAAGAGGCGCAGGAAGAACTGGAGATCGCTTATCAGGGCGACACCGTCGATATCGGATTCAACGTCACGTATCTGCTCGATGTGCTCGCGAATCTGAAGATCGACACGCTCAAGGTGAGCCTCGGCGATGCCAATTCCAGCGCACTCATCACGATTCCCGAGAACGAGGAATTCAAATACGTGGTGATGCCGATGCGCATCTGACGCGCGCAATACCAAGAACACTCCAAGGGGCGGCGCGCCCCTTTGGTGTTTTTAAGGTGTTTTGAAAAGTTCGAGCAGTAACCCAGGCAGTGACGCAGAACCGGAAAATTTCCATGACTGAAAACACAAATTCGCAGCCCGACAACAAGCCTGACAACAGCTATGGCGCATCGTCCATTCAGATCCTCGAAGGTCTGGAGGCAGTGCGCAAGCGGCCAGGCATGTATATCGGCGATACGTCGGATGGCACCGGTTTGCATCACCTCGTTTTCGAAGTGCTGGATAACTCCATCGACGAAGCGCTCGCCGGCTATTGCGACGACATTCACGTCGTCATTCACGCGGACAACTCGATTTCCGTCACGGATAACGGCCGCGGCGTGCCGACTGGCCTGAAGCGCGACGACAAGCACGATCCGAAGCGCAGCGCCGCCGAAATCGTCATGACCGAGCTGCACGCGGGCGGCAAGTTCGACCAGAACAGCTACAAGGTGTCGGGCGGCCTGCACGGCGTGGGCGTGTCGTGCGTGAACGCGCTCTCCGAATGGCTGCGCCTCACGGTGCGCCGCGACGGCAAGAAGCACTTCATGGAATTCGCGCGCGGCGTGGTGCAGAACCGCGAGCTCATCGAGGAAGACGGCGTGCAGTATTCGCCGATGCCCGTCGTCGGCGACACCGAAAACCGCGGCACCGAAGTGCATTTTCTCGCCGACGCGACGATCTTCGGCAATGTCGAATTCCACTACGACATTCTCGCGAAGCGCATGCGTGAACTCTCGTTCCTGAACAACGGCGTGCGTATCCGTTTGACGGATCAGCGCACCGGCAAGGAGGACGATTTCGCGTTCGCGGGCGGCGTGAAGGGCTTCGTCGAGTACATCAACAAGGCGAAGCAGGTGCTGCACCCGAACGTGTTCCACGCGATCGGCGAGCGCGAGAACGTGACCGTCGAAGTGGCGATGCAGTGGAACGACAGCTTCAACGAAAGCGTGCTCTGCTTCACGAACAACATTCCGCAGCGCGACGGCGGCACCCATTTGACCGGCTTGCGCGCGGCGATGACGCGTGTCATCAACAAATACATCATCGATAACGAGATCGCGAAGAAGGCGAAGGTCGAAACGACCGGCGACGACATGCGCGAGGGTCTGTCGTGCGTGCTGTCGGTGAAGGTGCCGGAGCCGAAGTTCAGCTCGCAGACGAAGGACAAGCTGGTGTCGTCGGAAGTGCGCGCGCCGGTCGAGGAACTCGTCGCGAAGGCGCTCGAACAGTATCTGCAGGAAACGCCGGTCGACGCGAAGATCATCACGGGCAAGATCGTCGATGCGGCGCGTGCTCGCGATGCGGCGCGCAAGGCGCGCGAGATGACGCGTCGCAAGGGCGTGCTCGATGGCATCGGCTTGCCGGGCAAGCTGGCGGATTGCCAGGAGAAGGACCCGGCGAAGTCGGAGATTTATATCGTCGAGGGCGACTCGGCGGGCGGATCGGCCAAGCAAGGGCGTGATCGCAAGTTCCAGGCTATCTTGCCGTTGCGCGGCAAGGTGCTGAACGTCGAGAAGGCGCGCTTCGACAAGCTGATCTCCTCCGAACAGATCGTCACGCTGGTGACGGCGCTTGGGTGTGGCATCGGCAAGGACGATTACAACCTCGACAAGCTGCGCTATCACCGCATCATCATCATGACCGACGCGGACGTCGACGGCGCGCACATCCGCACGCTGCTGCTGACGTTCTTCTATCGGCAGATGCCGGAGATCGTCGAGCGTGGGTATATCTATATCGCGCAGCCGCCGCTGTACAAGATCAAGGCGGGCAAGGACGAGCGGTATATGAAGGACGCGCACGAACTCAACCAGCATATGTTGAAGCTGGCGCTGCAAGGGTCCGAGCTTATTCCGAGCGAAGGCGCCGATCCGATTTCCGGCGATGCGCTGGGTGAGCTCGCGCGTGCGTACCTGCTCGCGCAGGCCGTCGTCGATCGTCTCAGCCGGATCTATGACGCGGCCGCGCTCGAATCGGTGATGGATGGTGTGGTCATCGATCTGTCGTCGCAGGAAGCGGCCGAAGCGTCGGCGAAGCTTCTGGAAGGGCGGCTGCGCGCCGATCCGTTGAAGCCTGAAGTGACCGTCGAACCTGCTTACGATCAGGTGCGCGAGTTGCGTTCGCTCCATATCAAGCGGCGTCATCATGGCAATGTGAAGGTCACCGTGCTCGATGAAGACCTTCAACTGACGGCCGACTACAAGCAGCTTGTTTCGACGGCGGATACGTTCAAGGGTTTGATCGGCGAAGGCGCGTTGATCAAGCGCGGCGAGCGCTCGATGGCCGTGACCGATTTCAAGACCGCGATGAAGTGGCTGATTGCCGACGCGGAACGCAATGTCAGCAAGCAGCGGTACAAGGGGCTGGGTGAAATGAACCCCGCGCAGCTCTGGGAAACGACGATGGATCCGGCCGTGCGGCGTTTGCTGCGTGTGCAGATCGAGGACGCGATTGCCGCCGATGGCATTTTCACGACGCTCATGGGCGATGATGTCGAGCCGCGCAGGGCGTTTATCGAGAGTAATGCGTTGCGGGCGGGGAATATTGATGTTTGAGGGGTAGGTAGGCAACGCAGGGCGCCAGCGCAATTGCTGCTGGCGCCACAGCCGTCAGGCGATTTCATCGCCTGGCATCGCGCGCAGGTGTTCAAGGGGCGCGCGAGACCGGTCTAAGCAACCGCCTTCAATGGCAACCAGATCTCCGTAACCAGATCCGCCGGCGCCGTCTCTCGCGGATCACTCACGTAAATCTCGAACACCGGCGCCTCGCCCGTTTCCCGCCCTGACTTCGGCAACCATTCCCCGTAAAGCCACTGATACGCGAAGCAAAGCTGCGCATACGGCCCGACATGCGTGAGCACCGCGAACTCCCCACCCGCGACTTCCACACGCGACACCGGCGCTTCGAATTTCACCGCGTCCGGCTCGAACAACTCGCAACACGCCATCGACCGAAGCTCCTCTTCAGCCACAGCCGCCGGATCATCGAAATAAATGCCCAGCGACCGCGCCCGAGGATCGACCAATCCACGCACGGAAAGCCAGTGAAACAGCATCTCGAACGCCCGCCCGATGTTCATGTACGACCCGCGATGCGCCATCGCGGCGACGGTAAAGCCACGCTGACTACGAATATCGACTTGATGCATTGCCGTGTCTCCTGATCGAACTTCATCGAAAGGTACAAACATCGAAGCGCCGCCTTCGTTCCGAAACTGCCCCGGCGCCATCCGGTAACTCGCCTGAAACGCCCGCGAAAACGCCTGCACGCTGCCATAGCCGGCGCGCTCGGCGATCGAATCCATCGGCACGGCGCCGTGCACGAGCTCGTTCGCCGCCCGATGCAGCCGCAACCGTCGCACGGTCGCCGCCGCCGTCTCCCCATAAAACGCGTGATATATCCGATGCCAGTGATAGGGCGACAAACACGCCACCTCCGCGAGCCGGTTGAGATCCAGCGCATCGTCGAGATGATCGTGGATATACGCGACCACGCGCGCGAGCCGCGCCTCGTAGAACCTGCTGCTCATCGTCCGCTCCGGAAAGAAAACTCGATGAAAGAAAAGTAGCACGACCCGCTTTAGCATTTCTTGCGGACTTGCGCGGACCGCATCGACACCAGAGACGCGTACACTTTCGCCTTTGAGCGCACGAACGCGCCACGAAACCAGAGAAATACCAATATGTTCACCTGTAGAAACCAGTCTTGCGGTGCGGAGTGGGCGCTGTCGGACGTCGTCATCAAGAACGAGGGCCAGGGCCTGCTGTTCCGCTGCCCGATGTGCGGCGCGCGCAACTACGTCGCACGCCACGACGCCGACGACGGCACGGCCACGTACGAGCAGATCACCGACATCCCGCCGCGCGGAACTCGCTGAAACCATGACGACCGACACCTCCTTCAGCAGCCTGCCGCTTTCGCCCGCGATGCAGTCGAATCTCCAGCAACTCGGCTATCTGTCGATGACGCCGATCCAGGCCGCGAGCCTGCCGCCGGCGCTCGCGGGCCACGATCTCATCGCGCAGGCGAAAACAGGCAGCGGCAAGACCGCGGCCTTTACGTTGCCGCTGCTCACCAAGCTCGACGCCAGCCAGTTCGACGTGCAAGCGCTCGTTCTCTGTCCCACGCGCGAACTCGCCGATCAGGTCACGCAGGAAATCCGCCGCCTCGCGCGTGCCGAGGAGAACGTGAAAGTGCTGACGCTGTGCGGCGGCACGCCGATGCGCCCGCAGATCGCGAGCCTGGAACACGGCGCGCACATCATCGTGGGAACGCCGGGCCGCATCATGGATCATCTGGACCGGGCAACGCTCACGCTCGACGCCGTGCGCACGCTCGTCCTCGACGAAGCCGACCGCATGCTCGACATGGGCTTCTTCGACGATATCGCGTCAGTCGCGCGCAAGTGCCCGAAGGAGCGCCAGACCTTGTTGTTCTCGGCGACGTATCCGGAAGGCATCGCGAAACTGAGCCAGCAATTCTTGCGCAATCCGCGCGAGATCAAGCTTACCGAGCAGCACAGCAACGCGAAAATCAAGCAGCGCTTCTATCAGGTCGAGGATCACGAGCGGCTGCATGCGGTCGGCTTGCTGCTCGATCACTATCGTCCGGTGAGCACGCTCGCGTTCTGCAACACGAAGCAGCAGTGCCGCGATCTGCTCGACGTGCTGCGCGCGCAGGGCTTCGAAGCGCTGACGCTGCACGGCGAGCTGGAACAGCGTGAGCGCGATCAGGTGCTCGTGCAGTTCGCGAATCGCAGTTGCTCGGTGCTCGTCGCGACCGATGTCGCCGCGCGCGGTCTCGACATCGCGCAACTGGAAGCGGTGATCAACGTCGACGTGACGCCCGATCCCGAAGTGCACGTGCATCGCATCGGCCGCACGGGGCGCGGGGAGGAGGAAGGCTGGGCGCTGTCGCTCGCGAGCATGGACGAGATGGGACGCGTCGGCTCGATCGAGCAGGCGCAGCGCGCAGAAGTGGAATGGCATCCGCTCGACGAACTGACATCGGCGCAACCGGGTCACCTGAAGCCGCCGATGGCCACGCTGCAAATACTCGGCGGCCGCAAGGACAAGATCCGTCCGGGCGACGTGCTCGGCGCGCTCACCGGCGAAGCAGGTTTCGACGGCAAGCAGATCGGCAAGATCAACGTGATGGACATGGTCACGTACGTGGCCGTCGAGCGCAGTGTCGCGGACGATGCGGTGCGCAAGCTGGGCGCGGGAAAGCTCAAGGGCCGCAAGGTGAAAGTGCGGCGGATGTGAGCGCGCTCAGGTCTCGCGCGACGGCGCGCCGACGATTCGTTCAGACGACGGATTGCGCGTCACCAGCCGCAAACCGCTCGCGATACTGCCCGCGCCCGCGAACGCCGCACCCAGCGACAACGCGAGCGCCGGGCCATGCTTGCCCGCGACGCTGAAGCACAGCGCGACGAGCGCCGCGCCCGTCGCCTGCCCGATCAGGCGCGATGTCGCGATCGTGCCGCTCGCGCCGCCGCTGCGTTCGCGCGGCGCGCTCGACATGAACGCCTTCAGATTCGGCGACTGAAAGAAGCCGAAGCCCGCGCCGCAGATCGCCATGCGAATGCAGATGTCCAGCGCATGCGGCTGCGCCGGCAGCATCGCGAGCGACACCATCCCGACGCATAGAATCGCCAGCCCGACGCCGCCCAGCAAGCCGGGCGCGTGCCGATCGGACAGGCGTCCCGCGATCGGCGCCATCAACGCGACGAGCGCGGACCACGGCGTCATCAGAAATCCGGTCTCGACCTGGCTGCGACCCAGCACGCTCTCGAAGAAAAACGGCAGTGACACGAACGCAAGCCCTTGCGCGGCGAACGAGCAGATGGCGGTCATCGTCGAGAGCGCGAACATCGGGCGGCGAAAGAGATCGACGGGCAGCATCGGCGCGGGATGGCCGCGCTCGCGTCGCAGCAGCAGGACACCCGCGATCAGCGCGACGCCGAACGCCGCGAGCACGGTTTGCGCGGGCGCGCGCTGGGCCGCTTCACCGAGTGCGAAGATCAGCGACGCGAAGGTGACGACGTTCAGCAGCGCCGCGATACGATCGAACCCGTGTTCGGCGCGCTTCGTCTGCGGCAGCGACGGCCACGCGATGATCAACGCGAACACGCCGACAGGCAGATTGACGGCGAAGAGCCACGGCCAGGTGCCGAGCGAGAGCACGATCGACGCGACCGTCGGCCCGACTGCGAACGCGATGCCGACCACGAGCGCATTCAGCCCGACGCCGCGCCCCAGCCGGTGCGGCGGAAAAATCGCGCTGATGAGCGCCGCGTTGACGCTCATGATCGCGCTCGCGCCGAGGCCTTGCAGCAGGCGCGCGGCGACGAGCGTCGGCAGCGACCACGAGAACGCGCACACCGCCGACGCGATGAGAAACACGACGAGCCCGCCGAGATACACGCGCCGATGACCGAGGATGCCGCCGAGCGCGGCGAAGGGGAGGAGCGTCGCGACCATCGCGAGCTGATACGCGTTGATGATCCAGACCGACGCGGCGGGCGTCGTGTGCAGATCCGCGGCGATGGCGGGCAGCGCGGTATTGGCGATTGCGGTGTCGAGCGTCGCGAGCGCGACCGAGAGCAGGATGGCTGCCATGCCGCGGCGCTCGAGCGGGGTCATCGGCGCGTCGGGGTCGTGCGGCAGGGTTTGGGGGCGTTCTTCGGTGGGCACGGCGGGCATTCCGGATGTAAGCGGGCGGAGAATAATCCGAAACGATACGGGAAGACGGCGCGTTTCGCTGGACGGGGGCGCGGGAGCTTTCAAAGCGATATCAGCGGTTATGCTGTGCGCAAAACAACGGAGATGATGATGGCGATTCGCATCGTGAGATTGGGGACACCGCGCGCGAGCGATGAAGGGTTGCGCATCGGCACGGTGCGTCGGCCGCCGCGCGGGGTGCCGAAGGCCGAGTTCGCGACGCGCGATTTCTACGACGTGTGGTATCCGGTGCTTTCGCCGACGCAGGAACTGGTGACGCAAGCGCTTCACGCCGAGAGCGACAAGGACTGGCGCGCGTTCGTGAAGAAGTTCAAGGCGGAGATGGCCGAGGCGGATGCCAGCAGGACGCTGGATTTGCTCGCGGCGTTATCGCACCAGACGAATATGTCGGTCGGGTGCTATTGCGAGGATGAGGCGCGGTGTCATCGGTCGGTGTTGCGGGAGTTGCTGGCGGCGCGTGGGGCGGATGTCGTGTAGGTTTTGCAGCGGGCACTTGCCGAGCATATCCACTCTTCGCTGGTGGACCTGAGCGAGCCGACGAGCATCGCAGCGTGGGCGTGATCGGACACAAGCGTGCGCGCCGCTGGATTCAATTCCTTCAATCAGCCGCTATTCAGTGGTGTCCATCGGTCGCAACGAGGGCCGCGCTTCACTGAAGAACTGCATTGTCAATTTTGAAGCCGCAAGCGTGAGAGACAAGGCAATGTCAACCGCCTCAAGCCGCCTCGCTTGTTCGTCACAGAGTAGTTGCTTCTGTTGCGTAACCGTTGCTTGCGCTCGCTTGATGCTGGCGGCGATTTGCCCTAGCCGATGGTCGATGCTTACCGCGCCTGTTGCGGTTAGAACGTTTCGTTTGCCCATGTCTCGCTCCTGTGTGAAAGCCCGGAGCCGCGCCCTTCGAGGGAAGGGGCGGGCGGGAACAATGGCAGGGTTAGCAGACCGGGACGTATAACCATAACCGGCGAGCCTTTCGGCTCCCCTGCCATGTCCCGCCCATAGGCGTGACGAAGCACCATGCGCCGGTGGTCAAGGTCGGCGCGCGGGGTTCTGACGCTTCGCCCGCATTGCGCGGGCGTCGCGGGTTAAATACGTCTTCAGGCTGCTAAACCTGATTCCGGCGAAACCACGCGCCGGACTTCACAGAATACGGCATGACCCCGCGCCGCCGATTCTAACGAAACGTCAAACTTTGTCGCGGCGAGGCAATAGATGAATTTGCCTACACGGAATCCAGAAAGCAAAAAGCCCGGTCACAAGGACCGGGCTTTTTGCATGAATCTGGTGGTGGGGCGTGAGTGACTCGAACACTCGACCTACGGATTAAGAGTCCGCTGCTCTACCAACTGAGCTAACGCCCCAACAGAAACGAGATTATAGCGGTGACTTTTGCAGAAGCGCAAGCCCTTGCACGGAAAAATTCTTAAATTTCTGACGAAGCCGATTCGCAACCGCGTCTGCGCGTGCCACTAAGCCCGGTATCATGACGCATCCTCCAGGACCAGAAAGCCTGCAAATCAAAAAGGAACCATGGACGAAACCGCCATCCGCGCCTTGCTCGACAGCATCCTGGCCCCGTGGGTCAAGGAACTGCGGCTCGCGCCCGAAGCTATCGCCGAGCACGCCGTCACGCTGCGCTTGCCGTACTCGGACCACTTGCGCCATGCGGGCGGCGTCATCTGCGGGCAGGTCTTCATGGCCGCCGCCGATACAGCGATGGTCATCGCCATCTCGCACGTCATGGGCGGTTTCTCGCCGATGACGACCGTCTCCCTGAACACGACGTTCATGCGTCCCGTCAAAACCGGCGACGTGCTCGTGACAGCAAAAGTCAAACGCCGCGGCCGCAATCTCGTCTTCGGCGAAATCGACATGCACGACGACCAGGGCGAACTCGCCGCCCACGCCACAACCACCTACGCGCTCATCAACAAGTAAATGTTCGACCAGGTCGTATTCGCCGGCGGCGGAAACCGCTGCTGGTGGCAAGCCGGTTTCTGGGACGTCATCCGGCCGGAACTGAAACTCAAACCGCGCGTGATCGCGGGCATATCGGCGGGCGCGGCCACCGCGTGCATGCTCTACACGAACGAGTCGCGCTGGGTGATGGACTACTACGCCCACGCGCTGCGCGACAACACGCGAAACGCCTACTGGGGCAACCTGCTGCGCGGACAATCGGTGTTTCCGCATTACCGCATCTATCGGCAGGCGCTGCTCGACATCTTCGCGGACCGCTTCCACGAACTCTCGAATGCGCCCGAAATCCGCATCGGCGTATCGCATCTGCCGCGCTGGCTCGGCGCGCGCAGCGCGGTCGCGGCGGGACTCATCGCGTACAACATCGAGAAGTACGTCCGGAAGACGCTGCATCCGACGCTCGGTCAGGCGCTCGGGTTTCATCCCGAATTCGTGAAAGCGCAGGAATGCGCGACGATCGAGGATCTCGCCGATCTCATCCTGCAATCGTCGAGCACGCCGCCGTTCACGCCGATCCTGCGACGCAACGGCCGCCCCGTTCTCGATGGCGGCATGGTCGACAACGTCCCCGTCGCGGCGCTCGATGCCTCGCCGGGCCTCGTCCTCGTGATGGTCACGCGCCTCTATCCGCGCGAGCGCGCCTTTGTCGTGCCGCACGGCGAGCAAAGGCGCATCTACATTCAGCCATCGCGCAAGGTGCCGATTTCGAGCTGGGACTATACGAGTCCGTCCCAGATGCAACATGCTTATGATCTGGGCCGCGCGGACGGCGAGGATTTTCTCGAACGCCTTCCGCGCCTGATGCAGACCGCTTCGCATTCAGCTTGAGGAGCAGACCGTGGCGAAGAAGCATACGTACGAACTGACCATCGACTGGACCGGCAATCTCGGTTCCGGCACATCGGCTTACGACGCGTACTCGCGAGATCATCTCGTGCGCGTCGGCACGAAGGCGGCGATCGAGGCGTCGAGCGATCCGGCGTTTCGCGGCGACCCCGCGCGACACAATCCGGAAGAGTTGTTCGTGGCGTCGCTGTCGTCGTGCCACATGCTCTGGTATCTGCACCTGTGCGCGACGAACAGGATAGTCGTGACGGGCTATGTCGATGAAGCCATCGGCACGATGCAGGAAGAGTCGAAGGGAGACGGGCGCTTCGTCGATGTGCTGCTGCGCCCGCGCGTGACCATCGGTGCCGGCGGCGACGCCGGTCTCGCGGCGCGCCTGCACGAGGAGGCGCACCGCTTCTGCTTCATCGCGAACTCGGTGAATTTCCCGGTGCGCTGCGAGCCGTCGATCGAGATCTCGACGCTCTGAATCAGACGCTCAACGGCGGCGCACGTGCTGGAGCGCTTCCTTGTTGAAGACGCTCGACGTGTCGCCCGTATCGAACGCGAGAATGTTCCTGAACGCCGCGCCGAAATACAACTCATAGCTTTCGCGCTCCACATAACCGATGTGCGGCGTGCAGATCACGTTCTCCAGCCGCAGCAGACCGTAGCCCTGCAGAATCGGCTCGCTTTCGAAAACATCGACCGCGACCATGCCCGGCCGGTTGTGATGCAGCGAATTGAGCAGCGCGTTTTCATCGAGCAGCTCGGCGCGGCTCGTGTTGACGAAGAGCGCGGTCGGCTTCATGCGCATCAGATCGTCCTGCTTGACGATGCCCGTCGTCTCATCGGTCAGACGCAGATGCAGCGTGAGCACGTCGCTCTGTTCGAAAAGCGCCTCACGGCTTTCGGCGACCGCGAAGCCGTCTTCGCGCGCCGCGCTTTGGGAATGCTCGCGCCCGTAGACGAGTACGTTCATGCCGAACGCCTTGCCGTAGCCCGCCACCAGCTTGCCGATCTTGCCGTAGCCCCAGATGCCGAGCGTCTGCCCGCGCAGCACCTGACCGAGACCGAAGTTCGGCGGCAGCGCGGACGTCTTCAGCCCCGACTGCTGCCACGCGCCTTGCTTCAGGTTCGCGACATACTGCGGAATGCGCCGCTGCGCCGACATGATGAGCGCCCACGTCAGTTCGGCGGGCGCAACCGGCGAGCCCGTGCCCTCGAGCACCGCGATGCCGCGCTCCGTACATGCATCGACATCGATATGTCCGCCGCCCGCCCGCCCGGTCTGGCTGATCATGCGCAGTTTGGGGCACTTATCGAGCAATTGAGAGCTAATTCGCGTGCGTTCGCGAATCAGCACGAGTGCGTCCACCTCCGCAAGCCTGCTGGCCAACTGCCCGAGACCGCGCACCGTGTTATTGAAGACCTTCACCTCATGGTCATCGAGCAAATGGAAGCAATCGAGCTTCCGGACGGCATCCTGGTAGTCGTCGAGAATGGCGATTTTCATGGGCATTGGTTGGCTTTTGTTAGGCATCAAACGTGCTGCTTTTTTATGAAGGGCGAGAATGGAGTACTTAAATTCGGGTAAATACCGATAAATTGCGCTCTATTCCGCGTTATTGCGCTGCATCACATGGTTCACGCGGCGCGGTGTTATGCTTGACTCCCATTTTTTTCGGGAGCCTCGTATAACCGCGCCAAAAGAAAGAAATTCAGCGCAACTAGCGGAAAACACGATGATCCGCGAAGAGGCAGGCCACTTAGTATCTCTTTTTAACAGTTTGTTCCTTTGCGATGCAAGCCGCGAGCAGGTACGGTTTGCTGTGTAAAGAATTCATGCCCGTGACGCAGCATTGGCTCACGAACCGCATTTCGTGCGATGAAAGTGCGTATCAGAAGTGCACGAAAGCGCCCGGCGGTTCGAGTCGCACACGCCTCTCGCATGCAGCGTCAGATGGGCGATTGGTTTTCATTGCAGAAGAACGGAGACAGCTCGATGAACCAGCCCGCAGTAGTCGAAGATCACAATAAAAACGCCGTCGAAATTGACGCGCCGGACTATGTCCGGCACCGAAGACTCATCGAATGGGTGCAGCAAGTCGCGGCCCTGACCAAGCCGGATCGCATCGAATGGTGCGACGGATCGCAGGAAGAATACGACCGGCTCTGCCAGCAGATGGTCGAAGCCGGCACCATGAAGCAGCTCAACCCCGAAAAGCGCCCGAATTCCTTCCTCGCGTGCTCGGATCCCTCGGACGTGGCGCGTGTCGAAGACCGCACGTTCATCTGCTCGCAGCGCCGTGAAGATGCCGGCCCGACGAACAACTGGATCGATCCCAAGGAAATGCGCGTCACGCTCGACGGCCTGTTTGACGGCTCGATGCGCGGCCGCACGATGTACGTCGTGCCGTTCTCGATGGGCCCGCTCGGCTCGCCGATCGCGCATATCGGCGTCGAACTGTCGGACAGCCCGTACGTGGTGACGAACATGCGCATCATGACGCGCATGGGTCGCGCCGTCTATGACGTGCTGGGCGCCGACGGCGAGTTCGTGCCGTGCGTGCATTCGGTCGGCGCGCCGCTCGGACGTGGCCGCAAAGACGTGCCCTGGCCGTGCAACGACACGAAATACATTGTCCATTTCCCCGAATCGCGCGAAATCTGGAGCTTCGGCTCGGGCTATGGCGGCAACGCACTGCTCGGCAAGAAGTGCTTCGCGCTGCGCATTGCATCGACGATGGGGCGCGACGAAGGCTGGCTCGCCGAGCATATGCTGATTCTCGGCGTCACCTCGCCGCAAGGGCGCAAGTATCACGTCGCGGCGGCGTTTCCGTCGGCGTGCGGCAAGACCAACTTCGCGATGCTGATTCCGCCGAGCGATCTCGACGGCTGGAAAGTGACGACGATCGGCGACGACATCGCGTGGATCAAGCCGGGCCGGGACGGCCGTCTCTACGCGATCAACCCGGAAGCGGGCTATTTCGGCGTCGCGCCCGGCACGAGCGAAAAGACCAACTTCAACGCAATGGCGACGCTGAAGGAAAACGTGATTTTTACGAACGTCGCGCTGACCGACGATGGCGATGTCTGGTGGGAAGGCATGACCGACGCGCCGCCCGCGCATCTGATCGACTGGCAGGGCCGCGACTGGACGCCGGAAATCGCGAAGGAAACCGGCGCCAAGGCCGCGCATCCGAACGCGCGCTTCACCGCGCCGGCTTCGCAATGCCCCTCGATCGACGCCGACTGGGAAAACCCGGCTGGCGTGCCGATCGACGCCTTCATCTTCGGCGGACGCCGCTCGAACACCGTGCCGCTCGTGACCGAAGCGCGCGACTGGAAGGAAGGCGTCTACATGGCCGCCACGATGGGCTCGGAAACCACCGCCGCCGCCGCGGGCCAGCAGGGCGTCGTGCGCCGCGATCCGTTCGCGATGCTGCCGTTCTGCGGCTATAACATGGCCGATTACTTCGGCCACTGGCTGAAGATGGGCGAGCGGCTCAAAGCGTCGAACGCAAAAGCGCCGAAGTTTTTCTGCGTCAACTGGTTCCGCAAGGGCGACGACGGCAAGTTCGTATGGCCGGGTTTCGGCGAGAACATGCGCGTGCTGAACTGGATGATCGGCCGCGTCGAGGGCACGGCGAAGGGCGAGGAGCACGCGTTCGGCATTTCGCCGCGCTACGAGGACATCGACTGGGGCGTGCTCGGCTTCACGCGCGAGCAGTTCGAGCAGGTCATCTCCGTCAACGACACCGCCTGGCGCGACGAACTCGCCTTGCATGACGAGCTTTTCACCAAGTTGAAGCACGGTTTGCCGCAGGCTTTGCCGGAGGCCAAGGCCGGAATGGAGAAGCGTCTGGCTGCCTGAGTGGAACGCCGGCGCGATCGCGCGCCGGATTTGTCTCACGAACTGAATCAATCCCCAAATTTCGGGCCCGCTTCGGCGGGCCCGAAATTTCGTCGCCTACACCGTCAAAATTGACGTGACCAGCATTTTCAGCATTTCATCTATCGGAGTTTGGTTAATCGGGTGTTGTGCAAACGGCAACAGTCGGTGATCTTTCATCCCCGTAACACACCTAACTGTCAGATTTTTTTCGACTTTTTCGCGCTTCCCGGCAACTTCTGCACGAAAGCTCCGGTCCTAGGATAATCCTGAATTGCTTTGCAGCAGAATTCGAGCCCTAGCGGCAGGAGTTGTCTTATGGATCATTTGCAGTCGATGAGAGTGTTCGTCCGCGTCGCCGATCTCGGGAGTTTCGCCCGTGCCGCGAGCGCGATGGACATCTCCAATGCGGTGGCTACGCGCCACGTCGCGGACCTGGAAGGCCGCCTCGGCACGCGCTTGCTCAACCGCACGACGCGCAGCCTCTCGCTCACCGAGTCCGGCCAGGTCTATCTGGAACGGGCGCGGCAGATTCTCGATGAACTGGAAGATGTCGAACAAATGGTGGTGGCGCGCAATCACGAACCTCTTGGTTCGCTCAGGATCGTCGCGCCCGTGGTGTTCGGTCTGCATAATCTCGCGCCCGTGTTACAGACGTATGCGCAGCGTTATCCAAAAGTCGTGCCCGATGTCACGCTGGTGGACCGTCAGGTCGATCTGGTCGAGGAAGGGTTCGATGTCGGCATCGTCATTGCGCGGCAGGTGAAGAGCGCGAGCGTCGTCACGCGGCGTCTGACGACCGGTTGCATGACTGTCTGTGCGACGCCAGCGTATCTGGAATCGCACGGCACGCCGACGCGCCCTGAGCATCTGCTCGAGCATCCGTGTCTGAGCCTGCCGTCCGAATACTGGGGCGACGAGCGCGTGTTCACCGGCCCGGAAGGCGAAGCGCGCGTGCGGCCGCAGAACGTGATCATCGCGAACAATACCGAGATGCTGCGGCAGTTCGCGCTTCTCGGCATGGGCATCGCGATTCTGCCGAGCTATCTGATCGGCAACGACACGACGCGCGGCCAACTCGTACGTCTGCTCGGCGACTATCAATTGCCGCAGGTCGAGATCAACGTCGCGTATCCGAGCCGGCGCCATTTGCCGGCGAAGGTGCGCACGTTCATCGATCATCTCGTCGAGCATTTCAGCCAGACGCCAAATCACCAACTCGGCGAGCAGTGGATTCGCGATGGCCGCGGCAGGCCGGGTGCATATCCGCACCAAGAGCACGCCGATGAAACCGCGACGCCCGCGCCGCGTTCCCGTCCGATCGACGGTGAACTGGCGCCGAAGCTGGCGAAGCCTTCGCGCTCGCGAGGACGCTTGCCGGCTGCATCGCCCTTCTGAGAAGCTGGGCACAAATGAAAAAACCCCCGCGAAGCGATTCGCGGGGGTTTTTCACTTCAGCGGGCAAAAAGCGCGATCAGCTCGCCTTCTTCGCCGCGGTCTTCTTCACTGCTGCCTTTTTCGCAGGCGCTTTCTTCGCCGCCGTCTTCGCGGACGTGGTCTTGGCGGCTACGGCGACATCGCTATCGCCGCTGTCATCGCCGTCGGCTTGAGCTTCGGCAGCCGCGCCACGTTTGGCGGCCGTCTTGGCTGCCGGCTTGCCTTCCTTCTTCTCGAACTCGAAACCGATCTTTCCGTCCGGCTGCTTCACGAGGAACGCCTTGAAGTTGCGTCCGGTGCGTGACGACTTGAAGTTCGTCAGCAGATCCGTGCGGCCTTCGTTCAGCAACTTTTCCATCTGCTCGCGGGCGATTTCCTGCTGGAGAATCACCTTTCCCGAGCGGAAGTCGCACGTCTTCGGATTCGACACCGAGTTCTCGCACACATAGCTCATGCCGTGCTCGAACACGCGCGACTGACACTTCGGACACGCGCCGACCGGCGTTTGCTCGGAGAAATCGGGCGGTTCGCCGTCTTCGCCGCCGGAATCCTGGCCGAAGTCGAATTCGAGCTTGTAGTTCTTGATCTCGTCGTCGAGTGAAAGCTTGAGAATCGCCGAGAACGGACGGCCCATTTTGCTGCGGAATCCCGACAGCGGTCCGATGGTTTTCTCGCGCAGCAATTCTTCGACTTCCGGAATTTCGAACTGTCGCCCGCCCGGAATCTTCGAAATCGAGAATTCGCACTTCGTGCAGGCGAAGCGGCGATAGTTTTCCTTCACCTGCGCGCCGCAATTCGGGCACGGCGTTTCGAGCGTCGCGTAGTCGCCCGGGATGGTGTCGGAGTCGTACTCCTTCGCGCGCTTCACGATGGTCTGCGTCATGCGCGCGATTTCCTGCATGAACGCATCGCGATGCAGGTTGCCGCGCTCCATCTGCGAAAGCTTGTGTTCCCACTGGCCGGTCAGTTCCGGCGCGGTGAGTTCCTCGACGCCCAGGCCGCGCAGCAAGGTCATCAGCTGGAACGCTTTCGCTGTAGGAATCAGCTCGCGGCCCTCGCGCACCATGTACTTCTCGCCGAGCAGACCTTCGATGATCGCCGCGCGCGTGGCCGGCGTGCCGAGGCCCTTCGCGGCCATCGCGTCGCGCAATTCTTCGTCTTCGACGAGCTTGCCCGCGCCTTCCATCGCCGAGAGCAGCGACGCTTCGTTGTAGCGCGCGGGCGGCTTGGTCACGAGGCCGTGCGCCGCGACCTTCTCGGTATCGACCTTTTCGTCCTTCTGCACCGGCACGAGATTGCCTTCCTCGCCCGCGGCTTCACGGCCGTAGATCTGCAGCCAGCCCGGCTCGACGAGCACCTTGCCTTCCGTCTTGAAGTGATGTCCCGAGACTTCGGTGATGCGCGTCGTCACGAGATATTCCGCCGCCGGGAAGAACACCGAGAGGAAGCGCTTCACGACGAGGTCGTACAGCTTCTGCTCGGGCTCCGACAGCGACTTCGGCGCTTGCAGCGTCGGGATGATGGCGAAGTGATCGCTGATCTTCGAATTATCGAAGATGCGCTTGTTCGGCTTCACCCAGCCCTTGTCGAGCACCTGCTTCGCGAACGGCAGGTAGTTGTTGCTCTCCTTGAGCATGGTCAACGTGTCCTTGACCGTGTTCAGATAGTCCTCGGGCAGCGCGCGCGCATCGGTACGCGGATAGGTCAGGACCTTGTGCTTTTCATACAGCGCCTGCGCGAGGCCGAGCGTGTTTTTCGCCGAAAAGCCGAAACGGCCGTTGGCCTCGCGCTGCAAGCTCGTCAGATCGAAGAGCAGCGGCGACATTTGCGTCGACGGCTTCGATTCCTCGGTCACCGTGCCGGTCTTGCCGCGGCATGCCGCGACGACCGTTTCCGCCGCCGCGAGGCTCCATAGACGCGAATCGCGCTGTTCGGGATCGTTCTCGACGCGCTTGAACTTGGGGTCGAACCAGCGGCCCTCGTACAGGCCCTTCGCCGCGATGAATTCGGCGCGCACTTCCCAGTAATCGCGCGGCACGAAGCGGCGGATTTTCTCTTCACGTTCGACGACGATCGACAACGTAGGCGTCTGAACGCGACCGACGGTCGTCAGGAAGAAGCCGCCGCCCTTGCTGTTGAACGCGGTCATGGCGCGCGTGCCGTTGATGCCTACGAGCCAGTCGGCTTCGGAACGGCAGCGGGCGGCGTCGGCGAGCGGCTGCATGTCGGCGTCGCTGCGCAGGTGCGCGAAGCCATCGCGGATCGCGGCGGGCGTCATCGACTGCAGCCACAGGCGTTGCACCGGCTGCTTCGCCTTCGCGTGCTGCGCGATCAGGCGAAAGATCAGCTCACCCTCGCGCCCCGCGTCACATGCGTTGATGAGGCGGTCGATATCCTTGCGCTTCATCAACTTCGTCAGCACTTTCAGGCGCGACTCGCTCTTCGCGATCGGATTCAGGTCGAAATGCGGCGGAATGACCGGCAGATTGGCGAAGCTCCATTTGCCGCGCTTGACGTCGTACTCTTCGGGCGCCGCGATTTCGAGCAGGTGGCCGACTGCGGATGAAAGCACGTAGTCGTCGCTCTCGTAGTACTCGTCATGCTTGGTGAAGCCGCCCAGCGCACGCGCGATGTCGTTCGCGACGGAAGGCTTCTCTGCGATGATCAGGGCTTTGGACATGACTCAAAAAGTTGGTAACTGGCAGCGGCCCGGTTTGGACTGCTTTAACGACCGCTTTATAGCACACGCTTTGCGCGGCGGGCGTCGAAGCTCAAATCGGGGCGTTTCGATATCCGGCTCGCGAAGCGCATGGCGAGAAGCGCAAAAGGCGCGTTTCGCGTGCGTCGCGATCAGGCCGTGGCAAGCGCCGGGCGCAGCTTCGGCGCGCCGATCATGCCGGGCAGCGCGGTCAGATCGGTGAGCATTCGCTCGACGATGGACGCCTGCGGCAGCACCGTGCCGAAGAATCGCGTGGTGATCGAATCTTCGATCAGAATGGTAGGAAAATTTTCCACGTCGAGATCGTCGAATCGGTCGGCGTGATTCTCGATATCGATCCAGGCGAAGCAGATTTCCGGATGCGTGTCCGCCAGCCTGTCAAACCCTTCGCGATATTCGCGGCAGGTTCCGCACCATTCCGCGCACAGACACGCGACGAACAGCGTGCCGGGCACGGCGATGCGCTCCGCGATGCGATCGGCATCGGTATCGAGATTCAGCGCGGACATGGCGGGTGCGAAATCCTTTATTGGTATCGACTGCGGGGACGGCTCATTTTTCCGCGAATGTAGCACGACGCGGCCTCACGAGCGTTCCACCGCCGTATAGCGGCCGCCCGCGAGCGCGGCTACCCGGCCCGACAGTTCGAGCTGCAGCAGCGCGCCCTGAAGCGCCGCGCCGTCCAGATCGGTGCGCATCGCGAGGATTTCAAGCGTCGCGGGCGCGTGGCCGAGAGCGCCGAGCACGCGCGCGGCGTCGCCGCTGATCGCGCCATCGGCCAGTCGCGCCGAAGCCCACGACGCGCTGACCGGACGCGCCTTTGTGCGTTTCGCCGCAGCCGCGCCTGCGCTCACCGGTGGGAAACCGAACTCTTCGAGTATTTCTTCAGGCGTTTCGACGAGCTTCGCGCCCTCCTTGATCAGCCGGTGACACCCCTGCGAAAGCGCTGCGTGAATCGAGCCGGGAAGTGCGAAGACATCGCGCCCCATTTCGTTGGCGAGCCGCGCGGTGATGAGCGAGCCGGAGCGCATCGCGGCCTCGACGATCAGCACGCCGCTCGACATGCCCGCGATCAGCCTGTTTCTTTGCGGGAAATTGGCCGAGCGCGCCGGCGTGCCGAGCGGCCATTCGGAGAGAATCGCGCCTTCGCGGGCGATCTCATGCGCGAGCGTGTGATGCGCCGCCGGATACACGAGGTCCGCGCCCGTGCCGATTACGGAAACCGTGCCCGTGCCGCCTTCGAGCGCCCCGCGATGCGCGGACGCGTCGATGCCGAGCGCGAGACCGGACACCACCGCGAGCCCCGCATCCGACAGCGCACGGGCGAAGCGGCGGGCGTCTTCGAGTCCTTGCGGCGTGGCGTGACGGCTGCCGACGATGGCCACCGCGCGTGTCTGAAGCAGATCGAGCTGGCCTTTCGCGTAAAGCAGCGGCGGCGGGTCCGGCATGGTCAGAAGCGCCTGCGGATAGGCGGTGTCGGCGAGCGTCAGAACGCGGTTGCCCGGTTCGGCCGCCCACGCCAGAACCGCTTCAATATAGTCGTCGAACGGTACGCCTTCGATATCTTGCGGCGGCGCGAGCACGGCTTCGGCGGCGCGGGCATCGGCGGTTTCGGCGAGCGACGCGAAGCTCTCCGACAACACTTCGAGCGGACCGCCGAAAGCCCCGAGCAAGGCGCGCAGCGCGAGCGGCCGCAGTCCCTTCGCGTGCGCGAGCCGCAGCCAGGCGCGCAGTTCTTCGGCATCGAGTGTCGGGGCGGCTTCCACGGTCGGCAGGTCGGCGGTCGTCATGTTAAGATTTTTGATCCGGAACAGATAAAGAAAGGTCGCTCAGGCTTGGGTCGAAAGCCCGAAGCGACGCCATTGGCCGCTTGCCGGCGGCGTTGAATCCACTGGATTCGCACGCACATCTTCGGCATGCCGCCATCCACCCGCAACCTGGCCGAATGGCCGATTTACACGCGTCGCGGCGCGCGTAGACAATCCGAATCATGGCTCTGCTCAAGATACTCAACTACCCGGACAAGCGGCTGAACAAGGTGGCGAAGCCCGTCGCCGTGTTCGACGCCCGCATCCGCAAGCTCGTCGCCGACATGGCCGAAACGATGTACGCCGCGCCCGGCGTCGGCCTCGCCGCGACCCAGGTGGACGTGCATGAGCGCGTGATCGTGATCGACGTCTCCGACGCGCACAACGAACTGATGGTCTTCATCAACCCGGAACTCGTCTGGACGAGCGACCAGAAGAAGGAATGGGAAGAGGGCTGCCTCTCGGTGCCGGGCATTTACGATTTCGTCGAGCGTCCCGACAAGGTGCGCGTGAAGGCGCAGAACGAGAAGGGCGAAACGTTTGAACTCGATTGCGACGGCCTGCTCGCGGTCTGTATTCAGCACGAGATGGATCACCTGGCGGGCCATGTGTTCGTCGAGTACCTGTCGCAGCTCAAGCAGACGCGTATCCGCGGCAAGATGAAAAAGCTGGAAAAGGCGCTGTAACCGATGACTCAATCGCTGCGTGTGGTTTTCGCCGGTACGCCGGAATTCGCCGCAGCCGCGCTCGCGGCCATTCACGCGGCGGGCTTTACGGTGCCGCTCGTGCTCACGCAGCCCGACCGGCCTGCCGGACGCGGCATGAAGCTGACCGCCAGCCCGGTCAAGCGCTTCGCGCTCGAGCAGGGTCTGAAGGTCGCGCAGCCCACGTCGCTGCGCCGCGCGGGCAAGTATCCGCAGGAAGCGGCAGAGGCCATCGAACTGTTGCGCGCAACGCCTCACGACGTGATGGTCGTCGCCGCTTACGGGCTGATCCTGCCGCAGGAAGTGCTCGATATCCCGCCACGCGGCGCGATCAACATCCACGCGTCGCTGTTGCCGCGCTGGCGTGGCGCCGCGCCGATCCATCGCGCGATCGAGGCGGGCGACGCCGAAACCGGCATCACGCTGATGCAGATGGACGCCGGCCTCGACACCGGCGCGATGATCCGCGAAGCCCGCACGCCGATTCTCCCCGGCGACACGACGGCCACGCTGCACGACCGGCTCGCGCAAATGGGCGCCGAGTTGATCGTCGCGGGGCTGCGCGACCTCGAACGAGACGGCTCGCTGCCGTCCACGCCACAGCCTGAAGACGGCACGACTTACGCCGAGAAGATCGCCAAGAACGAGGCTGCACTCGACTGGCGGCGTCCGGCGGAAGAACTCGCGCGCCAGATTCGTGCGTTCGATCCGTTTCCCGGCGCATTCGGCACCATCGACGACGCCGCGATCAAGATCTGGGCCGCGCAGCCGGTCGATGTTTCATCGAGCGCCGAACCCGGCACCATCGCCGAGGTTTCGGCGGATGGCATCGTCGTGATCTGCGGCGGCGGCGCGCTGAAACTCACACAACTGCAGAAACCTGGCGGCAAGCGGCTGCCCGTGCGCGAATTCCTTGCTGGCGCGCCGCTCGCGAAAGGCCAGCGTTTCTCGCTGCAGTAAAGGACGGCGGAACAGGCGCGGCGCTAAAATAAATAGTTGTCAACACGCGCCTGTCCGTCTGGAGTTTCCGATGCTCGGCATCACCGGTTTCACTTTCTTTCTCATCGCCGTATTTCTTCTCAACGTCACGCCCGGTCCCGACACCGCGTACATCGTCGGGCGCAGCGTCGCCCAAGGGCGTGGCGCGGGCATCGTGTCAGCGCTCGGTATTTCGGCGGGCTGTATCGTGCACACGCTCGCGTGCGCGTTCGGTCTGACGGCGATCCTCGCCGCGTCGGCGACGGCGTTCACCGTCATCAAGATGGCCGGCGCGATTTATCTGATTTATCTCGGCGTGCGCCTCATTTTCGCGAAGCATGACGACGCGGATGCCGCGCGCCAAGCCCAAGCCAACGAAAAAGCCGCGCCCAAATCGCTGCATCAGCTTTTCGCGCAGGGCTTCGTCACGAACGTGCTGAACCCGAAAGTCGTGCTGTTCTTCGTGTCCTTCTTTCCGCAATTCGTCGCTGCCGACAGCCAGCACAAAACGCTCGCGTTCCTCACGCTCGGCATCGTTTTCATCGCGATGAGCACGGTCTGGAACAGCTTCGTCGCGTGGATTGCGGGCAGCGTCACGGCGCGATTCGCGGGCAAGTCCGGCGTGAAGAAATGGCTGGATCGCGGCGTCGGCGGCGCGTTCGTCGGACTGGGCATCAAGCTCGCGACGTCGCATCGATAAATCGCGCAACGGCGGATTGAATTATTGATGGCTGCCCCTATCTAACATTTTGCTTACAATCGTCGTCCCGGTCATGTCGACCGGGGCAACCGCGCATTTCGCGCAGTGTATTCAGGGAGAGGAGCTCCGGACATGTTCAACTGGGTCAAAACCGCGATGCTGATGGCTGCGATCACGGCCCTCTTTGTCGTGATCGGCGGAATGATCGGCGGATCGAAGGGCATGATGCTCGCGCTGATCGTCGCGCTCGGCATGAATTTCTTTTCGTACTGGTTCTCGGACAAGATGGTTCTGCGCATGTACAACGCGCAGGAAGTCGACGAAACCACCGCGCCGCAGTTCTATCGCATGGTGCGCGAGCTCGCCACGCGCGCTCAGTTGCCGATGCCGCGCGTCTATCTGATCAACGAAGACGCGCCGAACGCGTTCGCCACGGGCCGCAACCCCGAGCACGCGGCGGTCGCGGCGACCACGGGCATTCTGCGCGTGCTGTCCGAGCGTGAAATGCGCGGCGTGATGGCGCACGAACTGGCGCACGTGAAGCACCGCGACATCCTGATCTCGACGGTTTCCGCGACGATGGCCGGCGCGATCTCCGCGCTCGCGAACTTCGCGATGTTCTTCGGCGGGCGCGACGATGAAGGCCGTCCGTCGAATCCGATCGCGAGCATTCTGGTCGCGATTCTCGCGCCGATCGCGGGCGCGTTGATCCAGATGGCGATTTCCCGCGCGCGCGAGTTCGAAGCCGACCGCGGCGGCGCGGAGATTTCGGGCGACCCGCAAGCGCTCGCGAGCGCGCTCGAGAAAATTCACGCTTACGCCACGGGCGTGCCGTTCCCGACGGCGGAAGCGCATCCGGCCACCGCGCAGATGATGATCATGAATCCGCTCTCGGGCGGCGGCATCGCGAATCTGTTTTCGACGCACCCGGCGACGGAAGAGCGCGTCGCGCGTCTGATGGAAATGGCGCGCACGGGCCGTTTCTGAAGCCATCGACGTAGTAATGAAGGCCGTTCCGGTTTGCGCCGGAACGGCCTTTTTGCTGGCTCACGGCCGCCCGCCCGGGTGCGCGATCCCTGCAAGTTACAATCCTGTTCACACAAGCCGTCCGCTTGCCGTCCGACCGTTCCCGTTTCGCCATGACCGACAAGCCTTCCCGGCGGCACACCGCCGCGCATCCCCGCCTGAGCGCGCTGAATCTCGCGCCGGACTCGCTCGCGTTCGCGCTCGATTGCGCGGCGCAAGCCGTGGGCGCCGTGCGCGCGGGGTCGGCGCTGCCGGCCGCGCTGCAGGCGGTGATGGCGTCCGCGAAGCAGGGCGTGTCGCGCGGCGCGGTGCAGGACATCGCGTATCGCGCAATGCGCCGTCTCGCCCTCGCCGATGCGCTCCTGCACAAGCTCGTGAAGAAGGCGCCGCCGCCGCATGTGGCGAACGTGCTCGTCTGCGCGTTCACGCTGTTGACGGATGACGAAGCGCACGCGGCCTACGCGCCCTTTACCGTGGTCGATCAGGCGGTGAGCGCGATCGCCGCACGGCGCGAATTCGCGTTCGCGAAGGGTCTGGTGAACGCCGTGCTGCGCAACTTTCTGCGCGAGCGCGAAGCACTCATCGATGAAGCGCGCAAGGATCCCGTCGCGCGCTGGAATTATCCGCAATGGTGGATCGACGCCGTGAAGCGCGGTCAGCCCGATGCGTGGGAGCGCATTCTCGAAGCGGGCAACGCGCAAGGGCCGCTCACGTTGCGTGTGAATGCGCGTCACGCGAGCGTCGATGAATATCTCGCGCGCCTCAGGGACGCGCATATCGAAGCCGAAGCCGCGGGGCTTCACGCGGTGCGCCTGAAAACGCCGACGCCCGTCGACCGCATTCCGGGCTTCGACGAAGGCGTCGTGTCGGTGCAGGACGCGGGTGCGCAACGCGCGGCGCAACTGCTCGGCGTGACCGACGGCATGCGCGTGCTCGACGCGTGCGCCGCGCCGGGCGGCAAGACGGGGCACATTCTCGAACTCGCGAACGTCGAGCTGATCGCACTCGAAAGCGATGCCGGGCGCGCGGGCCGCATCGAGCAGAATCTGAAGCGCCTGAAACTCGAGGCGCAGATCAAGGTGGGCGACGCGGGCGATCCCGCGCAATGGTTCGACGGCGCGCCGTTCGATCGCATTCTCGCCGATGTGCCGTGTTCGGCATCGGGCATCGTGCGACGTCATCCGGATATCCGCTGGTTGCGGCGCGCATCGGACATCGATGCGCTCGTCGCCGAACAGCGGCGCATCGTGAGCGCGTTGTGGCCGCTCGTCGCGAAGGGCGGCGAGCTGCTCTACGTGACATGTTCCATCTTTCCCGAGGAGGGCGAAGAACAGGCCCGCTGGTTTGGAGCCGCGCACGAAGATGCGGTACGATTGGACGCGCCGGGGCAATTGTTACCGACAGCGGCGCGCGCGAGCGCGGACGCGGTGCAAGGCTCACCGGACGGTACAAATCCCGCGATCCCAAATCGGGACGCGGAGACCTTCGCGGACCACGACGGATTCTTCTACGCGCGCTTTCAGAAACGGTGACGATCAAACGCTTTTTTCCGCTTCGGCTCGCGGCCGTCATCTGGACTGCGCTGACGCTCTGGCTGACCTTCGCCGCAGCCGACCCCGCGTTTGCCGAGACGATCGCCGTGCAGCGCGCGTCGTTGCAGGCGGACAATGCAGGCTGGAGTCTCGACGCGCATTTCGACTTCGACCTGAACAACAGCCTCGAAGATGCCGTGAACCGCAGCGTGCCGCTTTACTTCACGATCGACTTCAATCTGTCGAGGCCGCGCTGGTACTGGTTCGATGAAGAGCCGGTCAACGTGTCGCAGAGCATTCGCCTTTCCTATCAGCCGCTCACGAACGAATATCGTGTGTCGACGGGCGGGCTGCAGTTGCGCTTCGCGTCGCTCAACGAGGCGCTCGCGGTCATCAGGCACGTGACCTCGTGGCACGTGATCGACCGGAACCAGGTGCATGGCGGAGAAACCTATACCGCGTCGGTGCGCATGCAGCTCGACATCGCACTGATGCCCAAGCCGTTCCAGATCGACGCGGTGAACAACCGCGACTGGAACCTTTCCTCGGACTGGAAGCGTTTTACTTTTACGGCGGCAGAACGTGCGAAATAGATTTCGACGCGGCCGCACGGACATGAAAAGTTTCGTCGTCCGTTTGCTGGTCTCCACGGTGGCGCTCACGGCAGTTCTGCTGCTCGTGATGCTCGCGCTCGCGAGCGCGAACACCGAGTTCTTCGACCGCTACTACGGCTGGCTCTACGCGGCGAACGTCGCGGTGGCGATCGTTTTCATGCTGATCGTCATCAGCCTGTTCATCATCATCGTGTCGCGCGTGAGGCAAGGGCGCTTCGGCACGCGACTGCTCGCGAAGCTCGCGTTCATCTTTGCCCTCGTCGGCGTCGTGCCGGGCGCGATCATCTATGTGGTTTCGTATCAGTTCGTGTCGCGCAGTATCGAGTCGTGGTTCGACGTGAACGTCGAGACCGCGCTCACATCGGGTCTGACGCTCGGCCGCGGCATGCTCGAAAGCTCGCTCGCCGATTTCAAGAACCGCGGCCGGCAGATGAGCGATCAGCTCGCCAGCGCTGATCCATCGAGCCTCACGCTGTCGCTGCTGCGCCTGCGCGACCAATACGGCGTGCAGGACGCGGTCGTGTTCGAGCGGCCGCGCGATCAGTACAACCGCGAGGATCTCGCGTCGAACAACAGTTCGCTGCGCGTGCCGGGACTTCGCACGGTCGCGCAGGCGTCGGGCAATTACTATGCGCTGCTGCCGGCCAACGAGCCGACCGGCACGATGCTCAGGGAGGCGCAGGATCATCCGTATGGCGCGATCGAAGGCGAGATCGATGGCGACCCGAAATCGAACGGGCCAAAGGGTGCGCTGCGACTGCGCGTAATCACCAAGATCCCCGATCCGACGACCACCACGGAATTCCAGCATGTCGACCGCTTCCTGCAGATCGAGCAGCCCGTGAGTCAGGAACTCGCGCGCAATGCCGATGCCGTGCAGCGCGCATATCGCGAGTATCAGGAGAAGCGGCTCGGGCGCACGGGCTTGCGCAAGATGTATATCGGCACGCTGACGCTCGCGCTGTTCCTCGCGACCTTCATCGCGATGATGCTCGCGCTCGCGCTCGGCAATCAGCTCGCGCGCCCGCTGTTCCTGCTCGCGCAGGGCACGAAGGAAGTGGCCGAGGGCGACTACACGCCCAAACGAGAGATCAATTCGCGCGACGAACTGGGCTTCCTCACGCAGTCCTTCAACGCGATGACGCGCCAGCTATCCGAGGCGCGCGCGGCGGTCGAGAACAATCGCATCGCGCTGGAGCATTCGAAGGCGTATCTGGAGAGCATCCTCGCGAATCTGACGGCGGGCGTGTTCGTGTTCGACCGGCAGTTCCGGTTGACGACCGCGAATCGCGGCGCGGAACGCATCTTCCGTCAGCCGTTCGGTACGCTGCTCAATCGGCCGATCGATCAGATCGACGTCCTCGCCGAGTTCGGCACGATGGTGAAGAAGGCGTTCGCTGAACGCGATGCGGCCGCGGTCGGCAGCGGGCATCCCATCGGCGATCGCGGTCACTGGCAGCAGCAGGTCGCGGTGACGGTGCCCGGCGAGAACGATCCGCTCACGCTGCTCGTGCGCGGCACGCAATTGCTGAGCGTGACCGAAAGCGAGACCGATGATGCCGAAACGACCGGTTACGTCGTCGTGTTCGATGACATCTCCGACGTGATTTCCGCGCAGCGTTCGGTCGCATGGGGCGAAGTCGCGCGCCGTCTCGCGCACGAGATCAAGAATCCGCTCACGCCGATTCAGCTCTCCGCCGAACGCCTGCAGATGAAGCTCGCGGACAAGCTCGCGCCGTCCGACGCGGACGTGCTCAAGCGCGCGTCGACGACCATCGTCAATCAGGTGCAGGCGATGAAGCAGATGGTCGACGACTTCCGCGAATACGCGCGTACGCCGCCCGCGGTGCTCGGCAATCTGCAATTGAACGATCTCGTCGCGGAAGTGCTGACCCTGTACGGCATCGAGGACGGCAAGACCCCGATCAAGGTGGACCTCGCGAAGCTGCCGGTGATCCGCGGTGACGCGACGCAGATTCGCCAGGTGATCCACAACCTGTTGCAGAACGCGCAGGACGCCGTGGCGGAAGTCGCGGAGCCGCGCGTGCTGCTCGAAACGAGGACAGTAGAATATGGCGAGCCCGATGCCTCGGGTCATGCGCGTGTCGCGGTTCGCCTCACGGTCTCGGATAACGGGTCGGGATTCCCGGCGCGTATCCTGTCGCGTGCTTTCGAGCCTTACGTGACGACGAAAGCGAAAGGCACGGGCCTGGGACTTGCAACGGTGAAGAAGATCGTCGACGAGCACGGCGCGCGCATCGACATACGCAACCGGTCGAAGGCAGCGGATGTGATCGAAGGCGCGCAGATATCGATTCTGTTCCTCCAGCTCGCGGACGATACCGCCGCGCCCGGCGCAACGCCGCCGGGTGCCGGTGCGGCGGCGAATCACGGAACGACAAAAGCAACAGTGCAGACAAGGGCAGCGTAAATGGCAACCATCCTGGTGGTAGACGATGAAATGGGGATCCGGGAACTGCTCTCCGAGATCCTGAGCGACGAAGGCCATGTTGTGGAGGTGGCGGAAAACGCGCAGCATGCGCGCGACTACCGTCTGGAGCAGACGCCCGATCTCGTTTTGCTCGACATCTGGATGCCCGACACCGACGGCGTGACCCTGCTCAAGGAGTGGGCCGCGCAGGGCAAGCTCACGATGCCGGTGATCATGATGTCGGGCCACGCGACCATCGACACGGCGGTGGAGGCGACGAAGATCGGCGCGCTCAACTTCCTCGAAAAGCCGATCGCGCTGCAGAAGCTCCTGAAGGCCGTCGAGCAGGGACTCGCGCACGGCAGCGCGGCGGCGCCCGTCGCGTCCATCGCGAAGCCTCCGGCGAGCGCGAGCGCAGCGGGCGTGCCGGTGGCGGCTGCGTTGCCGACGGCATCGGCGCTGAATGCATCGGGCGATGCGGCGGCGGGTGGCGCGACGCAGAATCAGGCAGGACAGACGGCGTCCATCTCCTTCGATATCCCGTTGCGCGATGCGCGCGATGCGTTCGAGCGCGCGTACTTCGAGTATCACCTCGCGCGCGAGAACGGCAGCATGACGCGCGTCGCGGAGAAGACGGGGCTCGAGCGCACGCATCTTTATCGCAAGCTCAAGCAACTGGGCGTCGATCTCGGCAAGAACAAGAACGAGGTCTGAGCGCCGCGCTTGAACGATTCAAAAAAATGCGCGGAGGGGCTTGAGGGGCGCGAATGAGTCTGCTATAGTTTCACCTCTTCGTTGGCCCGGTAGCTCAGTTGGTAGAGCAGCGGATTGAAAATCCGCGTGTCGGTGGTTCGATTCCGCCCCAGGCCACCAGAATGCAAGAAGCCCGAGAGTGTTATCACTCTCGGGCTTTTTCATTTTCTACATCGGAAAAACGGGCACATTCGCGTGTGCAAACTGCCCGTTCTGTTCAGCTAGCCGATCCTTACTTCGGATTCGCCGCGACGAAGTTCTTGAACGCCGTATAGGCCGCCTTCTTTGTCTTGCCGTCGTTCTTCAGGAGACCGTACGCGCCTTCACCTCCGGTGGGATCGTCATAGAGTTCGTACGTCTGGATCGCCTGGATGTTGTACTTCGATGCCACCGCGACGTACTGCGCCATCATCCTGTTTCCGACGAGGTAGGCCGCGATCTGCTGGTCGCTGCCGAGCCACGGGCGCACGCCGAACTCGTTGATCCAGATCGGCTTGCCCATCTTCTGCAATGTCGCGAGCACATCATGGCAACCCGTACCGCCGCACGCGTTCGTGATGTCGCCCATATCCGAGTACCAGTGCCATGCGGTGATGTCCCAGCTCACGACCGGATGACCCGTCGTGCCGTCGGGTTGCGTGCCGCTCGCGAGCATCTGATCGAAGCCGTAGTGCATCCACGTGCCGCCGCCCAGGATGATCTTGCCGTTCGGATCAACCGACTTCACGCCGGCGATCATTCCGCGAATCACGCCGCGCGCCGTCTGGAATTTGCCGTTGTCGAATTGCTGCGGATAGACGCCGTCCACGTTGCCGGCGAGTGCGGCCGCGTCGAGTTCGTTCGTCACTTCGTAGTACGGGTACTTGTATGCGGTCGCGGTCCAGACGCCGAGCTGATAACCCGCGTTGTAGGCGTCGGCTTCGGTGTTGAAGTCGAGGCCCATCAGCATCACCGGGTACACGGTCACGCCGCCTGCCGCCATCGTCTTCGCGATGCCGGCGAGTTTGTTTGCCGTCCCCTGGCTGTACACCTCGTTTCGATATAGCTTCACGCCGAGATCCTGCAACTGCGAGAGTTGCAGCGCCGGGCTGGAGATGTCGTAGGCGCCGCCCTCGTTGTTGTGCCCGTTCGCGCCGTAGAAGATCTTGGCGGCGGTCTTCGCATTGTTCACGGCGACGTTCGTGTTACGGCTTGCCGCGGCTGCGGTAGCTGCCGCGTCCAAGGCCTCGTTGCCGCCGCCGCCACAGGCGCCGAGCAAGAAGCTGGTCGCGACTGCGACGGCGATCATGCTGGCTTTGGAAACGGAGAGCGCGCCGGTCAGGCGAACGGCTCGAAAGTTGGTCTGTGTATAATTTTTCATTATTGGTAGTACTAACTGGACAGTTGCGTGATCAACCGCCGGATCGGGGTTGGAGCTACATCAGGAAGAAATTGCTGATCTCGTTCGCGGCTCAGGCGGTCATTTGTCTGTATATCGACCGGATGAAGCGTCTGGTTTAACGAATTTCCAGAATTTGCCGACCTGTTTTCCCTTTGCGGCAATTAATTCCGATTGGCCGCGCCGCACCGAGCTCGGCGCACAACCCCACTCCGTGCTAAAATTCCCGCCGAATTAAGGACTTGCCTCGTCCTCGGACCCGCAAGTCCTTTTCTTTTCGACGCTCCGAATCGCTCGTGCGACGCGCCGAAACACTTCCGGCGCTCGATCATCCGTCTCGCATTCCGCTATCGGCGGCATAAAAGGCGTGCGCGTCCGGACGAAGGTCGCCGGCCTATACTGGACTCGCGGGCGTCGCGCCCGCGTCGCGCACGGCGAAGTCCGGTCACTCCGACTGCCTGTGCGGCGTGCGACGCCAATCTCAAACACGGAGTACGGAGTTTTCACGGTGACTCGGATAGACGCTAAAGACAGCGCGCTCGTGCTGTTCTCCGGCGGCCAGGACTCGGCCACTTGCCTCGCCTGGGCGCTCGAACGTTACAAGACGGTAGAGACGCTTGGCTTCGACTATGGACAGCGCCATCGCGTGGAACTCGAATGCCGCGACGGCTTTCGCGCCGCGATCGTGCGCGAGTTTCCGCAGTGGGCCGAGCGTCTGGGCGAAGATCACATGATCGATCTGTCCGTGCTCGGCGCGATCAGCGATACCGCGATGACGCGCGAGATCGAGATCCAGGCGAGCGCGAGCGGCTTGCCCAACACGTTCGTGCCGGGCCGCAATCTGCTGTTCATGACGATTGCCGCCGCAGTGGCGTATCGGCGCGGATTGAAGGTGCTGGTTGGCGGCATGTGCGAAACGGACTTCTCCGGTTATCCGGATTGCCGCGACGACACGATGAAAGCGCTGCAGGTCGCGCTCAATCTCGGCATGGAAACGCGCTACGCGCTGGAAACGCCGCTGATGTGGCTCGACAAGTCCGACACCTGGCGGCTCGCGGAAACGCTCGGCGGCGAATCGCTGGTCGAGTTGATCCGTGTCGAAACGCACACGTGTTATGTCGGCGAGCGCGCGGAACTGAACGACTGGGGCTTCGGCTGCGGTCAGTGCCCGGCGTGCAAGCTGCGCAAGCGCGGCTACGAGGCGTATCGCGCGGGCGAGCAGGTCACCATCGCGCCGGTTTGATTTTTACGACTAGTTTTACGAGGCAGACAGAGCAGTCATGACGTACGCGGTAAAGGAAATTTTCTACACGTTGCAGGGCGAAGGCGCCAATGCCGGGCGCCCGGCCGTGTTCTGCCGTTTCGCGGGCTGCAATCTGTGGTCGGGGCGCGAGGAAGATCGCGCGGACGCCGTCTGCCAGTTTTGCGACACCGATTTCGTCGGCACCGACGGCGAGAACGGCGGCAAGTACAGGACGCCGGCGGAACTCGTCGCGAAGATTGCGTCGCTGTGGCCGGAAGGCGCGGCGCACAAGTTCGTGGTGTGCACGGGGGGCGAGCCGATGCTGCAGATCGACCAGCCGTTCGTCGACGCGCTGCATGAAGCCGGCTTCGAAATGGCGATCGAGACGAACGGCTCGCTGCCGGTGCTCGAAAGCATCGACTGGATTTGCGTGAGCCCGAAAGCCGATGCGCCGCTCGTCGTCACGAAGGGCAACGAGCTGAAAGTCGTCGTGCCGCAAGACAACCAGCGTCTCGCGGACTACGAGAAACTCGACTTCGAGTACTTTCTCGTGCAACCGATGGACGGTCCGTCGCGCGACATCAACACGAAGCTGGCGATCGACTGGTGCAAGCGCCATCCGAAGTGGCGCCTGTCGATGCAGACCCACAAATATTTGAACATTCCCTGATTAGACGGTCAGCCGACGTGCAGACGATTACCCGAAAACTCGAATTCGATGCGGGCCACCGCATCCCCGATCACCGCAGCCAGTGCCGCAATTTGCACGGGCATCGCTACGTGCTCGAAATCACGCTGCAAGGCGATCTCGTCGACGTGGAAGGCGCGCCCGATCGCGGCATGGTGATGGACTTCGCCGACGTGAAAGCGCTGGCAATGGACCATCTCGTCAACAAGTGGGATCACGCGTTCATCGTCTATGAAGGCGATGTCAAAGTGCGCGAATTCCTGCAGACGCTGTCCGATCACAAGACGGTGGTGCTGGATCGCATTCCGACTGTCGAGAACCTGGCGGCGGTTGCCTTCAACATTCTCGCGGACGTCTACGACGCCCATTACGGCATCAATCTGAAGCTCAAACGCGTGCGTCTTTACGAAACGCCGAACTGCTGGGCCGACGTCGAGCGCGGCTGAGGCACGCCCGGCGCGCGCGCCTTCGTCACGGTATGATCGTCCGATGAGTCGCCCATCATCCGAGGCGACGAGACACGGAGCGCACGCATGCCGTCACTTCTTCTGTCGTTGTCATCGCTGCGGTTGCGCGCGGCCATCCTTCAGTCCGTCGAAGGAGCCGCGCGATGAGCACATTCACCAATCCCCTCAAGCAGCGCTTCTCCGAACCGGGCACCCTGTTCGGTCTGTGGCTGTCGCTCGGCAGCGCCGATGCCGCCGAAGCGCTCGCGCACGCGGGCTTCGACTGGCTGTGCATCGACATGGAGCACTCGCCGAACGATAGCGCGGACGTCGTCGCTCAACTGCGCGCGATCGCGGCCGCGCATCTGCCGAGCGAGCCGATCGTGCGCGTGCCGGCCAACGAAGGCTGGCTCGTCAAGCGCGCACTCGACGCGGGCGCGCGCACGCTGATGTTCCCGAACGTGCAATCGGCCGATGAGGCGGCGCGCATCGTGCGCCTCACGCAGTATCCGACCGAGTCGGCGCTGCATGGCCTGCGCGGCGTTGCGGGCGCGGTGCGCGCGGCGGCCTACGGCATGCGCCGCGACTACATGGCGGGCGCGAATGCGCAGATCGCGACGATCGTGCAGATCGAATCGGTGGCGGCGCTCGAAGCCGTCGACGACATTGCCGCGACGCCGGGCGTCGATTGCCTGTTCATCGGGCCCGCGGATCTCGCGGCGAGCCTCGGCCATCTCGGTGACGGCAAGCATCCGGACGTGCAGGCGGCGATCACGAAAATCGTCGATGCGGCGAATCGCGCGGGCATTGCGAGCGGCATCTTCGCGCTCGATGCCGCGAGCGCGAAGCAGTACGCGCAGGCGGGCATCAAGCTCGTCGCGATCGGCGCGGATGTGATGTGGCTGTTGAAGGCGACGCGTCAGGCGTTGCAGGAGGCGAGATCATGAAAACCGTCTTGGTGTCGATGGTCGCCGCGGTGAGCCTGTCGATATCGACCGGCGCGGCGCACGCCGACAACGCACCCAAGCCGACCGATATCGCCACGCAAAACGCCGTCGCCGATTACAACGCCGGTAATCTCGTCGCGGCACGCTCGGAGTTCCGGCGTGCGGCGCAGAAGGGCAGCCGCCTCGCCGAATTCAATTACGCGATGATGCTGCTCAACGGCGAGGGCGGGCCGGCGGACGTGCCGGAAGGCAAGAAATGGTTGCGCCGCGCCGCCGATGCCAACATGACCCACGCGCAATACGTGTACGGCAAGATGTATGACGACGGGCAGTTCGTCGAGAAAGACCCGGTCGAAGCGCACCGCTGGTTCCTGCGCGCGGCGAATCAGGGGCACGTGCAGGCCGAGCTCGCGCTCGCGAATCAATTCCTCGATGGACGCGGCACCACGCGCGATAACACGCAGGCGTTCACCTGGTACAAGAAGGCGGCTGAAGGCGGCGACATGACGGCGCAATACGTCGCGGGTTCCTTCTACGAGCGCGGCGGTGATGGCGTCGAGCGCAATCTGAACGTCGCGCGCGCGTATTACGCTGCTGCGGCGGCGCAGGGCGATCCGGCGGCCAAGCTCAAATATCTGCAGTTGAGCACCGAGCTGGAACAGCAGAAGCCGCAGTGACGGCAGGCGTCAGAAAGCACGAAGCCGCGGACGAGAGCCGCGGCTTTTGCGTTTGGAAGGAGGGCGGCGAGACGCTAACTCTGCATCAGGCGCTTTTGCCGCGCGACGCTCATGATCAGCCCGACCGCGACGCCGAGCGTCGTCAACGCGGTGCCGCCGTAGCTCATGAAGGGCAGTGGCACGCCGACCACGGGCAGAATCCCGCTCACCATGCCGATATTGACGAACGCGTAGGTGAAGAACGCGAGCGTGAGCGATCCGGCCAATAATCGCCCGAAGAAGGTCGCGCCGTTCGCCGCGATGAACAACCCGCGCGCGATCAGCGCCATATAGAGGAAGAGCAGCACGAGCCCGCCCGCGAGCCCGAACTCTTCGGAGAACACGGCGAAGATGAAGTCCGTGTGTTTTTCGGGGATGAATTCGAGGTGCGCCTGCGTGCCCTTCAACCAGCCTTTGCCGAGCGTGCCGCCCGAACCGATCGCGATCACGGCCTGGATCGTGTGGAAGCCTTTGCCGAGCGGATCTGAAGTCGGGTCGAGCAGCGTGCAGATGCGGTGCTTCTGATAGTCGTGCATCATCGGCCAGACCACGTCGGGCTGACAGATCTTGTCCTGAAAGACCGCGATGCTCGCCACCGCGATGACTGCCGCGATCAGCACCGGCACGATCAGCTTGAAACTCAATCCGGCGAAATAGATGACGAACATGCCGGCCGCGAACACGAGCACCGCCGTGCCCAGGTCGGGCTGCTTGGCGATAAGGCCAACAGGCAGCAGCAAAATCACAAAGCCGACGATGTAATCCCACCAGCGGATATTGCTTTCGCGCTTCTGGTAGTACCAGGCGAGCATCAGCGGCATCGCGATCTTCATGATTTCCGAGGGCTGGATCACCACGCCGACATTGAGCCAGCGTTTCGCGCCCTTGCGCGTCAGCCCGAACGCGGCGACCGCGACCAGCAACGCGACCCCGACGGTATAGAGCGGCACGGCGAAACGCATCAGCATCTGCGGCGGGATATTGGCGAGCACCCACATCAGGCCGAAGGTCAGCATGATGTTGCGCAACTGGTCTTCGACGCGTCCCGGCATGTCGAGACTCGCGCTATACAGCGTCACGATGCCGACGCACAGCAGCAGGAACACGATGAGCGCTAGCGGCTTGTCGAAGCCCGCGAACATGCGCTTGGCGCGGTCCAGCAGCTCGCGCTTGTCGAATTGCATGTGGAGTTGCATGGCGGTTTCCTTTACTCGTCGATGCCGCCGGACGGCGAGAGAACGCGCACGCTCTCGTTTTCATTGCCGCGCACCATCGTGGGCGTCGGCTCGGTCGGGCGCTTTTTCGGCGCGGGCGTGCGACCCGGCGTCGACGCAGGAAGCGCTGCGGCGGGCGGCGCGGACGCGGCGCGCGGCTTCGGGGTTTTCGGGGCGGAAGCCGGAAGCGCCGGCGCGGAAGCTGCCTTCGCGACATCCGGATTCGACGCGGCTCCCGGCGAAAACGCCGGCGACGAATTCGCCACCGACGCGGGCAACGCGGCTGCGGCGGGCGGTTGCGTGCCGCCGATCATCGGCAAGCCGTCATCGGCCGTAGCCGAGGCCGCCGCCGCGACGGCCGCCGCTTCCGCGCCCGGCTTGAGACGGTCGACCAGATAATAGTCGAGCACCTTGCGCGCGATCGGACCCGCCGATTCAGCGCCCCAGCCGCCGTTCTCGACGATCAGCGCAAGCGCGATCTTCGGCTGCTCCGCCGGCGCGAACGCGATGAACAGCGCGTGATCGCGCAGATGCTCCGCGAGCGCGTGCCCCTTGTAGTTCGCGCCCTGCAGCGAATAGACCTGCGCCGTGCCGGTCTTGCCCGCCGCCAGATACGGCGCGCCCGCGAACACCTTCGCCGCCGTGCCGTTGGTGACGACGCCTTCCATCGCGCGCTTGATGAAATCCACGTCCTTTTGCTGCACGGCGATCTTGTTGCTCGGATCGCGCACGACAGCGCGCGTCGCTTTCGAGATCGGATTCTCGATATCGCGCACGAGGTGCGGCTTCATCACGACGCCGTTGTTCGCGAGCGTCGCGGTGGCGTGCGCGAGTTGCAGGATCGTGAACGAGTTGTAGCCCTGACCGATGCCAAGGCTGATCGTCTCGCCTTCGTACCAGCGTTGCTGCTCGGGCTTGCGATACGCCTTGCGCTTCCATTCCGTCGACGGAAGAATGCCGCGCGCCTCGCCCGCGATATCGATGCCGGTGATCTGCCCGAAGCCCCACGGCTTCATGAAGCCGGCCATCGCGTTCACGCCGAGATCGCGCGCGAGCATGTAGAAATACGTGTCGTTCGACACGACGATCGCGCGGTTCATGTCCACCCAGCCTTGGCCCGAACGCACGTCGTTGCGGAACGTGTGGCCGCCGAACGTGAAGTAGCCCGGATCCTGAAAGCCCCATCCCGGCGTGCGCTTGTGCAGCGTCAGCGCGGCGAGCGCCATGAACGGCTTGTACGTCGAGCCCGGCGGATAGGTGCCGTGCAGCGGACGATTCAGGAGCGGGTGATCCGGCGAATTGTTGAGCGCGTCCCAGGTTTGCTGATCGATGCCGTCGACGAACGAATTCGGGTCGAAGCTCGGCGCGGAGACGAACGCGAGCACGTCGCCGGTGGAAGGCTCGATCGCGACGAGCGCGCCGCGCTTGCCCGCGAACGCCTGCTCGGCGACCTGCTGCAAGCCGATATCCAGCGACAACTGCAGGTTGTTGCCCGGCGTCGCCTGCGTGCGCGACATGGTGCGCACCGGGCGTCCGCCCGCGGTCACTTCCACTTCCTCGAAACCGGTCAGGCCGTGCAGCTCGGTTTCGTAACTCTGCTCGACGCCGATCTTGCCGACGTAGTCCGTGCCCTTGTAATTGTTGGCGTCGAGGCGCGGATCGTAGTGATCCGAGCTTTCGTCGTTGGCGTCGCTGGCGTCGTCGATGCGCTCCTGATCGCGCTGCGAAATGCGCCCGATATAGCCGATCACGTGCGCGGCCGTCGCGCCGAGCGGGTACTGGCGGAACAGCCGTGCGCGCACTTCGACACCGGGAAAGCGAAAGCGCTGCGCGGTGAACTTCGCCACCTCCTCGTCGGTGAGACGCGTGCGGATGGGCAGGCTCTCGAAATTCTTCGAGTCTTCGAGCAGTTTCTTGAAACGTCGGCGGTCACGTGCGTCGATCGGAATGACTTGCGCGAGTTCGTCGATGGTTTCGTCGAGCGTGCCGTTGATCTTCGAGCGCGTGATTTCCAGCGTGTACGCGGAGTAGTTTTTCGCCAGCACGACGCCGTTGCGGTCGGTGATGATGCCGCGGTTCGGCACGATCGGCGCAACGGAAATGCGGTTCTCGTTCGCCTGCAACGAGTATTTGCTGAAATGCCAGACCTGCAGATACAGAAAGCGCAGCCCGATCAGCCCGAAGCAGACGAACACGAACAGTCCCGCCGCCGCGACGCGCAGGCGGAACTTCGACAACTGTTGCTCGGTGTTCTTGATTTCGGTCATGCAGCTTTCGCGGTTTGCTCGCGATTCAAGTGTAGTTCGCGCGCGGCGGTTTATTCGGTGACCCGGCGCCGCGCGGTAAGGCTCAGATCGGACGCGTGTCGTCCGGGTCGGCGGCGCGGCGTTGCGGCATCAGCAAGAGGAAGCTCGCGATCGGCCAGAGCAGCGCCTCGACGAATCCGTTGACCAGATAACTCCAGCCGGGGAACGCCGCGCCCGTCATCAGGCGGATGATGAACGGCACGAGATGCGCGCCCACGAGGAGCGGCGCGATGACGAACATCTGCACGGGCAGCGTCATCCACAGCACGCGGCGGTGAATGGTGATCGCGCCGTACGAAAGAAGCGTGTAAGCCAGCGCGTGTTCGCCGAGCAGATTCGCGTTGTGGACATCCATCAGAATGCCGAGCATGAACGCGATGCCCATGCCCACCTTGCGCGGCTGATGCACATTCCAGAACAGCAGCACGAGCGCGACGAAATCCGGCACGCCGATCAGCCGTCCCCACGGCATCAGATTCAGCAGAAACGCGGCAGCCAGACTGAACGTGATGAAGTACGGATTGACCGGCTGCAGGATATATTGCGGGCGGTTCATCGCGCGGCTCCCGAAGATGCGGGTTTCGGCGCATGCGCCTTCTTCGACGGCTTAGCCGCCGCGCCCGACGCCGCCTTGGGCGCCGCGGCCTTCGCAGGCGGCGTCTCGGCGGGCTTTGCCGGCGCGGTTGCCACCGGCGCCGGCGCCGACGCGCCCGCCGCCGCCGATGCGCCGCTCGCGCCCGCTGCGGCGGCCGCCTTCGGCGCGGCCTTTTTCTTGCCCTTGTTTTCCTTCGCTTCCTTGGCGGCCGCGGCCGCTTCGACTTCGATCGGATTCGGCGGCACGTTCACGTTGTAATGCAGCACGAGCAGCTGACGCGCACCGCGCACCGCCGCGATCGGCACGCAGACGACGCGCGCGAACGCCGTGTCTGCCTGTTTGTCGACACGCAGCACCTTCGCCACCGGCAATCCCGGCGGATAGATGCCGTCGAGGCCGCTCGTGACGAGTTCGTCGCCGGCTTGCACGTCGGCGCTGATCGGCACGAAGCGAAGGTCGAGCGTGTCGCCCTTCGGCGTGCCGTAAATCACGCTGCGCAATCCGGTGCGCGCGATTTGCACGGGCACGGCCTGATCTTTGTCGGAGAGCAGCGTGACCTCCGATTGCAGCGGAAACACGCGCGTGACCTGGCCGATCACACCGTCTTCGGTGACGACCGGCGCGCCATCCTGGATATTCTGTTGCGAACCTTTGCCGATCACGACCTTCTGCGTGAACGGATCGCGCGTGTCGTACTGGATTTCGGCGGGCGTTTCTTCAGTGGTGGCGCGCGATTGCAGATTGAGCAGCGCGCGCAAATGCGCGTTCTCGATGGCGAGTTGCGCCGCATCGCCCGCTTTCACGGAAAGTTGCAGATTCTTGTCGGCGAGCTTCGCGTTTTCGCTGCGCAGCGTCGCGCTCGTCACGGCGAGATCGGCCGCGCCCATGAAGATGTCGCGCGGCACCAGCGCCGCGCGCTGCAACGGATAAAGCCCCGCGCCGAGCATGCCGCGAACGATTTCCAGCGTGCTGAAGCGAGCATCCGAGATGAGCAGCGCGATGGCGAGCACCACGAAGAAAATCAGGCGCGCGAGCGCGGAGGGGCCTTGCTTGAAAAGGGGCGGCGGACTGTATTCCATGGTCGGCGCCGAGGGCGTGAACGGATGGATCGATGCTGCAGGATTGTTCGCCGACGGCGAAACCTGCCCTACGCTGTTCCGACAACGGCCCGGACAGAAGCCGGGCCGTGCGCGCGTCGCGTTACGCGGGTGCTTTTAGCTGTCGCGTCGAAGACCATTCCGCCCAAGGTAAAACGAGCGAAAGCCTTCAGCAGGGAGATCACTCGTACGAGAAGATGCTGCCGAGCTTGTCCATGCGTTCGAGCGCCATGCCCGAACCACGCACCACGCAGGTCAGCGGATCTTCGGCGACGAGCACCGGCAGGCCGGTTTCTTCCGCGAGCAGGCGGTCGAGGTCGCGCAGAAGCGCGCCGCCGCCCGTCAGCATCATGCCGCGCTCGGCGATGTCGGCGCCGAGTTCCGGCGGCGTCTGTTCCAGCGCGATCTTCACCGACGACACGATCTGGTTCAGCGGGTCCGTGAGCGCTTCGAGAATTTCGTTGCTCGAAATGGTGAAGCTGCGCGGAATGCCTTCGGACAGGTTGCGGCCCTTGACTTCCATTTCCTTCACTTCGGAACCGGGGAAGGCCGAGCCGATTTCCTTCTTGATGGCTTCGGCGGTCTGCTCGCCGATCAGCATGCCGTAATTGCGGCGGATGTAGTTGACGATGGCCTCGTCGAACTTGTCGCCGCCTACGCGCACCGAGCCCTTGTACACGATGCCGCCGAGCGAGATGACGCCGACTTCCGTCGTGCCGCCGCCGATGTCGACGACCATCGAGCCCGTGGCTTCCGAGACCGGCAGGCCCGCGCCGATTGCAGCGGCCATGGGCTCTTCGATCAGATAGACCTGCGACGCGCCCGCGCCGTGTGCCGCTTCCTTGATGGCGCGGCGCTCGACTTGCGTGGAACCGCACGGCACGCAGATGATGATGCGCGGCGACGGCGAGAACATGCGCGATTCGTGAGCGGTCTTGATGAACTGCTTGATCATCTGCTCGGTGACGGTGAAGTCGGCGATCACGCCGTCCTTCATCGGGCGGATGGCCTCGATGTTGCCCGGCACCTTGCCGAGCATCTGCTTGGCTTCCTTGCCTACCGCCTGAATCGTCTTCTTGCCGTTGGGGCCGCCTTCCTGGCGAATCGAAACGACCGAGGGTTCGTCGAGGACGATGCCCTTTCCTCGCATGTAGATCAGCGTGTTGGCGGTGCCGAGGTCAATCGCCAGGTCGTTGGAGAAATAGCTGCGCAAAAAACCGAACATTCAAAAATCCTGTCTCGCTGGGTGGCCGTTCGTCGCGAGGAGCGCCGGGGACGGCAGCGGAAAAAATAACGGTTTGCAAGGGCGGCGAACGCTCGCCGTGAAGTGCAAATCCGGGATGAAATCTACCGCAGAATGGAGCGCCGTACGCAAACGTTTCTCGCAATTGACTGATTCAGGGAGAAAGCCGCCGACAAGCCGATCCAGAGGTGAGTCGAACGTGTAATGATACCTTATAATTTGTGGGCATCTATAGGAAAAGGATGGCACTTTATGCCATCGCCAGACCTGCTTCCGAGGGCTCCTTTCAAGATCGTAACCCGCTGTCGCAGCGAATGTTTTCGAGATTGAGGCTGTCCACGCTTTCTCCGGTGATTCCATGTCTTTGACCCTGACCGACGTAAAACGCATCGCGCACCTCGCGCGGCTCGAATTGCCCGACCACGAAGCCGAGCCCACGCTCGCGCGGCTCAACGATTTTTTCGGTCTCGTCGAGCAGATGCAGGCCGTCGACACGACCGGCATCGAACCGCTCGCGCACCCGATCGAACAGATCGAGGAAGTCGCGTTGCGTCTGCGTGACGACGCTGTCTCTGAGCGTATCGAGCGCGAAGAGTTCCAACGTTGCGCGCCTGCCGTGCAGGACGGTCTCTATCTCGTGCCGAAGGTGATCGAATAAGGCGCGCCGTGCGCCCACCAAGTGACATTGCGCGCGGACCGAATGCCCGCGCTCATCAGGGAACTGCAATGCATCAAAAAAGCTTGACCGAACTGCGCGCCGCGCTCGACTCGAAGGAAGTCTCCGCGGTCGAACTGGCGCAGTCGTATCTGCAACGCATCGAGGCCGCGAAGGCTTTGAATGCGTTCATCGGCGTCGATCGCGAGCTCACGCTCGAACAGGCGAAGGCCGCCGATGCCCTCATCGCGCAGGGCAATGCCGGCGCGCTCACGGGCCTGCCGATCGCGCACAAGGATGTGTTCGTCACGCGCGGCTGGACGTCGACGGCCGGCTCGCACATGCTCGAAAACTACGCGAGCCCGTTCGACGCGACCGTCGTCGATCGTCTGAAGCACGCCGGCATGGTGTGCCTCGGCAAGACCAACATGGACGAGTTCGCAATGGGCTCGTCCAACGAGAATTCTTACTTCGGCGCGGTGAAGAATCCGTGGAATCCGAAGGCTGTGCCGGGCGGCTCGTCGGGCGGCTCGGCCGCTGCAGTGGCCGCGCGTCTCGCGCCCGCCGCGACCGGCACCGACACCGGCGGCTCGATCCGCCAGCCCGCGTCGTTCACCGGCATCACGGGCATCAAGCCCACTTACGGCCGCGTTTCACGTTACGGGATGATCGCGTTCGCTTCGTCGCTGGATCAGGGCGGTCCGATGGCGCAAACCGCGCACGACTGCGCGCTCTTGCTCAACGCGATGTCCGGCTTCGACGAGCGCGACTCGACCAGTCTGCAACGCGAGAACGAAGACTACACGCGCCATCTGGGCAAGACGTGGAACGGCGGCGATGCGAGCAAGCCGCTCGCGGGCCTGCGCATCGGCATGCCGAAGGAGTACTTCGGCGCGGGACTGGCCGACGACGTGCGCGCGTCCATCGACGCGGCGTTGAAGCAATACGAAGCGCTCGGTGCGACGCTCGTCGAAGTGACGCTGCCGCAGACCGAGCTCTCCATTCCCGTGTACTACGTCATCGCGCCGGCGGAGGCTTCGTCGAACCTGTCGCGCTTCGATGGCGTGCGCTACGGGCATCGCGCGGCGCAGTACAAGGACTTGCTCGACATGTACAAGAAGTCGCGCGCGGAAGGCTTCGGGCCGGAAGTGAAGCGGCGGATTCTCGTCGGCACGTATGTGCTTTCGCACGGCTACTACGACGCGTACTACCTGCAGGCGCAGAAGATCCGCCGCATCATCGCGCGCGACTTCCAGGAAGCGTTCAAGCAGTGCGACGTGATCATGGGACCGGTCGCGCCGACGGTCGCGTGGAATCTCGGCGAGAAGGCCGACGATCCCGTGCAGATGTATCTCGCCGATATCTACACGCTGTCCGTGAGCCTTGCCGGTCTGCCCGGCATGAGCGTGCCGTGCGGCTTCGGCGCGGGCGCGAACGCGGATCGCCCGGTCGGTCTGCAGATCATCGGCAACTATTTCAACGAAGCCCGGATGCTCCAGGTCGCCGACGCGTTCCAGCGCGCGACCGACTGGCACCGCAAGGCACCATCGGCATCGGGAGTGTGAACATGCAGTGGGAAGTCGTCATCGGTCTGGAAACGCACGCGCAGCTTTCGACCGTCTCCAAGATTTTCTCGGGCGCGCCCACGCAGTTCGGCGCGAGCCCGAACTCGCAGGCGAGTCCCGTCGATCTCGCGCTGCCCGGCGTGCTGCCCGTGATGAACCGTGGCGCCGTCGAGCGCGCGATCCGTTTCGGCCTGTCGATCGGCGCGCACATCGCACCGCGCAGCATCTTCGCGCGCAAGAACTACTTCTATCCGGATCTTCCGAAGGGCTATCAGATCAGCCAGTACGAGATTCCGGTGGTGCAGGGCGGTCAGATCACGATCCAGGTCCCGGCCAATGAAAAGGCCGGCAAGGAAGCGTATTCGAAGACCGTCAATCTGACCCGCGCGCATCTCGAAGAAGACGCGGGCAAGTCGCTGCACGAAGACTTCGCGGGCATGACGGGCATCGACCTGAACCGCGCGGGCACGCCGCTGCTTGAGATCGTCACCGAACCGGAAATGCGCAGCGCGGCGGAAGCGGTCGCGTATGCGAAGGCGCTGCACGGTCTCGTCGTGTGGCTCGGCATTTGTGACGGCAACATGCAGGAAGGCTCGTTCCGTTGCGACGCGAACGTGTCGGTGCGGCCGGTCGGCCAGAAGGAATTCGGCACGCGCGCGGAAATCAAGAACCTGAACTCGTTCCGCTTTCTCGAAGAAGCGATTCAATACGAAGTGCGCCGTCAGATCGAGCTGATCGAAGACGGCGGCACGGTGGTTCAGGAAACGCGTCTCTACGATCCGGACAAGCGCGAAACGCGCTCGATGCGCAGCAAGGAAGACGCGCACGATTACCGTTACTTCCCGGATCCGGATCTGATGCCGCTCGTGATCGAGGAAAGCTGGGTGGCGCGCGTGAAGGGCGACATGCCCGAGCTGCCGGCGGACATGCAGAAGCGTTTCGTCGATACGTACGGCCTCACGCCGTATGACGCGGGTGTGCTGACGTCGTCGAAGGCGATGGCGTCGTACTTCGAAGCGCTCGTGCAGAAGGCTGGCGCGGCACAGGCGAAGATCGCCGCGAACTGGATGATGGGCGACGTCTCCGCGCAACTGAACCGCGAATCGCTGGACATCGGCGAATCGCCGGTTTCGAGCGCGCAACTCGCGCTGATCATTCAACGCATCGCCGACGGCACCATCTCCAACAAGATCGCGAAGGACATCTTCCAGACGATCTGGGACGAGAAGGCGACAGACGACGAAGCTGCGGACCGCATCATCGACGCGAAGGGCCTGAAGCAGATTTCCGACACCGGCGCGCTCGAAGCGATCATCGACGAAGTGCTCGCGGCGAATCAGAAATCGGTCGACGAATTCCGCGCGGGCAAGGAGAAGGCGTTCAACGCGCTGATAGGCCAGGCGATGAAGGCGACCAAAGGCAAGGCGAATCCGCAGCAAGTGAACGAGTTGTTGAAGAAAAAGTTATCCTGAGCGCCTGAAGCACGCGTGCGAGACTCGCGGGCTGCTGCCGGTTAAGCCTGGCAGCGGCCCGTTTTCATTGGAAGGCGATAAAAAATGGCAAAGAAACCCGGACTCGACGACTTTCGCGTGCCGTTCTTCGACGCCGGCAAAAAGCTGAAGCCGTTTGACCTGAGCACGATCGACCCTTCCGCGAAGCCGTTTTCCAGCGGCACGAAGGATGAAGACCGGGAACGCCTCACGGCGATCGGCGTTCAGCTCGATGACCTTCAGGAGAAGCTCCACGCGCAGCGCCGCCGGCGCGTGCTGCTCGTGCTGCAAGGCATGGACACGAGCGGCAAGGACGGCACCGTGCGCGCGGTGTTTCACGATGTCGATCCGCTCGGACTGCGCATCGTGCCGTTTCGCGCGCCGTCGGAGCGCGAGGCCGCGCACGACTTCCTGTGGCGCGTGCATGCGCAGGCGCCGCAGGCCGGCGAGTTCGCGATCTTCAATCGCAGCCACTACGAAGACGTGCTCGTGCCGCGCGTGCTCAAGCAGATCGATGCCGACGAATCCGAGCGGCGCTATCGACATATTCGCGCGTTCGAGTCCCTGCTCACGGATAGCGGCACGACCATCGTCAAATGCTTCCTGCATATTTCGAAGGACGAGCAGCGCGAGCGCCTGCAGGCGCGCATCGACGATCCGACCAAACACTGGAAGTTCGACGTCTCGGATCTCGAAGCGCGCAAGGAGTGGGATGACTATCAGGCGGCGTATGCGGACGCGCTTGGCGCGACATCGACCGAATACGCGCCGTGGTACATCATTCCGGGCAATTCGAAGACGCATCGCAACGTGATGGTCGCGGAACTGCTGTTGCGCACGATGCAGGACATGAAGCTCGAATTCCCGCCGGCCAAGGAATCGCTCAAGGGCGTGAAGGTCGAATAAACGAAATCGATTAAAGAGGAAGCGTATGTTTCGCGTGATTACCGCCAATCTCAACGGCATCCGTTCGGCCGCCAAGAAAGGTTTTTTCGACTGGTTTGGCGAGCAGAAATCCGACGTCGTGTGCGTGCAGGAAATCAAATGCTCGCAAGACGACCTGACGCCGGAATTCCTCGCGCCGCACGGTTTCCAGGGCTATTTCCAGCACGCGGTGAAGAAGGGCTACAGCGGCGCGGGTCTTTATACGCGTCACGAGCCGGATGACGTGATCATCGGCTTCGGCTCGGAAGAGTTCGATCCGGAAGGGCGCTATGTGGAAGCGCGTTTCGGGAAACTTTCCGTGGTGTCGGTGTATGTGCCGTCGGGGTCGAGCGGCGACGAGCGTCAGCAGGCGAAATACCGCTTCATGGACGAGTTCATGCCGCATCTCGACGCGCTTTCGAAAGAGCGCGAAGTCATTCTGTGCGGCGACGTGAATATCGTGCACAAGGAAGTCGACATCAAGAACTGGAAGAGCAACCAGAAGAACTCCGGCTGCCTGCCTGAGGAGCGCGAGTGGCTCACGAAGCTCTTCGACGATGTCGGTTATGTCGATGTGTTCCGCACACTGGATCAGCGAGCCGAGCAGTACACGTGGTGGAGCAATCGCGGCCAGGCGTATGCGAAGAACGTGGGGTGGCGGATCGACTATCAGATCGCGACGCAGGAAGTCGCCGCGACGGCGAAGAAGACGTCGATTTTCAGGGATATCAAGTTTAGCGATCATGCGCCGCTGACTATTGATTACGACTGGAAGATCGGCAAGAAGTGAACGACTTATGAGGCGTGCCTCTGTTTCAGGATAACTTCCTGACGCGGGACACGCCCGTTGCCCTGCAAAACGCGCCAATCGTGAAAATCCGATGCATGTGGCGATTTTCTGTGCCTCGCGACTACGAAAACCCCGAAGATGCTTATTCTTGAGCGGTCACGCTTCATGTGATCTGCGCTCTGAACGACTGCGTCTGCTCATCGTTTGCAAAACGAAGCAACGGCGTCGGTTGAATGGTACGAAGGGGAAAAATAAGTGCGAAAGGCTGCGGTACGAGACGGAGATTCGACAAGCACCGGAGGACGCGTGTTCGCGTCCGGATCCCGAATCAGTGACAAAGGAAAGAAAGTTGCGCTCGACGGCAACGACGCAACTTGCGGAAAATGCGAAGGCATTTTCAAGATCCTTGGCACGGGACGAAACGTTTCCAATGCCGGCCGAAATGTCGTCCTGGACGGCGACGAGGTCTTGTGTCCTTGCGGAAAGAATCGGGCGATCGTCGGAAGTAATCCGGGCGTCTGGCTGAAGCGTGCAGGACGGCAGATTCCCGAGACACTTGCCGAGAGCGGCAGGTCTGATGCCAAGAAACATAGAAGCTGGTTTCGCGTAACAGATAGCGAGACCGGTGAACCGCTTTCTGGCCGCCCTTTCCTTGCGCGGGTGGCAGGCATTGAGTATTTCGGCACAACGGACGCGCTGGGCTACGCGCGAGTCGAAACGGACGATGAGCAGGCCGTGCAGATTCACGTCGTGTTCTCGTCTCCTCGTCGCGCTTTGAATCCGACGAGAGGAGATTGAAGTTGGCTGCTGACTACAATATTGAGCATTGGACATCGACGCGCACGACTGCAGGGAGCACGCGCGAAGACGCCATTGCTATCTCGGTCGATAACCGGGCTGCCACACGTCAAGCGATTATCAATCGCGTTCGTAGCAGCGGTATGAGTTTTGTGGAGCGCTCGGATTGGGTTGCGCATAAGAATCGCTCGGAACGAATGCGCGATGACTGGAACTACACGAAGATCGCCATTCATCACGCCGGACGTAGCTTTGCTTGTGGCCCTGCTGCGCTCCAGTTGCAGGACATTCAGGATCTTCAAATGAATCGGTCGAAGGCTTCTAGCGACGACATTGGCTATCACTACGCGTTGGATTGCGTTGGGAGCGTCTTCGAAGGCAGAGACATTCGTTTCAAAGGCGAGCATTTGCACAATTTCAACACGGGCGTGATCGGCATTGTCTTGCTGGAAGATCTAACGGACGCTGGCGAAGGCAACGATCATGTTGCGCAGATCAGGCAACTCTTCGGCAAGCTTGGTTTCAGCAAACGTCCGAAGGTGCCGGATGCACAAGTGCGGTCTGTCCAGACGTTTAGCGCCATTCTGCGAGACTTCTTTCACATCGATACGCTCGGAGGTGACGCTTCAAATGGAGTTTTACGATCCCTTCGCGAATGAAGGCGACGATGTACCGATTGATCAGATGTCTTCGTCCGAACGTGCCCGCTTCGGCGATTATTGCAAGTATCGTTTTGGAATTATCTCGGATAGCGTTCGATCGCTTCAGGACTGCAAGTCGAAGATTCCGCCCTATCTATAGCTTGCAACCGAATGACTCGAAGCGGCGACGCACCTCTTCGCGATGGGAGCGAGCGAGTTCACCGCCCAGTCTTCTTAAACCGCCCCATCCCCGCATAATTCGGCAATTGATCGATGCTCTTGCCAACCGCCTTGGCATAAAGCGGCATCATGTCCGGCATGCGCTTGAGCAGATCCTGCCTGCGATCCGGTCCATACGGATGCAACCAGATAAAACCGACATCCGCGCGCCGCGTTGCTGAATCGATCTTGTTCCACAACGTGACGGCAGCACGCGGATCGTAGCCCGCGCGCGAAGCGATCTCGCTGCCGATCACATCGGCTTCGGTCTCGTCAGCGGGGGAATAGCGCATCGAAAGCAGTTCATCGCCAATATCGGGTTGCTGCGACGGGAAGTTCGAAAAGCCGAACAACTGCGGCATCGTGCCCGCGGAGAGCTGCGCCGCCTGCTGCCGGCCCAGCCGCTCGCGCGCATGCTCGCGCAACGCGTGCGCGATCTCGTGGCCGATCATCATGCCGATCTCGTTATCGTTCAGACGCAGCTTGTCGATCAACCCGCTATACACGACGATCTTCCCGCCCGGCAGGCACACCATGCGCTCTTCCGGCGACTTGATGACGTTGATCTCCCACTTCCAGTTCTTCGCGCGATCGTTCCACTTGAGCGCGAACGGAATCTCGTGATTCGCGATCTCGCGCACGCGCTTCACGAGCGAGTTGTTATCGGGCAGCAAGGTCTTGTTGCGCTCGGCATCGTGGATGACCTGCGCGTATTCCTCGGCCGCCTGCGCTTCGAGCGTCGCGGGCGGAATCAGGTTGCGAAAGAGCGCCGTATTGCCGAAGCGGATCTGATTGTTCGGTGCGGAGTACGGCGGCGGCGTCTTCTGTTCGTCCTGAGCATGCGCGGACATAGGCGCGAGCGACGCCCATGTCAATGCGCAAACCAAGGCGCGAAGCTTGAAAGAAACCGTCATCGTTGAATTCTCCAGGGCGCGATCTTGGGCAACAGTAACATGCCCGGAATGGACAGCACGACGCAGATCATGAAGTACGGAAACCATCCCGTTTCATTCACAATGTAGCCGCTGCCCGCCGCGGCGAACGTGCGCGGCACCGCCGCGAGACTCGTGAAGAGCGCGAATTGCGTCGCGGTGTAGCGCGGGTCCGTCGTGCTCGCGATGTACGCGGTGAAGGTGGCGAGCGTGAGGCCCGTCGCAAAGGTTTCGAAGCCGTACAGCACGGCGAGCGCCGCCGGCGACGGCCCGATTTTCGCAAGCCAGGCGAAGCCCAGCGTCGCGATAATCTGCAGAAAGCCGAAAATCCACAATCCGCGCGCGATACCGATCTTCACCAGCGCAATGCCGCCGAGCAACCCGCCCGCGATGCTCGCCCAGAACGCGACGGCCTTTGCGATCACGCCGATCTGCGCAAGCGAGAAGCCGACGTCGATGAAAAACTTCGTGGCGAGCGCGGTCGCCATCGTGTCGCCGAGCTTGTAGAGGAAGATGAAGCTGAGCACGAGCAGCGCCGCGCGCCAGCCATCGCGCGTGACGAACTCGTGAAACGGCTCGACGATCGCCTCGCGCAGATTCTTCGGCGGCGCGCCATGAATCTCCGGTTCCCTGACGACGAGCGTCATGATGAGACCCGGCAGCATGAACGCGGCGGTGATCAGGAACACGGTCTTCCACGGCAGGAAGGTGGCGAGAATCAGCGCCAGCGAGCCGGGCACGAGGCCCGCGACCTTGTAAGCATTGACGTGCACCGCGTTGCCGAGCCCTTGCTCGGTATCGGCGAGCAGTTCGCGGCGATACGCATCGATGACGATGTCCTGACTCGCGCTGAAGAACGCGACGAGCGCGGCCACCGCCGCGACGGCCCACAGATTCCGTTCGGGCGAGAAGAACCCGAACGAGCCGATCGCCACCATCACGAGCACTTGCGTGACGAACATCCAGCCGCGCCGTCTGCCGGGACTCCAGCCCGGAAAGCGCGGAATGAAACGGTCCATCAGCGGCGACCAGACGAACTTCCACGTATACGGCAGCCCGATCAGCGCGAAGAGGCCGATCTCCTTGACGTTGATGTGCGCGGTCGTCAGCCACGCCTGCAGCAGGCTGTAGAGCGTGAAGAGCGGCAATCCGGACGTGAAGCCGAGAAAGACGCAAATGAGGATGCGCTTGTTGAGAAACGCGCGCCATCCGGGATGTTCTTCGTGAGCAGTTAGAGCGGGCGCCTCGTGTGGCGTATCAGGCATGTCGTATAGCAGGCAGTTGTCGATGCGCGAGCCCGCCGGTCTTCGTTACCGGCGCTTCACGCGATAGACCGCAAGACTACCACGCCAGTTCGCGCCCCAACGGACGGGCTGGCCGTCGTGCAGCACCACGCGGTCGAGAATCTCGATGCCCACTTCAGGCGCGAGCGCCTCGAAATCCTTGATCGTGAGCACGCGCACGTTCGGCGTGTTGTGCCACTGATAGGGCAGCGATTTCGACACGGGCATGCGCCCCTGAATCACCGACAGCCGATGTTGCCAGTACCCGAAATTCGGAAACGACACGATGCACTGGCGCCCCACGCGCACCGTCTCGCGCAGGATCGCGGCGGTTTGATGAATCGTCTGCAGCGTCTGCGAAAGGACCGCGAAATCGAAGCTGTCGTCCTCGAACAGACGCAGGCCGTCTTCGAGATTCTGCTGGATTACGTTCACGCCTTTTTGCGCACACGCGAGCACGCCGGCGTCGTTGATCTCGATGCCGTAACCCTTCACTTCAAGTTCTTCGCCGAGGAGCGACAAGAGCGAGCCATCGCCGCAACCGAGATCGAGCACCGTCGAGCGCGGTTCGACCCAGCGGGCGATCGCGCGAAAGTCCGAGCGCAGCGCGAGCGAATCGAGGGTGTGCTGGTTCATGCGCCGATCTCCGTGGCAATGCGTTCGTAATAGGCGCGCATGAGATTGTGATAGCGCGCGTCGTCGAGCAGGAAGGCATCGTGGCCGTGCGGCGCATCGATTTCCGCGTAGCTCACCGTGCGCTTGTTGTCGAGCAGCGCCTTCACGATTTCGCGCGAGCGCGCGGGCGCGAAACGCCAGTCCGTCGTGAAACTGGTGATGAGATATTTCGCGCTGGTATTGGCGAGCGCTTTCGTGAGATCGCCGTCGAAGGCTTTGGCGGGATCGAAATAATCGAGCGCGCGCGTGATCAGCAGATACGTGTTCGCATCGAAATATTCGGCGAACTTGTCGGCCTGATAGCGCAGATACGACTCGACTTCGAACTCGACATCGAAGTTGAAGTTGTACGCATCGAGCGCGCCTTCGGCACGGCGCAGCGCGCGGCCGAATTTCACGGCCATGTCGTCGTCCGACAGATACGTGATGTGGCCGATCATGCGCGCGACCCGCAAACCGCGACGCGGCTTCACGCCGTGCGCGTAGTAATCGCCGCCGTGGAAATCGGGATCGGAGAGGATCGCGGAGCGCGCCGTTTCGTTGAACGCGATGTTCTGCGCGGAGAGTTTCGGTGTGGACGCGACAACGATGCAATGCGCGAGCCGCTCCGGATACATCATGCTCCACGCGAGCGCCTGCATGCCGCCGAGGCTGCCGCCCATCACCGCCGCGAAGCGCTCGATGCCGAAGCGGTCCGCGAGACGCGCCTGCGCGTTCACCCAGTCTTCGACCGTGACGACGGGAAAGCTCGCGCCATACGGCTTTCCCGTGCCGCCGTCGATGCTCATCGGCCCGGTCGAGCCAAAGCACGAGCCGAGATTGTTCACGCCGATCACGAAGAAGCGATTCGTGTCGAGCGGTTTGCCGGGCCCGACCATGTTGTCCCACCAGCCGACGTCCTTCGGGTTGTCGGCATGGACGCCCGCGACGTGATGCGAAGCGTTCAGCGCGTGGCATACGAGCACGGCGTTCGAGCGCGCGGCGTTGAGCTCGCCGTAGGTTTCGACGACGAGCTCGTAGTCGCCGAGCGTCGAGCCGTTCTGCATGGCGAGCGGCTCGGTGAAGCGCAGTGTTTGGGGAGTGACGATGCCGATCGATTCCATTCATTCCGCCTTTGACCAAGCGGCTAAACGGTGTCGGCGATGCGCGGGAATACAGCGACGGCGCGGCTGACGACCTCTTTAGCCGCATTTATAGTGAACGCCCGTGAATGATCACTGAGGTTCGCGCGCCCGCAATCGAGTCAGCAAATCGGCGCGTCGTTGATGTTCGAGAAAATCTCGTTAGCGGTGAAGTATAGCGGAAATCGTCATAACGCCGCCATCCGGGCCGCCTTGGATATGGCCCGCTTTTGCGTCTATATTGTGTAATCGTGTCGTCTTGCCAGGAAACGGAAATGAAGCCGAGCCGGGTCAGACCGCTGAGTCATCTGAAGAGCCGCGCGGCGGAGATGATCCGCAACGTCGTCGAGAGCCGTGAGCCGATGCTCATCACGCAGAACGGCGAAGGCCGGGTGGTCGTGCAGGACGTGCAGTCGTACGAGGATCTGCATCAGACGCTCGCGCTGCTGAAGATTCTGGCGATGGGACAGAAGACCATCGAGGCCGGCCAGTGCACGAGCGCGGCCGATGTGTTCGCCGAGATCGAGCGCATGGACCGCGCAGAAGGCATTAAGTGAAGACCGTCTTTCTCGATCCGGTGCGCCAGGATCTGCAGGAATTCCGGCGTTACGTCATCAACAAGTTCGGCGGTACCGCGTGGGCCGCGACGCGCAACAAGCTCGCGGATACCATCGCGGAAATCGAAGCCGCGCCGCGCAACGGCGTGACGCCGCCGGAGCTCGTCGACTTCCGCATGTCGGGCTACTACGAAGTCGCGAGCGGCACGAACCGCATCATCTACAAGGTCGACGGGGACATCATCTACGTGCATCTCGTCGTCGATGCGCGCTCGGACCTCGAAGACATCCTCGCGCGCCGCTTATTCCGAATGTAGACGCCGCCCATGCGATGACGTCAGCGCGCGCAGCGAGCGCACGGTGCGATCGACGTAATGCGGCCGGCCCACGCCCGGCAAGCGCACCGACAACCCGCCGCCCGACGTTTTAGCAACCGGCAGATGCGCGACGATCCAGACCGTGCGAATCCCCAGCCGCCGATAGCTTTTCAGATGCCCGCGCGTATCCTCGACGAGAATCGCGTCTTCGAGACGCACGTGCGCGCGGCGCATCGCACGGCGCAGCATCGGCGCATCGGGTTTGGCGCGCCAGTGATTGCCCTCGCGCATGTCCTCGATCGCGATCACGCGCTCGAACAGCTTCGCGATGCCGAGTTCCGCGAGCACAGTGCGCGCGTAGAGCGTCGGCGCGTTGGTGAGCACGATCTTGCGTCCGGGCAGCGCGCGCAGTATCCGCGTGAGGCCGCGCTCGGCGCGCAGCATCGACGGCAAATCGGGGAAGGTGTGAACCTCGCGCAGGAAGTCGGCCGGATCGACGCCGTGATGTCTGACGAGTCCGAGCAGCGTCGCGCCGTAGCGCACCGTATAACCGACGCGCAGACGGTTCGCCTCGTCGACGTCGACATTCAGGCGATCCATGATGTACTGCGTCATCCCGCGATTGATCGCCGGAAAAACCGCGTGCGACGCGTGATGCAGCGTGTTGTCGAGATCGAAGAGCCAGACGGGGCCGCGTGCTTTGACGCGGCGGCGGCGGGACGGGCGAGGCACGGTCATATAAGAAAACGCCCGCGTATTGGCGGGCGTTGGAGAAACGGGAGAAAGCTCAATGCGAGCGGATCATCGTGCCGAACGGCTGCTCGGTCAGAATTTCGAGCAGCACCGAATGTTCGATCCGGCCGTCGATGATGTGCACCGAGCGCACGCCGCTCTTCGCGGCATCGAGCGCGGAGGAGATCTTCGGCAGCATGCCGCCGGAAATGGTGCCGTCCGCGAAGAGGGCGTCGATCTCGCGCGCGGAAAGGTCGGTCAGCAGATTGCCTTCCTTGTCCATCACGCCGGGGATGTTCGTCATCATGACGAGCTTCTCCGCGTTCAGCACGACGGCGAGCTTGCCCGCGACCAGATCCGCGTTGATGTTGTACGAGAGGCCGTCCTCGCCGAAGCCGATCGGCGAAATGACTGGAATGAACGCGTCGTCCTGCAGTGCCTTCACGACCGCCGGGTTGATCGCCTCGACTTCGCCGACCTGACCGATGTCGATGAACTGGCCCGGATTGTCGCGGTCCGGCATCAACAGCTTGCGCGCGTGGATCAGGCCGCCGTCCTTGCCCGTCAGACCGACCGCCTGACCGCCGAAGTGATTGATGAGCGTGACGATGTCTTGCTGCACCTCGCCGCCGAGCACCCATTCGACGACTTCCATGGTTTCTTCGTCGGTGACGCGCATGCCCTGGATGAACGTGCCCTGCTTGCCGATCTTCTTCAGCGCCTGGTCGATCTGCGGGCCGCCGCCGTGCACGATCACCGGATTGATGCCGACGAGCTTCAGCAAAATCACGTCGCGCGCGAAGCCCTGCTTCAAGCGCTCCTCGGTCATGGCATTGCCGCCGTATTTGATCACGACCGTCTTGCCGTGATACTGACGGATATAGGGCAGCGCCTCGGCCAGGATTTCAGCCTTCAGGGTCGGCGCGATTTGCGTGAGGTCGGGTAGCTCGGACATGGCGGCAAATGAGGCGAGGAGCGTTTAAACACGCCGAATTGTACAGGACTGACGCATTGCAGCAGGACGAATTGCCGCGGCGGCGCCAACGTTTTCCGGCAGGTGCGCCGGCATGCGATCATCGTTCAGGCAGATCGATGACAAGATGATGAACGAATCTCCCGAAACGAACGAGCGTGAAGCGCCGGGCTCGCTCATTTGCGAGCGCTGCGGCGCGCCGTTTCGCTGCGGCACGCGAGCGGGCGATTCCACTTGCTGGTGCGCGACGCTGCCCGCGCTGCCGGTCGATCGCCTGCGGCCCGGCGTGGGTTGCCTGTGCCCGGCGTGTCTCGCTGCCGAAATCGGGCTCGCGAAATAACGCGCGCCAAGGTGCGACAAATCGCGCCAGATGCCGCAGCAAGCCTGATGCAAGCGGGATAATGTCGCATGAAGCGTGATAACCCAGTCGGGCACTCAACCAGATGCATCGCATAACCAATACCGGACGGGTCAATCTCGGTCATCTCTTCTGGCTTCGCTCGCTCGCGATCATCGGCCAGTTGACGACCATCGCCGTCGTGCAGATCTTTTTCGGCGCAAAGCTCCCGCTGCCCGCGATGCTGCTCGTCATCGCGCTGGAGATGATCTTCAACGGCCTCACGTGGCTGCGCGTCGCGCGGGCGCGGCCGGAGAGCAATCTCGAACTGTTCGGCCAGATGTGGGTCGATCTCGGTGCGCTCTCGGCGCTGCTGTTTCTCTCCGGCGGCGCGACCAATCCGTTCGTCACGCTTTATCTGCCGTCCCTCGCGATCGCCGCCGCCGTGCTGCCGTGGACGATGATGTCCTGCCTCGCGCTCTTCGCCGTCGCCTGTTATGCGCTGCTCAGCTACAACTACGTGCCGCTCAATATCGAGAATCCGGCCAATCTCTTCGATTATTTCCGCACCGGCCTGTGGGTGAACTTCATGGTGAGCGTCGGGCTGATCGGCTGGTTCGTCGCGCGCATGTCGCGGGCGCTGCGCGTGCGCGACGCCGCCCTCGCCGAAGCCCAGCAGCGCCATCTGCGCGATGAGCGCGCGGTCGCGCTCGGCGTGCAGGCGGCGACCGTCGCGCACGAGATGGGCACGCCGCTTTCCACCATCGCGATGCTGTCCGAGGAGTTGCGCGATTCCGCCGCGCACGACAAGAACCTCGCGCCCTACGCGGCGGATTTCGAATTGCTCGAACAGCAGATGGCGCTCTGCACCTCCGCGCTCGCGCGCCTGCGCAGTCGGGCGACCGGTCCGTCGAGCCGTCAGGCGCTCGACGAATGGCTGTCGAGCTTCATCGAGCAGTGGCGTCTGCGGCATCCGCAGGTGAAATTCGCGCAGATCGATGGGACGCCCGCGAACGCGTCGATCGACGACGCGGTGGCCGTCGGCCAGATCCTCACGATCCTGCTCGACAACGCCGCGCGCGCGAGCAGCGAATCGGTGACGCTGCGGGCGTCGGTCGAGAGCATCGACGAAATGGACTACGTGCGCTTCGACGTGTGCGATCGCGGCCCCGGCATTCCGCCCGCGCTGCGCGCGACGCTCGGCGCGGGCCCGGTCGACAGCACCCAGGGCGGGCACGGCGTCGGGCTTTATCTGGCGTTCGCGGCGGCGGCGCGGCTCGCCGGATCCATCGAACTGATCGACGGCAAGCCACGCGGCACATGCGCGGTGCTGCGCCTGCCGAACCGCGGCGCGGTCGCGGCGCCGGCGCAGTCGGCAAGAACTGAACGAAGCGGCACGGCCTGAACTCGAATACAGGCTCGCCAGAACGGCATTACGGAGAAAAAAGCATGAGCGATACCAACTTTCTGATCATCGACGACGATGAAGTCTTTGCCGGCATTCTCGCCCGCGGCCTCACGCGGCGCGGCTTCACGCCCCATCAGGCACACGACGCCGACGAAGCGCTGAAGCTCGCCAACCAGCACAAGTTCGGCCAGATCACGGTCGATCTTCACCTGGGCAACGATTCCGGGCTGCGGCTCGTCGCGCCGCTGCGCGACCTTCAGCCGGACGCGCGCATTCTGGTGCTGACCGGCTACGCGAGCATCGCGACGGCCGTGCAGGCGGTGAAGGACGGCGCGGATAACTATCTGGCCAAGCCGGCGAACGTCGAGACGATTCTCTCCGCGCTTCACGAGCAGGCGAGCGAGCAGACGGCCGAGGAAGCGATCGAGAACCCGACGCTGCTTTCCGTCGCGCGGCTCGAATGGGAGCATATCCAGCGCGCGCTCGCGGAAAACAACGGCAACATTTCGGCGACGGCGCGCGCGCTCAACATGCATCGGCGCACGCTGCAGCGCAAGCTGGCGAAGAAGCCCGTGCGTCAGTAAAAGCAAGACCACGCCCGGGCGAAACCCGGGCGGCGATCGACGCGATCAGAAACACATCGACGGCAAAAGCGAGCGCGCAAAAAAGAACCGCCCAAGCCGGGTGCCAAGGGCGGTAATCGGAGAGTTGCAACGACATGCGCGTACATGGAACACGCATGGATTAAGCATACGTTGCAAAGGTGTGCGCCTGAATAAGAAAACTCCCAATTAAGAATTCGCCTAGTTTGTCTGCCAATAGGCAGCAATCTGCGGATTTCTTTCGGCCGCCCTGTCTCGGTCTTTCGCCGGTATTTCAACGCTCATCCTCAGGACGTTATCTCCCGCATACGCGCTCAAGAAAATCGAGACGAGCGCCGTAATGCCACTCTGTGCGCGAACCGGAGTTTGCGCCACGCCGTCCGCGGGCGTCGTCCGCGGGGCGTGACAGAGGAGACATCGATGAAATGGTTTGATCGCCTGTCCGTGCTCAGCAAGCTGTTGCTGTCTTTCGCGGTCGTGATTCTGTTCACCGCTTGCGTGGGCGCCACCGGCGTGATTTCGCTCGCGAAGATGAACGGCCTGATCGAGGAAATCGGCGAACGTCATATGGACGGCCTCTATTGGGTCGAGGAAGTCAACAAGCACAAGCTCAACACGGATCTCGCCGCCGCCAACCTCACCTTCGCCGACGATGCGGGCAAGGAGAAGCTGAAGGAAGGCATGTCGGCGTCGCTCGACAGCATGCACCGCGCGTTCGAGCGCCTTCGCCCGACGATGCGCTCCGCCGAGAGCATCGCGCTCTACGAGGCGGCGAACCAGTCGGTGGCCGCGTGGGAAGACATCGTGCTCATGCAGATGGGCAAGAAGCCGATGCCGGTCGACGTCGACCAGATGGGTCTCATCGCGCGCGCGATCGCCGCGAGCGAAAAGGCGCGCGATTCGCTGGAACGTCTCGCCGACTTCAAACGCAAGCGCGCGACCGATGCCCGTCGCGACGCGGCATCGGAATACGAAACGATGCGCGTCGTCATGCTCGCACTCGTGTTCGGCGCGATGGTCGCGGGCGCGCTGCTCGCGGTGCTGATCGGGCGGCGTCTTTCCGCGCAGCTCGGCGGCGAGCCGGCGTACGCGGCGGATATCGCCGACCGCATCGCGCGCGGCGACCTGACGACGCGCGTCGCCACGCGCCCCGGCGACGACAGCAGCATGCTCGCGAGCCTCGGCAACATGAGCACGAAGCTCGCGGATATCGTCGGCGGGATTCGCCATTCGAGCGAGTCGATTCTGTTCGCGTCGCGCGAAATCGCGCAGGGCAACACCGATCTGTCGCAGCGCACCGAAGAGCAGGCGGCCTCGCTGGAAGAGACCGCGTCGAGCATGGAGCAGCTCACGCAGACCGTGAAACAGAACGCGAGCAATGCGGACGAGGCGAGCGGCCTCGCGCGCGGCGCGTCGGATGTGTCGGCGCGCGGCAGCGAACTCGTCGGCGAAGTGGTGGACAACATGCGCGAACTGGCGTCGGGCTCCAAGCGCATGACGGACATCATCGCCGTGATCGAGGGCATCGCTTTCCAGACCAATATTCTCGCGCTGAACGCCGCCGTGGAAGCGGCGCGCGCCGGCGAGGAAGGGCGCGGCTTCGCGGTGGTCGCGGGCGAAGTGCGCTCGCTCGCGCAGCGCAGCGCGATGTCGGCGAAGGAAATCAAGGAGCTGATCGAGGCGTCGACGGCGCGCGTGGACAGCGGCGCGGCCCTTGCCGAACGCGCCGGCGCAACGATGGCCGACGTCACGCAGGCCGTGCAGCGCGTGACGGACATCATGGCGCAGATTTCGTCGGCTTCGCACGAGCAGAGCGCGGGCATCGAGCAGGTGAACCGCGCCGTCGCCCAGATGGACGAGGTGACGCAGCAGAACGCGGCGCTCGTCGAGCAGGCGGCGGCCGCCGCGGGCGCGATGGCCGATCAGGCGGAGCAACTTAAGCACGCGGTCGCGGTTTTCGAGCTGGAGCGCGGCGTCTGAAGGGCGGGACGCGCGTGACACGGCGCGGGCAAGGGTCGGCCAAACGGACGTAATATCGGCTCGCTTGCCACCCGAGAGCCCGCTCCGTACACTCGCGCCTGTTTTTTCAGATCACGCGCGCCGCACGGACGGCGCCTCACCGCCCGAGAAGGAGCCCCGCCGATGTCCGATTCCTATTTCCCGCGCTGGCCGGTTCAGCCGGATGCCCAGGAGGGGCGCGTCGTCGCGCCCGACGAGCGCCTCGCCTGGCCGCAGATGATCGCGATGGGCATTCAGCACGTCGTCGCGATGTTCGGCTCGACCGTGCTCGCCCCGCTGTTGATGGGCTTCGATCCCAATCTGTGCATCTTCATGTCGGGCATCGGCACGCTACTGTTCTTCGTGCTGGTCGGCGGGCGCGTGCCGAGCTATCTCGGTTCGAGCTTCGCGTTCATCGGGCTCGTGATCGCGGTGACGGGATACGGCGGTCATGGCCCGAACCTCAACATTCCGGTCGCGCTCGGCGGGATCATCGCGTGCGGCGTGGCTTACACGATCATCGGCCTGATCGTCGCGGCGGTCGGCACGAAGTGGATCGAAACGATGATGCCGCCGGTCGTCACGGGCGCGATCGTCTGCGTGATCGGGCTGAATCTCGCGCCGATCGCCGTGAAGGGCGTGATGGGAAGCAGCTTCGAATCGTGGATGGCGCTCGTCACTGTGCTGTGCGTGGGCGGCGTCGCGGTGTTCGCGCGCGGCATGGCGCAGCGCCTGCTGATCCTGATCGGCCTCGCGATCGCGTACGCCATCTATGCGGTGCTGACCAACGGCATGGGCATGGGCAAGCCGGTGGATTTTGCGATCGTCGCGAACGCCGCGTGGTTCGGCATGCCGCATTTCACCGCGCCCGTGTTCGAAGCCCCGGCGATGACGCTGATCGCGCCGGTCGCGATCATTCTCGTCGCGGAGAATCTCGGGCACATCAAGGCCGTCGGCGCGATGACGGGCAAGAGCCTCGACAAGTACATCGGCCGCGCGTTCATCGGCGACGGGCTGGCGACGATCGCTTCCGGTTTCGCCGGCGGCACCGGCGTGACGACGTATGCGGAAAATATCGGCGTGATGGCCGTCACGAAGATCTATTCGACGCTCGTGTTCGTGGTCGCGGCGCTGTTCGCGATCGTGCTCGGGTTTTCGCCGAAGTTCGGCGCGCTCATTCAGACGATTCCGGGTCCGGTTCTGGGCGGCGTGTCCATCGTCGTGTTCGGGTTGATCGCGGTGACCGGCGCGCGCATCTGGGTCGTCAACAAGGTGAACTTTTCGGATAACCGCAACCTGATCGTCGCGGCTGTCACGCTCGTGCTCGGCACCGGCGATTTCACGCTGAAGCTCGGCGGGTTCGCGCTCGGCGGCATCGGGACGGCTACGTTCGGGGCGATCATCCTTTATGCGCTGCTGCGCCGGCGTGGGTCGGACGTGATCTGAGCCGATTCGCGTTTGTCCGCTCGTGCTTCGACGAATGCACGAGCGGACGCATTACGACGTAGTCCCGCGCTTGCGGTTTACGATCGCCGTCTCCGACAAATCGATCTCCCGCATCAGCTTGTTCAACGTTTCGTCGTTGATATCCTGCAAGGCGCGCAGCCGCAGCAACTCCGCCCGCTCGGCCCGCAGCGCCGCCATCTTCAGCCGCGTCTCCACCATCTCGCTCTTCTTTGCCGCCACGCGCGGCGCTTCTTCGTCGCCGAGCGATGCCAGCCGTCTGCGATACATGCCCATCACGCGCGCGGTCGAGTCGGCGCAGCGCGCGGACGCGGCTTCATCCATCTGCTCGATGAGTTCGTCGTGCGTGTCGTCGATCGCCCGGATCGCCGCCTGCGCCGCGCGGCGGCGCGCCATGCGCTCCTCCGCCGCGTGCGGATTCTTTTCGCGCTCGATGCCGCGCAGCATCAGCGGCAAGCCCACGACCGCGATGAGCAGCGACACCAGAATCACCGCCGACGCGATGAAGATCGCCAGATCGCGCCCGGCCAGCGTCACGGGCAATGACAGCACGCCCGCGAGCGTCACGGCGCCGCGCACGCCGCCGATCGTCGTCAGCGCGAGCGTGCGAAAGCCGGGCGCGGCGCTGTCGAGGCCGCGTTTCGCGGTCTTGCGCGCCGCGACCCAGCGCAGCGAATACACCCAGACGAAGCGCAGCGAGTAAAGCGCGACGAGCGTCGCGAAGATATAGCCGATCAGGAGGCCCACTTGCGCGTCGCTGTCGTGATGCGCCTCGATCAGCGCCTGTCCGAGGATGTGCGGAAACTGCAGCCCGAGCAGGATGAACACCATGCCGTTGAAGACGAACTCGATCATCGTCCACGTGCTCGTCATGCGCACGCGCACCGCGCTCGGAATGCCTTCGCGCAGGCTCTGGATGTTCATCATCATGCCCGCCGACACCGCCGCCAGAATGCCCGAGCAGCCCACATGCTCGGCCACGACATACGAGGCGAACGGAATCAGGATCGTGAGGATCACGCCCGCGGCCGGGTCGTCGTCCTCGGAGAATTTCAGAAGACGCGATGGAATCTCGGTGACGGCCCAACTGATCGCCGCGCCGATCACGATCCCGCCCGCCGCGATGATGAAAAAGCTGATGGTTGCGTCGCGCAGCGAGAACACGCCGGTCAGCGCGGCGGCGATTGCGAATTTCAGCGCGACGAGGCCGGACGCGTCGTTCATCAGCGCCTCGCCTTCGAGGATATGCATCAGGTTCGCTGGAATCCGGTTGCGCCCGGCGATGCCGGTGAGGGCGACGGCGTCGGTCGGCGAGAGCACGGCGGCGAGCGCGAACGCGACGGGCAGCGGCATCGTCGGAATCATCGCGTGCAGGAAATAGCCGAGCACGCCGACGGTGATGAACACGAGCCCGAGCGCGAGCATGAGGATCGCGCGCCGCTGCATGTAGAGCTCGCGCTTCGGAATGCGCCAGCCGTCGGCGAACAGCAGCGGCGGGATGAAGAGCAGCATGAAGAGATCGGGATCGAACGTGACGTGCAGCGCGAAGCCCGGCCACGCGAGGCACGCGCCGATCGCGATCTGGATGAGCGGCAGGGGCAGCTTGATCGGGAGCAGGCTCAGGCCGAACCCCGACAGCGCCACGACCAGCAGAAGAATGAGGACGGTGAAGACGATTTCCATTTGTGCGCGCGCGGTGACGAGGGGAAAGTTTAGCCCGGGGTTGGGTTGTTTTTTCGCTCGCGCTTCTTTGGATGGCCTGTTTTCGTGTCGGTTTATTAGCGTTGCCCCTGTGCGGGGCGGCACCTACTTTCTTTGCTGCTGCAAAGAAAGTAGGCAAAGAAAGCAGCTTTCCCATCCAAAGTGCCTCACACCGGCCGCGGCACAGGCGATTGGCTGAATGGCCCGGCAGTAGCGAGTGCCCCCACAAAACTCACGCGGCGTGGACCGCGCACGGTCTGACAAGCTAGTACCCCAAGGGCGCTGGTTCAGCACGAAATGTTTCGGCACAGCGCTACGCGCTGCCGTGGGGTATGCGAGGGAAACCAACGAAGAAGAAGCACACGGATACCCGATTGACCGGTCGGCCGCGAAGCGGGCCGGAGCTATTTCGTGCTGAACCAGTTTGTTGTGGGGCGCGATGTGACGGACCGTGCGCGATCCAAGCCCGGTGAGACCTTTGAGGGCACTCGCTACTGCCGGGCCATTAGGTCAATCGCCTGTGCCGCGGCCGGTGTGAAGCACTTTGGATGGAGAAGCTGCTTTCTTTGGTTACTTTCTTTGCAGCAGCAAAGAAAGTGACTGCCGCCCCGCACAGGGGCAACGCCAATAAACCGACACGAAACCGGGATCCAGCGAAAAACGACATCAAGCACCACAACGGTGCACATGCACGCAAAACCAGCCTGCTGAAGGTGCACACCCCGGGCAAACCATCGACGAATCGCGCCACGCCGTGCGCATGGAGCTTGCTTTACCGAAAGCCACCGGGACACACAGACTCCCGACGAAGATCATCGAGGGCTGTTCTTATGAAAATGGTATGGGACCGATCCGGCACGCGTCCGCAAGGCAGCAAGCAACCGGGCGCGTTGCGCCGGACGTTGAAGGCAGGGGCATCGGCATGGTGATCGCAAATCCCGAAAAAGCGACGGTTTCCGCGCGCACCTTCGAACTCGGCGTGACATCGGGCTTCGACCGCTATTCGGTCGAGCACGGCGAGTTGACGCTATCGAGCGTCTTCCAGCCGGTCTTCAGCCTGTCGCACATGCGCGCGGTCGGGTACGAAGGCTTGCTGCGCGCGCACGACGCGCTCGACCGGCCCGTGTCGCCGCTCGATGTGTTCGGGCAGGCATCGCGCGTCGGCGAAGCATTGCTGATCGACCGGCTCGCGCAGGCGCTGCATCTGGAAAACTTCAAGATGCTCGGCGCGCAGACCGAATGGCTGTTTCTCAACGTGCATCCGGGCGCGCTCACCGAGCCGTATCACGCGGCGGCGCTGCTCGCGAATCTCAAGCGCCTCAATATCGAGCCGCGCCGCGTCGTGCTCGAAGTGCTGGAGCAAAGCGCGGAGGATGTCGAGCGCCTCGCGCTCGCGGTGCAGCAGTTCCGCGATCACGGCTTTCTCATCGCGCTCGACGATTTCGGCGCGGGGCACACGAACATCGAGCGCATCTGGCAGCTCGACCCGGACATCGTCAAGCTCGATCGCGTGATGCTCTCGCACGCCGGCCACAACGTGCACGCGCCGCTGTCGGCTCGCTCGCTCAAGCAGCGGCAGAACATGGAGGCGGTGCTCTCGGGCATCGTGTCGCTGCTGCATGAAGCGGGCAAGCTCGTGCTGATCGAGGGCGTCGAGACCGAGCACGAGGCGCAACTCGCGCTCGCGAGCGGCGCGGACTTCGTGCAGGGCTTTTTCTTCGCGCGGCCGCATCCGGGGCTCGCGGACTTCGTGCACGCGCAGTCGGTGATCGGTGAGCTGACCGAGCGTTATCGCCTGCAGACCGAGGCGCGCGAGCGCCGCGTCGCGACACGGCTTCAGCCGTATATCCGCGCGTTCGAGCGTGCCGCCGAGCGGCTCGCGGCGGGCGAGCCGCTCGAAGAAGTGTGCTGGAACTTCCTCGCGCTCGACAACGCCGCGCGCTGTTTCCTGCTCGATCAGAACGGCAGGCAGACGGGCCGCAACGTCGTGCTGCGCGCGGACCGCGCCGCGCACGAGGCGCGCTTTTTGCCGCTCATCGACGCGCAGGGCGCGAACTGGCTGCGCCGCCCGTACTTCCGCGCGGCGCTCGGCGACCCTGAGCGCGTGCATGTGACGAAGCCGTATCTGTCGATCAACGAGGCGATGCCTTGCGTCACGCTCTCCGTGGAGACGCGCGCGCAAGGCAAGCGCTGCGTGTTGTGCGGCGACATCGACTGGTTGCCCGACGACGACGCCGAATAACTACTTCGCCACGACCACCGGAATGCCCTTGAGCGACGCCGCGCCCTTCATCGAATCGATGGAGGCGCGCACCGCATCGCCCGTCGCCGCTTCGATGCCGATGCGCGCGGCGATGTCGCGTTCGCCGCGCTTGACCATCGCGACGTTCGCGAGCTTCACGTGGCCGTAGCCGCGCACGCGCTCGAACGATGCGGCGAGCGCCGTGATGTCGGCGGCGTTGTCGGCGTCGAGCTTGCCGAGGGCACGCGTCATCGTGATCTCGAAGTCGTCGGCGAGCTGGCGTTCCATGCGTCGCTCGAGCGTTCTGCCGAAGACATCGAACGCGGTGCCGCGCAGCGCGCGCATCTTTGCGAGGCCGCCGAATACCGGCCACATCCACTGGCCGAAGACCTTCTTCTTCGGCGCGCCATGCGATAGGGCCGGCGGCGCGAGGTTGAACTTCACCGTGTAGCTGTCACCCGCCGTGCCTTCGAACTGCGCGCCGAGCGCGGCGCGAAACGCCGGATCCGCGTGCAGGCGCGCGACTTCGTATTCGTCTTTCACCGCGAGCAACTTGTAGAACGAGATCGCGATGGCGCGCGCGATGGCTTCGTTGCCAGCCGCCGCATTCACCAGCTTGCGATAGCGCTGGACATACTTCGACCCGCCATAAGCGAGCAGACGTTCCTCGCGATCGCCGATCAGCTCGGGCAACGACATCCGGTCCATCGTGACGCGTTTCGCCAGCACTTGCGCGGTCAGCGCTTCGAGCGCGGCCATGTCCGACGCCGCGAGACGGCCGATCGAAAACGCCAGCTTGTTCGCCGCGACCGCGACATTGTTCAGCTCGATCGCGCGCATCAACGCCGCGAGCGACAGCGGCACGAGCCCAAGCTGCCACGCAAAGCCGAGCATCAGGATGTTCGCGCCGATGGTGTCGCCGAGAAAGCGCTGCGCGAGCGCCTGCGCGTCGCAGCTACGCATTGCGTCGTGTGCATCGGGGCCGGCGGCGTGACGCATCTTGTCGAGCAGCGCATCCGCATGAAGATTCGCTTCCGGGTTCTGCACGAAGCTCGCGTTCGGAATCGCGTGCGTATTGACGACGATCTTCGTGCGATCGTGCCGCACCGTCTGCAACGCTTCCGGACTCGCGCCGACGACCATGTCGCACGCGAGCAGCAGATCGGCTTGCTGCGTGTCGATGCGCACCTGATTCAGCAGCGCGTCGGTCGCGGCGAAGCGCACGAACGAGAGCACCGAACCGCCTTTCTGCGCGAAGCCCATGAAGTCGAGCACCGACGCGCTCTTGCCTTCCAGATGCGCCGCCATGCTGATGAGCGCGCCGACCGTCACGACGCCTGTGCCGCCGACGCCCGTCACGAGAATGTCGTACGGTGCCTGGTCGAGATGGCCTGTCGGCAGCGGCAGCGCGTCGACGCGGCGCGCGAGTTCGGCCGGATCGAACGCGTGGCCTTCGGCTTTCTTCAGCTTCGCGCCTTCGACCGTGACGAAACTCGGGCAGAAGCCGTTCACGCACGAATAGTCCTTGTTGCACGACGACTGATCGATACGGCGCTTTCTGCCCAGCTCCGTTTCGACCGGCTCGACGGAAAGGCAATTCGACTGCACGCCGCAATCGCCGCAACCTTCGCAGACGGCTTCGTTGATGAAGAGGCGCTTGTCCGGATCGGGAAACTCGCCTTTCTTGCGGCGGCGGCGCTTTTCGGCGGCGCAGGTCTGATCGTAGATGAGCACGGTGACGCCCGGCGTGTCGCGCAGACGGCGTTGCACGTCATCCAGCTCGCCGCGATGATGAAACGTCGTGCCGCGCGGAAACTGGTCTTCGTGACCTTGATACTTCTCGGGTTCGTCGCTGACGACGACCAAGAGTGCGATGCCTTCCGCTTCGACCTGCCGCGCGATCTGCGGCACCGAAATGCTGCCGTCGACCGGCTGTCCGCCTGTCATCGCGACGGCGTCGTTATAGAGAATCTTGTACGTGATGTTCGCCTTCGCGGCCACGGCCTGACGAATCGCGAGAATGCCCGAATGGAAGTACGTGCCGTCGCCGAGATTCTGGAAGACGTGCGGCGTTTTCGTGAACATCGAATGCGACGCCCAGTCGACGCCTTCGCCGCCCATCTGGATGAGACCGGTCGTGTCGCGCTCCATCCACGAAGCCATGAAGTGACAGCCGATGCCCGCCTGCGCGACCGATCCTTCCGGCACCTTCGTCGACGTGTTGTGCGGGCAGCCCGAGCAGAAGTAGGGCGTGCGCTTCACGGCGTCGGCGACATTCGAGAGGATGTGCGGCGCGACGAGATCGACGACCTTGTCGCGGCGATCCAGCGCGGGCTTGTGACGCGCGAGCCATTCGGCAAAAACCGGCAGCACGCGCGACGGACGCAGTTCGCCGAGCGCGCTCAGAAGCTGCGCGCCATCGCGCGCGTTCTTGCCGATCACGACCGGCCGCGCGCCATCGACGCGGTTGTACAGATGATCCTTGATCTGCTGCTCGATGACCGGTCCTTTCTCCTCGATCACGAGCACTTCGCTCAAACCTTCGACGAAGGTTTCCAGCCGCGTCGTTTCCAGCGGATACGACAGCCCGACCTTGTAGATGCGCACGCCCGCCGCATCCAGATCTTCGACGGTGAGTTCGAGGCGGCGCAGCGCTTCCATCAGATCGAGGTGCGCCTTGCCGCATGTCACGATGCCCACGTTCGCGCGCGGGCTCGGCGCGATCCACTTGTCGATGCTGTTCGCACGCGCGAAGTGGCGCACGGCGTCGATCTTCGCAGCGAGACGCGCTTCGATCGTCAGGCTCGGCAGATCGGGCCAGCGGTTGTGCAGGCCGCCCGGCGGCGGCGTGAAGTCGGCGGGCGGCTGCCAGTCGGTGCGGATCGCGTCAAGATCGACGGTCGAGCCGGATTCGACCGTCTCCGATATCGCCTTGAAGCCGACCCACGCGCCCGAGAAGCGCGACAGCGCCCAGCCGTAGAGGCCGAACTCCAGCATGTCCGCGACGTTCGACGGATTCACCACCGGCATGTGCCACGAGATCATCGTCTGGTCGCTCTGATGCGGCATCGACGAGGACACGCAGCCGTGGTCATCGCCCGCCACGACGAGCACGCCGCCATGCGGCGACGAGCCGTACGCGTTGCCGTGCTTGAGCGCATCGCCCGCGCGATCGACGCCTGGGCCCTTGCCGTACCACATCGCGAAGACGCCATCGACGGTGCGCTCCGCATCCGATTCCACGCGCTGCGTGCCGAGCACGGCGGTGCCGCCGAGTTCCTCGTTGATCGCGGGCAGAAAGCGCACGTCATGCGACGCGAGTAGTTTTTTCGCTTTCCACAATTGCTGATCGACCATGCCGAGCGGCGAGCCGCGATAACCGCTGACGAAACCCGCGGTGTTCAGGTTCGCGGCGCGGTCGCGTTCGCGCTGCATCAACACGAGGCGCACGAGCGCCTGCGTGCCGGTGAGGAAGATGCGGCCCTTGATGGCGCTCAGGTTGTCGCTGAGCTGGTAGTCCGACAGCGCGGGAGGAAAAAATGCATCGGCAGGGACGCGCGCGTTCATGGAATCTCCGGTGTATTTGTGGGTATGCGAGGCAATGCGACATTCTTTGCCGACAAATGCGGAATGTTTTTGCGCACTCGCCCGGATTTCGCGCGCATCGAGAAACAACGACCTTGATTTCGAGATAGGCGAGAGGAATTTTCCCGGCCCCGGCGTGACTACGCGTAAACCCGGTGCCGTCCGGCGCGCGTTTCGCCCGGTTTTGGGGCTAACCTGAGCGGATCGAAAGACAATGAAAACGACGCCGATGAAGCTCTTCTACTGGCCGAAGACGCGCGCCTTTCGCGCGCTGTGGATGCTCGAGGAAATGCGCGTGCCGTATCAGCTCGAGTTCGTGAATATCCGCGCCGGAGCGCAGAACGATCCGAACTTCTGCCGCGTCAATCCGATGTCCAAGCTGCCCGCGCTGGAAGACGGCAGTGTGCGCGTGGCCGAATCGGGCGCGGTGCTGCTCTATCTCGCGGATCGCTATCCGGAAACCGCGCTCGGCGTGCCGCTCAGCGATCCGTCGCGCGGCCGCTTTCTGCAATGGATGTTTTTCACCGGCTCGTGTCTCGAACCGGCGATGGCCGAGCGCGTGACGGGCGCGCAGGGCAACACGGTGAGTTTCGGCTGGGGCGACCTGACGCGCGTCGAGCACGCGATCGAGAACGCGCTGGAGGAAGGTCCGTGGCTGCTCGGCGACCAGTTCACCGCCGCCGATATCCTCGCGGCGAGCACACTGCAGATCGCTTTCAGGGCGAAGCTGATCGAGCCGCAAGGCGTGCTCTTCGATTACGTCGAGCGCTCGCTCGCGCGCGAAGGCTACGAGCGCGCGTCAGCGATCGATCATCGCGAGGCCGAACGGCTCGCGCTGGGCGTCCACGCGGGCATCGCGCGTTCGTCGGACGAGGTTTAAGGAAACGCCCGCGGCTTCGGAATGCCCGCGCCGGCTTCGATATCCGACACGGCGCGCTGATGCGCGAGTTCGACGGCCTCGGCCTTGTCGGCGAGACCGTCATCGCCGCCGACGGTCGTCCACGGCTGCACGGCCTTGTCGTGATGACGGATCTCGTATTCCGCGTCCCAGCGCGAGCCCTGAAGCTCGACCGCCCTCACGTGGATGGCGTAGACGCCGTACAGGAAGATCTGCTCCGGCATGATGTCCTCCGATGCAGCCGCGAAGCGCCAGCGCCACGCGCCGCCGCCTGGCTACAGTTCGATTTCCCCGAGAATGCGGTGCGCGAGCGCGCGCGCTTCGTCGAGTGCTTCTTCTTCGTTGCCCGATGCGGCTTCGACTTCGTAGAGCGTCGCATCGTTATCCTCGCCGTTGTCGCGCGCGAGCGAGACGAGACCCTGATACTGCCCGCCGTCGACGGCGCGCACGCCGATCGTCGCGGTATAAATGCCTTTCGTGTAGGTCGTGTCTTCCATGATGGATTCGCCTCCAGGCAAGGACGAATCCATGCTAGCACGCTGATATGTAACGCGTGCGACGCTTATGCGAGCAACGCCTCGACCTCTTCCAGCGAAGGCGAATGCGCGCCCGAATGACGGCACGCCGCCGCGCCCGCCGCGAGCGCGAACTTCAGATGATCGGGCCACTCGCCGTGACGCGCCATCAGGCTGTAGAGCAATCCGCCGATGGACGCATCGCCCGCGCCGACCGTATCCGCCACTTCGACGCTCGGCGGACGCGCGCTGTATTGCTGGTCGCCGGCGTAGAGCGTCGCCTGGCCTGAGCCGCGCGTGACGAGCACGGTGGCTTGTGGATTGATCGAGCGGATTTTCGAGAGCGCGTCCGCTTCGGGCATGCCCTTGAAGAGCATGTGCAGATCTTCGTCGGACACCTTGATGAGATCGGCGAGGCTCGCCATGTTGCGCAGGACGGGCTCGTAGCCGTGCTCCATCAGATTGCGATAGTTCGGATCGAAGCTGATCTTCACGCCGTGATCGCGCAATTGCCGGGCGAGCGCGGCGAGCGTCGCGCCGAGCGGCTGGCGCACGAGACTGATGCAGCCGAAATGCGCCCACTTCACGCGCTCCATCCAGCCTTGCGGCAGCCGCGACGGATCGAACGCCAGATCCGCGCCGTTCTCGCCCATGAAGTAGTAAGTCGGCGGTTGCGTCTTGTGGACGATCGCGAGCAGCGGCGGGCGCTCGACACGCTGCATGAAGCGCATGTCGAGTCCCGACGCGACGCTCGCGTCCCACAGGTCGTCGGAGAAATTGTCGGTGCCGAGCGAGCCGGCGCAGGCCGTCGGCAGCCCGAGCCGCGCGACCGCGCGCGCGACGTTCCAGCCCGCGCCGCCCGGACGCGAGAGCCAGCTCGACACATCGGTGCGGATCATGTCGGTGAGGATGTCGCCCGCCGAAACGAATTGCGGGAAAGTGGTTTGCTCGCTAGCCATGCTTGTCACCGTTGAGTCGAGGTCGGGCCGAGCGCGTTCAGGACTTCGTAGCACGCGCCCATGGTGTGATAGTCGGTCTTGCCGGCGGGACTTTTCTCGTCGCCGTACTTGCGGTTGTCGCACGTGAGAATGCGGTACCACGCGCCGTATTCGTGATCGACGAAATGCGCCCAGCTATAGCGCCACAGTTCGTCGTAGCAGTCCCAGAAACGCTCGCGGCCCGTGCGCGCGCCGAGCAGCGCCGCCGCCGCGAAGCTTTCCGCCTGCACCCAGAAGTACTTGTCGTGGTCGCAGATGGTGTCGTCCGGGCCGAAGCCATAGTAGAGGCCGCCGTGGCGGCTGTCCCACGCGCGGTTGAAACCGGCATCGAAGAGTTCGACGGCGCGCGGCGCGAGCCACGGCAGCGCGCGATGCCGTTCGAGAATCAGCAGGAGCTTCGCCCATTCGATTTGATGGCCGGGCTGGAAGCCCCACGGACGGAAGATGTTCGAACTGTCCGATTCGTTGTAATGCCAGTCCACGGACCAGTCGCGGTGAAAATGTTCCCAGACGAGCCCATTCGACAGCCGCGCCTGACGCAGCGTGATATTGCCCGCGATTTTTTCAGCGCGATCCAGATAGATGACGTGGCCCGTCGCCTCGTATGCGGCGAGCAGCGCCTCGGTCGCGTGCATGTTCGCGTTCTGTCCGCGATAGTCCGAAAGCTGCCAGTCGGCCGTGGCTTCGTCGGCGTAGAGGCCGGCTTCGGCGTCCCAGAAACGCCGCTCCATCAGCGCGAAGGTTTCGTCGATCATCGGCCTGGCTTCGTCGATGCCCGCCATCGCCGCGTGCGCGCATGCGAGGAGCACGAAGGCCATGCCGTAGCAATGGCGCGTGCCGTCGAGCGTGCGTTTCTGCCCGTCGCGCCACTCGATTTCCCAGTCGTAGCCTTCGTTGGCCGCGTCCCAGTGCGCGTCGCGCAGGAAATTGAAAGCATGGCGCGCGTCGTCCTGATAGCTCGCGTCGCCGAAATGGCGGTACGCCATCGCGTAGTTGAAGACGAAACGCGTGCTGCTGACGAGGTGGCGCGTCGTGCGATCGTAGACGCTGCCGTCGTCCTTGAAGTAATGGAAGAAGCCGCCGGACGGGTCGCGTGCGTTCGGCGCGTAGAACGCGAGCGTGTCGCGCACGTGCGAGAGCAGGAAGTCGCGGCTGCGGAAGTCGATCGCGCGTTCTGCGGGCGCGCTTTCCGCGATGGCAGGTGAGGCGGTCATATTCATGGCGTGCTGATGTCCTGTTTCGTGCCCGAGCTCGCGCGAGGAACGAAATTGACGGCGACGAGCGTGTCGGCCTGGCTCGGCGGGCTCGATTGATCTTCCAGCAACAACTCCACGCCGCGGCGCCCGAGCGCTTCCTTGTCGACGGTGACGGTCGAGAGCGGCGGCGTGCTTTGCGCGGCGGCCGGAATATCGTCGAAACCGACGAACGCGACGTCGTCCGGCACGCGCAACCCGTGCGCGAGGCAGACACGCATCGCGGCGAGGGCCGCTGCATCGTTATAGGCGAAAACCGCGTCGGGCAGGGGACTGGATTGCGCGCGGGCGTCGGCGATCAGGCGCTCCATCGCGTCGGCGGCGGCGAGATCGGCGGGCAGGCCCGGCTGTGTCACGATTTCGAGTGTCGGATCGAAAAGCTGGCCGGCGTCGAAATACGCCTTGCGATAGCCGAGCGCGCGCTGCGCGATGCTGTAATGCGCAAGCGATCCGCCGATGAACGCGATCCGTCGCCGTCCTTGCGCGAACAGATGCTGCATGGCGAGCGACGCGCCTTTCACATTGTCGATATTGACCGAGCGGAAGCCCGGCGCGCGCAGGTCGATGAGCACGGTAGGCCGCGCCAGCGAATGCAGATGCGCCAGCAGTTCCGGCTCGACGAAGCCCGCCACCGCGATGGCGTCGGGCGCGTGCAGGCGCATTTGCTGCGCGAGATCGTGCGTCGGGCCCGCGGTGAGCACGGACGGCACGAGCCGCCGTTCGCGGCACGCTTCCTCGAAGCCGTTCAGCACATGCGAGAAAAAAGGGCTGACGGCGAAATTGTTGTGTTGCCGATGCAGCAGAAACGTCACGCGACGAATGCGCGTGCGCAATTGTCCCGAGTCATAGCCGAGCTGCTGCGCGACCTCGACGACACGCACGCGCGTCGCTTCGGATAAACCCGGCTGATTTTTGAGCGCGCGCGACACGGTCCCGATCGAGACGCTTGCCGCACGCGCGACATCGCGAATGGTGGTGGCCATTGTGGTGTTCTCTGTCTCCGCCTGTTTCCGGCTTTTCTTCGGCCGACGCAATGTTTATCGCGTCTGACCAGTTCGCTTGCTTGAGGCGATTGTATAGTAAAAAACCGGAAAAATCGTGTCGACGAGATTGGAGAAAACCAGTAGAGCCTTGTTGTGTATGAGAATCCTTGCAGTTTGTTTGTTTAGTAAAAATCAGAAAACACTACGCTGATGCTTCACGGTCGTGGACCGATCGCTTGTCGGGCGTCCATACGTCGAGCACCAGATCGTCGTCCCAGTAGTGGCTCAGCAGCGGCAGACTCATGCGGCCGCGCAACCGGGCGTGCACTTCGTCGCCGTTCTGAATCCAGCCTTCGATCGACCGGCGCCAGTGACACGCGACGACCGCACCATCGTGCGCCAAGGTCCGATGTATGTGTTCGACGACATGCCACAACTGCGGCTCGTCAAGGTAATAGCCAATCTCACTGAGTATCACGAGATCGAATTTGCCGACTGGCCAGTGATCGGGCAAAAGCATCTGCTGGACTTCTACGTTAGGACATTGCGCGACGCGCTGCCGCGTGAGTGCGACGGCGTCCTCGGCGATATCCGTGGCGATCAGCGCGTCGCAGCGCGGCGCGAGCAGGGCGGTGAGCTCGCCGTTGCCGCAGCCGGGCTCGAACGCGCGCACATAGCGCTCGTGGGGAAGCGAGGCGAGCGTGAGCGCCCGCTTGCGCCGTTCATACCAGCGATGTCTGATTTTCCAGGGATCGTCGTTATCTCGATACAGATGATCGAAGTACTGCTTAGTATTGTCGTTGGTGTTGTTCATATGAGTACGACTTCGAAAGGCCGAGTCAGCCGGGTCAGCACATGCTCGGGCAGCACTGCCGCCTGACCGGTTGTAGCGTCGGGATCGAGCTGGCTTCGAAAAGCCTGCACCGCCCGAAGCTTCCGGGCATGCGTGGCGCCGTCGAGAACGATGCGGCGGGCACGGCTCCATGGCACGCGCGTATCGTCCGGCGACGCCCAGTGCCAGGTCCAGAGCGGCACTTCCACGCAAGGCAGGTCGAGCGCCTGAGCCGCGGCATGAACGGCGCGCCCGGCTGCCTCGTGGTCGGGGTGCCCATCATAGCGCCAAGTCGTGAAGACGATATCGCCGGGTTGCAGATATTCGGATAGGGCTCCTGACAAGCTGGCTTCGATGCGCCCGGGCGCGCCGTCCTGAAATCCGAGCCTGGCCACCTGCACCTGACGCAGGCGCAACCGCTGCAGTGCGGCTCTCGTTTCCTGCGGACGCACGCGCGCAAGGCGTTCCGGCGGCCATTCGGACGAGTTCGGGTGACTCGCGGTACCGTCGGTGACGGCGACGATGAGTATCTGCCGGCTTATTTCCGAGAGACGCGCGAGCAAGCCGCCGGTGCCGAGCACCTCGTCATCGGGGTGTGGCGCAACTACGACAGCCCGCCCCCCGAGCGGCACCAGTTCGGCTGGATCGACCTCGGGCAGCGCATTCAGACGCGCCCATCCCTGCCATGCGGCTTCGGGCGTACCTTCGCCGGAGAGGGCGCGGTCGATGGTGGTTTCGTGTATCGGCGCTTGCGTGGTCACAGTTGCCATGAAGTCCGTTTCTCCTCTATGAGGCGCTCGGCGAGCGATGCTTCGTCGCGCTCGGCGTGGCTTTGTCGAATGAATACCGGTAGATCGGCCATGAGTTGCGCGAAATGCGCGTCGCGGCAAAGCGGAGCCGCGCCCAGCGCACGTCCCGCGCGCGCCACGACGAGCGCCGCGGCATGTTCCGCCGCGAGGCGTGCGCGCATCGCGGGCGCCATCGCGTCGAGATGCGGCGCCCGGTCGATGGACGCGGCCGTCTCGCGCAGCAACGCGGCGGTGGCGCTTAAAGTCGTATCGATGACGCCGAGATGCGCCAGCTTGTGCGCCCCGGCGCGATGCCCCGCGTCGCGCGCGACGAATTCGGCGATGCCCGCTGCCGCGCCGAACCAGCACGCGGCGATGCCCGCGCCGCCGTGCCAGAAGCCCGGACGTTCGACGTACGCGCGCGGGGCGCCGACACGAAGCGCGGGCACGCGCTCGAAACACACATCGACGCTGGCGCTTGCACGCATGCCCACGGCCTGCCAGCCGGCGTCGGTGATTTGCACGCCGTCGTGCCTCAGGTCGACGGCTGCGAGCACCGGCTCGTCATGTTCGTTCCAGGCCGTGACGACCGCATGGGTGACCGACGCCGCGCCGGAGCACCAGGACTTCGTGCCCTGCAGAAGCACGGTCTGCGAATCGGTCGCGCCCCGCGCCGAAAGCCGCGCGTCTGGTGGCTCTGCCGCCCATACGGCCCATGCGCTGCCGTCGTCCGGTTGCGGAGCGCCGAGCTCGGCGAGGATCGCGAGCGCGTCCGTATGGCCTTCGTATAGCTTCACGAGCGAGAGGTCGAACGCGGCGACCGCACCCAATGCACGCCAGCGTTCGGACGTGTTGCCATGGCCCGGCAAGGGCAGGCGATCCAGACCCGCGCCGATCAGCGCTCGCAAGGCTCGCCCCGCGTCTTGAGCGCTTCCGCGTTGAAACGGCATGTCGTCGAGAAAGGCGCGCAGTGCGGATGCCGTCGCGTGATGGTCGGCGTGATTCATCGTTCCCGCCGCCGTTGCTCAGTGACGCGTGGTGTCCGCATGGTCTGTCCTGTGTCCGTTTCCGCCTGTCATGAACAAGAGTGTGGCAAGGGACATGCCCGGACGCCATGCGGCCGGAAGGCATAGGCCAAAGTGCCGGACGAGAAGCAGCAAATAGTCGATGGCCGACGCCGAGATTCAGTCTTTTGGGCCTATGCCATCCGGCCGAATCGACGCCGGCGCGCGGCCGGGCTCAAATGACGCAAAGGCCACGCGGGGTGGCCTTCGAAGAAGGAGGGGAATGATGGAGCGGCAGACAGCGCCGCGTGCGACGAGGCGTGAATCAGCGACGCGCGGGCGCAGCGACGCGCTTGTCATCGCGCGCCGGTTCGGGCGCGGTCTTGCGCGCGCCCCAGCGCTGCGCGAGCACCGCGCACACCATGAGCTGAATCTGGTGGAAGAGCATGAGCGGCAGCACTACCGCGCCGACCGCGTGCGACGCGAAGATCACCTTCGCCATTGGAATGCCGGAGGCGAGGCTCTTCTTCGAGCCGCAGAAGATTATCGTGATCTGGTCCGCGCGGGAAAAGCCGAGGCGCTTCGCCGTGAACGCCGTGATGAACAACGCGGCCGCCAGCAGCAAAATGTTGACGGCAAGCAGGCCCGCGAGCGTCGAAAGCGAGATCGAATGCCAGATACCTTCGTTCACGGCCTCGCTGAACGCGACGTACACGACGAGCAGGATCGAGCCCTGATCGACGAACTTGAGCATCGCACGATGCTTGTCGATCCATTTGCCGATGGCCGGCCGCAGCAATTGCCCCGCGACGAACGGCACGAGCAGTTGCAGCGTGATATTGCCGACGGTATGCCACGGCGAGCCGGCCGTCGCGCCGTGATTGCTCACGACGAGTCCGACGAGCGCAGGCGTGATGAAAATGCCGAGCAGGCTCGACGCGGAGGCGCTGCATACCGCCGCCGGCACGTTGCCCTTCGCCATCGATGTGAAGGCAATCGACGATTGCACCGTGGACGGCAGCGTGCAGAGGAAGAGGATGCCCGTGTAGAGCGCGGGCGTGACGAGCGGCGTGAGCACCGGCTTGAGCACGAGGCCGAGCAACGGAAAGAGTGCGAAGGTGCTGAGCAGCACGACGAGATGCAGGCGCCAGTGCGTCGCACCGGCAACGATCGCCTCGCGGGACAGTTTCGCGCCGTGCAGGAAGAACAGGAGGCCGATAGCGATATCGGTGATCCAGTTGAACGCAACCGCCACGCCGCCGCGGCAGGGCAGCAAGCTGGCGATGATGACGGTGCCGACGAGCGCCAGCGTGAAGTTGTCGGGAAGAAGTTTGGGCCGTGCCATCAGAGAGTCTCGTACCTGGTTGCGACGGGCGCGCTGCCCGGCAGTTTCGGCGTCAAGTCGGGAAAAACCATGATTCTCCCTCGCACCCGATTAAATTGGCAAATTCATTTACTGGATCGATTGATTCCCAACGCGCATGAAAATCTCAGGGCCGGGTTTTAGGGGCAGCAACATTCGGGCCGTGCGTGCGTCGATTTCGGGGCACCGATAATCGTCTGTCCAGCACAATTTTCGTCACATGATTGGGCATCCGAAACGGTCGGCCAACAGGAAAAAACTCTGACGTAACATGGTGTTACAACCATCGACCAGGCATAACACTTTTTGGCTCGACTGCCGCCATCGCTCGAAATAAATTGTTGGATACACCGGTTGGCGGGTTTTTGCATCACTCCGATGCGACAACCCTGATGCTCCGACTACGGCCGGTTGTCCGCCTGAATCGGAAGCACGCGCTTTCGACGCACGGACGAGGATAACGGTCGGACGCTGGCAGTTTCGACATGACGCTCACAGGCTTACGCAAGACGACTCGGCTTCTCGCATCCGCTGCGCTCGGCGCGCTGGCGGTGGCGGGTTCGCTCGCGCTTGCGGGGCCGCGTGTCGAGTGGCTGTCGTCGGCGGTATTCAGCGATTCCGCCGCTAGCCGGCAGTCGCTCCACTACACGCCGGTCTCCGCAAAAGACGGTTTGACGCCCGTGAGCGCCGAAGTGCGCCCCGGTCCGCGCGCCGACCAGGCGGTACCCCTGCGCGGCGCGGGCTCGATCCGTGCCGATATCACGCGCTACAACGAAGAGCGCAGCCTGCCGCGCCCGCCCGGGCGTCCGGCGGACGATGGCCGCACGCCAGCCAACGCGAACTACCGCAACTGATCTCCCTTCTCGCCAGCACGCGCTGGCGTTTCACGCCGTTTACCACACGGAACGAAAAATTGCCGGCGCGTCTAGCTCCGGCGTCACGATGACGTAATCTCGCCACAGTTACGCATCGATTTTTTTCCACACGTTCCGCTCTTTTTTCCGTGCACGGACAATGCGCCCTGCGCGGGGAAATGTCGTATTTCCAATATTTCGAACGGCTTTCGATGCGTCGACAGGCGCGCCGGTGCTCGCTTTGCAAAGCATTGGTTCTCAAGACAATCACCATCCGCGTGCGACACGATGCGCCTTTCCGAATGGACAAGGCGCTCGGCATTATCCGAACCGCTATACCCGTAATAACCAAAAACATTTTTGACCGGAAAAATGGTCCGTAAAGATGGTGCCGCTCCACACGTGATGCCACTCTCGCCCACCAGACCTTCATGCCGGTCAGACGAGGCGAGTGCCACGCCCCTCGCCCGCCAAGCTTTCAATTTTCGACAAAAGACAGGAGAGTTCATGAAGTCAACCGTCAACCGTGCGCCGAAGACTACGGTGAAAGCAACGGTCAAGGCCACCGCAGTTGCCGCAGCGATGCTCGGCCTCTTTGCCGCGGGCGCGGCGCACGCGCAATCGAGCGTTTCGCTGTACGGGCAGGTCGACGAATGGGTCGGCGCTCAGAAGTTTCCGGGCGGCGATCGCGCGTGGAACGTGAGCGGCGGCGGCATGTCGACGTCGTACTGGGGCTTGAAGGGCGCCGAGGATCTGGGCGGCGGCTACAAGGCCATCTTCACGTTGGAAAGCTTCTTCCGCGCGCAGAACGGCCAGTACGGGCGCTTCCAGGGCGACACTTTCTTCGCGCGCAACTCGTACGTCGGCATTCAAGGTCCGATCGGCACGTTCACCGCGGGCCGCCTGACCACGCAACTCTTCGTCTCGACGATTCTCTTCAACCCGTTCGTCGATTCGTACGTCTTCTCGCCGATGGTCTACCACGTGTTCCTCGGCGCGGGCACGTTCCCGACGTACCAGACGGATCAGGGCGTGATCGGCGATTCGGGCTGGAACAACTCGGTGCAGTACACGTCGCCTGACTTCAACGGTCTGTCGGGCAGCGTGATGTACAGCTTCGGCAACACCGCCGGCGACGGCCGCTCGAAGAAATACAGCGCGCAGTTCTTGTATTTCCATGGCCCGTTCGCGGCGACCGGCGTCTATCAGTACGTGAACTTCAACAACACGCCGGGCGACCTCACGACAGCCAACGGCTTCGCACCTGGCTACAAGAGCCAGAGCGTCGGGCAACTGGGCGCGTCGTTCGACCTGAAGTATGTCAAGTTCTTCGCGCAATACATGTACACGAAGAACGACATCGAGCCGACTTCGTTCCACGTCAACACCGGACAAGGCGGCGTGACCGTGCCGCTCGGCCCGGGCACGGTGATGGCGTCGTACGCGTACTCGCGCAGCAACGGCGGACTCGACCAGACGCACAAGAGCTGGGCGCTCGGCTACGACTATCCGCTGTCGAAGCGCACGGACGTCTACGCGGCGTACCTGAACGACAAGTACACGAATATGTCGACCGGCGATACGTTCGGCGTCGGCCTTCGCGCGAAGTTCTAAAAATCGAGTTCGCCCAAACGAAAACACCGCGCTTCGTGCGCGGTGTTTTTTTGCGGGCGTCGAAAAAAGATCAGCCGATCGCGAGGCGCGACTTCGCGTCGTTGTACTCGCGCTTCAGGCGCTGGACCAGTTCGGCGACGCTCGGCACGTCTTCCATCAGCCCGACGCCTTGCCCCGCGCCCCAGATTTCCTTCCACGCCTTCGCCTTGCTCGTGCCTTCGGCGAAGTTCATCGCGTCCTTGTTGGACTCGGGCAACGCGTCCGGATCCAGCCCCGCATTGACGATGCTCTCGCGGATGTAGTTGCCATGCACGCCGGTGAAGAGATTCGTATAGATGATGTCGGCGGCGGTCGCATCGACGATCGCGCGCTTGTACGTCTCCAGCGCGTGCGCTTCCTTCGTCGCGATGAAACGCGTGCCCATGTAGGCAAGGTCGGCGCCCATCGCCTGCGCGGCGAGAATCGAGCCGCCGTTGGCGATCGCGCCCGACAGCACGATCGGACCGTCGAACATGCGCCGAACTTCGCCGACGAGCGCGAACGGCGAGGTCGTGCCCGCGTGGCCGCCTGCGCCCGCGGCGACGAGAATGAGCCCGTCGACGCCCGCTTCCAGCGCTTTTTGCGCGTGCCGCAGATTGATGACGTCGTGCAGCACGATGCCGCCGTACGAGTGCACCGCGTCGATCATCTCCCGGACCGGCGCGCGCAGGCTCGTGATGAAGATCGGCACCTTATGCTCGACGCACACGCGCACGTCCTGTTCGAGCCGCGCATTCGACTGATGAACGATCTGATTGACCGCGATCGGTCCGATGACCGCATCGGGATTCGCCGCCTTGTGCGCGGCGAGCTCGCCTTGTATTTGCGTGAGCCATTCGTCGAGCAATTCGGCGGGACGCGCGTTGAGCGCCGGAAACGAGCCGACGATGCCCGCCTTGCATTGCGCAAGCACGAGCTCAGGATAACTGACGATGAACATCGGCGAGCCGACGACGGGCAACGTAAGGTGCTGCAGGATGGCGGGCAGGGCCATGGCGCGAATCTCCAGAATGTGTCCGGTCAGCTTTGAAAGCATTCTACGAACTGGCGCTGAATCCGGCACGCGCGGTGACTTTTCCGACAGCGCATGCACCAGAACAGCGAACGATCGTTCGATTATAAGCGCGACCTCTTTTTTGAGATATTCGCCATTTCCCGAGGAAGTCTTCGGTTTCCACGTTTGCACGCCCTTCGGCGCATGAGCCATCGCGCGAGCGCGCCTACAATGATCCGCAACGCCACGAACAAGAAAACATCATGTCTTTTGGAGACTACGAGCCGTTTCGCGTCGATGCAGGGGGCGTCGAAATCGTCGGGATGAAGGGCGGTGACGGGCCGCCGCTGCTTCTCATGCACGGCCACCCGCAAACGCACGAGATCTGGCACAAGTGCGCCGGCGATCTCGCGAAACACTTCACCGTGATCGCCACGGATCTGCGCGGCTACGGCGCGTCGGGCAAGCCGAAGAGCGACGCGCATCACACGCCGTATTCGAAGCGCGCGATGGCCGCCGATCAGGTCGCCGTGATGCGCCACTTCGGTTTCGAGCATTTTCTCGTCTGCGCGCACGATCGCGGCGCGCGCGTCGCGCATCGGATGGCGATGGACTTTCCCGATGCCGTCGATCGCCTGATGCTGCTCGATATCGCGCCGACGCTCGCGATGTACGAAGCGACCGACCGCGCCTTCGCGACCGCGTACTTCCACTGGTTCTTCCTGATTCAGCCGTCGCCGCTGCCCGAGTTGCTGATCGGCGGCAATCCGAGCGCGTATATCGATCGCGTGATGGGCAACCGTCATGCGGGGCTCGCGCCGTTTGCGCCGCATGCGTTGCAGGCCTACCGCGACGCGCTCGCATCGCCCGGTGCGATCTTCGCGATGTGCGAGGACTATCGAGCGTCGGCCGGCATCGATCTGGAGCACGATCGCGCTGATCTCGAGCGCGGGCTGAAGGTCGCGTGCCCGCTGCGCGTGCTGTGGGGACAGGAAGGCGTGATCGAACGAAGCTTCGACGCGCTCGAAGAATGGCGGCGCGTCGCGCGCGACGTGAGCGGCCGCGCGCTGCCGTGCGGACATTACATTCCCGAGGAGCAGCCCGACATGCTGCTCGCGGAAATGCTCGCCTTCTTCGAGGCCGATGCGCCCTGAAACCCGCGCCGGCATTGGGTCTTACGCGAATTCAGGTGATCGTTAAAATTTTGTAGGGAAAGCACCGATGCACGTGAAATAGCGTCGCGTTACGATACGTCGGACGTTGATCACGTCCAATTGATTCTGCCGCTTGCCGTAGCTGACAAGCGGCTTTCTTTTGCGCGTCCGGTTGGAGCCGGTCTGATTCAGGCCGCCGACACGGTTTCGCCGCTCACCTTCACCGAGCCGCCGCGCGCCAGTTCCCCCACGATATTTTCGATGAGCGTTCGACGTTCGTTCGGCGACGCGAGCGCATCGGCGGCGGCGCGCATCGCGCGGGCCTGGCCGGTCATCGCGAGCACGGCGTCGAAGGACATCGCGCGCACTTCCATCAGCTTGAAGACGATCAGCACCTTGAGCGCGTTCTTCGCGTTGCGCGCGGGATCGGCCTGCAGGTAATCGAGCCGCGACGAAGCGACATCGAGCGCGCGCGCGACATCCGTGAACGGCGCGCCGTGGCCGGGAATCACGACATCGACGTCGAGCGTCGAGATCAGTTCGAGCACCGCGCGTTCTTCAGCGAAACCGCTGTCGCCTTCCAGTTCGGGAAAGATCACGCCGAAGCCGTTTTCCCACAGCGCGTCGGCGCTGATGAGCACGCGCATCTCCGGGCAATGCAGCATCAGCGAATGCGGATCGTGGCCCGGCGCGCCGAGCACGGTCCAGTCGAAACCGCCGAGCGCGAGCGTCGCGCCGTGTTCGATCGTATCCGTGCAACTAAAGCGGTCGCAGCGCTGGCCGGTCGCGCGAAACGTCAGCGCTTCCTCGTCCCACGCGAGCACGGCGTGCGCTTCGCTCGCCGGAATCAGCGTGCCGCACGCGTAGTTCTCCTGCAGCAGCGCGTTGCCGCCGCAATGATCCGAATGCAGATGCGTGTTGACGATCAGATCGAGCCTGCGCGCGCCGAGCTTCTGCTTCACGAGCGCGAGCGTCTGCGGCGCGTGCGAGGCGTAGCCCGTGTCGACGATCGCGGTGCCTTCGTCGCTCGCGAAGAGCACATTGTTCGACGAAAGCCAGCCGCGCTCGAATACCGTCATGGATTCCGGAAGCGCCTTCACGCGCGTGGCTCCTTCGGCATCACGACGATGGTCGCCGTCGCCTTCATCACCGTCTCGCCGTGCTGATTGCGCGCGCCGCCTTCGAGCTTCACGAGATCGCCGGCGAGGCTCGCTTTCCACTTCGCTTCGTTGACGCGCCAGAACATCGTGAGCACGTCGTTTGCCTTCACCGCGCGCGTCAGCCGGATGCCGAATTCGAGGCCCAGCGGCTGCGCGTCGCGCGAGAAATGGGCGGCGAGCATGGCCATCAGATGCGCGGTCGGCTGCGTGCCGGATGCGATCAGCGAGCCGAAGCGGCTTGCGCGCGCGTAGGCGTCGTCGTGATGCAACGGGTTGAGATCGTTGACGAGGGTGGCGAAGTGCTTGATGGAATCGGGCGGCAGCGCGAGCGTCGCTTCGAACGATTCACCGATGGTCACGACGCGCGCGCCCTGGCGGCGGCTTTCGACGCGCGCCAGCACCGCGCGCTTCGTGTCATCGTCGCAGGCGGCCCACGCGGCGATTTCGTCGATGGTGCGAAAGCAGCCGTCGCAGAAGCCCGTTTCCGGGTTCATGCGGCAGACGTCGACGCACGGCGACGCCACGTCTGTCATGACTCGGCAGTCTCGCGCAAGGCGACGTCCACGACCGGCGCGCCGGTCAGCTCGATCAGCTCTTGCGGCGACAGGTTGAACACGGCATGCGGATGCCCGGCCGCGGCCCAGAGACTGTCGAGCGCGAGCAGATCTTCGTCGATGAGCGTGACCGGCTCGACCGCGTGACCGATCGGGCACACGCCGCCGATCGCGTAGCCGGTTTTCTCGCGCACGAACTTCGCATCCGCGCGCCCCAGTGCGCCGACGCGCGCCGCGACCTTCGCCTCATCGACGCGATTCGCGCCGCTCGCGATCACGAGCACGGGCGCGTCGTCTTCCTTGCGGCGAAAGAGGATCGACTTGGCGATCTGCGCGACCGCGCAGCCCAGACCGGCAGCGGCTTCAGCCGACGTCTTGCCGGTTTCGGGCAGCATCACGACGTCGTGCGGATGGCCGCGTTCCTTCAGCAACAGCGCGACGCGGCGCGCGGAATCGGGTAAGTGGTCGGTCATCGTGTTCCCTTTTTTAGACGCAGGCGGCCGCGCCGTCGCGCTTCTTCGTGAAGATTGCCTTGCCCGCGCGCGACGAACTCGGTTTGCCGATCGCGCGCGAAATGAAATCGCCGATATCGACAAGCTGATCGAGATCGACGCCCGTCTCGATGCCGAGCCCGTTCATCAGATAGACGACGTCTTCGGTCGCGACATTCCCCGTCGCGCCCTTTGCATACGGACAGCCGCCGAGACCCGCCACCGACGCGTGGAAGATCTCGATGCCTTCGAGCAGCGCCGCATAGATATTGCCGATGGCCTGCCCGTACGTGTCGTGGAAGTGCCCGGAAAGCCGCTCGCGCGGAAACACCTTCTGCGCCGCCGCGAGCACTTCGCGCGTGCGTTTGGGCGTGCCGACGCCGATCGTATCCGCGATGTCGATTTCATCGCAGCCGAGCGCCTTCATGCGCTCGACCACATCCACCACCGACTCGATGCTCACTTCGCCCTGATACGGGCAGCCGAGCGCGCACGAGATGCTGCCGCGCAGGCGCATGCCCGCGTCCTTCGCGGCTTTCGCGACCGGCTCGAAGCGCGCGATGCTCTCCGCGATGCTGCAGTTGATGTTCTTCTGCGAGAACGCCTCGCTCGCCGCGCCGAAGATCACGATCTCGTCGGCCTTCGCTTCGAGCGCGCCTTCGAAGCCGCGCAGGTTCGGCGTCAGCACCGAGTAGATCGTGCCCGGGCGGCGCTCGATGCCGGCCATCACGGCGGTGGCGTCGGCCATTTGCGGCACCCATTTGGGCGACACGAACGACGTAGATTCCACATTCACGACGCCCGCGCGCGCGAGCCGGTTTACGAGCTCGATCTTGATTTCGGTGGGCACGAACTCCTTTTCGTTCTGCAGGCCGTCGCGCGGCCCGACTTCGACGATTTTCACTTTTGACGGAATCATGGCTGTCTCCCTTTATTTGCGATGCGATGCGATGCGATGCGATTCGTTCAGTATCCGCGCCTGAAATCGACGATGCCGCTGATCGGCTCGCCGCGCGCGAGCGCTTTGATCTTGCCGGCGATCTGCACGATGCTTTCGTCGCGCAGCGTTTCCGCCGAAATGTGCGGCGTCACCGACACGCGCGGATGCGTCCAGAACGGATGATCCGGCGGCAGCGGTTCCGTGTGGAAGACATCGAGCGTGGCGGCGGCGATCTGGCCGGCGTCGAGCGCGGCGAGAAGGTCGGCATCCACGAGATGCGGGCCGCGCGCGACGTTCACGAGATACGCGCCGCGCGCGAGCTTCGCGAACGTGCGCGTATTCAGAATGCCTTCGGTGTCGGGCGTATGCGGCAGCAGATTGATGAGCACCTTCACGCCGTCGAGAAACGCATCGAACCGGTCCGGGCCCGCGAAAACCTGCACGCCTTCGATCGTCTTCGGCGAGCGGCTGTAGCCACGCACGGGCACGCCGAGTTTCAGCAATCCCTTTGCGACTTCAGCGCCCAGCACGCCAAGCCCGAGCACGCCGACGGTGAATGACTCGCGCGCGTGCTGCGGCAGCTTTTCCCAGCGGCCGGCACGCTGCAGCGCGTCGTATTCGTCGAAACGGCGCAGATAGCGCAGCACGCAGTACGTCGCGTATTCGACCATCTGCTGCGCCATGCCCGTATCTTCGAGACGCACGAGCTTCGCGTTCGGCGGCAACGTGCCGGGTTCCTTGCGTTCGACATCGAGAATCGCATCGACGCCCGCGCCGAGATTGAACACGGCCTGCAGATCGGGACGATTCGCGAAGAGTTCGCGCGGCGCGCGCCAGACGATCGCGTAATCGGCGGGCGCGGTGTCGCCCGGCTCCCACACACGCAGGTCCGCGTCCGGCAGTTCGCGCCGCAGACCGCCGAGCCATGCGTCGAGATCGGCGCCCTTTTCGTAGAAGATGATTTTCATGCGTGACCGTGCCCGCACGAACGCTCCGTGCTTTCGACGCCGACGTTCTGCGCAGACTCCGCGCGCATGCCGAGACGCTCGATGAGTTTGCGATCCGCTTCGGCTTGCGGGTTGCTCGTCGTCAGAAGCTGGTCGCCATAGAAGATCGAATTCGCGCCGGCGGCGAAGCACAGCGCCTGCAGCGCTTCGTCCATCTGTTCGCGGCCGGCGGAGAGACGCACCATCGCTTTCGGCATCGTGATGCGCGCGACCGCGATCGTGCGCACGAACTCGAACGGATCGAGTGCGTCGACGCCGGTGAGCGGCGTGCCCGCGACCTGCACGAGATTGTTGATCGGCACCGATTCCGGATACGGCTCCATATTCGCGAGCTGGGAGATCAGCCCCGCGCGCTCGCGCCGCGATTCGCCCATGCCGACGATCCCGCCGCAGCACACATTGATGCCCGCATCGCGCACGTGTTCGAGCGTGTCGAGACGATCCTGATACGTGCGCGTCGAGATGATCTGGCCGTAGAACTCCGGCGACGTATCGAGATTGTGGTTGTAGTAATCGAGGCCCGCGTCTCGCAGCCCTTGCGCCTGATGCGCTTCCAGCATGCCGAGCGTCACACAGGTTTCGAGGCCCATCGCCTTGACGCCGCGAATCATGTCCTTGATGGGCTCCAGATGGCGATCCTTCGGATTGCGCCATGCCGCGCCCATGCAGAAGCGCGTCGCGCCGTTGCTCTTCGCGACTTCGGCGGCCTTCAGGACTTCGTCGACGTCCATCAGTTTTTCGGCCTTGAGACCGGTGTCGTGATGCACCGACTGCGGACAATACGCGCAATCTTCCTCGCAGCCGCCCGTCTTGATCGAGAGCAGCGTCGAAAGCTGCACCGCGTTCGGATCGAAATTTTCGCGATGCACGGTCTGCGCGCGATACAGCAGATCGTTGAACGGCAAGTCGTAGAGTGCGACGACATCGGCGACGCGCCAGCGCTGCATCGGTTGCGGCGTGGTCGTGGAAGTGGTCTCTGCGGCGGTTTGCTGTGTCATGAGGTCAATCCTTTCGATGAAGCGGGTCTGTCAGAAGGCCGATGTCGAGCGAATCGGCGGCGCGCCGTGCGTCGTTCGGCGCGAGATGCGGTATCACGCCGATCAGCGGCGCGTCGATGCGTTGCCTGAGCGTTGCGATATTTTCGTCCGGATAAAGCATGTCCGGATCGACACGATTCGCGACCCAGCCCGCGAGCGTCAGGCCGCGCGACGCGATGGCTTCCACGGTCAGCAGCGCATGACTGATGCAGCCGAGCCGCATGCCGACCACGAGCACCACCGGCAGATTCAGCGCCAGCGCGAGATCGGCGGTGTCGCGCGTATCGTCGAGCGGCACGCGAAAGCCGCCGACGCCTTCCACCACGACGATATCCGCCTGCGTCATGGCGAAGCGATGCGCCTCGACGATCCGCGCGATATTCAGCGTGATGCCTTCACGCGCGGCGGCGATATGCGGCGCGATCGGCTCGCGCATCATGAACGGCGTGCGGATCTCGTTCGGCAGCGCGACGGTCGCGGCGGCGTCGAGTTGATCGGCGTCGTCATTGTGCAGCACGCCGTCGCGCTCGACGGCGCCCGAGGCGATCGGCTTCATCGCGGCGGCGCGCAGGCCCGCGCGCGCGAAACCGTGCAGCAGCGCGGAGGAGACGAACGTCTTGCCGATTTCCGTATCGGTGCCGGCGACGAAGAACGATAAAGCGGTCATAGCGTATTCAGAGCGTGATCGAGGCGCGCGAGATCGTCCTCGCTGTGAGCGGCGGAAAGCGAAATGCGCAGCCGCGACGTGCCTTGCGGAACGGTCGGCGGACGGATCGCGGGCACCCAGAGGCCGTGCTTGTCGAGCGCGGCGGCGATGTCCAGTGTTTCATCGTTGCCGCCGATCACGAGCGGCTGCACGGCGGTATGCGAATCGACGGGCATCCAGCGCGTGCGTTTGAGCATCGCGCGCGTGGTCTCGATGAGCGCCGCGAGATGCGCGCGTCGTTGATCGCCTTCGCCGCTCGCGATGATTTCGATGCTTTTCGATACCGCATGCGCGACCGCGGGCGGCGACGCCGTCGTGAAGATATACGGACGCGCGCGCTGCACGAGCCATTCGACGACGGTTTCATGCGCCGCGACGAACGCGCCCGCGACGCCCGCCGCCTTGCCGAGCGTGCCGACATAGACGAGATGCGGCGAGCGCAGCGCGTAATGCGCCAACGCGCCGCGCCCTTGCGGGCCGAGCACGCCGAAGCCGTGCGCATCGTCGACGATCAGCCACGCGCCGTATTTTTCCGCTAGCGCGACGAGACGCGCGAGCGGTGCGATATCGCCGTCCATGCTGAACACGGTATCGGTGACGATGAGCTTCGTCGCGGCGTCGTCACGCGAGGCGTCGAGCATCGCGTCGAGCGCGTCCATGTCCGCGTGCGGATAGATCTGCGTTTCCGCGCGGGAAAGACGCACGCCGTCGATCAGCGATGCGTGGTTCAGCGCGTCGGAGAACACGATCGTGCCGCGGCCGGCGAGCGCGGTCACGATCGCGAGATTCGCCATGTAGCCGGTGCTGAAATAGAGCGCGCGCGCATTGTCGACGAAACCGCCCGAGAACGCGGCGAGGTCGTCTTCGAGTTGCGCGTGCGCGCGCGAATGGCCGCCGAGCAGATGTGAGCCGCCGCTGCCCGCGCCGTAGCGCGATGCGCCTTCGGCCAGCGCCGCGCGAATCGCTTCGTGCGCGGCGAGGCCGAGATAGTCGTTGCTCGCGAAGCCGACGATCTCGCGGCCATCGACCGTCATGTGCGCGGAGCACGCGCTGTCGATCGTCTTGCGGCGGCGTCTCAGGCCGCGCGCGTCGATATCGGCGAGGCCTTGTTTCAGCGTTGCGTACAGCGCCTGCGAGGTGTGCTTCATGCCGCCTCCGCAAGCGTGGCGTCGAGCGTCTCGCGCGTGCGTTGCGCAAGGAGCAGGAGTTCGTCGTCGGAGAGGATGTACGGCGGCATCATGTAGACCGTCGTGCCGATGGGGCGCATCAGCAGTTCGCGCTTCAACGCGTTGGCGAAGAAACGGCGCGAGAAGGTCTTGTTGTCGATGTCGACATCGAACGCGAAGATCGTGCCGCGATGGCGCAGATTGCGCACGCGCTCGTGTTTGCCGAAGTGCGCCCGCAATGCCTCGCCCAGCAACGCCGATTTGCGGCGATTCTCCGCGAGCACGTTCGTGCTCTCGAACAGATCGAGCGTCGCCAGCGCGGCGCGGCACGCGAGCGGATTGCCCGTGTACGAATGCGAGTGCAGGAAACCGCGCGTGACGTCGTCGTCGTAGAACGCGGCGTAGATCTTGTCGCGCGTCAGGACGATCGAAAGCGGCAGGTAACCGCCGCTGATGCCCTTCGACAGGCAAATGAAATCCGGCCAAATGCCCGCCTGCTGGCACGCGAAAAAAGTACCGGTGCGCCCGCAGCCGACCGCGATTTCATCGGCGATCAGATGCACGCCGAATTCGTCGCACAACGCGCGCAATTGCGTGAGATACGACGCGTCGTACATGGCCATGCCGGCCGCGCATTGCACGAGCGGCTCGACGATCACTGCCGCGAGTTGCGACGCGCGCTGCCCGAAGAGCGCGCGCATCGCGGCGATGGCGTCATCGACGCCGACCTCGGCCGGCGACGCGACCACATGCGCGTGACGGATCAGCGGATCGTAAGCGTCCTTGAAAATGGCGACATCGGTGACGCCGAGCGCGCCGATCGTTTCGCCGTGATAGCTGTGGGCGAGGCACGCGAACTCGCGCTTCTCGTCCTGCCCGCGATTGCGCCAGAAGTGAAAGCTCATCTTCAGCGCGATCTCGACCGCCGACGCGCCATCCGACGCGAAAAACGCATGACCGAGCGTGCGGCCGGTGAGCGCGGAAAGCCGTTCGGCCAGTTCGACGGCGCTCGCGTGCGTGCAGCCCGCCAGCATCGCGTGTTCGAGCGTGTCGAGCTGATCCTTCAGCGCGCGGTTGATGTCGTCGTTCGCGTGGCCGAAGAGGTTCACCCACCACGAGCTGATCGCGTCGAGATAGCGGTTGCCCTGCGGATCGTAGAGCCACGCGCCCTTGCCACGCGCGATCGGCACGAGCGGCACGCGCTCATGATGTTTCATCTGGGTGCACGGATGCCACACGGCTGCAAGCGAGCGGGCCACCCAGTTTTCATTGGCTTCTGTGTTCAAAAACTGCTCCCAGGCCCGCGCGCGCGGTGCGGGCCGGATACGTCGGGCAAGCGCTCGAACGCTTGCGTTGCGGGGAAAACTGCGTGAGTCAATTATCCCTAAAAGAGGCGCAAGTTTCCGTATTGGGAAGGTTTTTTGGGCACGCGTGCGCGCCCAACGGAAATGCGAAAACGCGCTATCGCACGCAACTTCGTTCATTTCGAAGCGTTGTCGGCGGATTGGCGCGGAAGATGCATGTTCGACAAAAGCGAACGCCGGCGCGAGGCCGGCGTTCGAGGAAGCGGGAAAGCGTGTTCAGCGCGATGCGGTCTGCGTCTCGGCTGCCTGATCGTTCCAGACGACGCGATTGTTCACCGCATAGAGGTGGCACGGATCGGCGCTCTGCTTCTGGCAGCTCGCGATGGCGACGGACATCGGATCGTCGCCGCCTTCGGCCCACGACCACGCGCCGGAATCCGACACGGCGAACGCGCGGCTCGAATACTGCGAGAGGAAGTTGCGATACCCGGCGCGGCCGTTTTCATCGACGTAAGGAACGGCCTGCACCGAATCGAGATCCGCGAAGTTGGTCGCCTTCGGCATGTCCGGCTCGGACACCTGATACTGCACGGCGGTCGGCATGCCGACCTGCGCGAGGAAGGCCTTCACGCGCGGCCACCAGATCTGCACGCCGTCGCGATCGCCGACGAGACGATGCGCGTCGTTCTTGTAGGTGCCGAAATCGACCATGTTCGCGTGCGCGCCGTGCGACGTGAAGGCGGTGTACATCTGCACGGACAAATCGCCTTGCCAGACGGAGTCGTTGTCGCCGTAGAGCCACAGCGACGGCAGGCGCACGTTCTGGCCGTAATCGCCGAACGCGCTGACGAGATTCTTTTGCCAGCCCGCGCATTCGTCCTGACGCAGGCCGCCCGAGAAGTTGATGAGGCCGCGCACGCCGGGCGCAGCGACGGCATCCCGCGCGCCGTAGGCGATGGTCGTCAGGCCGCCGTGCGACGTGCCCGCGACGACGATATGCGTCTTGTCGACATACGACTGCTCGCTCATGTACGCGACGGTCGCGGCGACGTCCTGCGCCTGCGCGAAACCGTTCGCCTCGACATCGCAGCCGTGGCCCGCATATTCGCCGCCCGAACCCGCGAAACCGCGGCGGTTCGGCACGACCACGACATAGCCGTGGCGCACGAATTCACGCGCGAGCGCGACCGGACGATTGCGCGGCTGGGCGTGCGAGTCGCCGGGGAGCTTGCCGTGATTGAAGACGATCATCGGGAACGGGCCGGCGCCGTCCGGCTTGAACACCGTGGTTTCGAGCGCGATGTCGGCTTCGGGAATCTGGACGACGGTCTCGTTCAGACCGTTCGAGACGGCGGGCAAGCCGGCGTCGAGAGAATCGGGAATGCGGGAGGGCGTCTGGCCGAATGCGCTCGCCTGGAGACCTTCGGATTGACGCACGCCGCCGATCGGTTCGGCGCGCACGGCGGACGTGACGAGTGACGTCGCGAGCGCGCACACCATGCTGCATCCGACCAACCAGGTTCTGATCGCCATCCGTGAACTCCGACTGCGCTTCCAATGAGACGTTGAAACGGCGTGGCCCCAACGTCTTTTTGAAGTCACAAACCTATCGCGCTGCTCGTCGAAGAGCAGTATCGGCTTCGGGTTCCGGGAGTCATGCCCGGAAAAGGCATGACAATTGGCTTCAAAACGGGGCTTCGCTGCGAGTGTCTTGGCACGGAAATGACTGTGCCCTGACGTGAACACAGATTAACCGTTCAAAATTGCACTGCACAATAAGTGGTACCCCGTAACTGTTTAATCTGAAAGGAAATTCTTAGGAAATTAATACCGCAGAACACAGCATTTTTCTTAAATACATATTTACTTTTCTTTTATCTGACCATCGACGTAGAGCCATTTTCCGTCGCTGTTGCGCGTGAAGCGGCTGGCCTCGTGCAGCCGATGCGCGCGCCCGCCGACCTTGTAGCGCGCAACGAACTCCACTTCCTCGTGATCGGCATCGACCGGCGTGTGGCGCCGGATCTGCAGGCCGAGCCAGCGCGTGCCCGAATCGGATGCGTCGAGATCGGGCGGGCAGGTCGATTCGTCCCACGTCGCGCGAAGATACGCCGTGTCGCCGAGCACGTAGGCGGTGTAGCGCGAACGCATCAGTTCCATCGCGTTCGCCGGCGTTGCGCCGCCGTCGATGAAACGCCCGCAGCACGCCGCGTATTTTGGTGCGCGCGCGTCCGGGCGCTGGCCGGGCGCGGCGCCGCCGCACGGGCATTCCAGCGGCTTCATTGATCGACGCCCGGCATCTCGACGTGCCGCGGCTGGGTGCGCACGCGTTCGAGCCACGCGCGGATCGCCGGATAGCGCGACAGATCGACGTTCGCTTCATCGGCGACGTGCGTGTACGCGTACAGCGCGATATCGGCGACGGTATAGCGCTCGCCGACGAAATACGTGCGCGTGGCGAGATGCTGCTCCATCACGTCGAGCGCGCGATACGAACCAGCGATTCTGTCGGGCAGACGGGCATCGCCGGGATTCTTCTGAAATTGCAGGATGAAGCGCGCCACCGCGACATACGGCTCGTGGCTGTACTGCTCGAAGAACATCCATTGCAGCGCTTGCGCGCGTTCCAGCCGGTCATGCGGCATGAGCGGCGTGCCGTCGGCGAGATAGCAGAGGATGGCGTCGGACTCGGAGAGCGTCGTGTTTTCGTCGATGACGAGCACCGGCACCTTGCCGTTCGGATTGATCTTTTGGAATGCGTCGGTGCGGGTTGCGCCGTGCATCATGTCGACTTCGTGCCACACGTACGGCAGGCCGAGCTGTTCGAGAACGAGGCGAACCTTGTAGCAGTTGCCCGACGCGGAAACGCCGTGTACTTGATAGGTCACATTCACTCCGGTTTCACCATTCGAGTTTCGTGCCGTCGTACTGCACGAAGGTTCCGTTGAATGCCTCGCGCATCGCGCCCGCTTCGGCGATCACCGCGCGCATCCCCGTTACGCTGTGCGCGACGTCGATCGCGGCAGACGGCCCGCCCATTTCGGTTCGCACCCAGCCCGGATGCAGCGCGATGCAAGCCGAATGGCGCGATTCCAGCGACGCCACCTTCAGCGCCGAATTGAGCGCCGCCTTGCTCGCGCGATAGAGCCAGCCGGTCGTGCCGCTCGTCTCGCCGATGCTGCCCATCTTGCTCGACACGACCGCGAGCACGCCGTTCGCGGCATCGGTGAGCGGCAGGAGCACGGGAAACAGTTGCATCGGGCCGCGCACGTTGGTGTGCATGACCTGATCGAAATCGTCGGCGCCGATCGTTTCGACGCCTTCGGTGCGCGGGCCGTAGACGCCCGAAACGACGATCGCCACATCCAGCTTTTCTTCATCCAGTTGCCACGCGAGCGCGGCGATCTGCTCGGGCTGCGTGACGTCGAGCGGAAAGGTTTGCGCGCCCATCGCGTCGAGCGCGGAGAGCGAGGCCTTGTCGCGGGCGGTGGCGAGCACGCGCCAGCCATCGCGACAATATTCGCGCGCGAATTCGTGGCCGAGGCCGCGCGACGCACCGACGATCAATACCGTTTTCATGACCGATCCGTTCCTTGTGTGGGCGATCTTGCGACTATAGCGCGCATGGGTTCAGTTTTGGGCGGGGCGTGGCGATGTCGTTAACGGGCCGTTAAGGGTAGTTGGCGAAAATTCCTATATCGTTCGGATGAGTAGGGATACTGATCAAATTGGAGTAAAGTTTCGCTGTTCGCAACGCTCAAGCGAGGAGCAAGACCATGTTCAAGATCATTCAAGGAAAGTTGCCGTCGAATATCGACGAGGATTGGCTCAAGGAGCTTCAGGAATATACGGCCCGGCGCAACGAAATTGAGGCCGAGGTGCGAAGGCAGATGGGCGAACCGGACGATGACGATAACGCCGGCTTCATCCGGGCGCTCCTGAATTTCCCGAAGATCGACTGCGACGACTCCATTTTCGATCGTCACGCCAGCAACGGAGATTCGGATGTTTCTGGCTGATACGAACGTCATCAGTGAGACCAGAAGAGAGGAGCGCGCGAACGAAGGTGTCCGCGCGTTTTTCGAAAGCGCTGAACTCAGAAACCAGACAGTGCTGCTTTCCGTCGTCACTGTCGGCGAACTTCGACGTGGCGTCGACTCGCTTCGCCACAGAGGGGATTTGCGGCAGGCAGAGAATATGGAAGCGTGGCTGAGAGGTGTCCTTCGCAGCTATGACAGGAAGATCGTGCCGGTGAACAGGACCGTTGGGGAAGTTTGGGGACGTCTTCGCGCGCGGCACCCGGAGCCTGCCGTAGACAGGCTCATCGCGGCAACAGCCTTGGTTCACGACTTGACGGTAGTCACGCGCAATGTCAGGGACTTCGAGCGAGTGGGAGTCAAAATGCTGAACCCGTTCGAATAGCAACACAACCGGCCCGGCGCGCAACACCCGGACCGGCCCGAAGCCGTCAAATCAATTCCACGCCCATCGCGGTCGCTTCCCCACCGCCGATACACAAACTCGCCACCCCGCGCTTCAACCCGCGCGCCTTCAACGCGCCGAGCAAGGTCACCAGAATCCGCGCGCCCGACGCCCCGATCGGATGCCCGAGCGCACACGCGCCACCATTCACATTGACCTTGTCGTGAGGCAGATCGTGCTCGCGCATCGCGGCCATCGTCACGACGGCGAACGCTTCGTTGATTTCATACAGATCGACATCGCCCGCGCGCCAGCCGTTCTTCTCGAAGAGCTTGTTGATCGCGCCGACCGGCGCAGTCGTGAACAAGGCGGGTTGCTGCGCAAACGTGCTGTGCCCAACGACGCGCGCAATCGGTTTCACGCCGAGCCGCGACGCCGTCGATTCGCGCATCATCACGAGCGCCGCCGCGCCATCGGAAATGGATGACGAATTGGCCGCCGTCACCGTCCCGTCCTTCGCGAACGCTGGCTTGAGCGAAGGAATCTTCTCGATGTTGGCCTTGAACGGCTGCTCGTCACGGTCGATTAAAGTATCGCCTTTCCTGCCCTGCACGGTGACCGCCGCGATTTCCCAGTTGAACGAGCCGTCTTCGTTCGCCCGTTTCGCGCGCCGCAGCGATTCGACAGCGAATGCATCCTGCGACTCGCGCGAGAACGCATACGACGAAGCGCATTGCTCCGCGAACGCGCCCATCAGCCGGCCTTTCTCGTAGGCGTCTTCCAGGCCGTCGAGAAACATGTGATCCAGCACCTGAGCGTGACCCATGCGCAGGCCGCCGCGCGCCTTCGGCAGCAGATACGGCGCGTTCGTCATGCTTTCCATGCCGCCCGCGACGATCACATCGACCGATCCTGCCAGCAGCATGTCGTGTGCGAACATCGCGGCGCGCATGCCGGAGCCGCACATCTTGTTGATCGTCGTGCAGCCGGTGGAAAGCGGCAGCCCCGCGCCGAGCGCAGCCTGACGCGCGGGTGCCTGACCCTGTCCGGCAGGCAGCACGCAGCCCATGATCGCCTCGTCGATCTGCTCGGGTTTCACGCCCGCGCGCTCGACTGCAGCCCTGACCGCCACCGCGCCGAGCTGCGCCGCCGTCAGCGACGCGAAATCGCCCTGAAACGCGGCCATCGGCGTGCGCGCCGCCGAGACGATGACGATGGGATCGGTTTGTCTCTCACTCATGTTTCAACTCCTTGATGACGCCTTGAATAACAGCGGGAATATCGCCCAGACGCGCCGCATCGGACGCGAGTACATCGTTCTCCGTGGTGTGCGCGCCGCCGCGGCTCATCGCGGCGATGCACGACTGATACACCGGATCGATCTCGTCCGATGCGCTGATCATCATGCCCATGTTGCGCAGGCGGCCATCGTGCACGCCGTAGGTCCAGCCGTGCACGGTGAGTTCCTGCCCGCGCGCCCATGCATCGTTGACGACCGTCGTACGGCACACGTTGATGGTCTGCTCGATCGTGTTCAATTCCACGAGACGGCGATGCCGCGCGTCGCCCATCGGCCATTCGTCGAGCAGCCCGGCGTGCTTCTCGCGCACGTCCTCGACGTGACGCAGCCAGTTATCCGCAAGACCGACGCGCCGCCCGACGAGCGCCGCGCCCACGCCCGAGCAGCCGTAATGGCCGACGACCATGATGTGCTTCACCTTCAGCAGATCGACGGCGAACTGGATCACCGACAGACAGTTGAGGTCCGAGTGCACGACCACGTTCGCGATGTTTCTGTGCACGAACACTTCGCCCGGCGGCAGGCCGATGATCTCGTTGGCGGGCACGCGCGAGTCCGCGCAACCGATCCACAGATATTCCGGCGTTTGCTGATGCGCGAGACGCTGGAAGAAATTGGCGTCTTCGGCGAGCTTGCGCTGAACCCATTCCTGATTGTTAGCAAACAGGTGGGCAAGCGGAGTCGAAGCGTCGATGTTGTCGGGAGTAGGGTTCATGATCGATAGTCAATGCAGGACGCGCGGCGTTCAGGCCGCTTGTGCGTCGGCTCGACCGGACTCGTCGAAACGCTCCGGATAGCGGATGCAGAATCGGACGTCCCGGTCATAGGGAAAGAAATCGGCGAGTTCGCCGCGCAGCAGTTGTTCCTTGTGACGCTGCCAGAGCGCGGGATCGAAAAAATCCGCGTGATGGCGCATGAATGCCTTGCGCACGCGCGGATCGCCGAGCAGAAAGGTGCCGTACGTTTCGGGAAAGATATCGTGCGGCCCGACGGTATACCACGGTTCGCCCGACAACTCGTCTTCCTCGTTGCGCGGCGGCGGCACGCGGCGCACGTTGCAGTCGGTCAGATACTCGATTTCGTCGTAGTCGTAGAACACCACGCGACCGTGCCGCGTCACGCCGAAGTTCTTGTACAGCATGTCGCCGGGAAAGATGTTGGCCTGGATCAACTGCTTGATCGCATCGCCGTATTCCTTGATGCCGTGATCGATTTCGTCATCGCTTCCTTCCTTGAGGAAGAGATTCAGCGGCACCATGCGGCGCTCGATATACACATGCCTGATGACGAGATTGTCGCCTTCGTACTCGATTACCGATGGCGCTTCCTTTTCCAGCTCGCGGATGAGCGCATCGTCGAGGCGCGCGACCGGCAGTGCGACGCTCGAATACTCGAGCGTATCGGCCATGCGGCCTAGGCGATCGTGACGCTTCACGAGCTGATACTTGTCCTGAATCTTCTGGCGCGTGGTTTCCTTCGGCGGCGGAAACGCGTCCTTGATGAGCTTGAACACATAAGGAAACGACGGCAGCGTGAAGACGATCATCACGAGCCCCTTGATGCCGGGCGCGACGATGAACTTGTCGCTCGAATGCGAAAGATGATGCAGCAAGTCGCGATAGAAATCGTTTTTGCCCTGCTTCTGCAAGCCGACCGACGTATAGATTTCCGCCTTCGGCTTGCGCGGCATGATCGTGCTCAGGAATTGCACGTACGCGGACGGCACTTCCATGTCGACGAGGAAATACGAGTGCGAGAAGCTGAAGATGATGAGCACCTGCTCGCGCGACAGCAGCACGGTATCGAGCGCGAGCAGGCTGGGCCGGGTGTGCCGGACGGCGATGGCGAAGGGCAGCAGCGCATCGCCGTTGATGATGCGCCCGATGATATACGCCGCCTTGTTCCGGAAGAACAGCGACGACAGCACGTGAATCTGGAAGTTCGGCGCGGGCGTGAGGTCACCGAAGGCGTCGCGGATCGACTGCATCACGCATTGCACGTCGCGCTGCAGGTCTTCGAACGGCGGTTCGAGCTGAAAGTTCGTGACGATGCGCTCGAGCGTCGCGGCGAGGCCGTCGCGTTCCGGGTAATACGCGCGGTACGTGGGCTTCGCGGCGGGCTCGTCGTTCTCGATGTACTCCGTCGAGATCGCCGGGCGCACGAAAATGAAATCGTTGTTGAAGTACGAGCGATGCAGGATCTTGCAGCACACCGAGTTGAAGAACGTCTCCGCGCACTCGGGCTGCCGGTGCGTCGTCAGCAAGCCGATGTAATGCAGCTTGATCTGCTGCCACACGTCGTCGTCGATATTCTCGGCGTCGTATTCGTCTTCGAGCAGCGTCACGCATTCCGACACGCGATCGTCATACGACGCGATGCGATTACGCGCCAGTTGCTGCAGCGCGAGCCATTCGCCGCGCTCGAACAGGCCCTTCGCGTCGATCGCGGCTTCGCGGAACACACGGTAATGATGCTCGAAGCCTTCGAGTATCGACTTGGCGACGTCGAAGCCGATTTGCGACGAGAGCAGCTTGGGGAAATGATTCATGTCGACCCTGCGCTTCGTGTGTGGAAGTCACATCATGCCGCTTTGGGTTTGCGCGCGCGCTTGTCCGTTCCTGCCGCGATCAGCGCCCGGCCTTGTTCCTCATACGCGGCGAGTTCGGCGAGCGTCGTGTTCAGGTCTTCGAGCTGGCGTTCGAGCACTTCGCGATGCGCCGCGATCGTATCGACGAAAGCCTGCAGTTGCGTGGCCGTGCCGGTGGGCGAATCATAGAGATCGAGCAGCGCGCGAATTTCCGACAGCGTGAAGCCGAGCCGCTTGCCGCGCAGCGTGAGTTTGAGGCGCGTGCGGTCGCGCGGCGAATACACGCGCCGCAAGCCGTTCGAGCCTTCGCGCTTCGGCGCGAGCAGGCCCTGATCTTCGTAGAAACGGATTGCGCGCGGCGTGATGTCGAATTCGCGGGCCAGTTCGGTGATCGTGTAATGCGTCGGCTGAGTCATTGCGGGCCGGCAGCGCAAATGCGCGCGCAACGTTAGAATGGACGTTTACGTTATCGTCAACTTCGCCAAAATGCAACGCGGCGCAAACCCGGAGGCAGGGACCGAATGAACGCACTCGAACACCAGCTCGACTATGTTTTCGCCGACGGACTGCCCGAATCGGGCGGCGTCAAGGAAGTGGCGCCGGGCGTGTTCTGGCTGCGCATGCCGTTGCCGTTCGCGCTCGATCACATCAATCTCTGGCTGCTGCGTGACGAAATCGACGGCGTGAAGGGCTGGACCGTCGTCGATTGCGGCATTTCGAGCGATACGATCCGCGCCAACTGGGAGCGCGTGTTCGACTCCGTGCTGGACGGCCTGCCCGTGCTGCGCGTGATCGTCACGCATTGCCATCCGGATCACCTCGGTCTTGCCGACTGGATCTGCACAGGCGGCGACAAGGCGCGCTGGAACGTGCGCCTGTGGATCTCGCTGGGCGAATACGCGATGGGCCGCGTGATGGCGGCGGGCGACGGTTCCAACGCCGGCGGCGAGCGTGCGGCGGCGCATTTCGCGGCGCACGGCCTGACCGACGAAGCGTCACTCGATGCCTTGCGCAAGCGCGACAGCTATTACCCGACGCTCGTGCCGTCGATTCCCGCCGAATATCGGCGCATTCGCAACGGCGATGTCATCCGCATCGGCACGCGCGACTGGGAAGTGGTGTCGGGCTACGGGCATTCGCCGGAACATAGCGCGCTCTTCTGCGCCGCCGACAAGCTGCTCATCTCCGGCGACATGGTCTTGCCGCGCATTTCGACGAACGTGTCCGTGTTCGCGGTCGAGCCGGAAGGCAATCCGCTCGCGTTGTATCTGGAATCGCTCGGCCGCTATGAAACGATGCCCCCCGACACGCTCGCGCTGCCCTCGCACGGCAAGCCGTTTCGCGGCGTGCAGACGCGCATCGGGCAATTGCGGGAGCATCATCGCGCGCGGCTGGCGGAAGTGCGCGAGGCGTGCGCCGCGAAACCGTGCAGCGCCGCCGACATCGTGCCGAGCATGTTCAGGCGCAAGCTCGACATTCATCAGATGACATTCGCGCTCGGCGAAGCGCTCGCGCATCTGAACCTGCTCTGGCTCGACGGCACGCTGAAACGTCAGACCGGCGCTGACGGCGTGATTCGCTTCACGCCGGCCTGACAGCGTTTACTGCACCGAAACGCCGCCGAAATTCACGCGCCCGAACGGACTCACGTTATAGCCGACGACGTTCGCACGCGTGAGCGCGGCGGCGGTCGGATAGACGAGCGGAATCCACAGCGCCTGATCGTGGATGATCTTCTGCGCGTCCACATACGCCTTGGTGCGCTGCGCGACATCGGCCGTCGATTTGCCGTCCGCGATGAGCTTGTCGAGCTGGCTGTCGCAGTAGCGCGCGAAGTTGATGCCCGACTTCACCGCATTGCAACTGAAGAGCGGCGACATGTAGTTGTCCGGATCGCCGTTGTCGCCGGCCCAGCCCATGAACAGCATGTCGTGCTGGCCCTGCTTGGCTTCCTTGATCAGTTCTCCCCACTCGATCACCTTGACCTGCGCCTTCACGCCGATCTTCGCGAGGTCGGCCTGCAGCAGTTCAGCGCCGGCTTTCGGATTCGGATTCAGCACGCTGCCGTTCGGGCGCACCCAGATCGTCGTGTCGAAACCGTTCGGGAAGCCCGCTTCGGCGAGCAGCTTCTTCGCATCGGCCGATGAATACTTGTACGCCGCGATGTTCTTGTCATAGCTCCACGTATTCGGCGGATACGGATTCACGGCGGGCGTGGCGGTGTTGTCGAACACGGTCTTCATGTACGTCGTGCGATCGAACGCCATGTTGATCGCCTGACGCACCTTCGGGTTATCGAGCGGCTTCTTTTGCGTGTTGAGCGCGACGAACGCGGTCATGAAGGCGGGCGCTTCACTCACTTTGAGCGACGTGTCTTTCTTCGCATCGAGCACGTCCTGCGGCTTGGGCGAGAGCGCGATCTGGCATTCGCCCGCCTTGATCTTCTGCGCGCGCACGGACGCGTCCGGCGTGATCGCATAGATCAGGCGGTCGATCTTGGGTTTCGGGCCCCAGTACGACGGATTGACGTCGTAGCGGATCACCGAATCCTTCGTGTAGCTCTTCAGCACGTACGGGCCGGTGCCGATCGGCTTGCTGTTCAGATCGTTCTGCTGGTTCGCCTTGAGCAGCTTGTCCGCGTACTCCGACGAATAGATCGATGCGAAACCCATCGTGAGAATCGGCACGAAGGTCGCGTTCGGCTCGTTCAGCTCGAATTTCACGGTCTGTTCATCGACTTTCGACACGGCCTTGATGAGCTTCACGAGGCCCATCGACTGCGCGTGCGGAAAGCCGCTCGCGCCGGCGACCTTGTGCCACGGATTGCTGTCCGACAGCATGCGCTCGAACGTGAAGACGACGTCGTCGGCGTTGAGCGGGCGCGTCGGCTTGAAGTAATCGGTCGTCTGAAACTGAACGTTCGGACGCAGATGGAAGGTGTAGGTCAGGCCATCGCTGCTCACGTCCCACGTTTGCGCGAGCGAGGGCACGACCTTCTTCGTGGCTTCATCGTAGGAGACGAGCGTATTGAAGACGACATCCGCGGACGCATTCGTCGTCACGAGCGAATTGAATTGCACGACGTCGAAGCCGTCCGGGCTCGATTCGGTGCAGACGGTGAGCGGCTTGGACACCGCGAGCGTCGGCGCGGCGAGGATGGCCATTGCGGTGGCTGCGGCGAAGAGGGTCAGGCGCATGAGATCTCCCGTGACCTTGTGGTCACACAACGTATCATTTTTTGTTCACAGGATCGCTTGGGCGCGCAGCAAGCGGCGCGCCCGGCGCGGCTAGATTAGCGAATGCATCCCGCGCCGACAACGATTCGATCGGCATACGCTTATTCATGACACTTTTGCCTCATGCGCGCGCGGCTTGCCGAAACCGGCCGCATCAGGCTAAACTTGCGCCGTCTTTGGGGAGTAGCCTTCCTTCGTGCGCGAAGGAGAACGCGTCAACATCCTCGGCCCTGCTGCCGTGGCGCGTTCGACCGAACGGTTTGGCGAGACCATCGATGCGCTATGTCGTTCTTGGTCGGACGGCGCGTGGCGCATCGTGGTTCGCTTGACGTCCGGCCGTGGAATCATCGTGTCCCCACAATTACAACATCCCTGTCTTTCGCGCACGCTTGCGCGCTTATCGCATGTTTCGATGCGAGGTGCCGCATGACGATGCTCTTTCTCGAACTCGCGCTGATGCTCGCGATCATTCTGATCGCGTCGGAGCTTTTCACGAATGCGCTCGAACATCTCGGTGAACGGCTCGGCATTTCCGAAGGCGTGACCGGGTCGCTGTTCGCGGCGGTCGGCACGGCGTTGCCGGAGACCACGGTGCCGATCATCGCACTGCTCGGCGGTACATCGAGCCGCGCGGTCAACGAAGAGATCGGCGTCGGCGCGATTCTCGGCGCGCCGCTGATGCTCGCGACGCTTTCCACTTGCCTGATGACCGTCGCGATTCTCAGGTCGCGCGGCTTGCGTGGACGGATCACGCCGGAGCGCAGCGGCTTCACGCGCGATCTCAATTTCTTCTTGTGCGCGTTCCTGATCGCGTGCGCCGCGATGTTCGTGCCGCATCATGCGTGGGAGGTGCGCGCGCTGTTTGCGGCTGGTCTCGTCGGGGTGTATGTCGTCTATGTGATTTCGACGTTCAGGGCTTCGGCGAAGCTCGTCGAGGGCGGGCATGGGACGGAAGCGCCTGAGGCCTTGTTCGCGTCGCGTCTCGGCCTGAAGACGTCGCTCGGCACGATCATGCTGCAGTTTCTCGTGGGCATCGTGTTGCTCGTCGGCGGCGCGAAGGGGTTCATTCACGGCGTCGAGGGCGTGTCGCATGCGCTGGGGATTTCGGCGCTGTTGCTGTCGCTCATCATCATTCCGATCGCCACGGAATTGCCGGAGAAGGTGAACAGCATCATGTGGGCGCGCAGAGGGAAGGACACGCTCGCGTTCGGGAATATCACCGGGGCGATGGTGTTTCAGGGGACGCTGCTGCCGGCGATCGGCATCATGTTGACGCCGTGGGAGCCTCGGGTGGAGGTGCTGACCGGCGTGCTGATCACGCTCGCGGCGGCGGCGTGGTTGCGGTTCAACGCGAAGGATAATGGGGTCGTGCTGTGGGCGCTGCTCGGGAACGGCGTTCTATATGCGACTTATCTCGTGTTGACGCTTGGGCGGTGAGAAATAAAAATGCCCGCCAAGGCGGGCATCGAAGAGCGAAGCAGCGCGCCGCGAAAACCGGCGCGTTGTTCTTGTTGTTCTTAGTAGTGTTATCGGCGCGAGAAAGGAAAACTTTAGAACCGCGCCGCCTGATGGTATCGGCTTGCGGCCTTCGCCCCGTCCATCGACCGGCGATAGGTCGTCGAAAGCGCAGACTGTGCGCTCTGAGCACGCGTGGCAACCGCCTCGATGCTTGCCTGAATCTTGCGAATGACCGCGAGCGCTTCCGCCGGCTGTTCGGCTTGCAGCGCCATCACGAGCGGCGCGCGCGCTTGCGCGAGTTCGGCCGCGCGCGTCCAGTCTTCCTGGCTCACCGCTTCGTCGATCGCCTCGGTCAACGCCCAGGCGTTCTGAATCAATTCGTTCTGGTTCATGGTCCTATGCCTTCCCGTTACTTCGCGTTCGTAGCCAGCGCGCCCGCGCTGTTGGTGCCGCCGAAGAGCGCGGTCAGATAGCTCGCCTGCGTCGACATGCTCGACATCAGCGTGTTGAGCGCCGTGAACTGCGCGTTATAGTCGGTCGTCAATTGCTGCGTGTATGCGGTGAGCTGCGTCTGCTGATCGGCGATGCTGGTCAGATCGGCATTGAGCGCGGTCGTGCGCGTGTCGATGATGCCGCCGGTCTGCAGGAACGAGGTCAGGCTGTTGTTGAGCGACGCGGCGACGCCCGTGCTCGAGTTGAACAGCTTGGCGATCGTGCCTGAATTGCTCGACAGTGCCGCGGAAAGCGCGTCGTCGTCCGTTTTGAGCGTGCCGTCCGGCTGCAATGCGATGCCGATCGATGCCAGATTGACCGCGCTCGAACCCGTGCCGATCGCCTTGCTGATCGTGCTGGAGATCGTGTTCTTGATCGTGTTCATCATCGAGTCGCCGAGCAGCGCGCCTTGCGAGCTGGCGGTCGAATCGTACGAGGTCAGGGTCGACGCCGTGGTGACGAAGTTGTTGTACGCGGTGACGAACGAGTTGATCGTGGTCTTCAGGTTATCGGTGTCCTGGCTTACCGTCAGAGTCTGCGGCGACGAGCTCACCGAGTCCGAGGTCAGCGTCATGCTCACGCCCGAGATCGCATCCTTGATCGTGTTGCTCGCGCTCGTGACCGCCGTACCCGCGATCGTCAGATGCGAGTCCTGGCCCGAGCTGGTCTGCGTCCAGTTGCTGCCGCCAGCCGTGACCGTCGTGTACGGCGTGACCGTCTTGGTCGAATCGTTCGGATCGACCGTCGATGTACCGGACGTCACCGCCAGCGAGTTGAGCGCACTGTCGCTCGAACTGACGGAAACGTTGATCGCATTGGCGAGCCCCGTCGACGCGGAGCGCAGCACGAGATGCTGGCCATCCGCGCCATTGATGACGGTCGCCGTGACGCCCGGATTGTCGGACGCCGAGTTGATCGCGGACGCGATGCCCGAGAGCGTGTTGTTGCTGCTGTCGATGTTGACCGTGCTCGACTTGCCGTTCACGTTCAGCGTGAGCGAACCGGTGCCGAGCGCGCCTGAGCCGATCACGCCCGACGTGAGCGATTGCGACGTCGCGATGTTGCTGACGCTCACCGAGTAGCTGCCGGCGACCGCGGTCGTGTCGGCGGTGGCCGTGAGGCCCTTGCCGTCCGCGCTGGCGGTGTAGGCGCCGAGCGCGGTGCCGTTCGAGAGATTCGTGAGCGAGCTTTGCAGCAGCGACAGCACGGACTTGAGCGTGCCGATCGCGGTGAGCTGCGTGTTGTCGGACGTTTTCTTGTTGTTGAGCGCGTCGGTCTGTCCCGCGACTTTCGCGTTGACGATCGCGGTGACGAGCGAGTTCACGTCCATCGTCGAGTTCGTGGAACCGCTGATGATCGACTGTGCGGCCTGCTGTACGGCGCTCGTCGGATCAACAGTGGAACCCGTTGTCGTGGCTACGGTGGTCATGTGTGCTCCGGTCGTTGCGTTGTCGCGATCGTTCGAAATTGGGCGGGAGTCGTCATCTCCCGGAAATGCGCGCAGGGAGACAAGCTCCCCGGGCGCTGACTGCTGCGTTTCTACTGCAAAACTTTGTTACGTCCGGCGCGCATTGTACTGATAACGCGCACCGGTTACAGCGTCGGCGATGTTGCTTAGCCGAGGAGCTTCAGAACCTGCTGCGGCATCGAGTTCGCTTGAGCCAGCACCGAGATACCAGCCTGTTGCAGCACTTGAGCCTTCGACAGGTTCGCGGTTTCCTGCGCGAAGTTCGCGTCGGTGATCTGCGACTGAGCGGACGACAGGTTGGTCGACTGCTGCGTCTGCGTCGAAGCGATCGACGTGAAACGGTTCTGCGCGGCGCCGAGACCTGCCTGGAGGCTGTTCACCGAGTTCAACGCGTTGTCGATTGCTTCGATGGCCTGGTTCGCGCCCGACTGCGTGCTGATGTCGATGTTCGAAACTTTCGGCGGCTGGTTGTTGAGGTTGATCGACGTGAGGGTGCTCGCGCTCGACGAATTGTCCGTCGCCGTGAAGGCCGTCGTGCCGGCCAGCGCGCCGGTCGCTTTGATGCCGAGCGTTGCGCCGTTCCCGGCAGCGGTGCCGATGTTGAACAGGCTGCTGGCCGTGCCGGAGGCGAGCTGGTTGGCGCCGCTCGATGCCGTCGGGTCCGTGCCGTTGGTGCCGAACGTATAACCGCCGGCGCCGTCGCTGTAGATTTCGATCGAGGTGATCGCAGCCGTACCCGAACCGGTGTAGGCCGTGCCGTCGGCGTTGAGGCTCAGGCCCGTGATCTGGCCGAGCGACGACGTCTGGTAGTTCGACGACGTCGGAGCGGGCGCAGCCGTTGCGAAGTTCGCCGACGCGATGTTGGCGTTCTTGCCGCTGACCGCAGCGACCAGGTTGTTGGCGTTCGTTACCGCTGCCGTCTGCGACGCGCTGCCGCTCGCGAGCGCACCGCTCACCGTCAGGCTCAGCGAAGTCGGGGCCGTCGTGCTGCCGGTCGTGCCCGACGTCGGTCCAAACAGAGCCAGTTGTGCGCCGGAGCTCAGTGCCGTGTTGTTCTGGTCCGTGAAGCTGAAGCCGCCGTTGCCGTCCGAAATGACGTTGATCGACGTGATCTTGCCCGTGCTCGTACCGGCCGAGTACGCGCCGCCGGTGGAGGAGTCGAGGCTCAGATTGCTGAAGGAGCCGAGCGTCACGCCCTTCTGCGGAACGCCCTGGCCGAGTTGAGCTGCGGACATGCCGTGGCTCAGATCGATGCTGATCGACTGACCGACATTGGCGCCGATCTGGAAGTTCTTGACGCCGGCCGAACCGTCGAGCACGTTGGTGCCGTTGTAGGTCGTTTGCGAAGCGATACGGTTCACTTCAGCGATACGCTGCGTGACTTCCGATTGCAGCGCTGCTGCGTCGGTCGACGAGAGCGAGCCGCTCGAAGCCTGCACAGCCAGCTGGCGGATACGCTGCAGGTTATCGGTGATCTGGTTCAGGCCGCTCGACGCGGTTTGCGCCATCGACACGCCGTCATTCGCGTTCGACACGCCCTGGTTCAGGCCGTTGATCTGCGACGTCATGCGCGAAGCGATCGCGAGACCGGCTGCGTCATCCGATGCGCTGTTGATGCGCTTGCCCGACGACAGGCGGGTGATGGCCGACGACAGTGCGCTTTGCGTGCTGTTCAGGTTCTGCTGGGCAACCAGCGAGTTGATATTGCTATTGATACCGATCATTTTTGCTCTCCTGGGAGACTTTGTCTGGCTTTGGCTTTGGCACCGAGTGTTGCCTGGCGGTCCTGCGCTCGGTGATAGCCGGCCGCCTACTTGTGGTTATCGGGCCCCTCGAAAAAAACTTAAGGCCCGCGCAAACGATTTGTGTAATGAATGCTGCCGTAAGCCGCCAGAAGCAAGCCCGGCAAGGCGCCAGTTTCGCGCGTATGCTTTTCGATCCGTTCTTCTCGCGCATTCGGAGCACACATGCAGACACGCAGCATCGGCACATCGGAACTAAAAGTCGCGCCGCTCGTCTTCGGCGGCAACGTGTTCGGCTGGACCGCCGACGAGCGCACGTCGTTCTCGATCCTCGACGCGTTCGTCGATCACGGGCTGAACTTCATCGACACCGCGGACGTCTATTCCGCCTGGGTCGACGGGCATCAGGGCGGCGAATCGGAAACGATCATCGGCAAGTGGTTCAAGGAAAGCGGCAAGCGCCACCGGGTCGTGCTCGCGACCAAAGTCGGCAAGCTGAGCACGCGCGCCGGGCTCACCGCGGCGAACATCGCCGCAGCCGTCGACGATTCGCTGCGGCGTCTGAAGACCGATTACATCGACGTCTATTTTTCCCATTACGACGACGAAAACACGTCGCTCGATGAAACGCTCGACGCGTATCAGACGCTCATCAAGGCGGGGAAGGTGAGGGTGATCGGCGCGTCGAACTACACGGGCGAGCGGCTCGACGCGGCGCTGAAGATCGCGAAGGATTCGGGCTTGCCCGCGTATCAGATCCTCCAGCCCGAATACAACCTCTACGATCGCGAAGGTTATGAGACGGATCTGGAGCCGGTGGCGGAGCAGCACAAGGTCGCCGTCGTGCCGTACTACGGGCTTGCGAGCGGCTTTCTGTCGGGCAAGTATCGCGCCAAGGAAGACACGCGGCACAAGGCGCGCGGCTCGCGCGTCGAAAAATATCTGAACCCGCGCGGCTTCAGGATTCTCGACGCGCTCGACGAAGTCTCGAAGCGCAATGACACGACGCCCGCGACCGTCGCGCTCGCATGGATGATCGCGCGGCCGAGCGTGACGGCGCCGATCGCCAGCGCGACATCGGTCGGGCAACTGCAAAGCCTCGCCGCCGCGACACATCTGCAGCTTGCCGCCGACGACATCGAACTCCTCGACGAAGCCAGCGCGTGGCAGAAATAAATCTGTTGCATCAATGAGTTGGATGGCGCGAGGTAGTTGGCAGTGGCGCGGTGTTCTGGTAACATCGCGCCCGAATCGAGAAATGTGCCCGATTTTCCTGCCTTCGCTGCTGAAAATGACAACGTCAACAAACAGCGGCGAACGGCTCAGAAACGCGCCTTCGTGGGGTTCCTTCGAAAGCGCATGCCGCTTGTGCGGCCGAATCTCAACGCTCTCTTTTCCGGCCTCCGTGGCCGCTTTGCTCGTGTCCGCCGCGTCGTTTCGCGTCCGGCGGACGATCGGAGTGCCGGGGCGCGGCAGCTTGTTTCGTCGCGCGCTTGAAAATACGTTTAGCAAACCAGGATTTACATGACCACTATCGTCCTCAAAGAAAACGAGCCGTTCGATGTCGCGATTCGGCGTTTCCGCCGTACCATCGAGCGCAATGGCCTGATCGCCGAACTGCGTGAACGCCAGTCGTACGAAAAACCGACCACCGAGCGCAAGCGCAAGAAGGCAGCCGCCGTCGCGCGTCTGCGCAAGCGCCTGCGCAGCCAGATGCTGCCGAAGAAGATGCACTAAGTGTCTTGTTCGAGCGAGGATTTTCGGATCCTCGCCCGCATGGCAAAACGGCGGTGCGACCCGTAAGGGCGCACCGCCGTTTTGTTTGTGCTTCGAATTATCTGATCGCGCGTATCACACGAACGCGCGACGCTTGCCGAGCGCCGCGAGAAGATCCGGCCAGTCGTCGATATCGGCGTAGTCGTGAACTTCCTCCAGCTCGATCAGCAGATCGATGATGTTGGGATCGTAGGCATTCACGTTCGATGCGTAGAGCGCGCGCAACAGCTTGCCGTCCCGCGCATGCCGATAGTACGAAATGCCGACGCCTTCCAGTTCCGGCTCGTACAGATCGTCGCGCACGAGCGAGCCGATCGCGCACTTGTGGCCTTCCGGACTGCGCAGCCGGCACGAACCGTTGTCGTCTTCCGACACCGCGCGCTGCGTCAGCAAGTGCTCGCTGACGCGCTCGTAAATCTCCTTCGGGCTCAACATCGGGATAGGGCTCAACATCACAGCACCCGCAATATCAAGCAGCCGTTTTGAGAAGTTCGGCGGACAGCCCGAACTGGCGCGCAATCGATGTCAGACGCTCACGCCATTCCCATTTGCCAAAGACGTCGTGCACGTTCTGCAGGCAGGAGAGCAATTCGACGGTATTGGGATCGAACACGTTGATGCGCGCACGCAGCAGCGCGCGCCTGAGCGCCGCGACGCCGACATCCATGTACGCCGGCACCTGTTCTGGCGGCTTCGCGATAAAGCGAATGGGCACGCCTTCCATCGCGGTGACGTAGTCGCGCGGCTTGATGAAGCTCCCGACAGGACAGCCGCCGCAGTATCCGCGATAGGCGCCGCCACCCTGCGGAAGCAGAGCCGCTTGCCCTTGCACGAAAAGATGCTGTACCGCGCCGTTGAAAATCTCCTGATGGGTCAGGAAGTTCAAGCTTTTCATGATCTTCTCCCCTGCGCCCCTGCGCAGCGGCAATGCGTTTAATTTTCGAGAACCTGCACCTGCCAACCGGAGCGGCGGCGTCGTTGCAAATGTGGCGCAACCTGAATCAACGCTTCGCCGACCGGACACTGCATCGAGCACGGCGCGGCGGTTTCCCGGCCTGGGCGTGTGGTCTACAGGGCCCTGTGCTCGCGTCGGATTTCTACACTCAGTGAACGATCCGTACACCGTCAGTTATAACGGTTCGGGCCGGTAAAAAGGTGCGCCAGCGCACGCGAGGACGCCATTTTTACACGGCTCGTACGTTCGTGCAGTGCGGAAAACCCGGCTGAAACCCTTTCAGATCGAGGGATTGCGCGTGCTTCACTGCAAAAAAATAGGCTTCCATAAGGATTTACCCTAGGTCTTCTGCTTTGCGCTCAGATGCGTTGCCAAAAAGCAAAAATATTCTCCGTAGGAATACGCTCAGTGTGAGGATTTGGCCGCTGACTTCCGTTTTGTCTTAGGTTTTCCTCGCGACACGCAATCGGCGGCGTGATCGTTGACCATGCCCGTGGCCTGCATGAAGGCGTAGCAGATGGTCGTGCCGACGAACTTGCAGCCGTACTTTTTGAGGGCCTTGCTCAAGGCATCGGATTCGGGCGTGGACGCAGGCGTAGGATTCGCGGCGTCACGTGGCGTGTCGATGGTCTTGCCGTCGACGAACGACCAGACGAAGTCCGCGAACGAGCCGTGTTCCTGCTGGATTTGCAGCACGGCCCGCGCATTGAGCACCGCCGATGCGATCTTCGCCCGGTTACGCACGATGCGCGCGTCCAGCACGATCCGCTCGATGTCCTTCTCCGTGAAGCGCGCCACCTTGCCGATGTCGAAGCCCGCGAACAGCGCGCGATAACCTTCGCGCTTGTTAAGGATGGTCGACCAGGAAAGGCCCGCTTGCGCGCCTTCCAGCACCAGCATTTCGAACAGATGCTGATCGTCGCGCGAAGGCACGCCCCATTCGTCGTCGTGGTACTGGATCATCGCGTCGGTCGTGGCCCAGGCGCAGCGGGTGTGATCGGTATCTGTCATTGCGAGTCCTCATCGATATTCGGGATCGCGTCAGCATAGCGGAACGTTCGCGCCGCGCCACCTAGGCCATTCGGCCAATTGGCGCGCGCCGCCGCAGGCTTTAAGCTTGCGCCCATGACTACATCTCCGACTTCGGCATTCAATGGCTTCCTGCTCGGCATCGACGGTGGCGGAAGCGGCACGCGCGTGATCCTCGCCGACGCGCAGGGCATCGAACTGGCGCGCGCGAGCGGCGGACCTTCCGGCCTCGGACTGGGCGTCGAGCGCGCGTGGCAGTCGATCGGCGACGCGTGCCGGCACGCGTTCGACGCAGCCGCGCTCCCCTTCGACTGGCGCAACTGCGCGCTCGGTTGCGGGCTCGCGGGCGTGAACAACGCGGACTGGCTCGCGGCGTTTCTCGCCGCCGCGCCGGACGTGCGCGCATTGAGCGTCGAAAGCGACGCCTACACGACGGTGCTCGGCGCGCACGGCGGCGAATCCGGCGTGATCGTCGCGCTCGGCACGGGCAGCATCGCGGCGTCGCTGGACGAGGCGGGCGTTTGCCGTATCGCGGGCGGCTACGGCTTCCCGAGCGGCGATGAAGCGAGCGGCGCGTGGCTCGGCCTGCGCGCGGTGGTTCACCTTCAGCGCGTGCTCGACGGCCGCGCGCCGCAAGACGAGTGGTCGCGCGCATTGCTCGCCCAGACGGGCGCGACGGACCGCGACAGTCTCGTCGTGTGGCTCTGCGCCGCGAATCAGACCGCTTACGCGACGCTCGCGCCCACGGTGTTCGAGTTCCACGATCATCCGGTGGCGGGGCGGCTGCTCAAGCGCGCGGCACTCGAAATAGAGCGTCTGGTCGCGGCGCTGGACAAGGCGGGCACGCTGCCCGTCGCGCTCTGCGGCGGGCTTGCCGTGCCCTACGAGCCGTTCGTGCCGGCCGCGTTGCGCGAGCGCGTACGGGCGCCGCGTGCGGACTCCGCTGCAGGCGCGCTCGAACTGGCGCGGCGCGCGGCGTCCGCATTCCCGGCCGCCGGCAGCCCGGCACGATAAAATAGCGACCTTTGCAGCACCACAAAGGCAGTCATGTACTCGGTCATCGCTACTGATCTCGACGGTACGCTTCTGAACAGCGACCACCAGCTCGATCCCTTCACCGCCGAAACCGTGCGCACACTGGCGGCGCGCGGCGTGCCCATCATCATCGCGACGGGCCGGCATTACCGCGACGTCGCCGGCATTCGCGACCTGCTCGGCGTCGACGCCTATCTGATCACGTCCAACGGCGCGCGCGTGCATGCGCCCGGCGACCAGCGCATTTATTCGCGCGACCTCGATCCCGCCGCCGTGCGCCGTCTCGTGCAGCCGGAACTCGCGGGCGCGCATGGCCGCGTCATCGTCAATCTGTTCGCCGACGACGCCTGGCTCATCGACCGTCACGCGCCCGAACTGCTGGTCTTTCACCAGGATTCGGGCTTCAAGTACGAGGTCATGGATCTGCGCGAGCATGATGGCGAGAACATCGCGAAAGTGCTGTATATCGGGGATCCGGCCGATCTGAAGGAAACCGCCGCGAATCTCGAGCGCGAGTTCGGCGACTCGCTCTACGTCACGTATTCGCTGCCGGATTGCCTGGAAGTGATGACGTCGGACGTATCGAAAGGGCGGGCGCTGCGTTTCGTGCTGGAGCGGATCGATGTCGATACCGCGCAGTGCGTCGCGTTCGGCGACAACATGAACGATATCGACCTGCTCGAAACCGCCGGGCATCCGTTCATGATGAACAACGCGAATCCCGATCTCATCAAGCGTCTGCCGGACGTGCCGCGCGTCGGGAACAACTTCGAGGCGGGCGTCGCGCATCAGTTGCGCAAGCTGTTCGGCATTCGCGACGAACTGGCGTCGCCGGGACAGACGCCCGACTGAGCATCTGTCTCGGCGGGCCGCAGGTTGAACGCCCGCGGCCCGTCCCGCTTACCCGCGATGGCCCCAGTTGTTGCCGTAGCCGCCGTGATTCCAGCCGGCGCGGTTATAGCGGCCGTAATCGTGATCGTGATCGTAGCCACCGTGCCAGCGCGGCGCTTCGTGGCGATAGTACGGCGCGCCATAAACCGTTGCCGCCGGACGCACATACACCGGAGCCGGCGCCACGTAAGCGGGCGCGCCGAGCGAAACGCCGATGTGCAGATCGCTATGAGCCTGCGCTGCGCCGACCGCGCCGATTGCAAGGCCGGTTGCGACGAGCATATGGGTGACGATGCGCTTCATGGTGTTTCTCCTTTAGGGCGACGTGTGTCGCATGAGTCCAATGTAAGCGCCTGCCGTCTTACATGCTTCGAGCACTTGTTACGGTGTGCAAGGGCCGCGTAAGGAGCGCAGAAAGGAGACTTCGCCGGGTGATGCCGTCGGAAGCCTTATAAGACGGGCCTTCCACGCCGTGCTGATTTTTTCGAAAAATGGTGTCGCAACAATTCATAAGCATGCTGCGTAATTCGGCATTACATTTGTCGCGCCCGTTTAATGATTCCGCCAGCGCGCCGTGGCGCAAAAACAAAAACGGGCGCATGTCGCGCCCGTTTTGCTCACTACCGATGGCTTTCGCCGACGCTTACTTCTGACGCGTCAGAGCCGGATACAGCACGCCCGCGAGAATCGCACCGACGATCGGCGCAATCCAGAACATCCAGAGCTGATCGAGCGCCCAGCCGCCGACGAAGAACGCCTGACTCGTCGAGCGCGCCGGGTTCACCGACGTATTGGTGACCGGAATCGAGATCAGGTGGATAAGCGTCAGGCACAGGCCGATCGCGATCGGCGCAAAACCCTTCGGCGCGCGCTCGTCGGTGGCGCCGAGGATCACGAAGAGGAAGAAGAACGTCATCGCGACTTCGCAGACCAGTGCCGCCGTCATCGAGAAATGACCCGGCGAGTGCTCGCCGAAGCCGTTCGCGGCGAATCCGCTCGACGCGAAGTCGAAACTGGGGTTGCCCGTGGCGATCAGATAAATGACCCATGCGCCGAGCGTCGCGCCGATCACCTGTGCGGCGATGTACGGCACGAGATCGCGCACCGGGAAGCGGCCCGCCGTCGCGAGGCCGATGCTCACAGCCGGATTCAGGTGGCAGCCGGACACGTGACCGATGGCGAAGGCCATCGTCAGTACGGTGAGACCGAATGCCAGCGAGACGCCGGCGAATCCGATGCCGAGTTGAGGAAAGGCCGCGGCGAGCACGGCGCTTCCGCAGCCGCCCAGCACGAGCCAGAAAGTACCAAAAACTTCAGCGCCGAGACGCTTCGACAAATGCATGATTCTGCCTTCGTGAAAATTGAAAAGCCGTTGATTTAAAACAAGAACGCGTGGTGCGCTTGCGCAGCGGAGTTTAAGCGCGGTGTCTCTTGCGAACTGTCAAAAATGGTGGATCGGCGGTCAATTCACGGGCATCGAATCGAATCTTCGGATTGTTCCTTGTCGTGGGTGCGCAGAGCGGCTCAAGGCGCTTGATTGCGCATAAAAAAATGCCGCCCGGCAAGCGGGCGGCATTCCATGCGATTACTGACCGATCGAGCGCGATCAGCCCACGGCGACCTGACGCAGCACCGGGCGCTTCGCGGCCTGGAGCATCGCGGCATAGCTTTCGACGTAGTTCTGCGCCATCGTGTGCGCGCTGAAGCGACGCTCGAACTGCGCGCGGATTTCGGTGCGCGACAGTTCGTCCAGACGATGCAGCGCGCCGACTGCGCCCTGCACGTCCTCGCAGATGAAACCCGTCACGCCGTGATCGATGACTTCCGGCACCGAACCGCGGTTGAACGCGATCACCGGCGTGCCGCACGCCATCGCCTCGATCATCACGAGGCCGAACGGCTCGTTCCAGTCGATCGGGAACAGCAGCGCCTTCGCGCCCGACAGGAATTCCGGCTTCTGCGCCTCGTTGATCTCACCGATGAACTCCACATGCGCCTGCGAAAGCAGCGGCTCGATCGTCGACTTGAAGTATTCCTGGTCGACCTTGTCCACCTTGGCAGCGATCTTCAGCGGCAGGCCGCTTTGCGCCGCGATCTTGATGGCCAGATCCGCGCGCTTTTCCGGACAGATGCGGCCGAGGAACGCCAGATATTCCGGCTTCTTGTGCGGCTGCGGCGTCAGCAGTTCGCTCGGTAGACCGTGATAAACCGTATTCAGCCAGTTCGCCTGCGGCAGCGGCCCGCGCTGGTTGTCCGAGATCGAAATGACGTTCGCCTTGGTGAACGTGTTGAACATCGGCTGCAGTTCCGGCAGGTCGAGACGGCCGTGCAACGTCGTCACGAACGGCGTGTCCATCTGCGTGAACAGCGGGAACGGCATGTAGTCGAGGTGAAAGTGCAGCACGTCGAACTCGTGCGCGCGCTGGCGGACGGTTTCGAGCAGCAGCATGTGCGGCGCAAGCGCGTCGCGCACGGTCGGGTCGAGACGCAACGCCCGCGGCCAGACCGCTTCGAGCGTCGCCTTGGTTTGCGAATCGCCGCTTGCGAACAAGGTTACATCGTGGCCGAGCTCGACGAGCGCATCGGTCAGATATGACACGACGCGTTCAGTGCCGCCGTAGAACTTCGGAGGTACTGCTTCGTGCAACGGTGCAATTTGTGCGATTCGCATAACGTGACTCTCCATGTAGGTGAGGCATTGCAGTCACGCTCCGGTCGAGCGCTCAACACATGCCATTCGGGCGGGCTGCGTGGTATGTAGACGCCGCCCGAGATCGGCCCGGAGATGAAAAACATCGCGACCGGGTTATCCCTTACTGCCCATTATCGGGATCGAGAGCGGCATTTCACGTCATTTTTCAATCGCTTATCGTTGTTACAGCGCGAAACATGTGCTGTTACGAAGTCAGAAATTGCACCGAAATAGACGATGTGGACGGATTTGGAGCGTGGAACACGCCGCGAGATAGGGTTAAGCAATTAACGGTCCCGTGCGCCGCAACATGCGCGTGCAGGCTGCCGGGCGCGCGGGGCCTCGAAAGCGGGCCGTAAAGCATTAAGTCAGACGAATCAATGCCGATAACTCATATCTGCCGATCGGCAATTCAAGCGCATCGGCGTGTAAGAAAAATTCCTACACGAATCTTCGCGAAACTCCGTCGTTGCGTCGGAAGGTTTGTCCGACAGGCGCGGCGCCAGGCTTCGGCGACAATCGGATCGACACCAGACAACGCGCGCGGGGCCGCATTCGCCTGTCCTTTGCGAATTCGAGCAAACGTTCCCCGCCGGGCCTGACCAGCCAAGTATCGATTCCGGGGAAAAGATGACGACCAGCACTACGAGTACGCTCGCGGAAATCCGCGAGGTGAATCTGTCGTACTTGCTCCTCGCACAGCGGCTTCTTCAGGAGGACCGCGTTTCGGCGATGTATCGCCTGGGCCTTTCCGAGCAGGTCGCGCACGTGCTGACCTCGCTGACGCTCGCCCAGGTGGTGAAAGTGGCGTCGTCGAGCCATGTGCTGTGCCGCTTTCGTTTCGACGACCACGCGCTCCTTTCCTCGCTCGCCGACAAGGACAAGAGCGCCGCGCTCGCGCACGCCCACGCGGCGATCCTGCTGGCCGACGGCCCCGTCGAGCAGATCGGCTGAGCCGCGCGCGACAGCCCGATGGCAACGAAAAGCGTGGTCGCGGAAGTCCGCGAAATCACCCTGGCGATCGAACTGATCGAACTGGGCGCGCGGCTGCAACTGCTCGAAGCGGAAACGAGTCTGTCGCGCGACCGTCTCATCAAGCTCTATAAGGAGCTGAAGGGCGCATCGCCGCCCAAGGGCATGCTGCCGTTCTCGACCGACTGGTTCATGACCTGGCAGCCGAATATCCATTCGTCGCTGTTTCACGCGATTTATCGTTTCGTCGATACGCACGGCGGCGTGAAGTCGACGATTCAGACGATCGTCAAAAGCTACCGTCTGTACCTCGAACATCTCGCGATACACGGCGACGAGCCCGTGCTGTCGCTCACGCGCGCGTGGACGCTCGTGCGCTACTTCGAATCCGGCATGCTGCAGACGAACCTCTGCACGCGCTGCGCCGGGCGCTTCGTCGCGCACGCGTACGACTTGCGCGCAGGCTATGTCTGCGGCCTGTGTCAGCCGCCGTCGCGCGCGGGCAAGACGCGCAAGGCGCTCGCACCCCCCGGCACGCCGGAACCCGCCCGGCGCATCGCGGCCTGAGCCCGCATCCCGTGCTGCGGCGCGGGGTTTACCGTTTGCCGTCCCCGTGGATTTGCCCCCAAAGTTTTTCAGTCGAGTGCCGTAAACCACTTAACGGCGGTCTTACCGCATCAAAACGTGAGGACTCGACTGTGCTGATTTTCGTTGGATCGCTCGTGACACTGCTGTCCGTTTTCGGCGGTTACGCGCTCGAAGGCGGGCACCTTGGCGCGCTCATGCAGCCGGTCGAGATTCTGATGATCGCAGGCGCGGGCGTGGGCGCGTTCATCCTCGGCAACAACGTCAAGACCATCAAGGCGACCATCCAGGTTCTCCCGACGCTCTTCAAGGGCGCGAAGTACGACAAGAGCATGTACATGGAGCTGATGGGCCTGCTCTACGTGCTGCTCGCGAAGGCGCGCAAGGAAGGCACGCTCGCGCTGGAAGCGGATATCGAAGACCCGGCGAAGAGTCCGGTCTTCAGCCAGCACCCCAAGATTCTGGCGGATCACCACATCGTCGAATTCCTGACGGATTATCTGCGCCTCATGGTCAGCGGCAACATGAACGCGTTCGAAATCGAAAGCCTCATGGACGAGGAGATCGAAACGCATCACGTCGAAGGCGAGGCGCCCGCGCACGCGCTCACCAAGGTCGGCGACGCGATGCCCGCGTTCGGTATCGTCGCGGCGGTGATGGGCGTCGTGCACACGATGGCCTCCGCCGATCAGCCGCCCGCGATTCTCGGCGAGATGATCGCGCAGGCGCTCGTCGGCACCTTCCTCGGCATTCTGCTTTCGTACGGTTTCATCGGGCCGCTCGCGAACGTCGCGGAACAGCGCGTCGCGGAGCAGACCAAGATGTTTCAGTGCATCAAGGTGACGATCCTCGCGAGCCTGAACGGCTACGCGCCCGCGATCGCGGTGGAGTTCGGCCGCAAGGTGCTGTTCTCGACGGAACGCCCGTCGTTCTCCGAACTGGAAGAACACGTGCGCCGGGTCAAGTCGAAGTGACCGGAGCACAGCGATGAGCAACGACAGCGAACGGCCCATCTTCATCAAGCGCATCGTCGCCGGCAAGAAGGGGCATCACGGCGGCGCGTGGAAGCTCGCCTACGCGGACTTCATGACCGCGATGATGGCGTTCTTCCTGCTGATGTGGCTGCTTTCGTCGACCTCGCCCGTGCAGCGGCGCGGCATCGCCGAGTACTTCAACATGCCGCTCAAGGCGGCGATGGTCGGCGGCAAGACCGTCGGCATGGACAACAGCATCCTCACCGGAGGCGGGCGCGACATCTCCAGCATCGAAGCAGGCGCGGCGCGCAAGACCGACGGCAGCACGCAGCTCGCGCAGCGCGCCTCGTCCGATAGCGACGAGGAACTGCTCAAGGCCGCGCAAGGTGAACTCGAACGGCGCGAGCAAGTGCGCCTGCACGATCTGCAGGTGAAGCTCATGGCCGCGATCGAGGCCAATCCGACATTGCGCCAGTTCAGGCAGCAGATCCGCATCGAATCGACGCAGCAGGGCTTGCGCATCGAGATCGTCGATACCCAGAAGCGCCCGATGTTCGCGCTCTCCAGCGACGCCGTGCAGCCCTACATGCGCGACATCCTGCGCGAGATCGGCAGGACCCTGAACGACGTGCCGAACCGCATCGTCGTGCAGGGACACACCGACGCCGTGAAGTACGCCGGCGGCGACAAGGGCTACAGCAACTGGGAGCTGTCGGCGGACCGCGCGAACGCGTCGCGGCGCGAGCTGGTCGCGGGCGGCATGGACGAAGCGAAGGTGATGCGGGTGCTCGGCCTCTCATCGACACAGAACCTGAACAAGAAGGATCCGCTCGATCCGGAGAACCGGCGCATCAGCGTCATCGTGCTCAATCGCAAGACGGAAATGTCGATGCTGCGCGACGACGGCTCGCCCGGCGCCACGCTCGACAACGGCACGGATGCACAAGGCGCGCCCTCGACGGCGCTCGGCCAGCTCATTCCCGGCGTCGCGGCACCGCGCGCGGCGCATTGAGCAAATTCCCCGAAAAAGACGCTCAAGACTCGACACGTTTCGACCGTCATCCCGGCAAGAGACAAAAATGATCAAACACATTCTGGCAATCGACGATTCAGCCGCGATGCGGCAAATCCTCTCGGCGACGCTGGCGACGGCGGGTTACGAAGTGACCGTCGCGTCGGACGGCGACGAAGGCCTGGAGTGGGCGCTCGCGGAGCGCTTCGATCTGGTTCTGACCGACCAGCACATGCCGGGCAGAAGCGGACTCGATCTGATCGTGGCGCTGCGCGGAAACCCCGCCTACAAGGCGACGCCGATTCTCGTGCTGACGACCGAAGGCGGCGAGCCGTTCAAGGACGCGGCGCGTTCGGCGGGAGCGACGGGCTGGATCGAGAAGCCGCTCGATCCGGACCTGCTGACCGAACTCGTCGCCGCGCTCTCGGAAGACACGCAGCACTGAAGCCGAAGCACAAGACAACCCGCGCACGCACGCGCCGATGGTGACTCAAGCATGACACTCGACATTACCCAGTTCTATCAAACCTTCTTCGACGAAGCGGATGAACTGCTCGCGCAGATGGAGCAGCTGCTGCTCGTTCTGGACATCGCGAATCCGGATCCGGAAGACCTCGCGGCGATCTTCCGCGCGGCGCACTCGATCAAGGGCGGCGCGGCGACCTTCGGCTTCACCGCGCTCACCGAAACGACCCACATCCTCGAATCGCTGCTGGACCGCGCGCGCAACAACGAACTCGTCCTGCGCCGCGACATGATCGACACCTTTCTCGCGACCAAGGACGTGCTCTCGGATCAACTCGCCGCCTATCGCGCGAGCGCAGAGCCGGATGCGGCCGCGGCCGCGGTGATCTGCGCGAAGCTGGAACGCCTGAAGAACGAGACCGCCGAAGGCGCTCAGGCTGGCCATATCGAGCCGCCCGCGCTGCCGGGCACGCAGCACGTCGCGTCACACGCGAACGTCGCGCCTGTCTACGAAGGCCCGAACGCGGCGCCCGCGCACGTGGTCGCGCAGGCGATGGACGCGATCGAGGACGACGGCAACTGGGACGGCGCGTTCGAGCTCACCGATGGAATCACGCATGCAGGATCCGCTGCCGACGCAACGCCGGGACACACCGGCGCGCCGGTGGCGGAAGTTGGACCCCACCTGAAAATTACGCTACGGGGGGTGGGCGAGAAGGACCTGGCGACTCTGACCGAGGAGCTGGGGAATCTGGGAAGCATCGTCGGAGAAAAGAAGACGGACGCCGAGTACGTGGTATGGCTCGACTCGGACGTCCCGGCCGACGATATCGTCGCCGTGTGCTGCTTCGTGATCGACGAAACACAGATCACGATCGGCCGTGGCGACGCGGCGGCGCAATCCGCCGAAGCAGCGCCAGCAGTAATGGCAGTGCAACCCACGCTACACGAAGAGCCGAAGCAATCGCAGGCGCAGGCAGCGCCCGCATCCGCGGCTGGCAAGGAAGCAGTGAAAGAAGAATCGGCGGCGGCGGCGGGCTTGCAGGTCCCGTCCGCTGCTCAACCGACGAAAGCCGCCGCGAGCGATGCCGACAAGAAGGCGCGCCCGCAAGCCGCCGCATCGGCGGAAGGCAGCTCGATTCGCGTCGGTGTGGAGAAGGTCGATCAGCTCATCAATCTGGTGGGCGAACTCGTCATCACGCAGGCGATGCTCGCGGAAACCACGAGCACCTTCGATCCCGCATTGCACGACCGTCTTTTCAACGGCATGGCGCAGCTCGAGCGCAACGCGCGCGATCTGCAAGAGGCCGTCATGTCCATCCGCATGATGCCGATGGATTACGTATTCAGCCGCTTCCCGCGCCTCGTGCGCGATATCGCCGGCAAGCTCGGCAAGGAAGTGGAACTCGTCACGTTCGGTCAGGCGACCGAGCTCGACAAGAGCCTGATCGAGCGCATCATCGATCCGCTCACGCACCTCGTGCGCAACTCGCTCGATCACGGCATCGAAACCGTGGAAGCGCGCCGCGCCGCGGGCAAGTCGACCACCGGCCAGCTCGTGCTGTCGGCGGCGCATCACGGCGGCAACATCGTCATCGAAGTGAGCGACGATGGCGCCGGCCTGCGCCGCGACAAGATTCTCGCGAAGGCGCAGAAGCAGGGCATGCAGGTGTCCGAGTCGATGAGCGACGAAGAAGTCTGGCAACTCATCTTCATGCCGGGCTTCTCGACCGCCGAACAGGTGACCGATATTTCCGGCCGCGGCGTGGGCATGGACGTGGTGAAGCGCAACATCCAGTCGATGGGCGGCCACGTCGAAATCATGTCGCGCCAGGGCGCGGGCACGACGACGAAGATCGTGCTGCCGCTCACGCTCGCGATTCTCGACGGCATGTCGGTGAAGGTCGGCAACGAGATCTTCATTCTGCCGCTGAACTTCGTGATGGAGTCGCTGCAGCCGGTCGCCGAAGACATCTACACGGTCGCCAACGGCGAGCGCGTGGTGCGCGTGCGCGGCGAATATCTGCCGCTCGTCGCGCTGCATCGCGTGTTCGATGTCGAAGGCGCGCGCACCGAGCCGACGCAAGGCATCGTCACGATCATGCAGACCGAAGGACGACGCTTCGCGATGCTGATCGACGAACTGGTCGGCCAGCAGCAGGTCGTCGTGAAGAACCTCGAAACCAATTACCGCAAGGTGCACGGCATTTCCGCCGCGACCATCCTGGGCGACGGCAGTGTCGCGCTGATCGTCGACGTTGCCGCGCTCAACCGCGAATCGCGCGCGCAGCACGGCGCGAACGCTCACTGATAACGAAGGAGCCTTTCATGGCAGACGTACAAACGATTCATACCGCCGCGCCTTCGCGACGTGATGCCGGACAGGCCGAAGCGGCCGGGCAGGAATTCCTCGTGTTCACGCTCGGCGCCGAGGAATACGGCATCGACATTCTGAAGGTGCAGGAAATTCGCGGCTACGACAACGTTACACGCATCGCGAATGCGCCCGCGTTCATCAAGGGCGTGATCAATCTGCGCGGCATCATCGTGCCGATCGTCGATATGCGCATCAAGTTCAATCTGGGCCGCGTCGAGTACGACAACCAGACGGTCGTGATCATCCTGAACGTCGCGCATCGCGTGGTCGGCATGGTGGTCGACGGCGTGTCGGACGTGCTCACGCTCACGCAGGAGCAAGTGATGCCCGCGCCCGAATTCGGCGGCACGCTCGCGACGGAATACCTCACGGGCCTCGGCACGGTCGATGGCCGCATGCTGATCCTGATGGACATCGAAAAGCTCATGACGAGCCGCGAGATGGAGTTGATCGACTCCGTCGCCGCATAACGAGCGAAGCGAGAAATTAGCCATGCTTAAGAAGTTGTCGATCCGCACGACGCTCACGCTCGTCGGCCTGCTGTTCACCGGATGCGCGGCGCTGATCGGCGCGCTCGCGCTCGTCGGACTCAATTCCGCCGGCGCATCGCTGGCGTCGCTCGCGCAGGAAGACATGGTCGCGATGCGCGCGCTGGCCGAAACATCGTCCTATCTGCTGCGCTCGCGCGTGACGCTCGACCGCGTGCGCTCGCTCACCGAAGCGGGCAGCACGGAAGAAGCCAAGAAGGCGATCGATCGCGGCCAGTATCTGCTCGACAAGAGCAACGAAAACTGGAAGCTCTATCTCGATACGCCGAAGCCCACGCTGCCCAAAGACACGTTCGACGCGCTCGTCGCGCAGCGCGATGCGCTCGTGAAAACCGGCGTGGAGCCGGAGTTCGCCGCGATCCGCGCGAACGACATGGCCGCGTACCACGCGATCGCCGACACGAAGATCAGCCCGATGTTCGTCTCGTTCGATCAGGCCGTGACGGCGGCGGTGGCGTCGCATCAGGAGCACGCGGAGCAATCGCGCGCCGGCACGGCCTCCCACATCGCGGCGCTCAACATGACGATCGGCGCGGTGCTGGTGCTCGCGGTGCTGATGCTGATCGGCACGCGCATGGCGCTCTCCAGCCTGATCGTGAAGCCGATCAACGACGCCGTCGATCACTTCGACCGCATCTCGCGCGGCGATCTCACGCAATCCGCGCACACCGACAGGACCAACGAAATCGGCCGCCTGTTCGCGGGCATCGAACGCATGCGCGGCAACCTCACCACGATGGTTGGTTCGGTGCGTCACGGCGCGGAATCGATCGATGTCGGCGCGCATGAAATCGCGAGCGGCAATACGGATCTGTCGCAGCGCACGGAAGAGCAGGCGGCGTCGCTGCAGGAAACCGCATCGAGCATGGAAGAGCTGACGAGCACGGTGAAGCAGAACGCCGACAACGCGCGCCAGGCGAGCCAGCTCGCGGTGAACGCGTCGGATATCGCGTCGCGTGGCGGCGATGTCGTGGAGCAGGTCGTCGAGACGATGCACGCGATCGCGTCGAGCTCGAACAAGGTCGTCGACATCATCGGCGTGATCGAAGGCATCGCGTTCCAGACCAATATTCTCGCGTTGAACGCGGCCGTGGAAGCGGCGCGTGCGGGCGAGGAAGGCCGCGGTTTCGCGGTGGTCGCGGGCGAAGTGCGCTCGCTCGCGCAACGCAGCGCGGCGGCGGCGAAGGAAATCAAGACGCTGATCGGCGACTCGGCCGCGAAGGTGGACAGCGGCACGGAACTCGTCGCGCGCGCCGGTCAGACGATGGGCGAGATCGTGCAGGCGGTGCGCCGCGTGACCGACATCATGGGCGAGATCAGCGCGGCGTCGGAGGAGCAGTACGACGGCATCGAACAGGTCAACCGCGCCGTCACGCAGATGGACAGCGTGACGCAGCAGAACGCCGCGCTCGTCGAGCAGGCGGCGGCGGCTGCCGCGTCGCTCGAAGAGCAGACGCGTCAACTGAAGGACGTGGTCGCGCAATGGCGTCTGGAGAGCGCGGCGCCGGTGCGCGCGAGCGCATCGACGGCGGCAGCGCGCATCAAGGCGTCGGCGCCGGCAGCGCGCATCGAGCCGGTTTCGATGGCCGTCGCGGCGAAAGTCGAAAAACGCGTGACATCTGCCGGGAACGCGAAAGTTGCGCCGGAAGCGGCCGTTATCAAGGAAACAGGCAAGCCGGCGGCCAAGCCCGCCAGCGTTGTGAAGCCGGCGCCCGCGCCGCGCGCGAAGGCGACCACCGCCGACGACGGCGACTGGGAAACCTTCTAACCGAATCCGGAACGAACACGGTCATGCAGGCAACGCGCAACGCGCGTATCGACTCGCCCGCCAATGTGCGCGGCCCGGAAGTCGAGCGCGATTTCGAATTTACGGCGGCGGACTTCGCCCGCATTCGCGAGCTGATTCACCGGCGCGCGGGCATCTCGCTGTCGGACCATAAACGCGACATGGCGTACAGCCGGCTCGCGCGCCGGCTGCGCGCCTGCGGCATCGATACGTTCAGGCAGTATCTCGACCGCCTCGAAACCCACGACGACAACGCCGAGTGGGAAGCGTTCGTCAACGCGCTGACCACGAATCTCACGGCGTTCTTCCGCGAGTCGCATCACTTTCCGATTCTCGCGGAGTTCGTGAAGCGCCGGCAGCAGCCCTTCTCGGTGTGGTGCTCGGCGGCGTCGACGGGCGAGGAGCCGTATTCCATCGCGATGACGCTCGTCGAAGCGCTCGGCGAACACGCCGCGCGCCAGTGCACGGTGTTCGCGAGCGACATCGACAGCCAGGTGCTCGCCAAAGCCGAAGCGGGCGTGTATTCGCTCGATCAGGTGAAGGCGTTGCCGGTCGAGCGTCTCAAGCGCTTTTTCCTGAAGGGCACGGGCGCGCACGCGGGTCTCGTGAAAGTGCGCCCCGAACTGCGCGCGATGGTGAACTTCGGCCGCGTCAATCTCACGGACGCGCGCTACGACGTGAAAGGCCCGTTCGACGTGATCTTCTGCCGCAACGTGATGATCTACTTCGACAAGCCGACGCAAGGGCAGGTGCTTTCGCGCTTCGAGCCGCTGATGAAGCCGGGCGCGCTGCTGTTCGCGGGCCATTCGGAGAATTTCACGTATGTGTCGCAGGCGTTCAGGCTGCGCGGACAGACGGTGTACGAGCTGTCGCGCGATCTCAAACCGGCGGTGAAGCCGCAGCGCGCGCTCGCAGGAGAGACGGCATGAGCGGACTGCCGATCGCCTCGAACCTGTATTTCGACAACCATTTCAAGAAGCCGGGCGTGAAGCTCCTGCCGAACGAGTTCTACATGACGAGCGAGGACATGGTGCTCGTCACCGTGCTCGGCTCGTGCGTGGCGGCATGCATCAACGATCGCACGGCGGGCATCGGCGGCATGAATCACTTCATGCTGCCCGATGACGGCTCCGACGCGTCGCACGCATCGTCGGATTCGATGCGCTACGGCGCCTACGCGATGGAAGTACTCATCAACGAGCTCATCAAACGCGGCGGCCGGCGCGAGCGCTTCGAAGCGAAGGTGTTCGGCGGCGGCGCGGTGCTCGCGGGCATGACGACCATCAACATCGGCGATCGCAATTCGGAGTTCGTGCGGCGCTATCTCGCGCTGGAGAAGATTCGCATCGTCGCCGAGGACCTGCAGGGCATGCATCCGCGCAAGGTCGCGTTCATGCCGCGCTCGGGCCAGGTGATGGTGAAGAAACTCAAGACCGCGCATGACCCGATCGTGGTCGAACGCGAGCAGGCGCTCGTGCAGCGCACGCCCGAAGAGCGCGCCGAACGGCTCGCGAAAGCGCGTGCGCGTGTCGAGTTGTTCCAGTCGAACGCGACGGGCGCGAAGCCGCGCGCGGAGCTGTTCACGACGCGCGTCAAGCCGCGCGCGGAACTGTTCACGTCGCGTATGAAGACCGTGGAGGAAGCATGACACTCAACCACGCGATGAGCGCGAACAAGATCAAGGTGCTGTGCGTCGACGACTCGGCGCTCGTGCGCAGCCTGATGACCGAGATCATCAACTCGCAGCCCGACATGCACGTCTGCGCGACCGCGCCGGACCCGCTCGTCGCGCGCGAACTGATCAAGCTGCACAACCCGGACGTGCTCACGCTCGATGTCGAAATGCCGCGCATGGACGGCCTCGACTTCCTCGAAAAGCTGATGCGCCTGCGGCCGATGCCGGTCGTGATGGTGTCGTCGCTGACCGAGCGCGGCAACGAAATCACGCTGCGCGCGCTGGAACTCGGCGCGGTCGATTTCGTCACGAAGCCGAAAGTCGGCATTCGCGACGGCATGCTCGATTACGCCGAAAAGCTCGCCGACAAGATTCGCGCCGCGTCGCGCGCGCGTGTGAAGCAGGTGAGTCATGTCGCGCAGACGCAGACGCATGCCGCGCACAAGCCCGCGCCGCATTTCAACAACCCGCTCGTGTCGACGGAAAAGCTCGTGATCGTCGGTGCATCGACGGGCGGCACGGAAGCGATCCGCGAAGTGCTCGCGCCGCTGCCGCCCGATGCGCCCGCGGTGCTCATCGCGCAGCACATGCCGCCGGGCTTCACGAAGTCGTTCGCGCAGCGTCTGAACGGGCTGTGCCGCATCACCGTGAAGGAAGCGGAGCACGGCGAGCGCGTGCTGCCGGGCCACGCGTATATCGCGCCGGGCCACGCGCATCTGGTGCTCGCGAGGAGCGGCGCGAACTATGTCGCGCATCTGTCGGATGCGCCGCCGGTGAACCGGCACCGGCCATCGGTCGACGTGCTGTTCCGCTCGGCGGCGCAGCACGCGGGCAAGAACGCGATCGGCGTGATCCTGACCGGCATGGGCCGCGACGGCGCCGCCGGTCTGCTGGACATGCAGCAGGCGGGCGCCTACACGCTGGCGCAGGACGAAGCGAGTTGCGTGGTGTTCGGCATGCCGCGCGAAGCGATTGCAATGGGCGGCGCAAGCGAAATCGCGCCGCTCTCGGAAATGAGCCGGCGCGTGATGGCGCGGCTTGCCTCGATGGGCGAACGCGTACAACGCGTCTGAACTTTGGATTGAAGCGGCGTCGCCGCATTGAGAACTCAAGGGAGCAATGATGGACAAGAACATGAAGATCCTCGTCGTCGACGATTTTCCGACGATGCGCCGTATCGTGCGCAACCTGCTCAAGGAACTGGGCTACGGCAACGTCGATGAAGCCGAAGACGGCGCGGCGGGTCTCGCGCGCCTGCGCGGCGGCGGCTTCGACTTCGTGATCACCGACTGGAACATGCCGAACCTCGACGGCCTTTCGATGCTCCAGCAAATCCGCGCGGACGCGGCGCTCGCGCATCTGCCGGTGCTGATGGTGACGGCGGAGTCGAAGAAGGAGAACATCATCGCGGCGGCGCAAGCGGGCGCGAACGGTTACGTGGTGAAGCCCTTCACGGCCGCCACGCTCGACGAGAAGCTCACCAAGATTCTCGAGAAGATGGCCAAAGCCGGGAGCTGATCGTGAACGATCTGACCAGTGAACTGGCAGCCGCGGTTGCCGAAGCCGAAGCCGATCCATCGAGCGATCGCATCCTCGCGCGTATCGGGCAACTGACGCGCACCTTGCGCGACTCGATGCGCGAGCTCGGCCTCGACAAGCAGGTCGAAGCCGCCGCGCAAGCCGTGCCCGACGCACGCGACCGGTTGAAATATGTCGCGACGATGACGGAGCAGGCCGCCGAGCGCGCGCTCAACGCGATCGAGCTCGCGAAGCCGGTGCAGGAAGCGATGCAGACCGAAGCGCAGGCGCTCGACGCGCGCTGGGCCAAATGGTACGACGCGCCGCTCGCGCAGGCCGAGGCGGGCGAGTTGCTCGCGCAGACGCGCACGTTCCTGCAAAGCGTGCCGGAGCGGACCCAGGCGACCAACGCGCAGTTGCTGGAAATCATGCTCGCGCAGGACTTCCAGGATCTGACCGGGCAGGTGATCAAGAAGATTACGGACGTCGTGTATCTGATCGAGCAGCAATTGCTGGGTGTGTTGCTCGAAAATATCGCGCCGGAGCGGCGCGAGCAGTTCGCGGCATCGGCGGCGGCGCTGATGTCGTCGGCGACCGGCAGCCCGGAAGGCCTGCTCAACGGGCCGCAGATCAACCCGGAAGGGCGCAGCGATGTCGTGCAGGATCAGTCGCAGGTGGACGATCTGCTCGCGAGCCTCGGCTTCTGAGGCGTTGTGTAAGTAGCCTTCATTTCGACGTACTCAGCGTTACCACAGACGCGAAGCGCATACCAATGCGCTTCGCGTTTTTTATTGTGTGCGCTTGCGAACGTTAGGACTATTCGTCGTGACTGGCATACTGATGGTATTCGCGCTGTAGAAAACAGGGTCGAAAAAGAGGTGGCGCATCTGTCACTCAATCGTCAGGATCCGGCCGCGAGCCTTGTCGCGCGGACGTCCGATAACCGATAGGAGGCCCAGTGAAGGCACCGAAGCAACCCCGTCATGGGCATCTTGTAAGCGCGCTGGCGATCGTCGCCGGCGCGTTCGGCGTGTGCGCGGCGATGCCCGCCTACGCAGTGCTCGGCGGCGAGCCGATGAGCGCGCCGCAAGGCGCCACATCCACGTCTTCCACCAACGCGGTCGCACGAGCGGCGGTCGCGAGCGGTGCATCGAATGCATCGTCGAAATCGCCGTCGAACTACACCGTTCTCTCGACCACGCTCGCGAGCGGCACGATCGTCAACGAATATTTGACCGCGCAGGGTGTCGTGTTCGGCATCGCGTGGCACGGGCCGCGCGTGCCGGATCTCGCCAGCCTGCTCGGCAGCTATTTCCCGCAGTATCAAGAGGGCCTGAAGGCGCAACGCGCCGCGCGCGGCGGCCGTGGGCCTGTGAGCGTGCAGGGTTCCGGCCTCGTCGTGGAATCGAGCGGCCACATGGGCGCGTTCGCGGGCAGCGCGTATCTGCCGCAATCGTTGCCCGCCGGCGTGTCCGCCAGCGATATCCAGTAAGCGACGGGAGACTCAGTATGCATCGAACGACACTCGGCCATCCCGGCTCTTCTTCCTCACGACGCGGCGGTTTTGCCCGCTGGCTCGGCGTGCTCTGTCTTAGCGTCATGCTCGCGGCCTGCGGCGGTGGCGGCGACTCCAGTTCCAGCAGCGGCGGTTCGTCGGGCGGCAGCTCGGGCGGTTCCGGAGGCTCCGGAGGCTCGGGCGGCGGCAGCTCGAGCACCAGCAGCGCGAACGCGCAGCCGATCGCGCCCAACGGCACGAACGCGGTGGCGATCAACGTCAACTCCGGCGCCGCGGGCTTCGTCAATATCCCGAACGTGTCGGTGACAGTGTGCGCGCCGGGCTCGTCGGTGTGCCAGCAGATCGACAACATTCAGCTCGATACGGCGTCCTTCGGCCTGCGCATTCTCGGCTCGGCGGCGCAGTCCGTGCTCGGCAGCCTGCCTGCCTCGCGCGCATCGAACGGCGGCCAGCTCGCCGAATGCGCGGGCTTCGCCGACGGCTACACGTGGGGCACCGTGCGCACGGCCGACGTGAAGATGGGCACGGAAGTGGCGTCCGGCGTGCCGATCCAGATCATCGGCGACCTGAGCGCATCGTCGGCGCCGACCGGCGATAACGGCTGTCCGTCCGGCAGCGACGAAAATACGCTCAGCGACATCGGCGCGAACGGCATTCTCGGCATCGGCCCGCAGACGTACGACTGCGGCACCGGATGCGTGAGCACGCCGCTCAACGCCATGTACTTCTCGTGCAACAACGGCACGAATTGCGCGGGCGTCGCGGTGCCGCTCGCACAGCAGGTGACGAATCCCGTCGCGAAGTTCGCGGTCGACAACAATGGCGTGATCGTGCAGTTGCCGCCGGTTCCCGATAACGGCGCGGCCAGTGCGGCCGGCGTACTGATATTCGGCATCGGCACGCAGAGCAACAACACGGTCAGCGGCGTGACGAAGTACGGCACGGATCCCTACGGCGACCTGACCGGCACCTACAAGGGGACGAAATACAAGACGTTCTTCGATACGGGATCGAACGGGAATTTCTTCCAGGACAGCTTTCCGCTGTGCTCGAGTTCGAGCGCGTTCTATTGCCCGAGCTCGGAGCAGTCGCTGTCGACGACGATCGTCGGCACCGAAGGCAACAGCGCGGTCGTGCCGTTCCAGCTCGTCAGCGCGAGCACGCTGACCTCCAGCAGAAGCAAGTTCGCCTTCAACAGTCTCGGTGGGCAACTGGGTATGTCCAACTTCTTCGACTTCGGCCTGCCGTTCTTCTTCGGAAGGCACGTTTATGTCGGATACGAGTTGCCGAACAGCCCGGCTTACGTGGCGTTCTGACGCACCCATGGCCTGACCGGAGATCGATTCCGGTCAGGCTGTCTGCACATGAAAAAACCGGCTGCGTTTTTGCGCAGCCGGTTTTTTTGTGTCAGTCGCCCGCGCGCGGCTTGCGCGGCGCGCGTTCGGCGAGCGCGTCGTAGAGCCAGCGCGGCATCGCGTGCATCAGCATGCCCGCGATGCGCATCTGCCACGGAAAGGTCGCGTAGCGCACCTTGCTCGCGATCGCGTCGGCGGTTTTCGCGGCGAAGCGGTCGGCATCCATGAGAAACGGCATCCGATACGGATTGTGCGCGGTCATCTCCGAGCGCACGTAGCCCGGCGCGATCGTGACGACGGCCACGCCGAGTGGGCGCATCTCGACCCGCAACGCTTCCAGATACTTCGCCACCGCCGATTTCGACGCGCTGTACGCGCCGCCGCCTGGCAGCCCGCGCACGCCCGCGACGCTCGCAATGCCGACGAGCGTGCCGCGCCGCGCGGCCGTCATCGACGCGACGAAGGGCTCGAACGTCGCGACCATGCCGAAGTAGTTCACGTCCATCACGGTGCGGAAGGTGTCGAGATCGCCGTGACCCGTGAGCGCGCCGCGGCTCATGCCCGCGTTCGCGATGACGATATCCGCCGCGCCATGCTCCGCGATGAAGCGGCGCGCGGCATCGGCGAGGGCGTCGGCGTCGCGCACGTCGGCGGGGTAGATCGAAATGGAGCTTTGAGGATGGCGGGCCGCGAAGGCCGCGAGGGAATCGGCGCGGCGGGCGACGAGGCCGAGCACGGCCCCGCGCTTCACATATTCCTCGGCCAGTGCGAGGCCGATGCCGCTCGATGCGCCGGTGATGAAGACCTTCAGGCGAACTGCAGTCATGCCGGCGCGAGCAGGATTTACAGCTTCTTGTCGCGGACTTGCTGGACGAGGAAGTCCATCACCTGCGTGGTGCCCGGCAGGCTGTTGGTCATCGCCGGGCCGGTTTCGTACTTGCCCTGCACGATTACCGTCGGCACGCCGTCGATCTTGTAGTCCTGCAGGAGCTTGGCGTCGCGCTGCACGGCGCTTTGCGTCGAGAACGAGTTATACGCGTCCATGTACTTCTTCGGATCGATGCCCTGCGTCTTGAGGAAGTCCGCCTGCGCCTGCGGCGTCAGCAGATAGTTCTTCTTCACGTGGATTTCGTTGAACACGGCCGGCGTGACCTTCTCGGCGACGCCGAGCGCGTCGAGCGCGTGATACATCTTCGAGTGCGGGATGAAGTCGTCGCGGAATGCCACCGGCACGCGCTTGAACACGACGTCCGGACCCTGCTTCTTCGCCCACGCCTCGATGTACGGCTCGAACTCGTTGCAGTGCGGGCAACCGTACCAGAAGAACTCGATGACCTCGACCTTGCCCGCGGGCGCCGCGACCGGCTGAGCCGCCTGCAGCACCGTGTAGTCCTTGCCGGCCGTGGGCGCGGCCATCGACGAAGTCGCCACGCTCATCGAAGCGGCTGCGATGCCAAGGGAGAGAGCCAACGCGCTAAAGATTTTTTTCATGATTGAAGAGGGTACGCAATAAGTACGCGACGTAACAAAAGCAGGTCCGTCAGTGGGACATACGACGCTTAAGCCACACTTAAACGCCGGGGCGCTTGCGCCTGCGCGGACATCTTGCGGTCGCGCAGGCATGTCGACTTCGTTTGCTGCGTTATTGCTTGGAGAAGCGGATCACGGCGGTATCGACGCCCGCATCCGACAGACGCTGACGCGCGGTGTTCATGTCCTCGAACTTCGCGAACGGCCCGATGCGCACGCGATAGTACGTCACGCCGCCCGCATCGCGCTGCGTGACCTTCGATTCGAAGCCCTGGAAGCCGAGGCGCGCGCGCTGCTGCTCGGCGTCCGCCTGCGTCTTGTACGCGCCCACTTGCAGGAAGTAGCCGGTGTTCGGTTCGCCGGGCGCGGGCGGCGTGGCCTTCGCCGTGGTGGGCGCCGAGCCGGCCTTCGGCGGCGTGGCATTTCCGTTCGCGTTGGCGTTGCTGGTTGCGTTCGGCGCGTTTTCAGGCTTCTTGGCGGGCGTACTTGCATTCTTCGGCGCGGATGCCGTTGCGCCCGACGGCGGCACTTCGACGATCTGCGGCTCGTCGAGGATGCCCGACGACTGCGTCTGATTGTTGGTCTGGCCCGGCGCGGTGTTCGGCGGCGTGGGCTGCGCGGCCTGCGGCACGGCCTGACCCGGCGTCTTGCCTTGCAGCGGACGGTTCGGATCGTAGGGCTGCGCGGCGGCGGGCGCGGAGTTGGCCTCCGACGGCGGCGCGACCTTCGCCACGAACGGCGTAGGCGCGCGCGTGATGTAGAGCGCGACGATCACGGCGATGGCGAGGCCGACGATCAGGCCCAGCACGATGCCGATAAACGTTCCCCCGGTTTGTTTCGACTGCTTCGATGTGCGGCGTGGTTTTGCCATCGTATGAATCACCTGCGAGAAAGTCTTCTGGTTGGGCGACGATTATAGCCGTGGGTCAAGACGCGCCTGCGCCACGCTCCCGTCCACGCACGCCGAAAATTCCGAATTTCGGCGTGTGGGGCGGGGCAGCGCACGACTACATCTTTTGAGGAGCGGAAACGCCGATGGTCGCGAGACCGTTTTCGAGGACCTGGCGCGTCGCCGCGAGGAGCGCGATGCGCGCGGTGCGTTCCTTCTCATCGTCCACGAGCACGCGCTCCGCATTGTAGAACGAGTGAAATTCGCCAGCGAGGTCGCGCAGATAGAACGCGACCGCGTGCGGCGCGAGTTCCTCGGCGGCGTGCGCGAGCATTTCGGGGAACTCGGCGAGCTTGTTGAGCAGCGCCATCGCGCGATCGCTGGACAGCGGCGAGAGGTCGGCGTGCGCCGCCTTCGACACGTCGCCTGCGTAGCGTTCCTTCCAGTCGTTGAGAATCGTGCAGATGCGCGCGTGGGCGTATTGCACGTAGTACACGGGGTTCTCGTCGTTCTGCTTGAGCGCGAGATCGATATCGAACACGAATTCGGTGTCTGCCTTGCGCGAGATGAGGAAGAAGCGCACGGCGTCGCGGCCGCGGCGGATGGTGTCCTCGTCGATCTGGTCAGGCGCGGTTTCGTGGCCCGGCGCAAGGCCGCCCGACCATTCGATCAGATCGCGCACCGTCACATAGCTGCCCGCGCGCTTGGAGATTTTCACTTCCTGGCCGTCGCGCATGACGGTCACCATCTTGTGCAGCACGTAGTCCGGATAGCCCTTCGGAATGCCGACGCCGAGTCCTTGCAGGCCGGCGCGCACGCGCGCGATCGTGCCGTGATGGTCCGAGCCCTGGATGTTGATGACCTTGGTGTAGCCGCGCTCCCACTTGGTCACGTGATACGCGACGTCCGGCACGAAGTATGTGTACGTACCGTCGGACTTCTTCATCACGCGGTCCTTGTCGTCGCCGTCGTCGGTGGTGCGCAGCCACAGCGCGCCGTCCTGCTCGTAGGTCCTGCCTGCATCGACGAGCGCCGCGACCGTCTTCTCGACCCGGCCTTCCTTGTACAGCGACGACTCCAGATAGAACTGGTCGAACTTCACGCCGAACGCGGTCAGATCCATGTCCTGCTCGTGACGCAGATACGCGACCGCGAAATGACGGATGGCTTCGAGATCCTCGACGTCGCCCGTGCCCTTGACCGGCTCGCCGTCCTTCGCCGTGACGGTTTCGCCCGCCATGTAGTCGCGCGCGATATCCGCGATGTACTCGCCGTTGTACGCGGCGTCCGGCCACTCGGCATCGCCCGGCTTGAGGCCGCGCGCGCGCAGTTGCGTGGAGACGGCGAGATTGTTGATCTGCACGCCCGCGTCGTTGTAGTAGAACTCGCGGTGCACGTCGTAACCCTGCGTTTCGAGCAGGTTCGAGAGCGCATCGCCGAGCGCCGCCTGACGGCCGTGGCCGACGTGCAGCGGGCCGGTCGGATTCGCCGACACGAATTCGAGAAGCACGTGCCTGCCCGCGTCGCGCGTCGAGCGGCCGAAGGCTGCGCCTTCGCCGAGCACGGCCGGGATCACTGCTTGCTTCGCCGTGGCGGCGAGACGCAGATTGATGAAGCCGGGACCCGCCACTTCGGCGCTCTCGACGAGACCCTTCGCAGCCGGAAGACCGAGCAGCGCATCGACGATCTGCTGCGCGAGTTGGCGCGGATTCGCGCGCAGCGGCTTGGCGAGCTGCATCGCGACATTCGATGCCACGTCGCCGTGGGCCGCGACCTTCGGTCGTTCGAGGACGATCGAGGGCGCGACGAAGGCCGCTTCGCTGGCGCCCTGCGTGGCTTGCGCGACCTGCTGGACCGCGTCGGTGAGGAGCGTTTCGAGAGTGTGTTTATGTGCGGGCAGCATGCTGAAAGTGATCCAGTGGAGCGAGGGCTGACGGGGCGCTGACCGGCGTCTGCCCCGACTCGGACGGGCGACTTCGCGACGCGTCGGCCCCGGTATGCGGTGTTGGCAGCCGAACAGAATCGACCACCACATAAAGTGGAGATTTTAGCAGGTGCTAATATGTTGAATCAGGGTGTCGTCATGTTGTCAGGGAGACCGGCTCGTCTGCGCGTATCGTTTGCAAACCGCCAATGACCCAACATAAACAAAAGGACCATGCCATGCTCATCACATTCAAATCGCCGGCCGCACCGGACGTCATCATGCTGGAGAACCTTGCGGAATACTTGCTCGGCATCATCGGCAAGCAATTGACCGCACGGGGCGTCATCTCGCACGAAGATGTGCCGGCGGCCATCCAGAAACTCGAAGCGGCCGTCGCCACCGACAAGAAAGAGCGCGCGGAGCACGAAGGCCATTTTCACGAAGGCGAGGAAGGTCACGTGCCGCACGAGCATCCGGTCGGACTCGCGCAGCGCGCCTTTCCGTTCATCGACATGCTGCGGCTCGCGCAAAAGCAAAACGCGGATATTCTCTGGGGCGTCTGATCGCCCATCCGGCGCGCTGACCAAGAAAAACCCGCATCGCGTGCTGCCGATGCGGGTTTTTTTCTTCCGATGAAACGTCTGACGGCTTCGGTCGCTGTGCTGCGAATTACTGCGACTGGCCGCTTTCCATGCCTGCGGGCTTCGCGGGCGTGTGCGGCTTTTTCGGCTTCTTGGGCTTCTTCTTGTGCTCGGTCTGCGGCGGCGAGTACGAGGAGGCCTCGGTGCTGCTCGCTTGCGCGAACGCAGCGGAACTCGATGCTGCAAGCAAAGCCGCGGTGATTGCTACGGTTACGGCGGACGTCATCTTCTTCATGCGACTTTCTCCGTTGACGAAAAGAGTGCGTTGACCGTCATGACGACGGCTTTTCGCGCTGACAAGTCTACGGAAACCAAAAATTTCCCGCCGGTTCCGTGCATATTCCCGTCATCACGCGCGCGATATGTTCTTCAGCGCTGCGGCGCGAGCGCGCGTTCGGCATCGGCTGTCGACATCGCCATGCGTTCGGCATAGCTCGCGAGCTGGTCGTCGCCGATCTTCCCCACCGAGAAGTACGTGCTCTCGGGATGCGCGAGATAGAAGCCCGACACGCTCGCGGCCGGCAGCATCGCGAGCGACTCGGTCACGCTCATGCCGATTTCCTCCGCCTGAAGCACTTCGAACATATCGCGCTTCACGAGGTGGTCCGGGCACGCCGGATAGCCCGGCGCCGGACGAACGCCGGCGTACTTTTCCGCGATCAGCGCATGGTTGTCGAGCGTCTCGTTCTGCGCATAGCCCCACAGTTCGCGGCGCACGCGCGCGTGCAGCGCTTCGGCGAAAGCTTCCGCGAAACGGTCGGCCAGGGCCTTGAGCATGATCGCGCTGTAGTCGTCGTGATCGGCTTCGAACTGTTGTTCCTTTTTGTCGACGCCCAGGCCCGCCGTCACCGCGAACAGACCGATGTAGTCCTTCACGCCCGAGTCCTTCGGCGCGATGAAATCGGCGAGCGAGCGGTTCGGGCGCTTCACGCCGTCGACCACCGGACGCACGCTCTGCTGACGCAGATTGCGCCAGGTCATCGCCACCTGCGTGCGCGATTCGTCCGTGTAGATTTCGATGTCGTCGTCGTTCACGGTGTTCGCGGGCAGCAGCATGACGACGCCGTTCGCCGTCAGCCAGCGGCCCTGAATCAGCCGCGAGAGCATGGACTTGCCGTCGGAGAACACGCGCCGCGCCGATTCGCCGACGATCTCGTCATTCAGAATCGCCGGGTACGGGCCCGCGAGATCCCACGTCTGGAAGAACGGGCCCCAGTCGATGTAGTTCGCCAGATCCGCGAGGTCATAGTTTTTGAACACGCGCCGGCCGATGAAGGTCGGCTTCTTCGGCGTGTACGCGCTCCAGTCGATCTTCGTCTTGTTGGCGCGCGCCTCGTCGTAGGTGACCATCGGCTGCGCTTTCTTGTTGGCGTGCTGTGTGCGGATGCGGTCGTAATCGGTCTTCAGTTCATCGAGATACTTCGCCGCGCCTTCGTCCGACAGCAGGCTCGATGCAACCGACACCGAACGCGATGCATCCGGCACGTACACGACAGGCCCCTCGTAATGCGGCGCGATCTTGACGGCGGTATGCACGCGCGAGGTCGTCGCGCCACCGATGAGCAAAGGCGTCTGCTTGCCGCGGAAGTACTCGTCGCGCTGCATTTCCGATGCGACGTAGGCCATCTCTTCGAGACTCGGCGTGATAAGGCCCGACAGCCCGATGATGTCCGCGCCTTCTTCCTTCGCCTTCTGCAGGATGGTCGCGCAGGGCACCATCACGCCCATGTTGACCACTTCGAAGTTGTTGCACTGAAGCACGACCGACACGATGTTCTTGCCGATATCGTGCACATCGCCCTTCACGGTCGCGATGACGATCTTGCCCTTCGGGCGCACGTCCGCGCCGGCATCGGCGAGACGCTTCTTCTCTTCTTCGATGAACGGAATCAGATGCGCGACCGCCTGCTTCATCACGCGCGCCGACTTCACCACTTGCGGCAGGAACATCTTGCCCGCGCCGAACAGGTCGCCGACGATGTTCATGCCGTCCATCAGCGGCCCTTCGATCACGTTGATCGGACGGCCGCCGGCCTTCTCGATCTTCGCGCGCACTTCCTCGGTATCTTCGACGATGAAGTTCGTGATGCCGTGCACGAGCGCATGCGACAGCCGCGCCTCGACCGGCTGATTGCGCCATTCGAGGTTCTCTTCCTTCTTCGCGGCGCCCGTCTTGAACTTGTCGGCGACTTCGAGCAGGCGATCCGTGCCGTCGTCGCGGCGGTTCAGCACGACGTCTTCCACTTTTTCGCGCAACTCGGCGTCGAGATCGGCGTAGACGCCGAGCTGCCCGGCATTGACGATGCCCATGTCCATGCCCGCCTGAATCGCGTGATACAGGAACACGGTGTGGATCGCTTCGCGCACCGGATCATTGCCGCGAAACGAAAACGACACGTTCGAGACGCCGCCGCTCACCTTCGCGTGCGGCAGGTTCTGCTTGATCCAGCGCGTCGCGTTGATGAAATCGACTGCGTAATTGTTGTGCTCCTCGATGCCGGTCGCGATGGCGAAGATGTTCGGATCGAAGATGATGTCTTCCGGCTCGAAGCCGACTTCGTTCACGAGGATGTCGTACGAGCGCTTGCAGATTTCAGTCTTGCGCTGGAACGTGTCCGCCTGGCCCTTTTCGTCGAACGCCATCACGACCGATGCCGCGCCGTATCGGCGGATCAGTTTCGCGTGATGCCTGAACGCGTCTTCGCCTTCCTTGAGCGAGATCGAGTTGACGATCGCCTTGCCTTGCACGCACTTCAGGCCCGCTTCGATCACCTCCCATTTCGACGAGTCGATCATGATCGGCACGCGCGCGATATCCGGCTCCGATGCGATCAGATTCAGAAAGCGCACCATCGCGGCTTTCGAATCGAGCATGGCCTCGTCCATGTTGATGTCGATGACCTGCGCACCGTTTTCGACCTGCTGCCGCGCGACGGCGAGCGCTTCGTCGAACTGGTTGTTCAGGATCATGCGCGCGAAGGCTTTCGAGCCGGTCACGTTCGTGCGCTCGCCGACGTTGATGAAGAGCGAGCCGTCGGTGACGTTGAACGGCTCGAGGCCGGAGAGACGCATCGTGTGATCGGTCATGTGTGTTATCTCTTGTTCGATGTCAGGCGCGCTTTTACGCAACCTCGCGATACTGCGACGGGAACGCGCGCGGCTTCACTTCCGCGAGCGCTTTCGCGATCTCCGCGATGTGCTCCGGCGTCGTGCCGCAGCAGCCGCCCGCGATGTTCACGAGGCCCGCCGTCGCGAACTCCTTCAGCAATCCCGACGTGACGTCCGGCGTTTCGTCGAAGCCCGTATCGCTCATCGGATTGGGCAGGCCCGCGTTCGGATAGCAGGACACGTAGGTGTCGCACAGCTTCGCCAGTTCGGCGATGTACGGCCGCATCAGCGCCGCGCCGAGCGCGCAGTTCAGGCCGAACGTGAGCGGCTTCGCGTGACGCAGCGAGTTCCAGAACGCCTCCACCGTTTGCCCGGACAGGATGCGGCCCGATGCATCGGTGACGGTGCCCGAGATCATGATCGGCACGAGTTCGCCGGTGTCGTCGAACAGTTGATCGAGCGCGAACAAGGCGGCCTTCGCGTTCAGCGTGTCGAAGATGGTTTCGACGAGAAACAGGTCGCAGCCCGCATCGAGCAGCGCCTTCGCCTGTTCGTAGTACGCCTCGCGCAGTTCGTCGAACGTGACGTTGCGCGCGCCCGGATCGTTCACGTCGGGCGAAATGCTCGCGGTCTTCGGCGTCGGTCCGATCGCGCCCGCGACGAAGCGCGGCTTGTCCGGCGTCGTGTATTTGTCGCAGGCTTCGCGCGCGAGCTTCACCGACTCGATATTCATCTCGGCGGCAAGATCTTCCATGCCGTAGTCGGCCTGCGCGACGCGCGTGGCGCCGAATGTGTTCGTCTCGAGAATGTCCGCGCCGGCAGCCAGATACTGCTCGTGAATCTCGCGGATGACCTGCGGCTGCGTGATCGACAGCAACTCGTTATTGCCCTTGATGTCGCGGCCATAGTCCTTGAAGCGCTCGCCACGATATGCGGCTTCGTCGAGCTTATAGCGCTGGATCATCGTGCCCATCGCGCCGTCGAGGATCAGGATGCGCTTTTGCAGCAGCGCGGGCAGCGCGGCGCCGCGCGTGTAAGCGCGCGCGGGGGCTTTCGGAAGGGCGTTCTGGGTCATGACGGACGAGGCCTGCACCATATGTGAAATAGCCTGACATTGTAGCCGCAGCGCGGGGCGGTCGCTTCCGCGGGACGGGCGTGGATCGGCACGAGACCGGCGAAAAAAACCCCGCCGGTTTCGGGGGCGGGGTTTTCGTGAAACGACGGGTGTCGCCTGGGCCGCGGGTCCGCGCGGCGGCGGGCGCGGACGGCGGCAGGCCGCCCGCGCGCGTGCATGCATCAGTGGAGCACGACGGGTTGATTCATCAGAATATCGAACTGGCCGAGGAATTCATCGACATCCTCGAGCGAAGGTTCTTCCGCGATCAGTTGCTGCACGTGCTCGCGAAACTTCGCGGCGAGCGCGCCATCGATGAAGATCTCCCGCTGCGTGTTCTTGTCGACGATCTCGTAGCCGCCCGCCTTCATGGCGAGATGGTTGTCTTGCGGCGGAAATTCGACGACGCAATAGTTGGGGCTGTTGTAGATCATTTGCATGGCGACACTCCTTATTCCTTGTTTGCTCCGTGGCAATCCTGACGCTTAGTTGGAGCGACTGGGTTGGAATTCAAGGGGTGGCCTCGACGTGATGCCGGTTGTATCGAGGCTTTCTTCTGCAACAAAAACAGGAGAATCAGGTGGAATCGCGTAAAAAGCCCGCCAGTAGCGCGGAAAAGCGCTGCGATTCCTCCACCGGTGAAAGGTGCGCCGCGTTGAGTAATTCGAATCGCGCGCCCGGCACCGTGTCTGAGACGACCTTTGAAGCAGCATGTGGCGTGCCAACATCGTGCTGGCCCGCGACGACGAGCGTGCGCTTCTTCACGGAGGCCAGTTTGTCTATTGCATCGAAACGGCTGACCGCCTCCGCCGCGCGTGCAAACCCTTCCGCGGGTGTGCGCGCGATCGTATCCCCGATCTGCTCGACCACTTCGGGATGCGCCTTGCGGAATTCAGGCGTGAGCCAGCGTTCGAGTGTCGTGTCCACGATACTCGCTGTCCCGTTTTCGCGCACGGAAGCTGCCCGTTGCGCGAATGTCGGACGCGCGTCCTCGGGAATGCGGGCCGGCGCGCCCACGACGGTCAGCGATTCCACTGTGTCCGCATGGTTGATCGCGAACTTCTGCGCGACCATGCCGCCGATCGACAATCCGACCACGTGCGCCGACGGCGCGCCCAGTTTGTCGAGGAGTTGCGCTAGATCGTCAGCGAGATCGTCGATGGTGAACGGCTCCGGCGCAACGGCCGTTTCGCCGTGTCCGCGCAGGTCGTAGCGCAGGACCGTGAACTCATTGCGGAAGTAGCCGGCCATCTGGTCCCACACCGAGAGATCGCCGGCAAGCTGATGAATGAAGACGACCCAGGGGCCGCCGCCTTCGTTGTCGAGAACATAGCGTGTGTCGATGCGATTGATCGTCAACTGCATATCGGCTCCGTAAGGACTGCGGTTTTCGATGCTGTTTCCGATTGGATTGCGCCTGATGTCGCGCTTTCGTCCGCGCCCTGTCACGAAGTGTGACGGCCGCGTTACGGTTTGTCCGCGTCAGGCGTTGCGGGCGCAGCGGGCGCCGATTCCTCAGACGCATCTTGCGTGCCCGGCGTGACAGCTTGTCCTGCCGGCGACGGTGTGAGCTTCCCGGCCCACAGCAGCTCGATCTGCATTCCGCTGGGCTCGGTTTGCAGAATCCGCACGGGCAGCCAGCCGATCGACGGCGCGAGCCAGATGTCGAGCTTGCGGCGATCGCCTTCCTTGCGGGGCAGGCGCGTGAAATGGCGCGCGCTCGTGAAACCGCCGCGCGCCTGCACGGTTTCGTCGCCGACGGTTTCGATCGGCCAGATCTCGTTGCTGTCGTTATCCGCGACGCTGAATTGCCGCGTGACGCCCGGCTTGTACTTGTCCGGCGCGCCGCGCACGAGGCTCGCCAGTTGCATGACGACGCTGAAGCGGTCCTGCGCGCCGTCCGCGAGCGGCTGGCTCTGCGGCGTCTTCGTGTAGACGATCTGCTTCGTCTCGCGATTGAAGATGGCGATATCGGCGGCGCGGCGGCCCCGCTGCTCGGAGTACTGTTCCGGCGCGATGCCGAATCCGTCGATATGACCCTTGCTCGAATACACATACGGACCGACGAAAGGCAATGGGATCGAAACGACCATTTCGTAATGCTGGCCGTCGTTGACCCAGTGGATCGTGCCGGTCTGGTTCATCACGCCGTTCACGAGCGTGTCGTAACGTAACTCGCCCGTGGGCGGGACACTGAATTTGTCGCCGGATGCGGCGGCGGGTTGCAATGCGGGCGACGGCGCTTGCACTTGCGCGGCACCAGACGCCGGCGCGGATGCCGCGACGCCCGAAGCGGCGGCGGGCGCGTCGGGCTGAGGCGTCGCCGCGGTCAGAACCGCTGCGGGAGCGGGCGCCGGTTTCGGCGTGGGCGCGGCGGGTTTGGGCGCAGCGGGCGCGGGCACCGGCGCGGCCGGTTTGGGCGGCTGCGGCGCGGGCGGCGCGATCGGCTTGGGCGTGAGTAATTCGACCTGCACGGGCGGCGCCTCCGGCGGCGCGTTCGTCGGCTGCCGGTTGTGATCGATCCATCGCATCGCGCTCCAGTGCAGCCCCGCGACGATCAGCACGACCAGCACCCAGCGCGCCCAGCGGCGCGGCGTGGCGGATTCGGAGGCGGCATCGGGCGGTTCGCCCGACGCGGGGCGAGGACGGCGAAATGGGAACAGTGACATCGGGCAGGCGTGGAGGGCGGCTATTGCGGGCCAGGCGAAACGCGTAAGACACGCGCGACGGAAGCGATGTTCCTCGCGTTCATCGACGGGCGCGCTCAGCGCTCGCCCGCCTTGTACCCCAGTTCATACGACAGGTCGTGCGCGCATGCGCGCAGCGCGGCATCGATTTCACCGCCCCAGCGCGTGTCGAACGTGCCTTCGTGCCCGAGCGCGATGAGCCCGAGCGCGAGTTCGCCCGTTGCGTCGAAGACGGGCGTGCAGAACGCGTGGATCGTCGGCAGCAGCATGCCTTCGACGCGCGCCGCGCCATGCTCGCGCACCTCGGCGAATAGGGGCTCGACATCGGCGATGGTCTGCTTCGTGGCGGCGAGTTCGCGCTCGAGCATCGGCTGCGTCTTGCTGCGCGGCAGATACGCGGCGAAAAGCAGGCCGGTCGCGGACGAGAGCAGCGGCATCACATCGCCCAGCTTGAGCGACGCCTTCGCCGGATGACTCGATTCCATCCAGTGCACGACGGTCGGCCCCTGATTGCCCCATACCGCGATGCCGACCGTCTGATCGAGCCGGTCGCGCATCTGCGCGAGCGCGATGCGCGCAAGCCTCACGCCATCGACGCGCGCGAGCCGCGCGAGACCCATCTGCAAGGCAAATCCGCCAAGTTCGTAGCGCCCCGACACCGGATCCTGCGACGCGACGCCGAGCCGCAGAAAACTCACGAGATACCGATGCGCCTTCGCCGGGCTCATGCCCGCGCGCTGCGCGAGATCGCGCAGCATCATCGCGCGCGGCTCATTGGTGAGCACGTCGAGCAGCCGGAAGCCGACTTCGATCGATTGAATGCCGGAGCGCGTTTTCTCCTCGGTGACGTCGTTGGCGTCGAGGTTGTCTTCGTCGTCGGATGCAGCGGAGTGGATTGATTGCATGAAGCGCGAACGCACAGCCAGGGGATTCACCATCGTAAAATAGATTTCCCTTAACGTCATCTCAAGTCACTCATCCGCTCCATGAAACTTGCAACATTGAAGGACGGCACGCGCGACGGCCAGTTGATCGTCGTTTCGCGCGATCTGCGCACGGCGGCCATCGCCGATGGAATCGTCTCGACGCTGCAGCGCGCGCTCGACGACTGGACCTTCTACGCGCCGCAACTCATGGACGTATACGAAGCGCTGAATCTCGGCCGCGCGCGCAACACGTTCCCGTTCGATCCGAAAGCCTGCATGGCGCCGCTGCCGCGCGCGTTCCAGTGGGCGGACGGCTCGTCGTACGTGAATCACGTCGAACTGGTGCGAAAGGCGCGCAAAGCGGAAATGCCGCCGGAATTCTGGACCGATCCGCTGATGTATCAAGGCGGCAGCGATGACTTCATCGGCCCGACGGACGACATCGTGTGCGCGACGGAATCGTATGGCATCGACTTCGAGGCCGAGGTTGCCGTCATCACGTCCGATGTCCATATGGCCGCGATGCCCGACGAAGCCCTGCGCAGCGTGCGTTTGCTGATGCTCGTGAACGACGTTTCGTTGCGCAACCTCATTCCCGCCGAGCTCGCGAAGGGCTTCGGCTTCTTCCAGAGCAAGCCTGCGACCGCATTCTCGCCCGTCGCCGTGACGCCCGACGAACTCGGCGACGCGTGGCGCGAAGGCCGCGTGCATCGCCCGATGATCGTGCACTGGAACGGCAAGAAGGTCGGCCAGCCGGATTGCGGCACGGACATGGTGTTCCATTTCGGGCAACTGATCGCGCACGCGGCGAAGACGCGCAATCTGCGCGCGGGCTCGATCGTCGGCTCGGGCACGATCTCGAACAAGGACGCGAAACGCGGCTACTGCTGCATCGCCGAGAAGCGGTGTCTGGAAACCATCGAGCACGGCGCGCCGCAGACGGAGTTCATGAAGTTCGGCGACAGCGTGAAGATCGAAATGTTCGACGAAGACGGCAAGTCGATCTTCGGCGCGATCGATCAGGCGGTCGTTCAGCCGGAGCACTGAACGGGTTTCGCCCGATGCGGCGTGCGCAAGCCTCGTCTTACACTTTGCCGGGCTGCGTTCGCGCGGCAAAAGAACTATCAAAAAAAAGGAGACTTCGATGGCGGCAGGCAAGTGGCGATTTCTGGCGGGCGCGGCGTTCACGCTCGCCGCGACGACGGCAGCATTCGCGCAGACAGCGCAGCACGTGAAGATTGGCCTCGTGCTGTCGCTCACGGGGCCGGCCGCGTCGCTCGGCATTCCCGCGCGTGACACCGTCGCGCTGCTTCCGAAGGAAATGGGCGGCAAGCCCGTCGATTACATCGTGCTCGACGATGCATCCGACACCACGCAGGCCGTGCAAAGCACGAAGAAGCTCATCAGCGAAGATCAGGTCGATGCGATCATCGGCTCCTCGATCACGCCGAACTCGCTCGCGATGATCGATGTCGTGGCGCAGGGCCAAACCCCCATGATCTCGCTCGCGTCGTCGGCGAAGATCATCGAGCCCGTCGATGACAAGCGCCGCTGGGTCTTCAAGACGCCGCAAACCGACGCGATGATGGCCTCCGCGATCGCCGAGCACGCGAGCAATCACGGCGTGAAGACGCTTGCGTACATCGGTCAGGCGGACGCGCTCGGCGAAACCTTCTATGCCGAAGTCGTGAAGTTCGCGCAGTTGCACAAGATCGACGTGGTCGCGAACGAGCGCTTCAACCGCACCGATCCGAGCGTGACCGGGCAGATCCTCAAGATTCTCGCGGCAAAGCCGGATGCAGTGGTGGTCGGCGCGGCCGGCACGCCCGCGGCGCTGCCGCCGAAGACGCTCGCGCAGCGCGGTTTCAAGGGCAAGGTTTATCACAATCACGGCGTGGGCAACCGCGACTTCCTGCGTGTATGCGGCGCGGATTGCAATGGCACGTTCCTGCCCGCGAGCCCCGTGCTCGTCGCTGCTCAGTTACCCGACGATCATCCGGCCAAACGTCTCGCGCTCGAATACATCAAACTGTATGAGGCGAAGCAGGGCGCGGGCAGCGTATCGGCGTTCGGCTCGTATGCGTGGGACGCGGGCATGCTGCTCAATCGCGCGGTGCCGATCGCGCTGAAAGCGGGCGCGCCCGGCACGCCGGCATTTCGCGGCGCGCTGCGCGATGCGCTCGAAGCCACGAAGAATTTTTCCGACACCAACGGGCAGGTCAACATGACGCCCAACGATCACATCGGCCTCGACCAGCGCGCGCGCGTGATGGTCGAGATCCGCGACGGCAAGTGGGTCTATCAGCCGCGCTAACTCATCATTGAACAGGATCATGAGCGATCTCTCTCTCTATGCGAGCTACAAGTCGCTGGAGCTGCGCCGGCACCCGCACGGCGTGCTCGAAGTGGTGATGCCCGGCGCGGGCGCGAACAAGAGCAACCTTTCCACCGCCGACGCCAACATGCATCGCGAACTGGCGGACATCTGGCGCGACATCGACCGCGATCCCGAGACGCGCGTCGCGCTGATCCGCGGCGAAGGCAAGGGCTTTTCGGCGGGCGGCGATCTCGGGCTCGTCGAGGAGATGGCCAACGACTTCGATGTGCGCGCGCGCGTGTGGCGCGAGGCGCGCGATCTCGTCTATAACGTGATCAACTGCGGCAAGCCGATCGTCTCCGCGATGCACGGCCCCGCGGTCGGCGCGGGACTGGTCGCGGGTTTGCTCGCGGATATCTCGATCGCGACGAAGTCTGCGCGCATCATCGACGGGCACACGCGGCTCGGCGTCGCGGCGGGCGACCACGCGGCGATCGTCTGGCCGCTGCTGTGCGGCATGGCGAAGGCCAAGTACTATCTGCTGCTGTGCGAGCCGGTGAGCGGCGAGGAAGCGGAGCGCATCGGGCTGGTGTCGCTCGCCGTCGAAGAGAACGAACTGATGCCGAAGGCGATCGAAGTGGCGAATCGTCTCGCACAAGGCTCGCAAACCGCGATCCGCTGGACCAAGTACGCGCTCAACAACTGGCTGCGCTCGGCGGGGCCGACCTTCGATACGTCGCTCGCGCTGGAATTCATGGGCTTTGCGGGCCCGGATGTGCACGAAGGCATGCGCTCGCTGCGCGAGCGGCGCGCGCCGGATTTTCCGGGCGGCGCGCCGTTTTGAGCCGCGCGAATCTCACACGCAAGAAAACAAGGAGAGTCGAATGACCGATAACACTGGCGGCACGCCGCCCTACACGATTCCCGGTTTTCCCGGATTCGGCCAGGCCGACATGATGGGCAAGATGTGGGAACTGATGCGCCTGAATCCGTTCGCCGCCGCGATGCCGGGCGGCGGGCAGGGCGTGGGTCCTTCCCTCTCGATGATGTCCGACATGCTCGCTCCGCTCACCAACATCGAAGAGCTCGACAAGCGCGTGACGGACATGCGCGCCGTCGAGCACTGGCTGAAGCTCAATCTCAACATGCTGCAATCGGCGATTCAGGCGCTCGAAGTGCAGCGCGCGACGCTCGCGACGCTGCGCGCGTTCGGCGCGTTTGCGCAGACATCGGTCGAGAATGCGCAGAACGCGGCGACCGAGAGCACGAAGGCCGCTACCTCCGGCTGGCCGATGAACAGCGCGGCGAAAACGGAGGCGCCGAAGCGGGAGGCAGCCGCAAAAGCGCCCCCGAGCGAAGCGCGGGCTGAAGGCGACGAAACGGCGGGCGACGCGTCCGCGCCGCCGCCCGGCTTCGATCCGACCGGCTGGTGGAACGTGCTGCAATCGCAGTTCAATCAGCTCGCGCATCTGGCGATGCTCCAGCCCGGCATGACCGGCCCGCTCGAAGCCGCGGGTGCGGCAGGCGAGCAGCCCGCTTCCGGCGAAAACGACGCCGCGCAACCGGCGCCCGGCGCCGAGGACAAGGCCGAGGCCGCCGCGAAAAAAGCAGGCGCGCGCAAGACCGCGCCGCGCAAGAAACCCGTCTGAGTTCGTTTTCTGTCCGGCGGCGCGCAATGCGCCGCCGGGCGTTTCCATCCTTCGATGCAGGCTCGCATCGGACCGCGTCCCGCTTCATTTCGCGTCCATTCGTCGCAGAAACGAATCTCACCACCGACGTCTGTTTCGATTTTGTCTATGATGAAACTTCGACGGCGCAGAAATTTGTCCACCTTAGGTGTCGGGCACGTAATCTGCGTCGCGTACGGCGTGTGTCTTTAAAGCGATTTGTCCATGACAAACTCATCAGAACAAGACTTCGATTCGGAGCCGGCTTCCGATGGCGACGAACTCCCGGAACCCGTTCCGCCACGCGCAGCAGCCGCCGGCGTGACAGGAATAGGCATTGGCGCGATCGCCCAGGAAATTGGTCTGACGAAGGACACGCTGCGTGTCTGGGAGCGCCGTTACGGTTTTCCGCAGCCGATGCGTTCGCCCGGCGGCGAGCGCCTCTATCCGCAGGAGCAGGTGACGAAGCTGCGGCTCGTCAAGCGCCTGCTCGACGCGGGTCACCGGCCGAGCAAGGTGCTCGGGCAATCGATCGAGGTGCTGCAGCACCTGGCCGAGAGTTCGGGCGTCGGCCAGGACGCGCCGGACGTCGAGCTCGATCATCTGATTTCGCTGTTGCGCGCGAGCGCCTACGACGAGTTCCGCTTCGGCCTGCTGAAGCGGGCGACGCGCGACGGGCTCGAACGCTTTGTGCTGGACGTCGCGGCGCCGCTGTCGGCGCGTGTCGGCAATGCGTGGGCCGCGGGCACGTTGCAGGTCTACCACGAACATCTGTTCAGTGAAGCGATCCAGGCGACCCTGCGCTCGCTGATGCGCCCGCTCTCCGACGCCGTGCGCGGGCGCGGCGGCCGTCCGCGCGTGCTGCTCACGACGCTTTCCGGCGAAGGACACGGTCTCGGCATCCTGATGGCCGAGGCGATGTTCACGCTGTCCGAGTGCGATTGCGTCCAGCTCGGCCTGCAGACGCCGCTGCACGACATCGTCGATGCAGTCGCGGCGCATAACGTCGATATCGTCGCGCTCTCCTTCACGGCGGTGTTGCCGGCGCAGTCCATCGCGAACGGCCTGGCCGACCTGCGCAATCTGCTGCCGCCGCACGTGCGGATCTGGATCGGCGGAAGCAGCCCGGCGCTGCGCCGCAGGTTGAACGACGGCGTGCAGCTCATCGCAGGGTTGACCCCGATCGATGAAACCGTCGCGGATTGGCGTCAATCCGCCGTGCTATGATCAGATGGGCTCGCCGCGGCGAGCTTTGGCGCGGAGGCTTGCATGACGTGCGCATCGCATCGCTGTCATGTGGGCACGTCATACTGCGCGGCCGGCGCAGTTCCGGCTGCGGGCTCGGCGCCACTTGAACATACCTCAGGCACAGGTTTCGCTCCTCACCCACGGTAGAACAAGACGCACAACAGCAACATCTGCACGGGGAAGTGCAGTGTTTTCGCGGAGCGCGACGCGTTGCCGCAGCGCCAAATTTGCGCGTGTTGTCGCTTTTCGTCTTTGGCCGACCGATTCCCGCGTAAAATTGAAAGCTTGGCTGCTTTCGTGCAGGCATTTGCGCACGTCCCGGCCGAAAGTCAATACAGATATAACGTCGCATAAGTGGCATCAGGGGTGGACTATGAACACCATGCTTTATCCGGAACTTTATAAATCGCTGGAATCCGTCCGCTGGGATATGGAGAAGGACATTCCCTGGGACAAATTCGATGCGTCCCTGCTCACCGACGAGCAGGCCAGGACCATCAAGATGAACGCGATCACCGAATGGTCCGCTCTTCCCGCAACCGAAATGTTCCTGCGTGACAACCATCATGACAGCGACTTCTCCGCGTTCATGAGCGTGTGGTTTTTCGAGGAGCAGAAGCATTCGCTCGTGCTCATGGAGTATCTGCGGCGCTTCAAGCCCGACATGGTGCCGAGCGAAGAGGAACTGCACGCGGTGCGCTTCGAGTTCGATCCGGCGCCGCCGCTCGAAACGCTCATGCTGCATTTCTGCGGCGAAATCCGCCTGAATCACTGGTATCGCCGCGCGGCCGAGTGGCACACGGAACCGGTCATCAAGCACATCTACGAAACTATTTCGCGCGACGAAGCCCGCCACGGCGGCGCGTATCTGCGCTACATGAAGAAGGCGCTCGCGAATGCGGGCGACACCGCGCGCGCAGCGTTCGCGAAGATCGGCGTGCTGATGGCGTCCGCGCGCCGCACGGAAAAGCCGCTGCATCCGACCAACCTGCACGTGAATCAGGCGCTCTTCCCGCGCGATACCGTGCAGTCGCGCCTGCCGGATCCGGAATGGCTCGAGCGCTGGCTGGACGACCAGATCCGCTTCGACGACAGTTGGGAAAAGAAGGTCGTCGAGCGCATCCTGCACAACCTGTCGATTCTGTTCGAGCGTTCGTTCGCAACCGCGCAGGAGTTGAATCGCTATCGCAAGGAAGTGACGCTGCGTCTGCAAGCCGCGCCGGGCGGGGCCGCCGAGCAGCCGGCCTGAGGTTTCAGGCCTTCGTGCCTCGAAGTGAGACGGCCCGCCGGGTAAAACCGGCGGGCCGTTTGCATTTCTGTCCGCATCGATTCGATTTGCGTGCAAAGCGGCGTGGCACAATGCGCGCTTTCAGCACATCGCGACGAGCGCCACCATGTCCGCCATTTTCGAACGCAAGATCATCACGCGCGAAGCGCTCGCCGCGCGTCGTCCGACGCTCACCGGTCCCGTCGTTTTCACCAACGGTGTCTTCGACATTCTTCATCGCGGTCACGTGAGCTATCTCGCCGACGCGAAGGCGCTTGGCGCGACGCTCATCGTCGGCGTAAACAGCGATGCGTCCGTGCGCACGCTCGGCAAGGGCGACGATCGCCCGATCAATCGCGAGGACGATCGCATGGCGCTGCTCGCGGCGCTGGAAAGCGTCGACTGGGTCGTGAAGTTCGAGGAATCGACGCCGGTGCAGGTCATCGAGGCGCTGCACCCCGACGTGCTCGTGAAGGGCGGCGACTACGACATGGACAAGCTGGAGGAATCGGCGCTCGTACGTAGCTGGGGCGGCAAGGCGCTCGCCATTGCGTTCGAGCACGATCGATCGACGACCGCGCTGCTCAGGAAGGTCCGCGCACAGTCCTGATTCGCGCGCGGGATCACTGCCCGAGCGGCGTGCTTTGCACGTTGGCGTTAGGCGCCGGTCCGCCGACGCGCGGCTGATCGAACGATTCCTCGGGACTCAGCGGGCGTGTCGCGAGCGCCTCGGGATGGACCTGCTGTAACAGGTGATGCGGCTCGCGCGCGCCGGCGGCGGGAAGCGGGCCGAACATGCCGCGCATGACCGCGAACATCAGCAGGTTGGCGAGAATCAGAAGGGCGATCAGCCAGCGCAGCATTCCTGGGCTCCGTCCGTCAATCAAATCAGTGAGGATGAGTGGCGCGCTGTCGCGTCGCGCGCGATAAGCGCGAGGCCGGACAGCACGAGGGAATCGTGTCGCGTATGCGGCACGTCGAGCGCGCCCGCGATTTCATGTGCAGCGCCGCCGCCGAGCACGAGCCGGACGTCGGCGTGCCAGTCCGCTTTCAGGTCGCGCCACGCGCGCTCGATCAGGCTCGCCTGCGCGAGCAGGCATCCGGCCGAGAGCGCGGCGGCGGTGTCGGTGGCGAAGAGACTGCGCGTCTGATTCAGCGCCTCGCGTGCCGATGCGGCGTCAAGCGTCGGCAGTTGCGCGGTGTGGCTGCCGAGCGATTCCATCATCAGCGACCAGCCGGGCGCGATCAGACCGCCCGTGAACACGCCGTCGGCGCGCAAGGCTTCGAGCGTCGTCGCGGTGCCGAAGGTCGCGACGAGCAGATGCTCGCCCGGATATGCGGCGCGCGCGGCGATCATGCCGGCCCAGCGGTCGCTGCCGAGGCGCTCAGGCTCGGCGTAGGTGTTGATCACGCCGCATTGCTCGGCACACGCACGCACGACGGTGCGCGGCAGCGTCGGCCAGCGCGCGTCGATCAGACGCTGGATGCGGTTCTGAACCGGCATGCCCGCGACGTTCGAAATCCATGCGCTCGCGGGCGTGGGCAGCTCGGACCAGTCGCCGAGCGCGGCGTCATCGGCGGTGGTCGAGTGATGCGCGTGTTCGAAGGCGCCGTTCGCCAGCGATGCGCCGGTTTCATCGACGAGCGACCACTTGATGCGGCTGTTGCCCGCGTCGATGAGCAGATACGGCGCCTCGTTCGCCGGCGCTTTCACGGACGCTCCCTCGCGAGGCGCAGCGTGAGTTCGCCGGTCGTAATGGTGCGCGGGCCTTCGGGCGCGTCGATCAGCAACTGGCCGCTCTCGTCGACGCCCGCCGCGATCCCGTGCGTGACCTCCATGCCTTGATCGAACAGCGAGACCTGGCGTCCGGCCCAGGCGTGCGCGTCGAGCCAGCGCTGGCGGAACGGCCTGAAGCCCTCGGCTTCGAAACGCGGCAGCGCCGCGTCGAGCGCGTTGAGGAGCGCGGCGAGCGAGTCGGTGAGATTGGCGTCGGGCCATGCGCGTGCGAGCGCGGCGGGCGCGGCGACGGGCGCGGACTGCGCGGCCTGACGATTGGCATCGTCGACTTGCGCGGCGAGCTGCTCTGCGCCATGCAGGTTCATGCCGATGCCAATCACGACCGCCGTCGCCTCCGGCGTATTCCACGCGGTTTCGATGAGAATGCCTGCGAGCTTGCCGTCGTCGAGCAGGACGTCGTTCGGCCATTTCAGCGCGGGACGCGCGGATGCCGTGAGCGGCAGACGCCCGAGCGCATCGAGCACGGCAGTGCCGATGGCGAGACTCAGACCCGACAGCCCTTCGATCGGCCGCTTCAGCACGCAGCCGACCGACATCAACAGCGCATTGCCCGGCTCGGCCAGCCACACGCGGCCGCGCCGTCCGCGTCCCGCGGTCTGTGAATACGCGACGCGTGCGATTGGCGCGGGCGTGCCGTCAAGGCGCGAGGCGCGCAACTGCTCCATCAGGTCGGCGTTCGTGGAGCCCGTTTCGTCGACGATGTCGATAGTCCAGTCGCGAGCGGGCCGCTCGGCGAGCGCCGCGAGCCGGGTGCGGTCGATGCGCCAGGGCGCGTCGGGGGCGAAGGGGGAGGAGTTCATGGCGGGTATTGTAGCGGCGCAGAGGGTATTTTTTGGCGCGGGGCGATGGCTTCCGATGCGCGTGCCGGAAGGTCACACAACCGAGATCCGCAGGGTCTTGCCGCACGCTGTCACATACTTGCGAAGCGTCGCCACGGACGGCGAGTGTTTCTCGCTTGCGAGCGATGCCTCGAGCCGCGCAACGGCGGACGCCGTCGTGCCCATGCGTTCCGCTATCTGACCTTGCGTCAGGCCGGCTTCCTTGCGCGCCAGAAGCAGAACTTCCAGTTCCGAGTACTTCGGTTCGAGCGCATCGTATGCCGCCTTTACCTTGGGATTGGAGAGAAGCCGGGCGGTGTCTTCCTTTGTATGGGGCACCGGGTTGTACGTTCTTTCCATTTCTCGCTGCATTCGAGTCTTAGCCATTTTCCTGAACCTCCTCAAGGCGTCTGCGCGCAATTCGCAAGTCTTTGAGTAGAGTCTGCCGCGTTTTCTTGATGAACGAATGAAGCATGACGATTCGCTTTCCCTTGAGCGTGCAGTAAAGCGATCAGTCGGAGATAGTCAGACAGGATGTCCTCGGGAAAACGTTCGATTTCGTTTCGCAGAAGTTCGTCGTAATAGGTAATCGTCCAGGCGCTGGATTGGGAGATTAGCATATTTGCTAAGTTTCGAAGTGGCGTGCCGATCTCCAGTGTCCTCAGTGCGAGTCCGCGCGAACATTCATCCGATCGGCATAAGCCGCGACACACTTCGCTACAATGTCCTCTCCCGTTTAACCGCGTCTCATCGCGCCATCGATCCTTGGACTTCGACACGCCGCCGCGCCTAAGAGTGGAAGCCGGCCAGCAGGGCAAGGTGGTCCGGCTCTCGGGCCAGTGGACCGCGCTCGCGCTCGCTCGCGACCGCGCGAAGAGCGGCGTCACGCGGCGGCTGCGCGCCATCGGGCGCGAGGCGATCAGCCAGTGGGATCTGTTGTCCGTCGAGCGGCTCGATCACGTCGGCGGTCAGGCGCTGTGGCGCGTCTGGGGCCGCAAGATGCCCGCGACCATCGCGCTGTCCGACACCCAGCGCGAAATCTTCGAGCGCGTCGCGCTGCTCGACGCCGAGCGCGAGGAGCCGGAACCCGTCGATCGCGTCGATCCCGTCACGCGCCTCGGCCAGGTGATCTTCGATTTCTTCGATCACCTCTACGGCGGCCTCGCGATGTTCGGCGCCTTCGTGCTCGATCTCATCGGGCTCGTGCGGCGTCCGCAGCGCATTCCGTGGACGGAAATCTCCGCGAACATCTATAGCGCCGGCGCGCAGGCGCTCGCGATCACCGCGCTCGTCGCGTTTCTGATCGGCATCGTGCTCAGTTATCTGTCCGCGCAGCAGTTGCAGGCGTTCGGCGCGAACCAGTACATCGTGAACATCCTCGGGCTGTCGGTGATCCGCGAACTCGGGCCGGTGCTCTCCGCGATTCTCGTCGCCGGGCGCTCGGGTTCCGCGATCACCGCGCAGATCGGCGTGATGCGCGTCACCGAGGAGCTCGACGCGATGCAGGTCATGGGCATCCCGCACGGCCTACGTCTCGTGCTGCCGCGCGTGATCGCGCTCGGCATCGCGATGCCGCTGCTCGTCATGTGGACCAACATCATCGCGTTGACGGGCGGCGCGCTCGCGGCCAAGCTCGTGCTGTCCATCGACGTGAACTTCTTCGTTCGCTCGCTGCCGTCGGTCGTGCCGATCGCCAATCTGTGGATCGGGCTCGGCAAGGGCGTCGTGTTCGGCATGCTGATTGCGCTCGCGGCGTGTCATTTCGGCTTTCGCATCAAGGCGAATTCGCAGAGTCTCGGCGAAGGCACGACGACGTCCGTCGTGACGTCGATCACCATCGTCATCCTCGCGGACGCCGTGTTCGCGATCCTGTTTCAGAACGTCGGACTCTGACCGCCATGTCGACCACGCTCGCCACCGCCATTCGCCATCAGCCGCCGCCCGTCATCGCGGAGCCGGTGATCGAGGTGCGCGATCTCACCAAGCGCTACGGGCGCACGGTGATCCACGAGCATCTGAATCTGGATGTGCGGCGCGGCGAGATCGTCGCGTTGCTGGGCGGATCGGGCTCGGGCAAGACCACGCTCGTGAGGCAGATGCTCGGGCTGGAATCGCCGACATCGGGCACCATTCGCGTGCTCGGCGAGGAATGGGCGAACATGGACGAAGAAACGGCGAAAATGCTGCGCACGCGCTCCGGCATGATGTTTCAGCAGGGCGCGCTGTTTTCGTCGCTGACCGTGTATGACAACATCGCGCAGCCGTTTCGCGAGCTCGGCAAGATTCCCGAAGACCTGATCCGCGAGTTCGTGATGCTGAAGCTCGAAATGGTCGGGCTGTCTTGCAAGCACGCGAGCAAGATGCCCTCGGCGCTGTCCGGCGGAATGGTGAAGCGCGTGGGCATCGCGCGGGCGATCGCGCTCGAACCGGAGCTGCTCTTTCTCGATGAACCGACCGCCGGCCTCGACCCGAAGGCATCGGACGAGTTCGTCGATCTGATCGCGACGCTGCATCGCGCGCTCGGGCTGACCGTCGTCCTCGTCACGCACGATCTCGATACGATGGTCGCGCTCTCCACGCGCGTCGCCGTGCTCGCGGAGCGGCGCGTGCTGGTCGCGGCGCCCGTGGAGGAAGCGTGCGCGGTGGATCATCCGTTCATCCGCGAGTATTTTCTGGGGCGGCGCGGACGCCGCGCGCTGCAGGCCCTGCCGCCCGAGCGCCGCGCGAAACTGCCGCCGGCCGCGCTCGAAGACGCGCCGATCGCCGTGAACAAGTGAGCATGCACAAGCGAGCGTGCTAGAGGAACCTGCCGATGGAAAATAAATCACACGCGTTCTGGACCGGGCTCTTCACGATCGTCCTCGTGCTGGCCATCGCGTTCGCAGTGTTCTTCTTCAACGTGGATCGCACCGTGCGCGTGCCCTACGACCTGATCGCGCGCACCAACGTGACCGGGCTCTTCACGGACGCGTCCGTGCGTTATCGCGGCCTGGGCGTCGGCAAGGTGCAATCGATCCGCTTCGACAAGGATCATCCGGGGCAGATCCGCATCCGCATTCTCGTCGACAAGAACGCGCCCATGACGCATTCGACTTTCGCGACGCTCGGCTTTCAGGGCGTGACGGGCATCGCCTTCGTGCAGCTCGACGATTCCGGCACCGATACGGCGCCGCTCGCGTCGTCGCCGCAGGACGTCGCCGAAGTGCCGATGCGTCCCGGTCTCTTCGAGCAGTTGCAGCAGCGCGGCGACGTGATCCTGAAGAAGTTCGAGCGCCTGTCCGAAGACGCCGACAAGTTCCTCTCCGACGACGTGCGCAACCAGCTCATGGCCACGACCAAGAGCCTGCAGGGCGCGGCGGACAGCATCGCGACGCTCGCGAGTCAGGTCCAGCCCGCGACGGCGCAATTGCCGCAGACGCTCAAGCAGCTCAACGCCACGCTCGCCTCGACCGACCGCTTCGTGCAGAACCTGAATCGTCCGGACGGCCCGTTCGTCGCCAATCTGAACAAGGCGGGCAAGGCCGCCGAGGACGCGAGCGCGGCGCTCGCCGACATGAACGAGTCGCTGCGCTTCGTGACGGCGCGCGTCGGCTTCGAGGCGTTACCGCGCTTCTATTCGTTCAGCGACGACGTGAGCGCGGCCGCGCGTTCGGTCGATCGCGCCGCCGACGCGTTCAGCACCAATCCGCGCAGCGTGCTCTTCGGCGCGCCGCAAAAGGAACCGGGACCGGGCGAGCCGGGCTTCACGTGGCCCGCGAAAGCCGCGCATTGATCAAGAGAACGACATGGCAGACATCGAGATGAAAGGAGCAATCGCGGCGTTCGCGCTCGCCTGCGTCACGCTGCTCGCGGGCTGCGGATCGACCTCGACCGCGATGCCGAACGCGCATTACGACCTCGGCGCGACACCTGCCTCGAACGCGACGGCCAACGGCTTGCCGATGCCGCCGGTGAAGGTGCTCGCGGTGGCCGCGCCGCGCAGCCTGGAAACCGACGCATTCGCGTATCGCCTCAGCTACGTCGACGCGCAGCGCACCGGCAGCTATTCGGACAGCCACTGGACGATGCCGCCCCCGCAACTCCTGACGCAGCGTCTGCGCGAGGCGCTCGCGGCGCGCGGCCCGATCCTGTCGGGCGCCGATCCGGTGCGCGCGGTGCCGCTGCTCGAAGTCGAACTGACGAACTTCGAACAGGTTTTCGACGCGCCCGAGCAAAGCCACGGCGTCGTGTCGGTGCGCGTGACGCTCACGCAGCAAGGCCGCGTGGTCGGCCAGCGCAGTTTCGCCGCGAGCGTGCCCGCGCCGAGCGCCGACGCATCCGGCGGCGCGCGGGCGCTCGCGGCCGCGTCGGACGATGTGATCGCGCAACTGTCCGCGTGGCTCGCCGCGCAACCGCTCGCCGCATCGCGATGACCATTTGCTGCTTCACCATCCGCCCAGCACGGAGGCGCCCGGGCGGCTCATGACGATCAAGCAATGGCAGCGCCGCCCGTCGGCGTTTTCCCGGCAGGCGCTCGCCGCATACGCGGCCCTCGTGGTCTATGGCTCGCTGTATCCGTTTTCCGGCTGGCGTTCGCTCGGCCTGAGCCCGTTCGCGTATCTCGCCGATCCGCTGCCGCAGTATCTGACCGTCTTCGATGTCGTCACCAACGTGCTCGGCTACATGCCGCTCGGCGCGCTGATCGTGCTCGCGCTCTATCCGCGCATTCGCGGCACGCTCGCCGTCGGCGCGGCGCTTTGCGGCGGTGCGCTGCTTTCCGGCACGATGGAAGCGATCCAGACTTATCTGCCGACACGCGTCGCCTCGAATCTCGATCTCGCCGCCAATGCGTTCGGCGCGCTCGTCGGCGCCGTGCTGATCGCGCCCGCGACGAGCGCGCTGCTCGACCGCGGCCTGCTGCGGCGCATCCGCTTCACATGGTTCGAGCGCGACGCGGCGTATGTCATCGGGTTGACGGCGCTGTGGCCGTTTGCGGCGATGTTCCCCGCGCCCTATCTCTTCGGCGGCGGCGATCTGCCGCGCGTGCTGTGGGACCAGCTCGACCCGGCGATGCAGGATGCGATCCTCGCGTGGACGCCCGCCGCATGGGATATCGAAAGCTGGCCGGACCGGCTCGGCGCGCTCCTGCCCGACGACGCCTGGGAAGCGCTGATCACGTCGACGAGCCTCTTCGCGGCGCTCGTGCTCGCGACGCTGCTCACGCGCAAGCGCGCGCCGCGCATCCGGCTGATGCTCGGGCTCATCGCGATCACGCTCTTTGCGAAAGCGGGCGCGACCTTCCTGCAATCGCGCGCGGGCCTGACCTTCGACTGGGCGACGGACGGCGCGCTCGAAGGCACCGCCATCGCGACGATCGCGGGCGTGCTGTCGGTGTCGCTGCCGCGCGGCCTGCGGGCGGCGCTCGCGGGCGCGGCGCTCGTCGTCTCGCTCGCGCTCGTCAATCTGCTGCCGGTGAATCCGTATTTCGACATCGTGCTCGCCGACTGGCGGCAGGGACGCTACCTGCATTTCAACGGCCTCGCGCACTGGCTCACGTGGGTCTGGCCGTACGCGGCGCTCGGCTGGCTCGCGTCGGCGGCGGAGCGCGCGTGGCTCGCGCGGCGGCGCGCGCGCAAGGCGAGCCGCTCCGTGTGACGCGGCGGGCACGAACATCGCTCGCTATAATCGACCGACACTCTCATCGCACCCGCTCATGGATTCCTTCTACAAGTACCACGTGTTCTTTTGCCTGAATCAGCGCGACGCCGATGCGCCGCGCCCGAGCTGCGCGAACTGCAACGCGCAGGCCATGCAGGAGCACGCGAAAAAGCGCGTGAAGCAACTCGGCCTCGCGGGCGAGGGCAAGGTGCGCATCAACAAGGCCGGGTGTCTGGACCGCTGCGAACTCGGGCCGGTCGTGGTCGTGTATCCGGAAGGCACGTGGTACACGTATGTCGATGAAACCGACATCGACGAAATCGTGGATTCGCATCTGGCCAACGGCAAAATCGTCGAACGTCTTCTGATCGATCAACCGGCATGAACGCGCAAACCGAAAAATTTCTGATCGACGGGCCGGTCGGCAAGATCGAATGCGCGCTCGACCGCACCGATGCCAATAGCCAGCCCGCGCGCGGCATCGCGCTCGTCGCGCATCCGCATCCGCTCTTCGGCGGCACGATGGACAACAAGGTCGCGCAGACGCTCGCGCGCACCATGGTCCAGCTCGGTTACGTGACGTATCGCTCGAATTTTCGCGGCGTCGGCGAGACGGGCGGCGAACATGACAACGGCATCGGCGAGCAGGACGACCTGCTCGCGGTGATCGACCACATGCGCGCGCAACCCGGCCAGGCCGACGTGCCGATCGTGCTCGCGGGCTTTTCATTCGGTACGTTCGTGCTGTCGCATGTCGCGAAGCGCATGCTCGAAGCGGGCAAGGACATCGAGCGCATGGTGTTGGTCGGCACGGCGGCGAGCCGATGGGAAGTCGCAAGCGTGCCGGATACCACGCTCGTGATCCACGGCGAAGTCGATGAAACCGTGCCGATCCAGTCCGTCTACGACTGGGCGCGGCCGCAGGAACTGCCGATCGTCGTGATTCCGGGCGGCGAGCATTTCTTTCACCGCAAGCTGCATATTCTCAAGCGCGTGATCGTCGACGCGTGGCGTTGACCCTGTCCGCGTCCGGCGAAGCGCGCAAGGTCCTTGAAGGGCTTTGCGCGCGCTTCGTTTCGTGATCGGTAAAACCGGCTAGGCGCAGCCTGAAAAACGTTAAAACGCGCGGCAACGGCGCAGATTCAAAGGAAAACGGCAGCGGGCCACGCGTATAATGGCGCAGAATTTTTTCGCTGTTTCCGGCCGCGCGATGCTCCGCCGAATGTCACGCGGTCATCGAAACGCCGGCTTCCGAGAACCGTTTTCGCGTCCGTCTGTCGAACGAGCGCTTTTCGCCGCGGCGCCGCGCGCGCCGCTGTCCTGGCGATAAGCCCGATCAACAGCGACGGTCAGCCTGTTCAACCCGTGCTTCGCCGATCACCCGATCCCCGATCGTCTTCGACGCAGCCTGCTTTTTCCGCCGATCGATCCTATGCGCTTTGTCCCTTCCGGCCTGTCTCTTCCTTCTGTTTCCGTTTCCGCCAAAGCTGCTTTCGTTCTGCCCGCCGTGCTGGCGGCAGCGAGCGCGTTCGCCCAGGTCCCGCCGCCCGACGTGACCGCCCGCTCGTGGGTGCTCGTCGATGCGACCAGCAATCAGGTGCTCGCGTCGGGCAATCCCGATGAGCGCGTCGAACCGGCATCGCTCACGAAGCTGATGACCGCGTATCTCGTCTTCGACGCGCTGAAGTCGAAGAAGATCAACATGGATCAGACCGTCATGCCGAGCGAGGCCGTGCGCCGCGTGCGCACGGACGAGTCGCGCATGTTCATCGAGGCGAACAAGCCGGTCACCGTGCACGATCTCGTCTACGGCATGATCGTGCAGTCGGGCAACGACGCTGCCATCGCGCTGGCGGAACTCGTCGGCGGCAGCGAAAGCAACTTCGTGCAGCTCATGAACGCGGCGGCGAAGCGCATCGGCATGACGCACACGAATTTCGCCGATGTCAACGGCATGCCCGATCCGCAGCACTACACGACCGCCGGCGACCTCGCCGTGCTGTCCACGCGCCTGATCCGCGACTTCCCCGAGTACTACAGCATCTTCTCGGTGAAGGACTTCACGTACAACAAGATCAAGCAGCCCAACCGCAACCGCCTGCTGTGGCTCGATCCGACCGTCGACGGTCTCAAGACCGGCCACACGAAGGCCGCGGGCTACTGCCTGATCGCGACGGCGCAGCGTCCGCTCGCCGGCACGCCGGACGCCAAACGCCGTCTCGTCGCCGTGATGATGGGCGAGCCGAAAGAGCACAACCGCGTGCAGGACAGCCTGAAGATGCTGACCTACGGCTACACCGCATATGACGCGCTGCGCCTGTACAAGGCGAATCAGGTGATCGACTCGCCGCGCGTGTACAAGGGCGCGACCGACAACGTGCAGGCGGGCGTCATGACCGACCAGTACATCACCGTGCCGAAGGGGCTGGGCGACAAGGTCAAGCCGACCGTCACGCACAACGACCTGCTCGTCGCGCCGATCAAGAAGGGCCAGCAGATCGGCACCGTCAAGATGATGGCGGACGGCAAGGAAGTCGCGCAGTTCCCGCTCGTCGCGCTGCAGGACGTGCCGCAAGCGGGCATCTTCGGCCGCCTGTGGGATTCGGCGCTGCTCTGGTGGCAAAAGCGCAAGTAAATCGCCTGTGAGCGACAGTCTGAGAAAGGAGCGGTCCCGATGAGCCAAGCCGAAGCATTCGATCCGACGGTCTACCTGAACGGCGAGTGGGGGCCGCTTTCCGAAGCGCGCATTCCCGTGCTCGACCGCGGGTTCATCTTCGGTGACGGCGTGTATGAAGTCGTGCCGCTCTACGCGCAAGCCGATGGCGCGCGCCTGCCGTTTCGCCTGAAGCAGCATCTCGCGCGGCTCGATCGCAGTCTCGGCAAGATTCGCATCGGCAATCCTTTCGACGAAGCCGGCTGGCGCACGCTGATCGATCGCGTAATCCAGGAGAACGCGGGCAACGGCGACGCGCTCGTCTACATTCAGGTGACGCGCGGTGTCGCGAAGCGGCGCGGGCATGCGTTTCCGGCGGGCATCACGCCGACCGTGTTCCTCATGCTCGGCCAGCTCGTGTTTCCGAGCATGGCGGATCGCGCGCGCGGCGCGGTGGCCGTGACCGCCGAAGACAAACGCTGGCTGCATTGCGACATCAAATCGGTGTCGCTGCTCGGCAATGTGCTGATGGCGCAGCACGCCGCCGAAAACGACGCGCTCGAAACCATTCAGTTGCGCGACGGCTTGCTTACCGAAGGTTCGTCCTCAAATGTGTGGATCGTGAAGGGCGGCACGCTGCTGGGCGCGCCGCGCGGACCGCGCATTCTGGAAGGCATCCGCTACGGGCTCATCGAGGAACTGGCGCGCGAGGCGGGCATTGCGTTCGAGGAGCGCGACATCACCGAAGCCGAATTGCGTTCGGCCGACGAAATCATGATCAGCTCCGCGACCAAGGAAGTCATGCCGATCACGACGCTCGACGGCAAAAGCGTCGGCGACGGCCGCCCCGGTCCGGTCTATGCTGCACTGTACGACGCCTATCAGCGGGCCAAGGCGCGCGAGTTCGCCCACGAGGCCGCGCGGGCCAAATGAAGCGCGAATTGAAGGAGAAAGCCATGTCCGAAAAGCCACAATCCACCGATCCGACCGATTCCGCCGCGCACAGCGCCGACGAACTGTTCGACTTTCCCTGCGATTTCCCGATCAAGGTGATGGGCAAGTCGCATCCCGAATTCCACGACACGATCGTCAACGTGCTCAAGGCGTTCGACAAGGACTTCGACGCGTCGCGGGTCGAGGCGCGTCCGTCTTCCGGCGGCAATTACACGGGACTCACCTGCACCGTGCGCGCGCAGAATCGTCCGCATCTCGACGATATCTATCGCGCGCTCACCAGCCATCCGATGGTCAAGGTAGTGCTTTGATCTCGCCCGCCGGCGCGTCGCAGACCGCCGGCGTACGCTGGTAGAGCAGCCTGAACTGCTCGGCTTCCTCGAAAACCCATTCCCTGAACGCCTGCACGCGCTTCGTCTGAAGGAGCGCCGTCGGGCACACGAAGTAGTACTTCCACGGGCTCGGGCCGTCGATATTGAACAGGCGCACGAGCCGTCCGGCTCCGATTTCCTGCATCGAGAGCGAGCGGCGCACGAGCGCGATGCCTTGGCCATCGATGGCTGCCTGCAGCAGATTCGAGGAATCTTCATACAGAACGCCGCGCTTCGGTTCCTCGATGTCCGTGAGCCCGGCCGCGTCGAACCATGGGCGCCACCGTTCATCTTCCGAGCGCAACAGCGGCAGGCTCGCCAGATCGCGCGGCGTTCGCGGCAACTCGCCGCCGCGAAAATTCGGCGCGCACGCGGGGAAGAACACCTCGTCGAGCAATTCCTCCGAGTGCAGGCCCGCGTACTTGCCAAAACCGAAGCGGATCGCGACATCCACGTCGTCGCGGTTGAAGTCGGTGAGCGCGTTCGTCGACAGCAATTCGAGATCGATTTCCGGATGCTTTTCGATAAACCGGCCCACGCGCGTCGTGAGCCACCGCGCCGAAAACGACGACAGCATCGACACGATCAGCCGCCGGTCGCGATCGCCCGAGCGGATGCGGCGCGTCGATTCCGCCAGCGCAACGAGCGCCGCGCGCACTTCCGTTGCGTACTGCCGGCCGCGATCGGTCAGACGCACGCGCTTGCCGTCGCGCGCGAAGAGCGACAGGCCGAGTTCCGCCTCCAGCGCGCGAATCTGATGACTGACCGCGCCGTGCGTGACGAAAAGCTCGTCGGCGGCGCGGGAAAAGCTCTCGTGACGCGCGGCGGCCTCGAAGGCGCGCAACGCGTTCAGGGCGGGAAGCTGTCGAAGGTCCATGTGGATTGTCGGCGTTGTCGTTGTCAATACAGCTCACATAGCGATGAAAATTGCTCGTTTTGCCTGATGCCTTGCCACGCCTAGGATTGTAGTCATCGAAACGTTCCTTTGGCGGAGTGGGTCATGCGAGAAATATCAACAAGCGTCACCTTCGAAATCAAGCCCGGCGAAACCGTGCCGATGCGTATCGCGCGCGGCACGCGCCTGACGGTTCACGGCAACCCGGTCTGGGCGACGCGCAGCAACGACATCGAGGATTACTGGCTCGTGCCCGGCGACAATCTCAAACTGCGCGAACGCGAGCGGCTCTGGCTTTCGACCGAGGGCGACCGTCCGGCCTATGTCGTCTTTACGATCCTGCCGCGCTGCGACGAGCGCGCGATGCACTGGGTTTCGACGCGCATCGAGCGCCTGGCGCAGCGTTTCCGCTCCGGATGGCGCACCGTCTGAGCCAACTATTCGAATTTGCCATCGAAGGCATGCGAATTCACCATCGGCGGGCATGGGCCTATTTCGGTAAACTACCGGCACCATGTCCGCCACACCGCTCGCAGTCCCACAAGAAATCGACGACGCGCCCGACACCGTGCTCAGTTCCGGTGAGTTCCCGGTCGCGTTGCGCTGGCGCGGCCGCGAGCCGTACAGCCAGAGCTTCGACGCGATGCGCGCTTTCACCGACGCCCGCACGCCCGACACACAGGACGAAATCTGGCTCGTCGAGCATCCGCCCGTCTTCACGCTCGGTCTCGCGGGCGATCCCGCGCATCTGCTTCTTGCTGAAAGCGGCATTCCGCTCGTCAAAGTGGATCGCGGCGGACAAATCACGTATCACGGGCCCGGGCAGATCGTCGCTTATCTTCTGATCGATTTACGCCGCCGCAAGCTGATGGTGCGCGAGCTGGTGCGGCGCATCGAAGAGGCCGTGATCGAAACCCTTGCGACGTATAATCTCGCGACCGACCGCAAACCCGGCGCGCCCGGCATTTACGTGGCGCGGCAGGCCGAAGATCGTGCGAACGTTCGTTTGCACGAATTGCATCAGGGCGCGAAGATCGCCGCGCTCGGACTCAAGATTCGCAACGGCTGCAGCTATCACGGCGTGAGCCTCAATGTGAGCATGGACCTGCAGCCGTTCCTCGCCATCAACCCGTGCGGCTACGCGGGACTCGAAACGGTCGACATGGCGACGCTCGGCGTCGCGGCCGACTGGCGCGACGTAGCTCTCGTGCTGGCCGCTCGGCTGGCGCTTCAAATCGGCGGCCTCCCCGCAACTGCTGCCGCAACAACCGGATCGACCGAATGACTGACGCAACCGCAAACCTGGCTGGCGATACCGCCGCTCCTGCTTACGACGCCACTGCAAAGCAGAAGGCACAAGCGAAGACGTCGCGCATTCCGATCAAGGTCATCCCGATCGAGAAGCTGAAGAAGCCGGACTGGATCCGCGTGCGCACGGCGACGGGCAACTCCCGCTTCAACGAGATCAAGAAGATCCTGCGTGAGCACAACCTGCATACGGTGTGCGAGGAAGCGAGCTGCCCGAACATCGGCGAATGCTTCGGCAAAGGCACCGCGACGTTCATGATCATGGGCGACAAGTGCACGCGCCGCTGCCCGTTCTGCGACGTCGGTCACGGCCGCCCGGATCCGCTCGACGCGGACGAGCCGCTGAATCTCGCGCGCACGATCGGCGCGCTGAAGCTGAAATACGTCGTGATCACGTCAGTGGATCGCGACGATCTGCGCGACGGCGGCGCGGCGCACTTCGTCGAGTGCATCAAGCAGGTTCGCGAGCATTCGCCGGAAACGCGCATCGAGATCCTGACGCCGGACTTCCGCGGCCGTCTGGATCGCGCGATCGGCATCCTGACCGCCGCTCCGCCCGATGTGATGAACCACAATCTCGAAACGGTACCGCGTCTGTACAAGGAAGCGCGTCCGGGTTCGGATTATCACCATTCGCTGAAGCTGCTGAAGGACTTCAAGGCGCTGCATCCGGAAGTCGCGACGAAATCGGGCCTGATGGTCGGTCTGGGCGAAACGGAAGAGGAAATCCTTCAGGTGATGCGCGATCTGCGCGCGCACGACGTGGACATGCTCACGATCGGCCAATATCTGCAGCCGTCGGAGCACCATCTGCCGGTGCGGGCTTACGTGCATCCGGATACGTTCAAGATGTACGAGGAAGAGGCTTACAAAATGGGCTTCACGCACGCGGCGGTCGGCGCGATGGTGCGGTCGAGCTATCATGCGGACCTTCAGGCGCATGGCGCAGGCGTGGTTTGAACGCTTTTGCACACTGCCTGATGATTCGCAGAGAAACCCACGGGCGACCGTGGGTTTTTTTATGGGCAGAGCGACACGACATCTGTCCAGATCACTGGACGCCCCGATTCCGGATTTCCGGAAACTCAGATCAGGCTTACCCTTTCCCCAGAAAATAGCTCGACAAATCAGCAACTTAAAAAGAACAAAAACTGGCATCACCCTTGCAATATAGAACGCACGGCCCGCGTGCCGCCCATAAAATTCAAGGAGACAAGCCGATGACCCCTCTCGCATCCAGACGTCCCTGAATCCGTCGACGAAGCGGCTCTCGCTCACTCGACGCGACTCCTCGTGCGCATCCCACAGACGCATCCGCGCATCGAAATAGCGTCACGGCCTGCCGCTGGCTGACCCTCCGCCAACCGCCTGTCATTGCCTGGAACCATCGTGAAGAAACCTATCCATAAAGTCCTGTACGTGCAGGTGATCGTCGCCATCATCATCGGCATCGCGCTCGGGCACTTCTATCCCACGCTCGCCACCGACATGAAGCCGCTCGGCGACGGGTTCATCAAACTCATCAAGATGGTGATCGGGCCGATCATCTTCTGTACCGTCGTGACCGGCATCGCCGGCATGGAAGACATGAAGAAGGTCGGGCGCGTCGGCGGCAAGGCGCTCCTGTATTTCGAAGTCGTGTCGACGTTCGCGCTGATGCTCGGTCTCGCCGCGACGCACATCCTGAAGCCCGGCGTCGGCTTCAACGTCGATCCGGCCACGCTCGACCACAAGGCCGTCGATTCCTTCGCGACGAAGGCGCACGGCCAGAGCACGGTCGACTTCTTCATGCACATCATCCCGGACACGCTGGTGTCGGCGTTCGCGCAGGGCGAAATCCTCCAGATCCTGCTGATCGCGCTGCTGTTCGGCTCGGTGCTCGCGCATCTCGGCGAGCGCGGCAAGGTCGTGACGAATTTCATCGAAGGGCTGTCGAGCATCCTGTTCGGGATGGTCGGCATCATCACGAAGCTCGCGCCGATCGGTGCGTTCGGCGCGATGGCGTTCACCATCGGCAAGTACGGCATCGGCTCGCTGCTGCCGATGCTCAAGCTCGTCGGCACGTTCTATCTGACGTCGATCATCTTCGTCGTCTTCGTGCTCGGCGCCATCGCGCGCATGGTCGGCTTCAGCATCCTGAAGTTCGTCGCGTACATCAAGGAAGAAATGCTGATCGTGCTCGGCACGTCGTCGTCGGAAGCGGCGCTCCCGCAACTGATGCTCAAGCTCGAAAAGCTCGGCTGCTCGCGCTCGGTCGTGGGTCTCGTCGTGCCGACAGGCTATTCGTTCAATCTCGACGGCACCAACATCTACATGACGATGGCCGTGCTGTTCATCGCGCAGGCAACCAACACCGATCTCACCTGGGGCCAGCAAATCACGCTGCTCGCCGTGACGATGCTCACGTCGAAGGGCGCGAGCGGCGTGACCGGCGCGGGCTTCATCACGCTGGCCGCGACGCTGGCCGTCGTGCCGACCATTCCGCTCGCGGGCATGGTGCTGATTCTCGGCATCGACCGCTTCATGTCGGAATGCCGCGCGCTGACGAACATCGTGGGTAACGGCGTGGCGACGGTCGTCGTGTCGGCGTGGGAGAAAGAGCTCGACCGCAGCAAGCTGAAAGCGGCGTTGTCACGGGAAGTCGACGTGACCGATCGCAACGAAGCCGAAACGGTCTGAGCGCGAGCGCATCATGAACGCGGCGAAGCCTCGATCCACGAGCGCTTCGCCGCGTTCGCTTGCGGGCTCGTTCCCCAAGCCTTATCCCGAAGGCGCGTATGCCACAATGACAGATCCTCATCCGCGGGAATCTGCTCACGTGACGCGCCGTATCCTCGTGTTTTTCGCGCTCTTCGCCGCGCTCGTGGCGTGTTGCGCACTCACGTGGCATCTCGCGTGGCAAAACGGCATCGACGAACTCAGGCTCAATGCCGCCGCGCGCGTCGATCGCACGACCAGCACGCTCAAGAGCACGCTCGACCGCTACGAATACCTGCCTTATCTGCTGTCGCGGCATCCTGTCGTGCAGAACGCACTCGATCATCCCGATCAAGCCAATGTCGAGCGCGCGAACCGCTATCTCGAAGATCTCAACGCGCGCGCGCATGCCACGGTCACGTATCTGATCCGCGCGAACGGAATCAGCGTCGCTGCGAGCAACTGGAACGCCGCGGACAGCTTCGTCGGCGTGGACTATAACTTCCGGCCGTATTTCATCGATGCCATGAAAGGCGGCGTCGGCCGGTTCTTCGGCATCGGCACGATCTCGACGGAACCCGGCTACTACATCTCGCAGCCGGTGTATCGCGAGGGAACGCGCGAGATCATCGGCGTCGCGGTGGTGAAGCTGAATCTCGAATGGCTGCAAGGCGCCGATGCGTCCGAGCCGCTCATCGTCACGGACGATCACGGCGTCATCTTTCTCTCGTCGCTGCCGGCGTGGAAATACCATACGGTGCGCCCGCTGCCGCAGAACATCGAGGCTTCGGTCTACGCGACGCGCCAGTACGCGCAGCAAGCGATCGCGCCGCTGCCGATGACCATCGTGAAGACGCTCGAAGGCGGCGCGCAGATCGTGCGCGTCGGCGGCGGCGGGAATGGACGCCATGCGCCGGCGTTTCTGGCGACGCATCGCTCGATCGGCGAGCCCGACTGGCAACTGATCACGATGGCGGCGCTCGATCCCGTCGAAAGCGCCGCGCAGAACGCCGTCATCGTCACGGCGCTCGTGTTCATCTCGCTGTGCCTGCTCGCGTTTTACTGGCGCATGCGTCGCGCGCGCGTGCGCGAGATGATCCGCAGTCGCGCGTTGCTGCAGACCGCGTACGCCGAATTGAATCAGCGTGTCGCGGAACGCACGGCGGATCTGTCCGAAGCGAACGCGCAACTGACGAAGGAAGTGAACGAGCGCACGCGCGCCGAGCAGGATCTGCGCGCGGCGCACGACGAGCTCATCCAGGCGAGCAAGCTCGCCGCGCTCGGTCAGATGGCGGCGGGCATCACGCACGAACTGAATCAGCCGCTCGCCGCGTTGCGCAGTTTCTCCGACAACACGCGCGTGCTGATCGAGCGTGGCGATCAGGCGGCGGCGCGAGAGAATCTCGAAGCGATCGCATCGCTGACCGAGCGCATGGGCAACATCACGAATCAGCTCAAGCTCTTCGTCACGAAGGCGCGGCCGAAGAACGCGCGCGCGGACGTCGCGCGGGCATTGCGCAACGTGTTCTCGATGCTGCGTCCACGCATGAAGAATGTCGTCGTGGATATTGCGCCGGCGCTCGCGGAAGGCAGCGCGCCCGTCTTCGTGCGTTGCGAGGACTTGCGGCTCGAACAGGTGTTCATCAACCTGATCGGCAATGCGCTCGACGCGGTCGCGTCGTGCGACAAGCCGCGCATCGTTATCGAACTGAATGCGCTCGCGGACACGATCGAACTCGTCGTGCGTGACAACGGCCCCGGCATTCCCGCCGATGCGCTGCCGCGCCTGTTCGAGCCGTTCTTCACGACGAAGGAAATGGGGCAGGGATTAGGCCTCGGGCTCGCGATTTCATCGGCGATCGCACGTGACTACGGCGGCACGCTGCTCGCGCGCAATCGCGAGGCGCCGATCGTCGCGGACGGACCGGAAGGCGGCACGCAGGCCGACGCGGACGGCTCCTACGGCGCAGAATTCGTATTGACGCTGCGGCGCGCGTAAGCAGTCGAAACATTGAATCGAGACAAGACCATGACCCCCGGTTTGCAGGTGATCTTCATCGAAGACGACGAACTCGTGCGCCGCGCGAGCGTGCAGACCCTGCAACTCGCGGGCTTCGACGTGACCGGCCACGGCAGCGTCGAATCCGCCGCGCGCGCGATCGACGCGAGTTTCCCGGGTGTGATCGTGAGCGACATCCGTCTGCCCGGCGCGAGCGGCCTCGATCTGCTCGCGCAATGCCGTGAGCGCGCGCCCGAAGTGCCGGTGATCCTCGTCACGGGCCACGGCGATATCTCGATGGCCGTGCAGGCGATGCGCGACGGCGCGTATGACTTCATCGAAAAGCCGTTCGCGTCCGAGCGTCTGATCGAAGCGGTGCGCCGCGCGCTGGAGCGCAGATCGCTGGTACTCGAAAATCAGGCGCTGCGCCGCGAGCTGGCGGGACAAAGCCGCATCATCGGGCGCAGTCCGGCGATCGAGCAGGTGCGGCGGCTGATCGCAAACGTCGCGCCGACGGATGCCTCCGTGCTCATCAACGGCGACACGGGCGCGGGCAAGGAACTGATCGCGCGCAGCCTGCACGAAATGTCGGCGCGTCGCGACAAGCCGTTCATCGCCGTGAATTGCGGGGCGCTGCCGGAGCAGATGTTCGAATCGGAGATGTTCGGCTACGAGGCGGGCGCGTTCACCGGCGCACAGAAGCGGCGCGTGGGCAAGCTGGAGCATGCGTCGGGCGGCACGCTCTTTCTCGATGAAATCGAGAGCATGCCGCTCTCGCTTCAGGTAAAGCTCTTGCGCGTGTTGCAGGACGGCGTGCTGGAGCGGCTCGGCTCGAATCAGCCGGTGCGCGCGAATCTGCGCGTCGTCGCGGCCGCGAAGGGCGACATGAACGAACACGTCGCCGATGGCACGTTCCGCCGCGACCTGCTGTATCGGTTGAACGTGGTGACGATCACGCTGCCACCGCTCAATGAACGCCGCGAAGACGTCGTTCCGCTCTTCGAGCATTTTCTGCTCGATGCCGCCGTGCGCTACGAGCGGCCCGCGCCGCTCATCACCGATCGTCAGCGCGCGGACCTGATGCAGCGCGACTGGCCCGGCAACGTGCGCGAGTTGCGCAACGCGGCGGATCGCATGGTGCTCGGCATTCTCGATGACGGCGGCGCGGCGTCACTCGATATCTCGACGCAATCGCTCAAGGAACGCACAGAACAGTTCGAGCGCGCGGTGATCGCGGAAGCGCTGGAGCATTGCGGCGGCGCGGTCGCGGTGGCGGCGGACCGGCTGCAGCTCGGCAAGGCGACGCTGTACGAGAAGATCAAGCGGTACGGAATCGTCGTGAAGGGCGATTCGTCCGAGCGATAAAAAAGCCCGCTGGTTGCAGCCAGCGGGCTTTTTGCGTGGTGTCGAAAGCGCTCAGGCCGCGCCCAGCGCCTTGTCGAGCAACTGATCCAGTTCCGCGAACGTCGGCTCGCCGACATAGCGCTTCAAAATCTTCCCGTTCCTGTCGATGACGAACGTCGTCGGCGTCAGTTGCACGTTGCCGAACTGCTTCGCGGCGCTGCCGTCGTCCATCGCGACCTTGAACGGCAGGTTGCGCGTCTGCGTGTAGTTGTTGACGTACATCGGCGCGTCGTAATTCATCGCGACCGCGACGAACTCCAGGCCGCGGCCCTTGAACTTGTTGTACGTGTCGATCATCTGCGGCATTTCCTTCATGCAGGTCTCGCAGCTCGTCGCCCAGAAGTTGACGAGATAGACCTTGCCCTTGAGATCGCCCGACGTGGAAATCTTCTGTCCCGAGAGCAGCGTGAAGGTCGCGTCCGGCACCTTCTGCTGGCCGCCGAAGGCGAAATACCCGGTACAGGCGATCACGCCCGCGACGAGCGCCATCACGATATAGCGCAGCGGGCTCTTGGCGCGCGTGGATGTTTCTTGCGTGGCTTGGGACATGTGAAACCTCGGATTTCTCTCCCGCGAACGGCGGACACGCCGCGACGGAGACTGCTGCGTATTTTAGCGCCAATTTCGGGATGGGTTCGTGACGCGCCGATAAGGCCGGCATTGCGGCGCGATAATGATGGTTTTCACGTAGTGGATCACCATGAAGCGAGCTTTCTCCGTGTTTCCTTCCCGTTTGCATCGCGCGGCGGCGCGTTTTCTTCCGAAGATTGCTTCGGCTAACAAACTGCTGTGCGCATCGGTCGCATGCGGCGCGTTGCTCGCGTGCACGCCCTCATACGACTGGCGCACCGTGATGAACAACGACGACGGCTACGAAGTGACCTTGCCGGCAAAGCCGCGCTCGGACGAGCGGAAAATCGAAATCGCCGGCCAGTCGATGACGATGCGCATGCAATCCGCCGAAGCCGGCGATGCCGTGTTCGCCGTCGGCACCGTGGTGTTGCCGAGCGCCGATCCGCAGTTGCAGCGCGCAACGCTCGATTTCCTTCAGCAAGGTCTCGCGCGCAACGTGAGCGCGCAGCCCGCAGCGCGCGCGACGCAAATCGAGCTCGCCGCAGGCGGCCGCGTTCTGGGCAGCGAGATGGAAGTGAAAGGGGCAGGCGGGGAAAAGCGCGAGTCGCGGACGATCCAGGCGCGATTCGTCGCGCGCGGCGCGCATGTCTATCAGCTCGCGATCGTGTCGGACAAAGCGCCGCCGCGCGAGCAGGCGGACCAATTCTTTACGTCCTTCAAACTCTTTTAGAGGAAGGCCTCGAATTCTGCAAACGCTGACTTAGAACGTGCCTTAGTCTGGTGAATAAATTCGAAGTTCCTTCGTAAGTTTACGCGCTAATTCACGGATTCGTATGGACTTTTTCCGCTATCCACAATGTCTGTGGATAACTTTGTGGAAAAGAGTGTGCGGCAGCGCTCAAAAGCCCATTTCATGCGGTTTACATTAGTTTGCCTCCGTTCGCGGCAAGTTAAATAGTTCAATAAAATCAATGGTCTGTGAAATGGGCCGGAAACGGTAGTTTGATCGGATGAAAAAGCGTCCCGGATCGCCTCAGTGTGCATAAGTCAAGTCTTGACAAGCAGTTTTCCACCTAGCACGGTGCGGACCAACGTCCGTCCCCGCTGGCTTCACGCGATAGTCAGCGCTCGCCGGTACTGAACCGCCTCGGCGACATGCGTCGCATCGGGCATGTCGGCGCCGGCGAGATCGGCGATCGTTCGTACGACTTTCAGCACGCGGTAGTACGCGCGCGCAGACCAGCCGAAGCGTTCGCCCGCCGCGCGCAGCAGTGCTTCGCCGGTGGCGTCGGGGCGGCAGACTTCGTCGGCCTCGCGGCCGTCGAGCGCGCGGTTGGTCTTGCCCTGACGCTGCGTCTGAATGTCGCGGGCCGCCGCGACGCGCGCCGCGACCACGGCGCTCGACTCGCCACGCGCCGTGCCGCGCGCCGACAACTCCGCGGGCGAGAGCGCCGGCAGTTCGATCTGGATATCGATGCGGTCCATCAGCGGCCCCGACAACTTGCGCAGATAGCGTGCGGCGACATCGGGCGAGCAGCGGCAACGCCCGCCCGGATCGCCGCGCCAGCCGCACGGACACGGATTCATCGCGGCGACGAGCTGGCAGGCGGCCGGGAAGTCCGCCTGCTGCGCGGCGCGCGAAATCGTGATTTGCCCGACTTCGAGCGGCTCGCGCAGGGTTTCCAGCACCTTGCGATCAAATTCGGGCACTTCGCGTTACGACGTGTTATCGGCAAAAAGTTGCTCACATGGCGGCGACGTCGGTTTTGAAGTTCTCTTCTCTCTTCTTCGTGGTAGTGCTTTTGTCGTCGTCACCTCCATCGCCGTGGAAAAGTGGGGGCAACCGGTGGGCAAGGTTCGGGAAACTCCGAGCTTTTGGGAGTTTTCCGACCTTGTCCACGGCGTTGTCCCCACGGAGTTGACGGAGTCAACTTTTCCCCGGCTTGGCGAACCGTTGGTTTCCTCTTGGCGCGATTCTCCAGGCAACGTAGAATCGTCGCGCGAAAAATCACAACAAACTGAGCGGGGGCCACATGTGGCATGACGTCGAGGCAACTTCGGACCTTCTGAATTTCGGGGTTGTCGCGGATACCGCGGCTGAGCTCATTCGTGATTCGGGCGGCGAGCCAATATCAATCGGTGTGTCTGGGAGCTGGGGTACCGGAAAATCGTCGTTGGTTAAAATGGTTGGCTCTGCGCTGAAGGCAGATAGTTTCGGGCGTCGCAAAGCAGAGCGACGTGGAAGCGATTAAAAAAGCCTACGACGATTTGTCCCCGGAGTTGAAGGAGCTTCTGAAGGAAAAGGAAAGCGACTCACCGCAGAAGGAAATTGAGGGGCTACGCGCAGCATTCAAGGATTTGTTGACGTCGCTAGATGTGACTTTGGTGGTCCTCGTGGATGACCTCGACCGGTGCATGCCTGATACGGCCATTTCAACGCTGGAGGCTATTCGACTTCTGCTCTTTTTGCCGCGCACTGCGTTTATCATCGCTGCTGACGAAAAAATGATTCGCAGCTCGGTTAGGGCGCATTTTGCACAAGCTCATTTCGATGATGAATTGGTGACCAGCTATTTCGATAAACTGATTCAGATTCCGTTGCGAGTACCTCGCCTCGGCGTCAATGAGGTGAAGGCGTACGTGCTGCTATTGCTCCTTGATTTGGCTGTTCGGCGTAAGAGGATTACGCTAGAAGCCGCGGAGACAGCGAAACGAAATGTTCTCAAGGCGGTTAGAGAGGGATGGCTCGGAGGACTTCACCGTAAAACACTTAATGCCGCTTTGGAGAATGCTGCTCCTGCCTTAGAAAAGGAGGTCGACCTTGCAGACCAGCTTGCGCCGATTTTGGCATCAGTCGAGCAGATATCCGGAAATCCACGGTTGATAAAGCGTTTTTTGAATAATTTGATTATTCGTGAGAGTGTGGCCAAGGCGCACGGTATGAATGTTTCATTCGAGCATCTTGTGAAGCTTCAACTCTTCGAACGGTGCGCGACACCGGCGGCGCTCGATTTCCTCGCGAATGCGGTGAACGCTTCCGATAACGGTCGACCCGATTTTCTGCGGATAATCGAGCAATCTTTGAAAAAGGGCGAATCGTTCGAACCACCAGACAATAGCTGGAACACGCCCTTTGTTTTGGGATGGCTGGGATTGAACCCACCGCTTGCTGAGACGGACCTCCGACCACTGTTGCATCTAAGCAAGGACAGGGTCGTGTCCTTGGGCGGGCTCGACGAACTTTCGCCAGATGCCCGCGCGCTGCTAGAGGGTTTGTTCGAAGCAAAGTCCCATCAGCAACTGCTAGTTGAGAAGGTACGAGCACTGGGAGAGGCCGAAGCAGAATCGGTCTTGAACCGAATGAAACGCCGGGTACGTTCGCAGCAATGGGATTCGCGGACTATTACGAATTGCGTTCATTTAACCGAGGCGTTCCCTGTGCTCGGCCCGTCGTTTTGCAGCCTGCTTGACGAGGTTCCCCCTAGGGAGCGGCCACAGGCACTTATTCCGCTGATTGCCAAGGAGCCTTGGGCGAAGGAACTTCTCGCCCGCTGGGCGGCCGATGTCCAGACGCCTCAGCCCGTCAGAAATGCCATCGCGCTCAAGAAGGCATAGCACGTGGGCACCTCGACATCCAGTTCCGGGCCGGGCGCAGGTGTGCCCTTCGACCCTCCATGGCTAGAGCCACTTCAAAATGAGATGAGCGGCGAAGACGGTTCCGTCCAACAACAGCAGGGGAACCCGGACGACGGAGCGCCCGGCGAGTTCGAACCGCACCAGCCAGACGAACAGTTGGCGCCACCTAGACGGTTCGCGCCCGCTCGGCGACAGCTTTCGGACTACGCAGCCACAGGCGACTCGGGCGCGTTTCGCCGCGCAGTAGGCCACTATTCTCGAACCGGAATGGGCGGGGCTCGTCGGGCCGCTGGACGGATGCGTGCCGCGACGGTCGCAGCTGGTGGCTTAGTTTCTTTCCTTCAGGCAGCGCGGGACGGAACCGACCCGGCAGTAAATACGTGGATTCAGACACTCACGGCGACGAATCCTTCGACGAATGAGGTCGTCGACGCAATAGTTCGTCAGGTGGTAGGCATCGGTGGAACAGTCGACGAAGATTCGATTCGCGACTCAATGGCCTTTGCGCTTTCCGAGTTGGCTAGCGAGCAGCCGGACATGAACCCGCTATCGATGACGGACGGCAACATCTGGTCTCTGGTCGAGCAGTACTTGTCCGTCGAGTGCTGCAATCGTCTCCAGATTGACATCGGACAGCTTTTCGAGAGCGCGCGACTGTCGCCGGTGGAAGTCGTGCGCCGAACCGACGATATGCGCGAGTACATGAAGGCGGAAATTAGTGCCCAGTTGCGTGAGATTCGCCAGAAGCATCCGAGCCCGAACCCTGGCGAGTTTGAGCGAATTATGCAGCAAGCTCTCGCAGACACGTTCGCCGTATTTGAGGGAGAGCTGTCTTGAAAGTCACATGTGTCGCTAGCGAGGCGCTGCCTGAGCAGCTGGATGAGGACGTTGAGTATTTCTCCCTGTACACGCATTCAGGGCGTCCGAACGTCGGAAGAATCTCCCCTGGTTGGGTGGGCATGCTCTCGCGCCAAGGCTTTGCACCAACTACAGCGGTCTGGGACTTTGTATCGATTTCCCTTGCAGTGGCCGCCGCAGACTTTGCTTGCAGGCGCCAAGGCAGCTCTGACGGCTGGACTCGAATGATTGAGCTCACCGTGGCGCTCTGCGAGCCGCAAGCGTGGGCTGAGCAAAAGTCACTTCTCGAGCGCACGTTTCGCTTCCTGACCGGAGATTTCTGGACGCTAAATCTCATAGAAGGGGGCGTCAGCGCGCCAACTACGGCAGCACCGAAGGGTATCGATGCTGATTGTTTGGCTTTGCTATCGGGAGGCCTTGACAGCTTGGTTGGCGGCATCGACCTCACAGCGAATGGGCGACGCCCCTTATTTGTTTCGCAAGTCGCAAAAGGTGACAAAGAGACTCAGAGGCTTTTCGCCCGCAGACTCGGCGCAGCCGACCGACACCTTCAGTGGAACCATCGGATTACTGTCCCACACGCGACCGAACGGTCGACGCGAGGCCGGTCCATCGTCTTTCTGGCATTCGCTCTGCTCGCAACTACGACGTTGCCCGCGTGGCAAGCCGGCGAAACGACAGAACTCTTCATTCCGGAAAACGGTTTCATCAGTCTCAATGTCGCGTTGAATGCAGGACGGTTCGGAAGCTACAGTACAAAAACGACCCATCCCACCTTCCTTGACGGAATTCAGGCGCTTTTCAATCAGGCCGGCCTGAGAACGGAGCTAGTTCGCCCATATCAGTTCGCGACGAAAGGAGAGCTGCTTCGAAACTGTGCCGACCAATCGTTGTTGCGAGAACTCGCCGAGCATTCGACGAGCTGTGGACGTTTTGGGTACTACAACTACACTCATTGTGGTCGGTGCGTGCCCTGTCTCGTTCGTCGAGCTTCGTTTCTCGGCGCGGGTCTGCCGGATACGACGCCGCGATATGTGTTTGCCGACTTAGCGACTGCCGGCCGGGACCGCGGAGCGAACGACATCGGTTCAGTAGGTAGGGCGTACGTCACCTATCGTCAAAAAGGAATCGATAGGTTGCTAGGCGGCGCAATGTCGTTTGCGCCGCCCGGCCGTCGGGCCGACTATGCCGCTGTTACTGAGCGCGGGCTCGAAGAACTCGGTCAGTTGCTGCAAGCCCACAACGCCTTGTGATTGATTTCCACTGCCACCTCGACTTATACCCGGACGCACTCAACCTGCTGCCGGAAGTCGCGCGTCGAAATATGTTCACGCTTGTAGTGACGACGAGTCCCAGAGCGTGGCTGGGTACATCACGAGTGTTTGCTGGATTTGAAAACATCAAGGTTGCGCTCGGCTTGCACCCTGAAATCTTCGAGAAGAAGATTTCAGAGCAAGACCTTCTACTGCAGCACGTGGCGGATGCCGAATTCATTGGCGAGATTGGGCTCGATGGCTCAAGACGATTCGCAAGCTCGCTTGTCGCTCAAGAGAAACTGTTGGACGCTGTCCTGCAAAAATGCGAGGTCCATGGTGGCAGAATCATCAGTCTGCACTCGCGAGGAGCTGCAACCCGCGTACTCGACCTCATAGCCTCACATCCTCGATGCGGCACTCCTGTTTTGCACTGGTTTTCCGGCACTCCCAGAGAGTTACAGCGGGCAATTGAGCTTGGTTGTTGGTTCAGCGTTGGCCCCGCCATGCTCGAAGGAGAAAAAGGACGCAGACTGCTGGCAGCGATGCCACCAGCCCGTGTACTGCCTGAGACTGACGGCCCCTTCGCATCCAAGCACGGCAAGCCACTGTTGCCATGGGAAGCCTCGGCAATAAATCAGGTCACTGCGCAAGCGTTCGCCCTGGCTCCGAATGAGGTAGAGCAAGCTTTTCGAAACAACCTGCACGTGCTGCTGCACGACCGCAGCAGTCTGAGAGAAATTGAGCGCCGCTCCGCAGGCGCACAAAAACAGTTGCCGTTCTAACTTAAAATTTGCGAACTCTGCCTCCATCGGAACAAGGAATGCTCGGCAGACCTTCACTCTGCGGAATGCGCTGGAACGCACCCTACCTCTGATTGGCCTCGAGTCGTAGCTGACGCACAGCTCCGGGAGCGTTTAGATTCGCACGCTAGACGCTTCATGAACGTCTCCGCCCCAAACCTCCTCCCGGCATATTTGGACTCTCAACAACTCGGCGAACTCCTTCAGTTGTCGGAGCGGACCGTCGTTTTGCGTGCAAAGCGACGGCCTTGGCTGCTGCCCCCCGCGAGCCGTACTTTACGACCCTGACTTGCTCCGTTGGAGGCGAGATGTTGTTTATTCTTGGCTGGCAGAAAGTGAAGCAAGCGTCCATTTAGGTAGCCCAGGCTCTCTAGATGAAACGCGTTCGGCTTTTTGCTCGCGAACCCTCGAAACAAGAGGCCCAAATCTAAAGGTCGGGTCGCGACTTGACCAAGTCGTCCGCCGCTCGAAAGAGTATCCAGAGCGGAACTTCGAGTGCTGATGAAATGCGTTCGAGCGTATCGAAGTTCGGAGCGCGCGTGCCGCGCTCCAGCATGCTGACTGCTGAGATGGTGAGGTCGGCGCGTTCTGCAAGTTCGGCTTGAGTCAGGTCTCGCACCCTACGTTCGGCGCTCACGGCAAGCCCGAAAGCCTTTCTCAACTGCATGCCTGCCTTCGAAAATTTTAGGAACAAAGAAGTGTTCCGGCAAAAGGCACTTGCGTACAGAGGATATTCGTGCAAAATTACGCTTATTCGTGAAATTTGAGCCAGAGTTGGCTTTTATTTAACGTTCAAGCCTACCTGCTCGCCTTGAGTTCACCGAATCGACCAGCCGTAAGTTGCCGCGCACAGCGCGACAACTAGCGTGCACAGGCCGAACCGTCTTCTAGTAAGACCGGCATAGCGCGGGATTTCGCCGAGCCAGCGGCGCGCCTAAGACGATTGATGGAGAGTTGATGGGACCCGTGCACCTTCACTACGCCCCTGCTACTACGAGAACGATGATGGCGCGAGTCGGCGCTTACATCACGGTTGACGTCGAAGGGGAACGCTATCGACTTTCGCCGCACGAAATGCCAGGTGAAGTCGAGTGGCGCATCGACTTCATTCGATGGCTCATCCTCCGCACCTTTCATCAAGTCAGTGGACTGCCAGCAGCGAAGCGCATCCAGGCGCTCGTCAGCCTTGAAGTGGACTTGATGCGGAAGACGAACCTCCACCCCTACGAAGCGGAGGCTGTGGTCAGGGGCGCGCTGCACACACTCGACGAATACACCGCAGATGAGATTGCAGACATGCGCTTGAAGCGGTCTCTCTATGACTCCAAAGTCGAGAGCGAAGGCGCGGTTCTAATTGCGCGTTACCTCGACTTAGTGAGGAACTACGGTCGGAAGAAAGACGAGATGGCAGTTGAGCGACATCCCGACGCGTCTCCGACAGATTGGCTCTGGGGGCAATTCCTTGATTGGTGACAGCCATCTCGGTGGGCGAGTATCGAGCGCCAGCTTTCACCGAAGACGCGCATAACACACCGCTTTTTGCGCGCACTCCGGTCAATGCTCCAAGTATTAGACTCCGCTCGCGCCGATTTCCGACTCCGTCGACGTGATTGAGCTATGCGAATCCAGATTGCTTCCGACCTACATCTCGAATTGCTTTCAGACTCTTTTCCGGGCGAGACCATCATTCGACCCGCCCATCAAGCCGACGTCCTTGTGCTCGCAGGAGACATCGCTCGCGGGTGCGAGGTCGTGAACTTGTTCGGGGACTGGCCTGTGCCTGTCCTCTTCGTTGCAGGGAATCACGAGTTCTATCACGGCCGCATCGAGGCTACGCTCGACAGCATCCGTACCAAGACGGCCGGGACCTCTGTGCGCCTCCTTGAAAGAGAAGTTGCCGATTTTGGTGGCACGAGATTTCTTGGTTGCACGCTGTGGACCGACTATCTGCTGAACGGAATCGAACTACGGGCAACGGCGATGAAGGAAGCTGCTCGATTCATTCGAGACCATCGAGTCATTCGGATGAACTCGGGTGACCGCTTTATGCCTGAGGACGCACTCGAAGTTCACCGTAAATCACGAGCTTGGCTGCAAGAGCAACTCGCTACGCCATACGACGGCACAACGGTTGTTGTCACTCATCACGCGCCACATGCGAACTCCGTGCATCCGCGGCGTCTAGGGTCGCTGCTTGGCGGAGACGGCGACAACTTGAACGCAGCGTTCGCCAGTGACCTGACCGAGCTTCTTGGACAAGCGGACGTTTGGATTCATGGTCACGTCCACGATGGCTTCCGATATCAAATTGCCGGTTGCCAAGTGATTGCAAATCCGGCCGGATATGCGAGAGGCAGTTTGAAGCTCTCGGACATCTCCGGCCTGAAGTTTGAGAACCCGAACTTTGAGTTCGCTTGCGTCGTGGACACCGCTGACCTCCAGCAGCCCGGTCGATGCTAACGAAGGAGCTGCTATGAAGGTAGCTGCGTTGATTTCGAAGCTGAGCGAGCTTGACCCCAACGCGGACGTTCTGCTGCTCTCAGGAAGCGCAGACATCTCGGGCGCTGACGAGCTTCGTCGCGTCGAGGAGCAAGATGATTGGCGATGCGAAGTTCATTTTCGCGACGACGGACTCTCGCAATCGCTCTACGCACCGAGCTCCTTCGGCCAAAGCATCGGCTTCGATGAAGAGTACGACAGAACAGTGCATGGACCGGTCGTGTTGCTTGCCGCGTACGACGCCAATCTAGACTACATGTATGTCGACGATTTCGAGTCCCAAAACAGCAGGCTCAGCCAGGAAACTCTCGAAAGAGAAATTTTGCGTAACCGGCGAGAGATGCTTGAAAACGGCATCCTCATCTCGCGCGAACTGCTGATGCGCTTGCTCGACATCACACCCGAGCATTTAGACATACTCGTAGAGCAAGACCGCATCTTTGCCGTCAGCGTCGACGGAGTGCCACACTATCCGAGCGTTTTTGCAAACCCGAGGGTCAATGCAGAGCGCTTGCAGTCAATCTGTCGGCTGCTTCAACCTATCTCGAACACTTGCAAGCTCGACTTCCTGCTGTCAGCGTGGGGCCACCTCGGCGGCCGTCGTCCGATTGAACTGCTTGACGACAACAAGGACTATAAGCAGGTTCGTCAGTCGGCGGCGGTGCGAGTGCAGGAGTCCACAAGAACTGTCATCAAAATCTTTCAGGGTCACCATGCGTCGCTTCCGCAAGCAGAGCCGCTCTACACCGCGGCAGCGGAGATTGAGCCACGCAGGCCGCTATGGTCACGCGCTCGGGCAACCTTGAGCGAATTCGGCTTTCAGCGTCCATCTGCGCCGTATCCGTGCTCGAGTCTTTTCACCGCCTTTGTCGAAAAGCACTTTGAAGGAACCTCGGACGGCGTGTTGGATGGCGGTGTTTGCGTCCATCGCGATGACCACGCGTGGCGATTACTTGCTGTATGGCCGGCAGTTTCGTCAGAGATGAATGAGCCGATTTTGTGCGAGGAGCAGGACGTTGTGTCTGTCGCAAAGGCTGCCTTTGAGTATCTCAAAAAGCTAAGCACGACCTAAGCGCCATCACCAAAACAGCTGGAAAGAAATCTTGAAGAAAAGTTCGCTGGACGAGCAGGCCGACTCCGTTGAAGGTCCCGTCGAAGGAGACTTAGACGCTTCGGATGTCGATGACGAGATGGGACCATCGCCGGTCATCATCATCGACATATTTGACGGCAAAGTGCCCGACGATACTGATGCTTCGAGACGCCTTTGTAGCCTTGAAGGTGGCGTCCACATGTTCGTCGGACCGCGATTGGAGACACTTCAGCAAGTCGCGAAGCTACTTGAAATCTGCGTCGAGAAATACGCCGTACCGACGCTCTCGGGTGACGCTATAACCGCCTTCGTCTCACTACGCACAGCGGACGGAGTCATCCCATTTGCGCGAATTGACGGAAGGGTCGACAACGGCTACCTCTATGCGAGCCTCCAATTTGCCGACGTCTCTAGCCAGACCAGCCGGCCTGAGGCGGTCACCGCTCACGACGATGTAACGGTGTTGATTCATCGCATCGTCGCCCATGCGCAAACGCAGGCTTCGAATGGCTGATGTTTCAGGCGACCCACAGTACGACGATTCTGGATATGTACGTTGCTTCTGGCCTTGTGGGCGTGTCACACGACCACCAGGTTTCCCGACACTTCTTCAGGGAAGTGTCTTCGTGCGTTCACCCCTACGGACGACGGCATGTTGACAGGAATGTCAGGTCCTACTTTCGAAATCCCGCCGCCGCGGCAGCTCGGCGGAGAGGTGCTCTATTGCGACTACGATGCAGTTTTGCATCCTCAGTCCGTCTACGTAAAGCGACGCGTCGGGCCTTTTCTATCGAATGCACCCGGCCATCGGCTATTCGAGCACGTGGAGTTGCTCGAGGAGGTTCTGACTCCCTATCCCCAAGTGCGCCTCGTCTTGTCGACGTCATGGGTCCGTCGATATCGAGGAAGCATCGCCAGAGTGACCAAGCAGTTCACACCTAGCTTACGGGCGAGAGTCATCGGTGCGACTTATCACAGTCGGATGGACGACGCTTCATTTGCAAGCATGGCTCGAGGCATGCAAGTTTGGAGCGATGTCCTTCGGCGCCGCCCGAGCGCTTGGCTTGCGATTGATGACGACGATTACGGATGGCCGGTCTGGTGTCGTAACCAGTTGGTGAAGACGGACTTAATGCTTGGAATTAGTGAACCCGCAGTGCTTGCAAAACTTCAATCAATGCTCCAATCGACCTTTGGAAGGAAGGATGGCCACAGCGTTCCGCAGCATCGATGACATCGCGAGTTGAGAGTTGCGCCGTGCACCGCAATAAAGGCGCCGACCGCTTCGGTATCCGCCTGTCCTCGATAAGCCCCGCCGTGCTTGACGTTACGGCTGTTCGCAGGGAAATCCGGGGGGCCGACGCCGGCGATGAAACAGCCGCTATGCGGATAAATTGAAAATAACCGAAGAACGGATATCTATGTCTGCTCCTCTCTTCTCTCAGCGTCTCGTCACTGCGCCACAGCTCGGCCAGCTCCTCCGTACCCAACGCAAATCGCGAAAACTTACGCAGTCGCAAATCGCGCAGCGCGTAGCCTTGAGTCAAAACCGCGTCTCGTACTTGGAAAAGCATCCAGAAGATGTGAGCTTCGGACAGCTCCTGAGTTGGTGCGCAGTTCTTGGCCTTGAGTTGCACCTTCAATTGCCGGACCCGACCAAGTCGACGAGCGTCTCGGAATGGTGAGGGCCGGCTCCTCCACTCGAATACGCGAATCTACGGTGGAGCAGCGAGTATTGCGGTCTATTCGCCGACGCCCAGGCGCCGTGGTTCTTCGTTCCGACCTACGGAGACTCGGAGGCAAATCACAACTGACTCGCGTACTAGCGAAGCTCGTCACCTCTCGCAAGCTCATTCGGGTTGGCCACGGGATTTACTGCAAGACGCGGAAGAATCGGTTCACCGGTAGGCTGGCACCAGCAGCCACCTTTGAGGCCATCGTCTCGGAAGTCTTCGAGAGGCTAGAAATCGACATCGGCCCCGGCAAGCTCTTTCGCGAGTACAACGCCGGCAAATCGACTCAGATTCCCATGCAGACAACAATTACGACAGGCGCACGTCGCATCAGACGGCGACTGCAAATCGGAACTAGAACTGTGGCGTACGAGGGTGTGAGCGGGCGCGCCCGAAAATAGGTAAGGCGTTCTCTGCGCATCTGGTCTGACCGAACTCCTACCCAACACAAAGCCCACTCCGCTCGACCTGTGGAAAAAGCTCTGAATCGGATGTCGCATTCCTGTGGGTCAATTCTTGACAACTTCCCCGACACACTGCCAGCTCGAAAACTTGTTCAATCTTCTTGGCTGTTCTTCAAACGTTCACGACATAGTTATAAAACCAGTAAGTCTCTGACGGCAAAGGGCATTCGGGCGCTATCCACAAAATATGCGTGCCTTTGTTAACTGCTACTACTTTAATGTATGCAGCTTTTGTTAACACTGGCCTTGCGTCGGGTGCAAGCCACAACGCTTCTATCAATCGTTTCGTTGCACCGGAAGTCCTTAATCTCGTGGCACGCTTGGTTGCAGTCGCCCATGCCGAAGCCGACGTCTCAAGTTGATGTCTGAGCTCGGGGTCGAGCCGGTCACTTCTCAGCGGGCGGAAGCGCTGGCGACTGCAGAAACGACTGTCGCTGGGAAACGAGTGGCTCGCCTTCGGCACCGCGACTTAGGTGACCGCAGCCGCTGCCCTTAATATAATTGTCACGCCGTGACCGTCGGCAGAAGCGTGCCGGCGAACGACAATCAGGAGACTCCGTGAAAAGAATCGCTGCTTTTATCGCCGCGCTGCTGTGCATCGCCAGTAACGCCCACGCCTGCCCGAAAGGGGAGCATCCCCACGGTGGTACGGGCTCGCATCACAAGGGCGGTACTGTTCCTAATGCTAGTCTCATTGCGGCCCGCTCTTGCGGGCTTTCGCTTGAGAACGTTCCTTCGCTCATTGCTCTGTCTCGGTTAGCATGTTAGTTGATGTAATGGAGCTAAGTATCAAAGGCGTTGGGTTCAAGGCGATACGAGTCTTCGTCTCGGTCGATAATCTTTGCGCAGATAGAGCAGGCCCAGATTGCGTTATCGCTGGATTTGCGCTCTTCCGGGGTTTGTGCCGGGTCGAACCTTGCGCCGCGGCCTTGATGTGAGCCGCCTCCCCGAAATTCATCGCTTTGTTCGAGTTCAGAATTGGACCAGTCGTTGGAGCATCGCAGATTGAGCAATGAAAATTGAGTCGCTTCGCTAGGTCGAATTTCTGCGCCGTCGTGAAATCGTCGCGATTCGTCTTAGTTCCGTTGGGCATATATGTTTGCAAGCGCATCAGCGAAGCCACGTTGAAAAGATGGCGTCGTTTCTTGTTTAGAAAGCCATCGCGTATCCACGCAGGGAGCTCAATACCATTAGAATGCCTGCGCGGACTGAGCGCTTTAGGAAAGCAGCCGCTGCCACGGTCGCACATTGAATGCGGTCCGGGAAGTCACAAAATCCGAGAGGCACTCGATATGCAGGTGGTTCGCGTTCGTGCAAGCAATTTCCGAGGCATCGCAAAGGGCGAAATCTTCCTCGACGGTCACACTGTACTTGTCGGCGACAACAACACAGGGAAGTCGACTCTGCTTGAGGCCATTGACCTCGTTTTGGGCCCCGAGCGGCTCGGCCGGCGTCCTGTCGTGGATGAACACGACTTCTACGCTGGATTGTACCTAGATAGCGAAACAAAAGCTGTCATTCCCATTCAAACGGAAGTCGTCGTCTCCGACCTTTCCATTGAGCAGCTGCGGCATTTCCGAGAGCATCTCGAATGGTGGGACTTGGCGAGGCGCCAGTTGTTGGCTGGTCCCCCCGCAGAGGGCACCGACACCGCCGGCGTCGCTCCCGCCCTACGCGTCTTCTTCAATGGCTGGTACGACGCGGAGGAAGATGACTTCTTAGGCGACACGTTCTATGCGGTGCCCGAGCTCGATGAGGGCGGATACGCGCGCTTCACGACCTCCGACAAGCGTCGGTGTGGGTTTCTTCTGTTGCGCACGCTCCGCACCGGGGCTCGAGCGCTGAGTCTCGAGCGTGGGTCGTTGCTCGACATCATTCTTCGCCTTCAGGATAAGAGGCTGAAGCTCTGGGAAGACTTGCTCACCGATTTGCGAGCGTTGTCGGTCGGCGAGCAGGAGCAGATTGGAGCGTTGCTCGCTTCCGTGCAGGATGCCGTACGTCACTACGTCCCGTCCGATTGGGCTGAAAACCCGCACATGCGCGTCTCAGACCTTACCCGAGAGATGCTCAGGCGGACATTGACCGTGTTCATGGGCACCGGTGCCGTCCGGCCGGACGGGAGCAACTACGCCGCCCCTTACCAACATCAGGGTACCGGCACTATCAACACTCTGGTGTTGTCTCTTCTTTCCATCATCGCGCAGCTCAAACAGAACGTCATCTTCGCGATGGAGGAACCTGAGACTGCGATTCCACCGCACACACAAAAGCGAATCATTTCTTCGCTTAGCCAGAGGTCAGCACAGGCCATCTTTACATCGCACTCCCCGTACGTGCTCGAAGAATTCAAACCCGAACAGATTTGCGTGCTGACCCGGTCTGGCGGCCAACTCCAGGGTAAGGTCGCTGGTTATCCGCCGAGTGTGAAGCCAAAGTCGTATCGGGCGGAACTGCGCACGCGGTTTTGTGAAACGCTGTTGGCCAAGTATGTGCTGGTCGTGGAGGGTCGAACGGAATTCGACGCCTTTCCCGCTGCGGCAACCCGGCTCCATGAACTGGCCCCTGATGAGTTCAAGACGCTTGATAATCTTGGCGTGGCAATCATTGACGCTCAAGGTGAGACGAACGTCGCCGGACTTGGCGAATTCCTGCGCGGGCTAGGGAAAGTAGTGCTTGCGGTGTTCGATAAGCAGTCCGCCGAGCGACTGGAAGTCATCACGCAGGCAGTGGACTATGCGTACGAGTCACCGGCGAAGGGAATCGAAGACCTTATCCTGTCGCAGACAAGTGAGTCAGCGCTGCGTGCGTACGCGCTCGAGTTGGTCTCAGGCGGCGAGTGGCCGCAACACTTGACCGCGAAGACGCCATCAGATACATCGTCGTTAGCGGACATCCAAAGCGCTCTCACCGACTACTTCGGCTGGAAGAAAGGAGGTGGTGACATCGGCGACCTCCTCGCTACCTGCGCAGTTGTAGAAGATGTGCCGCGATACGTGCGAGACACTCTGAAAGCAATCGCGCAGGTCATCGAGCCCCCGGCGACCGCATCAGTGGTTGTCGCGGCTACGCCGGAAAGCGCTGCGCACAAGGCGGAGCATCGCTCGGAACCGGACGCTTGGAACGCGGCGGTCGGAAGCACCTCGGAAGAGGAGACAGGCGGCGCCGGCAGCACGCCCAGCTCGACACAGGCGACTGGACAAGTGCCCGCCTTTTTCAAAGCAGTAGCTACGGCGGCCGAGCCTGCGACGGCAGCGGAGCCAGCGACTGGCGGAGCGGCAAGCTCCGAGGTTGGGAGCTTAGAGGGGGCGACCACCTATCCTCCGTTTGTTCCGTATCCGCCGCGCTTCGAATCATGAGCGAGGATTGGAGCGATGAGAAACGGCGATTCCTGCTGTCGTCAGGACACGTTCTCGCCATGGGCGGACCGGGTGCAGGCAAGACGCACGTGTCCCTTGTCAAAGCCCGAAACGAGATTCGCGCGGGTGCGCTAGCGGAAGGACAGCGTGTTCTGTTTCTTAGTTTTGCTCGGTCTACCGTCGCCCGGATTGCTGAGAAAGCGGTGCAGCTCGTAGGTCGCCAAGAGCTCCAACAACTCGAAATCAACACTTACCACAGCTTCGCCTGGAGTATTCTTAGAAGCCACGCGTATCTCCTGAATGGTCGGACTCGCGTCCGTCTACTGCCACCGCCAGAGGCGGCAGCGCACCTTGCTGACTTCGCGACAGAAAGACGCGATGAAGAAAAGGAGCGGTTGTTCTACGAGGAGGGTCGCCTTCATTTTGACCTGTTTGCTCGCCTGTCGGCGAGGCTGCTCTCGTGTAGTAAGGCGTTGACCAGGATTTATTCACAGGCATACCCGCTTATCATCCTCGACGAGTTCCAGGACACCGACGCCGACCAGTGGGCATTGATGCGCCTACTCGGTCAGCAAAGCCGTTTGATTGCGCTCGGAGACCCTGAGCAGCGCATCTACGAGTTCCGAGGGGCCGACCCGGCGAGGCTGTCAGAATTTGCAACTGAGTTCCGCGCGGACACTTTCGACTTTGTCGGAGAAAATCACCGTAGCAGCGGTACCGACATCACGACTTTCGGTAATGACTTGCTCACGGACGCGCATAAAGGTAAGCGATACAGCGACGTACGCATTTTCCCCTACGGGTACTACTTCGGACGGAGCCCGCACTACCAGCTCAAGACGAGGGTCTTAGCCGCTGTACGTCGCCTCATAGGCGCTGCGGATTTTTCGGTCGCCATCCTTGTTCCATCACGAGCGTTGATGATTGGCGTCTCCGACTACCTGTCGACCGCTAGCGATGGACTGCCTGAGCTGGACCATGATGTCGCCATGGACGCTGAGCCACCGGCGCTAGCTGCGGTCGTAATAGCCGCTACGCTTGAGGGAGGCCGGGAGCAGGAGGTCAACGACAGGTTGCTCGGTGCGCTGATGTCACACATTCGCGGCCGTGGCGGCCGAGACGGGACACCACGTGCTGACCTCGAGCTTGCCGCTGCATTGAACGCCTTCCGCTCGACTGGCAAGATAAGGGGCGTTCGTCGCAAAGAGCTCATTGACGAATGCCAGCGAATTGCGGGCGAATGCTGCCGGAAAACGTTTACAGGAAGCGCCGTCGACGATTGGCTGGCCGTTCGCTCCCTGTTTGCTCAGTCTCGGGCGACGGCCCTGCAGCGAATTGCTGAAGACGCCCGATATCTGCGTCTCCTTCACCGTGGCTCGGCATTCAGAAACTCCCTCAGTGCAATCTGGAAGGAGTTCGGGCACTACAGTGGAGCCGAAAGAGCTGTCAAGGACGCGCTTTTGCAGGAACACTTTGCAGCGTCGCAGAGCAAAACGAAGGGGCTGCACGTGATGACGATACACAAATCGAAGGGCAAGGAGTTTGACGAAGTCTTCGTATACGAAGGTCGACACCATTCACGCCTGATGAAACGCCCTGAAGACCCGAACGCGGTCGCTCAGGATAGGCTCGTGCTCCGCGTTGCGGTCACGCGCGCTATCCATCGTGCGACCATCCTTACGCCGGCGGACAGTATCAGTCCGTTTCTAACATAACGACACCATCAACGCCTCCCCAACGAAACGTCGTTCGATATTGAATCAGAGGAAGTTGTGCTCTTTGAATATTCTTCACAGATGGGCCGTTTTCAGTTTGTGCACCAGCACTACGGACGATTCCCTGGTAGCAACACCTTTACAGTTATTGTTGGGAGGAACGGGACTGGTAAAAGCCGCCTCTTGCGGTCACTAATACTGAACCTGATGGGTGGTGTTCTTTCGGGCGAGCAATGGGACCGCAGCGAGCGAGGCGGCCGGTATGAGCCGTTGGGCAACCTGCAGAAGTCAGAGGCGCCCTCGCATATCATCAGCGTGTCCACGAGCCCGTTCGATAGGTTTCCTCTTCCGAGGCGTGGCAATGTCGTCGCCGGCTATACCTATCTTGGTCTTCGAGGACTACCGAGCTCTAACCTCAGCTTGGCCTACCTATCGAAGATAGTCAGCACCCTTTTCCTCTCGGCCCAGAGCAATCCGGCTCAAGCTGAAGCGGTTGCGGGAGTGCTGGAGTACTTGGCTTACGAGCCGACCATCTCTGTCTCGTTTCAACTTATCCCCGAGGTTCTGCTAAAGGAGTTAGCTAATGCGGAGCATCCGCACGAGGCACTTGAAGAGCGGATGCGAAACAGCGGACCGTTCTTTCCGAATGACGCCGTGAATGGCTATAGGCAAATGTTTGAGTCTCCGACCGAGGACGTCAAGCGAGCGCTCGACCTCGTCCAGAGTCGAAGATTGTCGCGGCGTCAGAGGACCATTCACCTGCGACTGAACAAGCACGGCATTGCCATTGGCGACACGGAAGGAGGAAGCGCCGACTTTCTGAGTGGCGATTTTGTCCTCGCCGAGGCGCTCTTCCTCCTTCGAGTCGGCATGCTGCGACTGAAAGATGTTGTCTTATTCAAGAGAGGAGAGCGAGAGAGTTTCAACATAACCGACGCGAGCTCCGGCGAACAAGCCGTCGTATTAAGTCTACTCGGCATCGGAAGTCAAATCAGGGACGGTGCCCTGATTTGCATTGACGAGCCGGAAATTTGTCTTCATCCCGAGTGGCAGGAGAAGTATATCCACCTTCTCTACAAAACCTTCAGTCACTTCGAGGGATGTCACTTCGTCATCGCCACTCACTCGCCGCAGATTGTCGCTCAACTTCCTGCGGGCAACTGTCACGTGATGTCCATGGAAACGGGAACTGCGGAACCTGCCAATAGCTATTCCCACAAATCTATCGACTATCAACTGGCCGAAGTGTTCCGAGCACCCGGCTATCGGAACGAGTATCTCAGTCGCACTGCTCTCACTCTCTTTTCCTCCGTATCGAAAAAGCGAGGGTTCGACCTTGAGGCTCGAATCACTATGGGCAAGCTCGAAAGCATGATTCACTTGCTGAACAATGACGACCCCGTGTTAGACCTCATCCTTGCGCTCAAGGAGATGCGGAGCGCCTATGAGTGAAATCGTTGAACCGGTATCCTTCCCTCCGGACCTGGAGACGCTTATTGAAAGGAAAAAGGCCGACGCGACTTTCACCCATAAGGATTGGAGTTGCGATGAACTCGAGCCGCTGCGCTCGCTCGTCAGAAGGCACTACAGAAGAGTCCAGAAAGGCAGATGCGCATACTGTCGGAAGGACGTGTCGTTGACGTCCGCCTTGAACTGTCATGTGGAACATATCGCCCCAAAGTCGAAGTACCCGCAATTCATGTTTGAGCCGAAGAACCTTTGCGTTGTTTGTGCCGATTGCAACGAGATAAAGCGAGAGCAGGAAGTCGCCAATGCCGAGCCAGACACGCTTGCCTCGCGGACGGGTCGCATCTCGTATCCACGGTCGTCGAATGGCTTTCGAATAGTGCAGCCCCACTTCGACGAATACAGCAAACACATCCTGGTCTATCGTGGCTTCTTCATCGACCGAACCGATAAAGGCAATTTCACCATCGGTGCCTGCAAATTGAACCGTCGGCTTCGGGAGTTTGGCTGGGATGAAAAAATAGTCGAGGACGGTGAACTTCTCGAAGCCTCTCAAGAGTTCATCGAGGCAAGCGACGCTATAGCGAGATTAGCCGCGCTGAATCGAATCCGCGATGCATGTCTTTCTTGAACAAAGTTTAGCTTGACGCTCAAGGCGCTGTGGACGTTGGCAGCAGCCCACAGCGAGTCGCAGATGCGTCGGTCGGAGGGGCCGAATAGATGCTCCGGAGTGCCGGGGTGGTCGACAGGACGGGGCCAGTTCCGCAGATGTTGCAGCACGAGTCGATTTGACGGAGTCTCAAGCTGAGGCAACGATGCACGCCGGCGTCGATTGTTTGTCTGCTACTCAATGGACAAGGGCTCGACCCACCGCGCCTAACACAAGCCGTTCCTTGGGCAGACTCGCATATCGAAGTTCGTCGGCAGGAATCGCCGCGCCGGCACCACCCAGCGTGAAGCTGCGGGAGCTATGTCCGGTAATCGACTTGTGTTGCCCGCGAGCAAGTTGGGGGCTAAAATCGCGCCCGGAATTGACCCACTGCAGGAAGGTGATGGGCGGACGCGTGCGCGGGCTAGCACATCTCGCAGTTGGCCCGCGTCACCCGACGCCACGCCCTTTATATGCTGTGCCTTAGCGTATACATCAATGGGTTGTAGCGTCGAAACTTCGGTATGGCCTCAAGTCAGCTATAAAAAATCTCCGGCGTCAGGTATAGCGCTTTTATCCATCGCCAGCCTGTGTCCTGGAAGCTAGATAGACGTCGCGTCGCATCTTGCCAACCGGGACGTGTTTGTATTCATCGGTCGCAGGAGTAAAGCCGAGCTGGTCCTTTATACTCAAGGCGATGCCAGTGACCTTCAGGAGCGAATTCACCCAGCCAGGATTGCGACCAACCTTCGCAACCCGATAGGCATCGTTGAGATGAGGCTGATATCGAGGCGAGAGCTGAAACGTCTTCAGAGAGTTGAGAGCTTGCACGCTGCCGTTTGAAGCCGTGACTTCAATTTCATAATTGTCCATCCGCTCCCTAAATGCCCGCAGCGTCGGTGTCCATGCGGCTCCGCCGGCAGGGCGCAGCTTGAATTGGATGCCGCTGGAGTCTTTCAACGGGTGGAGGTGAGGTACGCGTCGAAAGTCCTTCTGATGCTTCATTTTCGAACCGTTGCACAACTCACACGAGACTATCAGGTTGCCGAGCGATAGGGCAAGGTATGGGTAATGGGTTCTCGCTAGATAGTGGTCGAGGTCTCCTCGGTAGCCTTTCAAAGCGCCGTTCTTCGTTACTGTCTCAGTGCTATGAATGTGGCAATAAGGGCAAATCTTGTATCTAGCGAGTAGGCACAGCCTATAGGTGTCCCAAGCTGCGTTTGCCGTTGCCGCTCTGAACGCGTCGTAGTTGAAGACCCTTCGCGCCAAAGCGTCAGCCTCTTTCTCTGTGGCTCCTCCGACGGGAAAAATCGCTTGGAAGGATGTAATGACGTTCTCAAAATCCGTGTTGTCGGAGCTGATAATGTCGTTGAGACAGACGTCGAGGAAAAACTGGAAATCCAACAGCACCTTGGTCGCGGGCCCGCGTGCGTATTCGCCCGCAAGTGCTTGATGAACGTGGGTGTTGACATAAGTTTCGTGCTGCAACCTCGCGTTTTGCCAAACATCGTGGATGTCAATAACCATAGCTTTATTCGTTTTCGCTCGCAGTAATGGCACGACGGAGCCCTTCGTCGCCGATTTCCGCGATAAGCTGCCTGTCTTCATCCGTCAAAGTGTCGGACAAAAAGCCTTGACGCAGTTCCGATATCTTCATTGCAGCATACGAGCCGATTGATGTAGTTTCGAACGCATCGAACACCAGCGTGTCGAGCGAGTTTCCAAAGGTCTTGAAGTCACGATTCTGGCTATCGAGACGCTGGACCATCGATGACGGGAAGTCACCCGATATCACGGGAGAGTGAGTGGCTAAAAGAACTTGAATGGAATGTAGTCCCAATCTCTTTTCAAGTTGGCCGAGGAAGCGGTTCAAGTTTTGAACGTATTGGCGCTGCCAGTCCAGATGCAGATAAGCGTCTCCCTCATCAATCAAGATAAGTACCGACTTGAGGCGTCGGCTCCTTAGTCTTCGAAGAGATAAAAATATGCGTGCAAATTGCTCAACCAGTGACAGAAAGCCGGAGCTTAGATTTGTCCACGCGAGGCGGATAGCCGTCTTCGAGGAACTGATGGCATCACCGACAAAGGGTTGCTTAAAGTCGAACTCAATGCCGACCTCGCCCCCTTCGGCGAACTCATTACGAGTTCCCAGTGTGCGCACGGCCGCAAATGTTCGATTCATGGTCTCTCTGTAGTTTTCCGCTGCTTTCGCTTCTAACCTTTCTTGCCTCGAGTCCTTCGCACGGCCAAACTCCGCGAGTCCACATTGTTCTAGAAATGCCCACACGGCCAAAGACCGTCGGCTTAGCTGCTGAGCTTTTAAATCAAGAGTGGCTAGTGCCGCCAATTTGAATGCATCTCCCTTGGCGTCGAGTTCCTTTTCAATCCATGCGGCCAGTGCATCTGCGTATCGTTCGGGAACCTTGAAGTCGCTTGGGTCACGCGCCTGCTGGCTCAGCTGTAACCGCTGCATTTCCAAGCTTGAGTCGCGCAGCGTGCAAACATTGTCGACCGTAAACGGAGCAATGTATTTCTGGATTATCTTCGAGTCGTAAGTGATGCGCGCGTGGAGGCGGCTTGGTTCGCCGAGAGCCTCGACAATCCAATCATACTGCTCGAGCATTGCTTTCCTGAGCGTCATGCTTGGGATAGCAGATGCATCGACAAATTGACGATGCGGCGAAACGGGGCGTTTGAATGGAAGCGCTGTGTAATAGACCACGCCTAGGTCGCGCGGAGGGCGCCTTGTATCGTCTCCAATTCCCGTGCCATTAACGCCTCTACCGCTCCAATGCCCTTGGTCTCCGATGGATGCACCATGAGTCATTGCTTCTGCGACGTTGAGGAGAAGTCTTGTTTTCCCGGCGCCGTTCTTGCCCAATAGAAGACTTATCGACGCGATGTTGAAGTAATTTGGATAGCTGCGAGAACCGATGGCCAGATTTGCGCGTTGGCCATCTACCTGTACGTAGTCAATTAGCAAAGGAGTTGTCCCCTCTAACTCTGTTAAACGCTCTAGCTTATCGCCGCCTCAAGGTACGGCGACGACCTTAAAGCCTTTCCGAAAGCACCGTCCCATCTCTTTTGCCCGGGTCACTGTCCGTAAGGAGTCTGTCGGAACGGCAACAACTCGCTCTGCGTCGCCTCTCGAGCACTGACTGTCTTTACCTTTAACCTTTAAAAGGACGCGTAGTTGAGCAGCCAAGAGCCATCCTGATTGATGAACTCGTACACCACGGCTTGGCTTTCTCCGCTTTCTGGGCTGTAGAAGACAGTCCTGAAGCGGAAAGAATTCAGCGACTTCTGCGACCATGAGTCGGTCCTCAAAACGCTCAAGCACTTGCTTTTCGGCGCATAACGCATCGTTGCCCACGGTGCGGGAATGTATCCGTTGCCAATCTGTGCGGAGGTGTACATGCTCAGGACGCGAGAGTCATTGTCATTTTGGTAGCAGGCGGCCTTCGAGAGAACCGAAACGACGGTCGGTTGAGCGCTTCCCACAAGGCTCTTGAACGCCGAGTCACGCGAATTCAGCGATGTAGCTACCGAATTTCGCATCTGCATTTGCTGTTCTGCTGACAGCGTCGGACCAAAAAGCGGAGCCGAATTGCCCGGTGTGCCGGAAAGGGTCTGATTGACCTGAGTTAGACCGTTGTTGAGGCTCTGAAGCGCCGCGCCTGTCTCCGCGCAGCCAGCGACCGCGATACCCCCTGCGAGCAGAGCGAGAACAAGTTTCATACTGACATCTCCATCGTGCACTAAATGGCGGTGTTAACGGCGTTCCGGCCTAAATCTTTAACGAGATTTTTGAACATGCAAGTGTCAATGTCGGCAACCGCTTGAGTGCATTTCCGATGCGAGTCATAATGCGAATCTGCCGCAGGGCCAGCGGCGCTTACACACTATAGAAAAATGAACAAGAAAATTCTTTCTGCGATTGGCATAACTGCTGCAATGTTGCTGTCTGCTTGTGGCAGCAAAAAGGATGCTAACAAGAGCAACTTTGCCGATGCAATCCAGAGCTACCTTGACACGCGAAACGGTGTCTGCATTAGCCTGCCTGCTAAAGAGGCACCGTTCCGGCTAGAAAAGAAAACGCTTTTCGACATCATCCATGCGCAGGAAAAGGCGACCGCGATGGTATCCGCTGGACTTTTGTCTGCTCGCGATATTGAAATGCCGCAGCCTGGAACGAACAAGCTTGTCGCTGGCACTGAATACAGTTTGACGGATTCCGGTAAAAAGTTTCTGGTGAAGGGCGGCTCTGGCAACTTAGGCAACTGGGACGGTTTCTGTGGCGGCAAATATAAGGTCAGAGAAGTCGAAAACTTCACAGAGCCCGCAGATATGTTTGGTGCAAAAATATCGCAGGTGAACTACACCTACGAAGTAGACGGCGTGCCGGCGTGGACCAAGGATTCGTCTCTTCAAGCGCAGTTCCCGAACTTAGTGACCGCCCTTGCTCCTACCGCCGGGGATAAGGCGGTGCTTGTTGCGACGAATGACGGGTGGATGCACGAGATGCTGTTCAAAAAGCGCGGCGGGTAGAGAGTTGCGAGGTCGGCAGAACGGTTGGAAACTCCGGCCGAGCAAAACGGCGTTTAATCGGGCGCGAGCACCTCGACCGTGCAAAGCGCGATGACAAATGCAGCGGCGACGGTCTGCGTTTCACCTGCGCCCACTATAAGCACGGCTCTTCGAAAAACTCCATTTCAATTTGTCGCTTGAGTCGTGCACCGAGATACCTCTGTATTGACCATGCACCCCTAGTGAGGGGCGCGCCATCTCTTGGCCCGTCGTCCGCGGCGGGCACTTTTAAAAGCTCGTGCAAAGCGCTACCTGTTACCGTGCAGAACGCGCGAAAGGGTTGATTGGCTGAATCCTCTTTCCGTCCTTCATCCGCTCGAGCATCTGAACCTTCGCCCAGTCTGCCGTCATTGCTTCCAGCTCGCGCACTACGTTTGATTCCAGTGCCTGCAGTCCCGCGTCACCTTGAAAATTCGATTTGAATGCGTGGAGGAGACGATGCTGAAGGAGGCGGGTTACGCCCTCGATTCGCTCTCGCGTGTCCGAATCGGTGAACATCGTCGACTGCGGTGAAAACGGGTCGTAGTAAAGCAGATGGGAATACTCGCTGTTCACGGCAACCTTGGGCTCATCACTGACCAGCAATGAGCCAAGCAGTTGAACCGAGCCCTTCATGCCCTTCGGCGTTTTGAAAACCCATAGGCGCATGGGCAAACGCTCCTTGAGTTCAGCAATCTTGGCGCTGTTGGAGCCGAAGTAGCCGAGCTGGCCGCTCTTCAAGTCCTGCTCGAACTTCTGCCAATAGAAAAAGATGTCCATTTCTCGCCGATATGCCCTTTGTCGGTTGTAATGATGTGCGACGACGTAATGGTACCAACAGCGTGCTGCGAGCCCGACGATGAGATTTCAGATTCGTCACGCATACCCGAGATTAGCGTGCAGACCGTGCCCGGCGACTCGCTGGGTTGGGCGGCTCTCACTTTCTGACAGACACGGCCGGAATGTTTCAACGTGACCAACAGAAGCTTTGTCGTGTGTCGCAATCAATCACACACGCCGCCGCCGCGACTCGACATCCTAGAAAGGAGAAACCCAGAATTGTTCCATGTAAACAGAAAGTTAGGCCCTCGGTAGTGTCGGAGCTGCGCTTGGCACAGAACGTGGATATGGTTAAGCGAGCGAAAATTCGAACCGCTCAATCAAAATCCGTCCCTTGCCCCACACTACTTTTAGGGTGAATCGAAATGAGCACACTGACTATTGTTGACTTGCATCACGAGGAAGAACTGTCTCGTACTGAGATGGCCCGCGTTGTCGGTGGGCATGATGTGGAAAAAGAAAAAGCGCTCGTTGAACTCTACGGCGTTATCAACTCGATGAACACTTTGGAGAACACGCCCGACCCGGCTCCCGGTCACGTGTCGATGAAACTGTAACTATCGAGCCTCGAGAAGGCATGGGCCTATTTCTTCGAGGAAATGCGTCCCGCGTGGCGTAGCGTCTGCACCGCTACGTCACGTGGCGCTTGCACGCGAAGTTGCACGGCGAAGGCATGAACCCGGGGAAAAAGATGAAATCGGCAAATTTAGGAGCCGATGGCCTTTGTGGCTAGTCCTCAAACGGGTTGCTAGCGTCTTTCGTTTCGGTACTGAGGTTGTACTCCGCGCGCGCAGCTTTGAGCACGCGCTCGATGTCACGCTCGAAGCCGACTGCGTTCCCGAAGTTGGTCATGTTCCAGTTGCAGCCTGTTTTATCCGGCTCTTGCAACAGGGGCCGCGGCACACGAATCTTCACTCCATCCTCGACGACTTCTTGCAGTCGATGAATTCGACGGTCGACCTCTTGCTGAAGCCGCGAAGCATTAAGCGTCTTGCGTATCACCCGAGTCTCCTGTCGAGAATCTAAGCCAGTCTAGCGCATTGGGGGTGTTCCGCGACCCAGGGTCGATATGCGGCTTGCCTTCAGAAATCGCTCGATTAGTGGGTCAGGGAGCATCGCCAAATCAAAGCGCGGGAATTACGGTGTCGAGGCTGCCAATGGCTCGACCTTGATGCGCTGGCACCGATACCAACACCTTCGTTCGCCCGATGCGTCGTTACGCTGCAAGCCGGTGCTCATAGTACGGCCTGTCTCTATCATCAAGAATCGCATACATTGCCTTCAAATCCGAAGCTTCTGGGTTCAACCACGCGTCGATGTTTTCAGTCTTGATTGGCACAATGCACCTGTCGTGGCCGGCAGCCTCGACTTCTGGCGGCGGCTCATCAGTGATGGCAGCGAACGATAGCAGGTCGGGTTGCCCTGGCGCGGTCCATCTCGACCATAGGCAAGCAACGTGCATCAGTTGGCCGTTGTTCGGACGAAACTCGAGGACGACATTCTCGTCTTTCTCATGAGTCTCCAGCAACGTGCCTTCCATCTTTGCTTTGCTGACGTTCTCGTAGAAGACATCAACAAGTATCACGCCATGCGTGTAGCCGAAACACGGCTTCCAGAATCCTTCGAGGTTGTCGCGTCGTGCGTTGTAGGTGCCTGGATACTTCACGTCGTAGTTCGCCGGTTTGCCAGCAATTCGGCACTGGTAACGCATAGGCTTGACCACGTACTTGCCGTTCACCATGACAAGCACAGGTGCGTAGGTTCCAGGAAAAATTCGTGAGTCGCGTGGCTTCGCCTCGGTTCGGTTGATGTCCTCGAGGCGGCGCAGCGACGTGTCAATTTTGTCTGCCGCGATGCGCTTACTCTCCGTTGCGGCCTTGGTCACCTTGGTCTGCAGCGTTCGCTCAGCGTCCGCGAGGCGGGTCCGTTGTTTGAAAAGCTCCTGCTCAAGCTTGGTCGTTTGCGCCGCGTTGAACCGGTCGATAGACGCTTTGATTTGTCGCTCTTCATCTGTTTGCGGGTCGCGAAAACTGTCGTCGACCGCCTTCGGAATCTTTGCTCTGCTGCCCTCGGCTCGTTCGAAGTAGAGTCGCGCAAATTCTTCGATGTCCATGTGCGCGCCGAAGGTCTTCACGTACTTGCGATAGTCCGCTTGAATTTGGGCCGAATAACACATGCGTGGTCTTCCTTGGTTGATTAGCTGGCTGGCCAGCTCAGAGCGATTCCTTGCACAGCTTCATCATCTTCTGGACCACGGTGCTCGCGCGATTGAGCGTCATCTCGCCGGTGAACAATGCAGGCACGTCGCTCTGCCGAACCGCGATGCCGGCGTCCTGCAACTCGCGCTTCGCAATCTTCAGCGCAAGCTGCCCGAGGAGCACTCGGTCGAGCCAGTCCATCGCCACGGCGTTTCGCGCGAGCCAGATTCGACAGCTCTCGACAAGATGGTCGATTCGCCACTCATACGTCAGCGTGTGCGACGCAGCGACGGTTGCGACCAAAAAGCACAGAAGGTCGGCGCGCGCGCCTGGAAGGTCATCAATATCGAGTTTTTCCATTGTTCCAATTGCTCATTCCGCTGTTTCGTTCGAGGCCTTGGTTCATCTGAATACAGTTGCAGACGACGCGGCGAGATTCAACCGTATCGCGCCTGCCCAGTCGTCTGCGCTGACTGCATCGCACACCTGTTCCGACGCATGAGCCGTCGCAACTCTTGCAGTAGTGCCGGCCGCGCACGCTGCCGTCGACCGCCCAGCGATTGAAATCGTCAACAGGTTTCGTGCCGACCGTTCGGCCAGCTTCCTGCGCGAAAAAGGTCGGCTCTCCGGCCTTGCCACGTGCGACGGCATTTTCAATGGTCGCGTCACCGAAGGCGTCACGCAGCTTCGACACGAAATCCGCAATCTCCAGCATCGGGTGCTTTCGCACAAGCATATCCAAACGCATCTCCTCTGACGACCTAAAAGGGGCAATTCACTGCTTCGAATTTTGAGTTACGATACTGTATAAATATACAGTGCTTTCGCGAAATGGCTGCCTTGCCCCAACACATCGAGTCGATTCATCCGAGCCTCTGGCGCGGGTCTCAGCTCGCCCGTGCGTACGGCAAGACGGTCGACACGGGGTATGCGGCCCTGAGCGCCGAGCTGCCCGGCGGCGGCTGGCCAGTGGGAGCGTTGGTGGAGTTGCTCGTCCAGCAACCGGGGATAGGCGAGATGCGGTTGTTGAGGCCAGCGCTCTCCGAATTGAGCGCACGACCAGTGGTGCTTTTGCAGGCACCGCACGTTCCTAATGCCTTGGCGTTTTCGTTTCTCGGGCTGCCGATGAACGAGCTGATGAGACTGCGAGCGC
>LRBF01000012.1 GCA_001580565.1 Caballeronia megalochromosomata | reverse complement strand
GCTTTTGTTTTCGCTGGATCCCGTTTTCGTGTCGGTCTATTAGCACTGCCCCTGTGCGGGGCGGCAGTCACTTTCTTTGCTGCTGCAAAGAAAGTAACCAAAGAAACAGCTTTCCCCAGCCTAAGCACTTCACGCCGGCCGCGGCACAGGCGATTGGCTGAATGGCCCGGCTGTAGCGAGTGCCCTCACAGGCCTAACCGGGCTTGGATCGCGCACGGTCTGTCGCCTCGCGCCGCACAGCAAATTGGTTCAGCCAAAACAGCTCCAGCCCGCTTCGCGGCCGAGGGGTCAATTGGGTCTGCGCGTGCTTCTTTTCCGACGGGTTCCCTCGCATACCCCACGGCAGCGCGTAGCGCTGTGCCGGAGCACTTTCGTGCTGAACCAGCGCCCTTGGGATACTAGCTTGTCAGACCGTGCGCGGTCCAAGCCCGGTTCTGCTTGTGGGGGCACTCGCTACTGCCGGGCCATTCAGTCAATCGCCTGTGCCGCGGCCGGCATGAAGCACTTTGGATGGAAAAGCTGCTTTCTTTGCCTACTTTCTTTGCAGCAGCAAAGAAAGTAGGTGCCGCCCCGCACAGGGGCAACGCTAGCAGACCACCACGAAAACGGGATCCGGCGAAACCCTGAACCGCGTCACTTCAATCTTCAATACCATGACGCGCTTTCGCAGCCGCAATCGCCTCGATCACGCTCGCGATGCAGTCATCGCGATAACGCTCCAGTTCCTTGATACCGCGCCCGTTCGTCTGCCGCGACGTACCGTCCACCACGCGGTCGATGAGCTCTTCGGTGAGCGTCGGCGCGACGAGCTTCGTCCACGGCAATTCGAGCGCGGGGCCGAACTGCTGCATGAAGTGTCGCATGCCCGCCTCGCCGCCCGCCAGCGTGTAGGTGAGGAACGTCCCCATGAACGACCAGCGGATGCCCGCGCCGTAGCGGATCGCATCGTCGATTTCGCCCGTCGTCGCGACGCCGTCGTTCACGAGATGCAGCGCCTCGCGCCACAGCGCTTCGAGCAACCGGTCCGCGATGAAGCCCGGCACTTCCTTGCGCACGCGCAAGGGCCGCATGCCGATGGACGCGTAGAAGCTCATCGCCGCATCGATCGCCTCGCCCGACGTCGCCTCGCCGCCGAGCACTTCGACGAGCGGCAGAAGATAAACCGGATTGAACGGATGACCGACCACGCAGCGCCCGGGATTCACGGCGCGCGCGTAGAAATCGCTCGGCAAGAGCCCTGACGTCGATGACGCGATGATCGCATCGGGCTTCGCCGCGCGACTCACGCGCTCGTGCAGCGCGAGTTTCAGGTCCTCGCGTTCGGGCGCGCTTTCCTGGATGAAGTCCGCATCGGCGACGCATTCCTCGACCGTCGATACGACGCGCAACCGCTTCGGCGACGCGCCTTTCGCGAGGCCAGCGCGTTCGAGCGCCGGCCACGCGTTCGCGACGTTCGCGCGCAACTGCGCTTCGGCGCCGGGCGCGGGGTCCCACGCGGTGACGTCGAGCCCCGCGCCGAGCGCGCGCGCCACCCAGCCGCTGCCGATCACACCCGCGCCGAGCGCGGCGAATTGCTTGACTTGCATATCGATGTGTCCTTGTCCGTTCAGGCGAATTGTTCGGCGATGCGTTTTTCCAGCGGGCGTTCGCCGCGCGGCGGCAGCCCGAGTTTTCTGCGTCCTTCGGCGGGCGTGAGCGCGCGTGCGCCCAGACGTTCGATGATTTCGACGGCGCGTTGCACGAGCGAGCCGTTCGTCGCGTGCACGCCGCGATCGAGCCACAGGTTGTCTTCGAGACCGACGCGCACGTGGCCGCCGAGCAGCATCGCCTGTGCGACCATCGGCATCTGCATGCGTCCGATGCCGAAGCCCGCCCAGTGCGCGCCGGGCGGCAGGTTGTCGACCATCGCCTTCATGGTGCCGGTGTCGGGCGGCGCGCCCCAGGGAATGCCCATGCACAACTGGAAGAGCGGCGGATTATCGAGCAGGCCTTCTTTCAGCAGTTGATTGGCGAACCACAGGTGACCCGTGTCGAAGATTTCCAGTTCGGGTTTCACGCCGAGTTCCTGGATGCGCTTTGCGCCGGCGCGCAGTTGCGCGGGCGTCGATACGTAGATGTAGTCGCCGTCGCCGAAGTTGAGCGTGCCGCAGTCGAGCGTGCAGATTTCGGGCAGCAGTTCTTCGACGTGTGCGAGACGCGTCAGGCCGCCGACGAGGTCGGTGTTCGCGCCGAAGCGCATCGGGTCTTCGCCCGGGCCGATTTCGAGGTCGCCGCCCATGCCAGCGGTCAGGTTGATGATCACGTCCGTGTCGGATGAGCGGATGCGGTCTACTACTTCTCTGTATAACGCGGGGTCGCGGCTGCCTCGGCCGGTTTTGGGATCGCGAACGTGGCAGTGGGCGACAGTGGCGCCCGCGCGGGCCGCTTCTATTGCCGCTTCTGCTATCTGTTTCGGGGTCGTGGGGATGGCGGGATGTTTGCCGGTCGTGTCGCCGGCGCCCGTTACTGCGCACGTTACTATCACTTCGTAGTTCATCGCTCTTTTCCTTAGGGTTCCTTTGTTTCTGGTTTGCTTCGGGTTTTCGTGAAATCCTGGGTTCGTGTCGGTCTATTGGCTCTGCCCCTGTGCGGGGCCTGTCTCTTAT
>LRBF01000011.1 GCA_001580565.1 Caballeronia megalochromosomata | reverse complement strand
GGCTTCTGCTGCGGGCAGCAATTCGAGCGTGAGGCCCGGCAAGGCGAGCGCTTCGGCCGGTGCGTTCTGCAACACGAACATGACCTGAAACAGCGGCGTGCGGCTGGTGTCGCGAACCGGCGCGAGCGCTTCGACCAGCTTCTCAAAAGGCAGATCCTGATGCGCATACGCGGCCAGCGTCGTGTCACGGACCTGCGCGAGCAGATCGCGCAGGGAAGGGCTGCCCGAGAGATCGGCGCGCAGCACCAGCGTATTGACGAACAGGCCGATGAGCGGCTCGATCTGCGCATGTGTGCGATTGGCGATGGGCGAGCCCACGGCAACCTCGGCTTGCCCCGACAGACGTGCAAGCAACGTCTGGAACACCGCGAGCAGCAGCATGAAGGGCGTGACGCCTTCGCGTTGAGCCATCGCATGCAGGCGTTCGGCGAGATCGGTACTCAGCGCGAAAGGCAAGGTCGCACCGCGTCCGCTGATCTGCGCGGGGCGGGGCCGATCGGTGGGCAGATCGAGCGGTGCGAGTTCGGCGAGCTGGTTGCGCCAGTATTGCGTCTGACGTTCGAGCTCGGCGCCGGCGAGCCAGTCGCGCTGCCACAGCGTGTAGTCGGCATACTGCACGGCCAGCGGCGGCAGCGCGAGCGGTTCATTGCGCAGCGCGGCTGCGTAGCCCGCGCCGAGTTCACGCACCAGCACGCCGGTGGACCAGCCATCGGAGACGATGTGATGCATGGTGAACAGCAGGACGTGTTCGTCGTGCGCGAGACGCAGCAGGCGGGCGCGAAGCAGCGGGCCGTGTTGGAGATCGAAGGGGCGCCGGGCTTCGTCTTGCGCGAGGCGGCGGACTTCGGCGGCTTGGGCATCGACGAGCGGCAGCGCAAGTTTCAGTTGCGGCGTGATGTGCTGCACGGCCTGGCCGTCGTGTTGCGCGAAGGACGTGCGCAGGCTTTCGTGACGGGCGACGAGAGCGTTGAGCGCGGCGTGGAAGGCACGAACATCGAGCGTGCCACGCAGACGCAAGGCGACCGGGATGTGATAGGTGGACTGTCCGGGGTTCAACTGCTCGAGGAACCACAGACGTTCCTGTGCGAAGGACAGCGGCAGGCGTGCTGGACGTGAAAGTGCTTGCAGGGGGGGCAATACGTCGGCTTGACGAGGCGATTCCGCTTCCAGCGCCTCGGCAAGCGATGCCACGCTGGGCGCATCGAACAACGTGCGCAGCGGCACTTCGATGGACATCGCTTCACGCAAGCGTGAAACGAGTTGCGTGGCGAGCAACGAGTGACCACCGAGCGCGAAGAAGTTATCGAAGACACTGACCCGTTCGAGCCCGAGCACACTGGCGAAGCATTGCGCGAGCGCGTGTTCGAGCGACGTGCGCGGCGCGACATAGGCATCGAGGTTCTGCCACTGCGGATCGGGCAGCGC
>LRBF01000010.1 GCA_001580565.1 Caballeronia megalochromosomata | reverse complement strand
GATGTGTATGAGTAGCTGTATAGTCGTATTTTTGTTTTTTACGGATACGGCGTAGACCGATATCTACACTAGATCGGTCGTCGGCAGCGTCAGATGTGTATAAGAGACAGGTGCAACCGGGCGGCCCGTGCTCGCCGAACTGAAGAACGGGCAGATAGTCTTTCAGTCGCGGGGACGCGTGGCACGCGGGCGGCACGACGAAGAGGGGGGGCTGGCCCATTATGACGATCCTGCCGCATACGGAGGCACTACTAGTGGTCAGTCGATTGCTGTGGCAATCGCGCAAACGATGCTCTACAACCGGTGTCGACATGACACGCGGCTGCGATGGTGGGCGCTAGCGTCGAAGCCCAACCGCAGTATGGGCGCGCCCCCGCAGTTGCATGGGGCCGTTCTCGACGGGGTCGTGAACGGCGCACGATAGGAGGTGCTATAGAGGAATCGTCGCGAGGCTTTCGGATCGGGTGCCTGATTCATGCCGCCGCGCCGGCCATGGCATGGCGCATCCCGGCGAGTCCCGGCGGGGCGAGATTCGGATTCACAACCCGAGATAGAGCACTGACGCCGCCGCTGATTCCTGCTTACTTCGGGTGGCTCGCGATGAAATTCTTCATGGCCATGTACGAGGCCTTCTTAGTCTTGCCATCGCTTTGCAGCATGCCGTAGTTGCCTTCCTGCGAGTCGTACAACTCGAAACCTTGAATCGACTGAATGTTGTACTTCGAGGCCTGGGTGTAGTACTGCTGCATCATCAGGTTTCCGGTCAGGTAAGAAGCGATGGTGTCATTCGTTCCATACTCCGGACGCACGCCGTACTCGTTGATCCAGACGGGCCTGCCGAAGGAACTGATGATGCCGAGAATATCGTGACAGCCGGTGCCGCCGCACGCATTCGTAATGTCGCCCTGGTCGGAATACCAATGCCAGGCAGTGATGTCCCAACTGACGGTCGGATGACCGTGTGTTCCGTCGGGCTGTGAGCCGTCGAGGAGCATTTGGAAGAACGCAATGTGCTTCCATGTCCCATCGACAATGATCTTCGCCGAACTGTCAACCGACTTCACTCCCGCGATCATTCCACGGATCACGCCCCTGGCGATCGTGAACGGCTGGTTGCTGTATTGCCACCAGATGTTGCCGTCGTAGTTACCGGCCAGCGCAGATGAATCCAACTCGTTGGCGACTTCATAGTACGTGTACTTGTACGTCTGTGCCGTTTGCTGACCCATTGCGAAGCCCACACTGTAGGCGGATTCCTCGGTGTCGAAGCCCAATCCGAGCAACATCACTGGATAAACCTGAACGCCGCCTGCCGCGAATTGCTTGGCAACGGTCGCCAATACCTTGGCGGATGCTAAGTTGTACACGTCGTTACGGAAGATCTTTACGCCAAGGTCTTGGAGCTGCGAGAGCTGTGTTCCGTAGGGCGTGTTGTCGTAAGCGCCGCCGTTGGTTATGTGCCCGTTCATGCCGTAGAAGACAGAAGCCGGGACCGTCGCCTTTGTGGTGGCCTCTGGCAGTTCGGTTGCCTTGACCGTGGGAGCATCGACGGCGCCTTCACTGCCGCCGCCGCATGCCGCGAGCATCAGACTCGTAGCGACGGCAACCATGGCCGACGAGATTTCGACTGAACGGAAACGGTTGCGCAAGGAATGATTAGGTTGGTTCGAGCTGTTCATGATAGTGAGTAATACGAAGTGATGCCGACAGAGAACATGGGAGCGCAAAGTGATGGCCTTCACTTCAACAATTCCCTGAACGAGGCAAGGGTCGTATCTCAGCGATAAGCACTACGGATCAAAGCCAAGGATCAGAGGCTGGCGCGCGGGCGCTTCAGGCCTGTGCAGCCGACGTAACGGACAGCGCGCATATTTGCGCAAGCGCTATCGGCGAGGCGGCGCTCACGCAGAAGGACTAGTCATATTTACCGAATAGCTGAGCCATATACCTAGTTTTACGACTCGTGATTCGATTTCTTTAGATGAATAGTGAACGCAGTGCCGACTCTACGAGGCTTAGCCTCCACTGTTCGGCATTATTTGCTGAACTGACGGAGTTATTGGCGACGCCTTCGCTAACGAGGAGGTTGTCATGGAGCCGCTCAATTTCGCTGGCGGCACGAAGTGCCTCGGAACAAGGGAAGGCCGACCGGTCAAAAGCCGCCGTTGAAGCGCCGTCAAATCTGGGGAATCGGACGAGGCTCCACATCTCGTCCGACGAGAGGAAGGTGCAATGAGTTGCGGGTGCTCTCGCGCTTCGTCCGATAGCGCGGAGGAACGGAAGACTATTAAGATTGCGCTGATTCTCAACCTCGCGATGTTTGTGATCGGCACGGTGGCAGGATGGGCTGGACAATCGACTTTGGTGCTATCTGACGCACTAGACATGCTGACTGACGCAGCGGCCTACGCGCTGGCATTGATGGCATTTTCACGCGGGCTTGCGTTCAAAAAGCATGCGGCCCGGTGGACCGGCGGCGTCCTGGTGGTGCTGGGGGCGGGTATGGTCGCGGAGGTGATCAGGCGCTGGTACTCCGGCAGCGAGCCGGTCGGCACGATAATGCAGGCTTATTCCGTCGTCTCGTTTGCCGTCAATCTCTATGTGCTGATGCGGCTTGCGAAGTACCGGCGCGGCGAAGTACATACGCGTGCCAGCTACATTTGTACACGGGCCGAGGTTCTAGCCAACATCGCAGTGTTTGTATCTGGCGGTATTGTACTGGTGACCGGCGTCCGCGTAGTCGACCTCTTGGTTGGCTTCGCTATCGGCCTATACAACAGGCGTATGCGGATTTTTGCAAGCAACCACAAAGTAACACCGTCGCGTTTAGTTCGTCGAGCCCAGAGCTGTAAACGTTCAGAAGTCGCATTCCTAGTCCTAAAGGGTTGTAGGATCGCACCGCTTCTGCGGCTACACCTCGTCGCGATTGATGATAGCGCAGAGCATACCTACTCTATTTGGGCCGCACGATGCGGAGTCCCCAAGTGCAACGAGCGGTCGCCTGGAAGACACATGAGGCATCGGTCTGACGACCCAGCGTCTCGCTCGATGTGCATCAACAATGAGGGTCGGCATGTGTGTAATCAAATTGACATAAGCTTTATTATCGACTTTTAGTTGTGCAACGCCTTATGTCAACGAGCGCACCCTGAGCAGAATTATCAAGCGTCACATTATGTCAAAAATTGTTGATCGCGCCATCTGCCGTCCCTTGGACACCCGATGCAAGGTTGGCATCCCGATTTGTACCGTAGCGTCGCTCATTTTGCACCGCTAGGCTGGATCGCTTCGTGATCGCCGCGGAGCACAGACGATGGAAAGCTGGCGCACAGGCTATCTTGGGATCCGCCAAGTACCTCGCGATCTGAGCGAGTTTGAACTCAGCACTTTTTTCACGTTCTCGAAGCAAGAGATCGCGCTCATCGAGACGCGGCGATCTGATTTATATCGTCTCGCCGTTGCGTTGCACGTCGGGTTTATACGAATGTCCGGTCGATCGCTGGATTCATATCGCCAGATACCTGCGATGCTGTGGCGGCACCTCGGTCGACAACTGCATGTCCAGCCGCCCGACCTCGGAACGCTGCGCTCGATCTACGACGGACGCTTCGATACGCTGTCCGACCATCAACGATTTGCTCAAATCATCGCGAACTTCCGCACGATCTCAGAGCACCAACGTCGATACGTGATCCGTTGGCTGAAAGAACAATTGACGGGTCGCCCGGAGCGCGGCCAATTGGGCAACGACCTGAAGCAATGGTTCTACGAACATCGGATCGTCATACCCAACGAACGGACAATTCGACAGTTCATCGTCCAAGCAGTTCGCGATATCGAAAGTTCGCTCCACGAGGAATTTCAGCGAACCTTCGGCCCGGAGAAATTGGACAGCTGGGCACGCCTTTTACCCCAGCCACACAAGGAGTACGTGAGCCTGCAGGGCTGGCTTTGGGCTGTACCACTCCGTGGTTCGACTCAGCAGATGGGCGAAGTGCTGGACAAGATTAATCTCCTCACAATGCACGGCGTCGCATGCGCATGGCCGAGCGCATGCAACGATGCAATAGTTCGCTACTACGCTCGTCGATGTGCCAACCGCTCTCCATCCATCAGCAAACGGATCGCGCCGCAAAGCCGGAGGCTCGAGGCCGCCTGTTTCATGCGTTATTCGCTGTGCACCGCGACCGATCACGTACTCACGATGCTCCGGCGCTGGGTGCAGAAAGTCGTGAATGATGCATCTCGCGCGCTCGATGCGGCGAAGAACAAGCTTGAAGATCAGCTTCGCGAGTTCGCCCTGACTGTGAAGGCGTTGGCGAGCGACGAATCCCTGTCGCGCGAACAGCTAGGTAGCGCGCTCTGTGAGCTGGCCGACAAAGTTCTCTGCCCACCACAAAGCCGCCGCAGCCTCATGCGGCAGCATCTAATCGGCAAGCGACACTCGGCACGGAACCTATTGATGCGGATAGTGCAACTGCCCTTCGAAGCTGATTCTACTCATCCTGTACTCGACGCGATCGTTCTGCTTCGAGATCTTTATCGCCGTCACGCTTACTTACTGCCCGATGGGTTGAATATTCGTCTGGGTCGCGCGTGGCGCGAAGCGATCGACGGATTCGATCGAATCAAAGCCATGAAGGCGTTCGAATGGGCCACGTTGTTCGCCCTGCGCGTCGCGCTTCGCAACGGATCCGTCTATGTGGAGCATAGTTTCGCGTTCCGTAGTCGAACGCGCATGTTGATTCCGATGGGCGAGTGGATCGCCAGACGCAACAATCTTTACGGGCAACTGGGTCTTCCGCAAGATCCCAAGGAATTTCTCGATCCGATCCTTGCACTTCTCGATCAAAGGCTTGATCTCTTGCTCGAGGCAGTGAAGCAAGGGGATGTGCAAGTTGATACGGCCGTGCATTTGAGTCCGCTTGCTGCCCAGCCGGCGGACAACGAAGCGGATCGCCGGCGGCAGGCGATCTACCAGACGCATCCGCAGGGGCAACTACCGGAGATCATCCTCGAGATCGATAGCGCAACACGATTCAGTTGGCTTTTGCTCGGTCGTGAACCTCGCTCACGAGTGGAACTGCTGATGGTCTATTCTGCCGTGCTCGCGCATGGAACATCTCTCTCGGCCGCGGAACTCTCTAGGATGGTGCCGGAGGTGTCATGCGACGCGATCCGCCAAATGATGAAACGCTTGGCGGACGAGAGAAAGCTGAGGCTTGCTGCCGATGCAGTTCTTGAGTTCATGCACGAGCACCCTATCGCTGCTTACTGGGGCCGTTCTGATCTCGCGTCTTCCGACATGATGTCGCTCGAAACCACACGAAAGGTATGGCAGGCTCGGGCAGATCCGCGGCGCCGCTCGGCATCCATCGGAATGTACACACACGTGCTCGATCGTTGGGGCATCTTTTACGATCAGCCGATCGTTTTGAATGAGCGGCAAGCAGGTGCGGCCATCGAAGGTGTCGTGCGCCAGAGTGCCACGAAAGACATCGCTCAGCTCGCTGTCGACACGCATGGGTACACCGATTTCGCGATGGGCCTGGCCCGCGCGCTTGGATTTGATCTCTGCCCTCGCCTGTCGCATCTTCGTGATCGTCGGCTTCACGTTCCTCGCAGCCGGGACGTGCCGCAAGAGCTTTGTGCCGTGACAGACCGCGACATCAGACTTGACCTCATCGCTGAAGTCTGGGACGAGTTTGTCAGGATTGCTGCATCGATTCGCTCAGGAAAATGTACTGCAGTGGAAGCCCTAACCCGCTTCGGCTCAGCAGCGCGTGGGCAGCCGGTCTATGACGGAGGCGTCCACATCGGTCGGCTGTTCCGTAGCATCTTCCTGATCGATTACTTCACGAACACGACATTCCGGACGGAGCTGCAGCACGTGTTGAATCGGGGCGAGGCCGTGCATGTGGTTCAACGCGCGATTCATGTTGGACGCATCCCCGTCGAATTGGCACGGCGCGAAGATTCGCTCTCAGCCGTGTCTTCCGCATTGACGCTGCTTGCGAACATTCTGATGGCATGGAACACGACCCACATGCAGCATGCGCTCGAGGCGCTGCAAGCCTCCGGAGGCGAATCGCCTGGAGCCGAACAGCTCAGAAGGATTGCGCCGACGCATCTGGAGGGCATCAACCTGCGCGGGACCTTCATTTTTCCGGTTGGGCGCTACGCAAGCAGACTCCTTCCAAGCTTGGTTCAAGGTACGGCGACGCGTGAAGCCACTCAGCGCGCATAGCGATGCGCCGGATCATGCTCGGGGGTAGACAGCAAGCCCCTGATCTAAAGAGGTATTATTTTGGCGCCAGAACGCAATGCCTTGTCGGAGCTAGAGCGCCCTAACCCGGAATTTGCACGGAAATCAAGGTTACCCCGTTGGGGATCGAGGTTCGTCGAGCAAATCGGGAACTGGCAGGGCGCGGGCGAACGTGGAGGTTCTCCGCCCTAGAGAAGGGCCGTCCTGGGTGCCCAGGTTCAAGTTCCGGACTGCCCCCAAACTAAAGTCTAACCGGGCGACGGTGGGTAGAGCTTCCTGGCGTGGGTGAAGTCCACGACTTTGATGAAGTCATTGTGGACTTCGTAGATCGTGAGGTAATTTGGATGCGATACGATCTCGCGTGTGCCCGGAACCCGACCGGGGCGGCCGGAGTTCGGGAAGAAGGCTACAGGCTCGAGCGATCTTTCGACCTGTTCGAAAAGCCTTTCTGCTGCGCCTTCGTCCTTTTCGGAAATAAAGAAGAGGTATTCGAGGAAGAGCTCGCGGGCCTCATCGGCCCAGACAATCGGAAGCCGCGTCAATCACGCTTCCCCGCATTCTTCGCGCGCTGCGCATCGAGAAGTGCCCGCGCTTCCTTCATGACCTGCTTGTGTGGCACGCTTTGCTTGACGCTGTTTCTCGCACGCTCGACGCGCTCACACAACGCGCGGTCGAAGGCTTCAGCTTCTTCGACCGTGTCGTGCTCGTGGATGTAAGGATCGAGTCGGGTTCCCATGGCGATTCTCGGTTTGTTCGTAACGTCATGATAGCGCGGTTACCTTGACCCGTCAGGGAGTCACGAAACCCAAAGCGTCTCATCCGATCTTCTAGGGCCGAAAGGCGGTGAATGCATCATAGCTGGATGCTATTATAGTGAATGCTACTATTAGTATGAACTATAGAATTGGCGCTTCAGGAATAGAGTGAATGAAGTCCAATTTACAACGGAGGGCAGGGCTTCGTGCCACAAGATTTTGGCGACTTTGACGACGATGACGAGGATTTCGGCGCCCTGCCGGACCCTGAGGTTGCGCGCATCGTACTCGAACTCGACCGCTCCATCATGCGCAACCGCCGCGCGGCGGCCCTGCGCCAGATCGTGCAGGGCCAGCCAGTGTCGCAGCCGGTCAAACCGAGCCGCGTTGAATTGCTGGTGCTTACGGCACTGGTGCTGACCTACGGGCCCGTGTTGTTTGGCAACGACTTCGCTCTGGTGCTCGAACAGATCGCGGAGTGTGGCGCCGTGGTCCTGTTGCAGCAGGTGGTGTTCGCGGACATGGGCGGGATGGGGGGCGCAGGCAGCGAAGACAGCAAGGATCGGCGGATCGTCTCGCGCCTGCAGGACGCGCGACCGATGTTCGAGGCGCTGTGCCGCAAGTTTCCGGAAGCCTTCCTAGCGGACGCGCGGGCCCTGCTGAAACGCTTCACGACGCGGACCTGATTTGCACGGAAAGCGTCGCGATCGGTGACCGCGCGGCCAGCGCCAATGACATGTGTCGAAGTGAACCGAAGTTTCGGGAAATTGACATAATTAGGTATCCGAAATAATGTTTGCTAAGTTAGGTTATGTAAAATCACGTCGGCAGTTGCGCCGGTTGATCGGCGCGGTGCGCGAGCACCTCCATGAGCAGCCAGGATGGCGCCAACGCGTGAACGGAATTGACAGCGCAACCGCTACCGTCGATCAGATCTGTAGTGGTCCGCGAAGTTGCGCGTTCAGCGAACTAACCGTCGCCGCCCTCCCGATCGAATCGGAGGCCACGAGCGACTAGGTATGGAGGTCGATCGTAGGCCAATGGTTCGGCGACCGGAGCCGTGCCTCTCCCACAGCCGGCAGCGGTCTCTAGTGCGTCTAAGCAATCTATCCGTTGTCAGTCGCATTAGCTCAGCGCTTCCATTTGAATCAAAATGCTGCTTGACCTGTCGGCCTTCATGCGATTACGACCAGCATCGCTTAATTACAACCTTAAACTCAAGTACGCCCGGCTCAACAACGGTCGACCATGTACCCAGAGTCGGGTTGCCAGCCATGATGCGGGGCGGTCGCGCACGGCCAACCGCGCGATAGTCCGCTCGGCATCCTTGTTATCCCGTTTCGATTGCGTATTAGTACCCCGATGACATGTATAAAGTAAATTGAAGCCCTCATTCAGCGCGATCTCCCGATAATCGCGATCGTAAAAGCCTTCTGGCCAGCAAAGATGACGCGACTCAGTTCCCAGCCGCGCCAAGAGTTCATTTCGTCCCGCTCGCAAATCTTCTTTCAGACAAGCCCGCTTCGCCGTGCGCGAAGTCGTTAGATGATCCCAACGCCTGTGCGTGTGCGTATGGCTATGAAATTCGAAAGTTCGTGCACGTCTCATCGCTTCGATTTCGGACCAGCGCATGATGGCGTCATCGGCCTTTCCATTCTGGATGGCGATCTGCGAGTCCTCGTGAGAGAGTCCGCGGGGCGAACCGGCCGATGCGTCGACTGAAGTCGGACGAACGGGTCCATCGCCGGGCCAACTCGTGACCAGGAAGCAAAGTGCCTTGAATCCCCAACGCTGCAGGATCGGATGCGCGAAAACCCAGTTGTCCAGATAGCCATCGTCAAACGTGATGACCACCGACTTGGCAGGAACCTGCTCGCCGCAAAGAAATGCCGCCAGGCCGTCGCCATCGAGCGTCTGGTAGCCCGCACGACGAAGGTAGGCGATCTGCTGCGTAAAGTGCTCAACGGTGACAGTGAGCATGCCCGGTGAATTGCTGACGTGGTGATACATCAACACAGGTACCGCTCGCGCATGGTGCGGCTTCATGCGTGATAGCCTCTTTCTTGGAGCGAGCGTCGATAGAAGCACATTGTGTCGTACACCATGTTCGTCACGCTGAAGCCTTTCGACAAAATGAATCGACCTGCATGACTCAGTTCGTGTCGAAGCGATGCGTTGTCGATGAGCCGTACGAGCGCTTCTGCCAAAGCGACGGGATCGCGCGGAGGAACCAGCAGACCGTTCACTTCGTCGCTGATCAGCTCGGGCACCCCTCCCACGTCCGTTCCGATGACCGGAAGGCCCAGCGACATCGCCTCGATGAAGGCTTGGCCGAGCGCCTCCTGATGCGTCGGAAGCACGAAGAAATCGCATCCGGCCATGATGTTTGGAACGTCGCTGCGGAATCCCAACAGGTGAATCCGATGCTCGAGGCCGCGGTTCAAGACCATGCGCTTTATTTCTGCGAACATCGGGCCGTCTCCGGCCAGCACGACATGGAATTTCTCACGCGACTCCAGTAGCGGGACGACGGCCGCAATGAGGTCTTCGTGACCCTTCCCTTCCCGCATGATGGCGACCATGCAAGCGACGACATCATCGTCCCGGAGCCCCAGCTCCGTGCGCAGTGTCGACTTCCCGCCCTCAGCGAGTTTCTCAATACCGTCATAGATGGTTTCGACCCGGTCCGCGCCGACTCCGGCGCCGATCAAATACTTCCGAACGTGGTGACTCACCGCGATCACGCGGTGAGGGAGCCAGTTGTAGGTCGCAAGCGAAGTGATGGGCAACGCAAGGTGACGCGTCCGTACAACCAGCGGCGTACCGGCCAGGCGGGCGGCAAAGCCTGCGACCAGGCTGTCTTGGCCACTGTGCGTGTTGAGCACGTCGCAAGCTCGACGCCGCAACATGCATGCAATATCGATTGCGGAGGCGACATCGCCACCCGTCCTCATCTCCGAATGATGCACGGCGAATCCGGCGGCAGCACCGTGCATTCCGATCGACGCGTCACGCGGGCAAATCAGTTCAACACGGTGGCCGGTGTCGCGCATGCCGATCATTTCCCTGAGAGTGCGCATTTCCTGCCCTCCCCACCCCTTCGACGATTCGCTGTGGATGATGCTTAAACTGCGGTTCATGCGACCGATCCCTCGAAGAATTTGCTCGAAAGGGCAATGTTGAAGATGGATCGATAAGCAACGTTGGAGAACTGATGGAGAAACTGTGAAGCCGGACGAGCACTTTGAAGATGACTGCGTCTTCATCGTTTCTCCATCAAATCGCGAAGGAAACCCCATCGTTCGAACGCAGACTTCTTGCCGTTCAAGCGGGCGACTGCCTGCGTCTGATGGAGTTCTTATGAAACTTGAAAGATGGTCTCTGGGTGGCAGTTTGTGCGTGCTGCTGCTGGGGGCAATGCTTGCGGGCTGCGGGCAAGCCGAACAGCTGGGCGCCTCCCCCGCGATTCCCGTGGCGTCGGCGACCGTGGTGCACGCTTCGCTCAGACTCACGGAAGATTTGCCGGGGCGGGTCGCGGCAATGCGCGTCGCTGAGATACGGCCGCAGGTCAGCGGTATCGTGATGCGCCGGCTGTTCGAGCAAGGCACCGAGGTGCGTGCCGGCCAGCCGCTGTTTCAGATCAACCCTGCGCCGTTCAAGGCTGACAGGGACACGGCCGCGGCGGCGCTGCAACGCGCCAAGGCCGCGCTTGCGCGCGCGAAGGTGCAAACGGCACGCCTGCAGCCGCTCGTCGAAGCGGACGCCATCAGCCGCCAGGTCTACGACGACGCCGTCTCGCAGCGCGACCAGGCCGTCGCAGACGTGGCTCAGGCAAGCGCCACGCTCGCGCGCCGGCAGCTCGATCTGAAGTTCGCGACGGTCGAGGCGCCGATCTGGGGCCGCATCGATCAGGCGCTGATGACCGAGGGAGCGCTGGTCGCCAGTAGCGACAGCCAACCCATGGCGCGCATCCAGCAGATCGATCAGGTCTATGTGGATGTGCGCCAGCCGGCGGCATCGCTCGAATCGCTGCGCAACATGCTGTCGACGCAACAACAAGGCGGCGGCGGTGGCCTTCCGGTGAAAGTTCTGCGCGACGACGACACACCGTACGACGTGAAAGGCCGCGTGCTCTTTTCGGGCGTCAACGTCGATTCCGGGACCGGCGATGTGCTGTTGCGCGTGCTGGTCGACAACCCGAAGCGGCAGCTTCTTCCGGGAATGTATGTACGGGCCCGGATTCCGCGCGCGAACTACGCGCGCACGCTGCTTGTTCCGCAGCAGGCGGTCGTACGCGTCGCGGGCAAGCCGCAGGTCTGGGTGATCGACGCGACGAGCCACGCGCGGCCAAGGCCCGTCGAGCTCGGCGAGCTGAGCGGACGTCATTACCGCATTCAATCGGGTCTCACGTCCGGGCAGAAGATCGTGGTCGAAGGCATGGAGCGCCTGAACGACGGCGCGCTGGTCGCCGCGAACGACGGGAAATCGCCCGGTGCGCCGCTGGCTGCACCCACGCACTGAGTCACGGGAGCGTCCAGCCATGTCCGAATTCTTCATCCGGCGACCCGTCTTCGCGTGGGTGATCGCCCTCTTCATCATCCTGCTGGGCCTGATCGCGATACCGCAACTGCCGATCGAACGTTACCCTTCGGTCGCGCCGCCCGCCGTCACCATTACCGCGACGTATCCCGGCGCCACGCCGCAAACCATGAGCGACTCCGTGCTGAGCCTGATCGAGCGCGAGCTGTCGGGCGTCAAAAATCTGCTCTACTTCGAGTCGTCGGCCGATACGTCGGGCACCGCGCAGATCACGGTGACGTTCAAGCCCGGCACGAATCCCGCGCTCGCCCAGGTCGACGTTCAGAACCAGCTCAAGACCGTCGAGCCGCGCCTGCCCCCGGTCGTGCGCCAGTCCGGCGTGACCGTGGAGTCGGCTTCCTCGGGCTTCCTGATGCTCATCGGTCTCAAGTCCGACAGCGGTCTCTACGACGCGAGCATGCTCAGCGACTACATGGCGCGCAACGTCGTCGAGGAGCTGCGACGCGTCGATGGCGTCGGCCGCGTACAGTTGTTCGGTTCCGAACGGGCGATGCGCATCTGGGTCGATCCGAACAAGCTGATCGGCTATGGCTTGTCGATGAACGACCTGACGACTGCGATCAGCCAGCAGAACGTGCAGATCGCGCCGGGCAGCGTCGGTGCGTCGCCGGCTCTGACCGGTCAGCGGGTGACCGTGCCGCTTACCGCACAAGGGCAACTGACGACCCCGGAACAGTTTGCCGCGATCGTGCTGCGCGCCAACGCCGATGGCTCCCGGGTCGTACTGCGCGACGTCGCGCGGGTCGAGCTCGGCTCGCAGTCGTACAGCTTCGTCAGCAGCGAGAACGGCAAGCCCGCCGCCTTCGCTGGCGTGCAGCTCGCGCCCGGCGCCAATGCGGTCAAGACCGCGGCGGCCGTGCGCGAGCGTCTGAAGGAAGCGGGCAAGGCGATGCCGGCCGGTATCAGCTATTCGATCCCGTTCGATACTTCTCCGTTCGTTCAGATTTCGATCGAGAAGGTTCTCCATACGCTCGTCGAGGCGATGGTGCTCGTGTTCCTCGTGATGTACCTGTTCCTGCAGAACGTGCGCTACACGCTGATCCCCGCCATCGTCGCGCCCGTGGCGATGCTCGGCACATTCACGATCATGTTGGCGACAGGCTTCTCCATCAACGTGCTGACGATGTTCGGCATGGTGCTCGCGATCGGCATCATCGTCGACGATGCGATCGTCGTGGTGGAGAACGTCGAGCGCCTGATGACCGAGGAAGGTCTCTCGCCGAAGCTCGCAACGTCGAAGGCCATGAAGGAGATCTCCGGCGCGATCGTCGGCATCACACTGGTGCTGACCGCGGTGTTCATCCCGATGGCGCTGGCAAGCGGCTCGGTTGGCGTGATCTACCAGCAGTTCACGCTGTCGATGGCAGTCTCCATTCTGTTCTCGGCGCTCCTCGCGCTGACGCTGACGCCCGCTCTGTGCGCGACGATGCTCAAGCCGATCGCGCCTGGTAACCACGAGAAACGTGGCTTCTTCGGCTGGTTCAACCGTCGTTTCGAGCGGATGACGCGCTCGTACGAGTCGCGCGTCGGCCGGCTCGTCGGCCGAACCGGGCGCGTGATGCTGCTGTTCGTGGCCATTTCCGGCGCACTCGTCATCGGCTTTCGCATGCTGCCGTCGTCGTTTCTGCCAGACGAGGATCAGGGCTACTTCATGACAAGCGTCCTGCTGCCCGCCGACGCGACCGCCGAGCGCACGCAGGATGTGGTCGGGACGCTGCAGCGCCATCTCGCGTCGCGCCCGGCGATCCAGTCGAGCATTTCGATCGTCGGCTATGGCTTCTCAGGCTCCGGACCGAATGCCGCGCTGAACTTTGCGGTGCTCAAGGACTGGGACAGGCGCGGCGACGCGACGACGCCCAATGAGAACACGCGTGCACAGCAAGCCATGGCTTCGGTGACCGAGGGATCCGTGATGAGCCTGCTGCCGCCCGCGATCGACGAGCTCGGCACCAGCTCAGGCTTCACGTTGCGTCTGCAGGATCGCGCCAATCACGGCGACGAAGCGCTGAAGGCGGCCCAAGCCAAGCTGCTGGAGCTCGCGGCGAAGAGTGACATCGTAACGGGCGTCTACCCCGATAGCCTGCCGGCGGGTGCCAGCATCCACCTGGAGATTGACCGGCCCAAGGCCGAGGCGCTGGGTGTGTCCTTCACCAGCATCAGCGAAACGCTGTCGGCAGCGATCGGCTCGACCTACGTCAACGACTTCCCGAATGCCGGACGTATGCAGCAGGTCATCATCCAGGCCGACGCGTCCGCGCGCATGCAGATCAACGACGTGCTGAAGCTGTACGTGCGCAATGCCGGCGGCGGCATGGTGCCGCTATCGGAAGTGATCCGTCCCGTCTGGTCCGAGTCGCCACTGCAACTGACGCGCTTCGAGGGCTATCCGGCCGCGCGCATATCGGGCAGCGCCGCGCCGGGTCATTCCAGCGGCGCGGCGATGGCCGAGATGGAACGTCTCGCCGCGCGGTTGCCCTCGGGCTTCACGGTCGAGTGGACCGGACAGTCACTGCAGGAGCGTCAGTCGGCGTCGCAGGCTCCGATGCTAATGGCGCTGTCGATGGTGGTCGTGTTCCTCGTGCTGGCCGCGCTCTACGAGAGCTGGTCGATTCCGCTGTCGGTGATGCTGGTGATACCGCTCGGGCTGATCGGCGCGCTCAGCGCAGTGCTGCTCCGCGGATTGCCGAACGACGTGTTCTTCAAAGTCGGGATGATCACCGTGATCGGCCTGTCCGCGAAGAACGCGATCCTCATCATCGAGTTCGCGAAGCAGTTGCGCGAACAGGGCAAGGGGCTGGCGGAAGCCGCCGTGGAAGCTGCCCGGCTGCGCCTGCGTCCAATCCTGATGACATCGCTAGCGTTCGGCCTCGGCGTGGTGCCGCTGATGATCGCGACCGGCGTGAGCGCGGAAACACAGCACGCGATCGGTACTGGCGTGTTCGGCGGCATGGTCACTGCGACGATCCTCGCCGTCTTCTTCGTGCCCGTCTTCTTCGTTTTCGTGATGAGCATCCAGGAACGCATCGCGGCATGGCGGGCAACCCACCGTAAAAGCGCGGCCGTGCGTCAAGAACAAGAGAGTTGATGTCATGCGAGCCCTCATTCTTCCCGTCGTGCTGGCCGTGTCGGCCTGCTCTTTGACCCCGGCGTTCGTCAGGCCGGCTGCGCCCGTCCCCATGACATACACGACAGGCGCCGCGTCCGATGTGCGCACGAACGCAGCCGATCTGGGCTGGCGCACGATGTTCGGTGACCGGCGTTTGCAGCGTCTCATTGAACTCGCGCTCGAAAGCAATCGCGATCTGCGGCTCGCCGCGCTGAACGTCGAAGCTGCCGCGGCCCAGTATGGCATCCAGCGCGCTGCACAATTGCCTTCTGTCGACGCCACAGGCGGTTTCACACGCCAGCGCATCGCCGCCAATGCCGAGACCGATCCGCCCATCGCCGCGATGACCCAGAAGCAATACGGCGTCAACGTCGGGATCAGCGCGTTCGAGATCGATCTGTTCGGCCGCGTTCGCTCCCTGTCGGATGGCGCGTTCGCCCGTTACCTCGAAAGCGATGACGGACGCCGTGCCGCGCAGATCGCGCTCGTTGGTGCGGTGGCCGACGCGTACTTCGCCGAGCGCCTCGCACAGGAGCAGCGCGAGTTGGCCGAACACACCCTTGCGGACTGGCGGGAGTCACTCGACCTCGCGCGCCGGCTCAGGAACGCCCATCAGGCGAGCAGCGTCGACGTGGCCGGCGCCGAAGGTCAAGTCGCCAGCGCCGAAGCAGATCTGGAGGCGCGCGCACGCATGGTCGAGCAGGCCGGCAATGCACTGCGGCTCCTGATCGGCGCCGACTTCCCGAAGGATCTGCCGGAGCCGACCCCGCTGGCGCAGCAACCGGTCATGACGCGACTGCCAGCAGGCCTGCCGTCCGACCTGCTGTTCCGGCGGCCCGATATTTTGCAGGCGGAACAGAACCTGATCGCCGCCAATGCCGATATCGGTGCGGCGCGCGCCGCATTCTTTCCACGACTCTCATTGACAAGTTCTTTGGGTTTGATCAGTCCGGCCATGAGCGGCCTTTTCGACGGCGACCATCGGGCATGGACCTTCGCGCCGCAGGTCACAGTCCCGCTGTTTCAGGGCGGCCGCCTGCGCGCCGAGCTCCGACTCGCCGAAGTGCGCAAGACAAGCGCGGTTGCCGGATACGAACGGGCTGTGCAAATCGCGTTCCGCGAAGTCGCCGACGGCCTAGCGGGTCGCGACACCTTCCATCGGCAGATCGAGGCTCAGGTGCGGGTGGTGGCGAGCGCCGAGCGGCGCACTGATCTGTCTACCCTGCGCTATCGCGCCGGCGTCGACGGACGCCTCGAATTGCTGGATTCCCAGAGGCAGCTTTATGCATCGAGGCAGGTGCTGCTGGACTTGCGCCGCGCGGAGTTCGGCAATGCCGTCGCCCTTTACAAGGCGCTCGGCGGTGGCCTGGCCGAGACCGACGTGAGGCCTCCCGACCCCGCGCCCGAGCTGAGCCTTGCCGCGCCCCACCCATTGGCACGATCATGAAACAACCCGAAAAACGTCGCACCGTCGCTCTTCTGATTCATGGCCTCGGCGGCACGGAGCACGATCTTGGTATCTTGCGCAAGTCTTTGAACCAGATTGGGATCGATACGCACGCGCTTTCGTTGCCGGGACACGGATCGAGCCCGGAGGACCTGATTATGGCTCGGGCGGAGCAATGGATAAACGTAGCGACGCGGGAATATGACATGCTCGCCGGTACCTATGAAACGGTGCATCTCATCGGTATGTGCATGGGAGCGCTGCTCGCATTGATCGTCGCGGAGCGTCGACCGCGCGACGGCAAGCTCGTCCTGCTCGCAGCACCGGTCTTTCTCGACGGGTGGTCGATGCCGTTTTATCGGCGACTCCGGTATTTCCTCTACCTCATTCCTTGTCTGGCCCGAAGAATGAGAGTCACCGAGCAAGATCCTTATGGAATCAAGAACGCGTTGACGCGATCCTTGATCAAGGCCCGGTTCCAAAGGGGCGACGCGTTTCACTACCGCTGGGTTCCGCTGGCGTGTATTCGCCAGGTCGATCGACTGCGCTACAAGGTGTGGAAGGTCGCGAGACACATCAGACATCCGACGCTCGTGATCAATTCTCGCGAAGACGAAGTGACCTCGGTCAAGTCCGCTTCATTTCTGGTCGACGCCATACCCACGTCCAGATGCCTGATCGTAGAGAACAGCTATCACATGTTATGCATCGACAACGATCGGAAGCAGATAGCGGAAACGATGACGGCGTTCCTTGGAAACTGACAGGAAAGGGATGTTCGCTGTGTTGAGATATCATCGAGATTTCATGGAGCTGATTGCGCATTCGGCGGTGCTGCCCCACGATGTCGCTTCTGCCGGAAGCCTGTAACGACATGAACGCGCTCATTCTCATCGCCGAAGACGAACCCGAAATCGCGGAAATTCTCGACGCTTATCTTGTACGCGAGGGGTATCGCACTTATCGGGTCGGCAATGGACAGACCGCGCTCGATGTTCATTCGACACTGAAGCCGGATCTCGTGCTTCTCGACATCCGCATGCCCGGCAAGGACGGCTGGGAAGTGCTCGCTGAACTGCGTCGGCGCGGCGATACCCCGGTCGTCGTCGTAACGGCGCTCGATCAGGATATCGACAGGCTACAGGGCTTGCGCATCGGAGCGGATGACTACGTCTCGAAGCCGTTCAACCCGGTCGAAGTCGTGGCGCGGGTCGGCGCGGTGCTGCGGCGCACGGCTGCGTCACGGACTGAAACAGTCATTCGCGTGGGCCGGCTCGAGATCGACACGGAAAGCTACGTCGCCAGCATCCGGCAAGCGGGCACGAGTGCAGCTCCAGCCGGAAACGCGGTCCAACTTGCCCTCACGCTCACCGAATTCCGGGTGCTTACCCATATGGCGAGATCGCCGCAGCGGGTATTCACTCGCAGCGAACTGATCGATGCCTGCATGCCCGGCAGTGGCGCGCTCGAACGCACGGTCGACAGCCACGTCAGCAACTTGCGCAAAAAGCTCGAAAAGGCTGGCGCGGCGGAAATCATCACGGTAGTACGGGGCGTCGGTTACCGACTCGCGAGCACGTGATGGAGAAGACGCAGCGCAATGAAGCTCAACATCGCGGACGCCTCAGTCGTCAGATCGTGCTTTCGATGGGCCTGGTATCGATTATCACGATGCTCATCGCCTTTGTCGGATCGGTCGTGATCTACGGCTGGCTGTATGCGCTCTCGCCTCCTGAGCTTCCCAAGACGCCCGTCGAGTGGCTCATTCCCGATTCGATCGATTTCCTGATCTTCGCCACGCTGCTGTTGATCGGCCTCGTAGTGGCGGTCGTCATGGCGTCTCGCCTGGCCCGCCGTATTCTCGCGCCACTGAACTCGCTTGCTGAAGGCGCGCGCCGCATCGCAGCAGGCGACCTCGAAGCACGCGCGCTTCCCGGTGACCGTTCGCTCGGCGACACCGCGCTCCTTGTCGATGATTTCAATGCGATGGCCATCAGGCTGCAGCAAATGGCGGCTGACATGACAGCCTGGAACGCGGCGATCGCGCACGAGTTGCGCACACCACTGACGATTTTGCGCGGCCGCCTTCAAGGAATGCGCGATGGCGTGTTCAAGCCCGATGATGCGCAGATTCGCGGACTGCTGTATCAGGTAGAAGGCCTTGCGCGGATCGTCGACGACCTCCACATCATCACGCTTCAGGACATCGGCCGGCTGGAAATGCATTTCGAACCGACACGCATCGACATTGAGATACGTCGAGCGGTCGATTCCATCAGCGACGCACTGTATGAGGCAGGTTTTACGATAGAACTCGACGTCAGTGACGCAATGGTCGTATGCGATGGTGCGCGCATCCGGCAAGCTCTTCTTGCGCTGCTCGACAACGCACGGCGCTATGCGATTCCAGGTCGATTGCGAGTGGCGCTTGGGCTCGCGCCGGCCGCCTTGGTGCTGAGTGTCGAGGATGGCGGCCCCGGCCTTGCGCCCGAATTTGCGAAGCTGGTATTCGAGCCTTTCACGCGCGCCGACGCGTCACGCTCCAGACAGTTTGGCGGATCGGGATTGGGTCTGTCGGTGGTACGCGCAATTGCGCTCGCCCATCGGGGCCGCGCGACCTTCCGCCCGTCGGCCGCCGGAGGCTCGATTTTCGAGCTCACGCTACCTCGCATTTGACGCCCTATCTACTTTTTCCCGGATATAAATGCATCGTCATTGCAACGGCGATCGTGTGACCGCCGACCGCTTCAACTTCATTTAGAGTGAATCCGGCTCGTCTTTGCGCCAATCGGTTTTGCGCAGGGCACGTAATGATGGGCTGCATCCGCGCGTCTACCGTGTAGATACAGCCTCTGGGCAATCAGGCCTTTTTGCTATAGGCATTACACCAACCCTTACCTGCGACCTGCTTACCGCCGAACATCGGACACGGAGCGGACACGTCATTCGGCCTGCCCTGATAAAACGTACAGTTACGGCAAGCCTGATCCGCTGTGTACTTCGCATACTTAACCTTGTCGACCGTGGCCGCATCGGCCTTGTAACCGAGCGCGAGCGATGTTGGATCGGTTTCCGACGCATCGGCTGGACCAGCAAAGGCAATGCGAGACAGCGCTAGTCCCGAAGCAACGCCCGCGGTGGTGATCATAAAAGCGCGACGGGACTTCCTCATGTAAGCTCTCCATTTTGTGAAATTGGTGTGTGACCAAGGCCTGCAAAAACCTATAGTCGGTAAAACAACGTTGATTAGCAATGGGCAGGACCCAGGCGTTGCGTTCAGACTTTCAGCGCGCCGAAAATTTCGCTCAACATGGTCTTCGCGTCGCCGAACAGCATGCGATTGTTGTCCTTGTAGAAGAGCGGGTTGTCTACGCCGGCGTAGCCCGAGGCCATGCTGCGTTTCATCACGATTGAGGTTTTGGCCTTCCAGACCTCCAGCACCGGCATGCCGGCGATCGGGCTCGCCGGGTCCTCCTGCGCCGCCGGGTTCACGATGTCGTTCGCGCCGATAACCATTGACACGTCCGCCTCGCGGAAGTCAGCGTTAATCTCTTCCATCTCCATCACGATGTTGTAGGGCACCTTCGCTTCGGCCAGCAGCACGTTCATGTGGCCCGGCATGCGGCCCGCCACCGGATGAATCGCGAACCGCACGTCGACGCCCTTTTCGCGCAACAGCCTGGTGAGTTCGAACACCGTGTGCTGGGCCTGCGCGACTGCCATGCCATAGCCGGGCACCCTGATTACGCTTTTCGCATCGCGCAGCAGCTCGGCGGTTTCGGCGGCGCTCACTGCCACCACCTCGCCGGCCGGCTGCGCACCGGCGCCCGCCGGTGCCGATACGCCGCTGCCGGTACCGAAGCCGCCGGCAATCACGCTGATGAAGTTGCGATTCATCGCGCGGCACATGATGTACGACAGAATCGCGCCCGACGAGCCCACCAGCGCACCGATCACGATCAGCATGTCGTTGCTGAGCATGAAGCCGGTGGCCGCCGCCGCCCAACCCGAGTAGCTGTTGAGCATCGACACCACTACGGGCATGTCGGCGCCGCCGATCGCCATCACCATGTGCACACCGAACAGGAGCGAAATCGCCGTCATCACGAAGAGCGGCGTCATGCCGTCCTGAATCGTCCCCGCATGCAGAAACGCACTGCCGAACACGATCACCACCAGCAGCGCGGCGAGGTTCAGCCAGTGCCGTGCCGGCAGCAGCAGCGGTTTTCCGCCGATCTTGCCCGACAGCTTGCCGAACGCAATGACCGATCCCGCGAAAGTCACCGCACCGATCAGAATGCCGACATAAATCTCGACTTCGTGGATCGCCTTCTCGGCGCCGGTGAACTGCACGGAGGTGTCGATGTAGCTGGCAAAGCCCACCAGGCAGGCCGCCAGGCCCACCAGGCTGTGCATCAGCGCGACCAGTTCGGGCATCTGCGTCATCTGCACCTTCTTCGCGGCGAACAGGCCGACGGCGCCGCCGACGACCAGCGCAGCGACAACGTGCGGAATGCCTGCGGCCGACACGCGCGGACCGAGTCCGGTGGCCAGCACCGCGATGAGCATGCCGATCATGCCGAGCAAGTTGCCGCGGCGCGCGGTTTCGGGATTGGCCAGTCCGCCAAGGCTCAGGATGAAGAGAATCGCCGCGCCAATATAGGAGACGGTAGTCAGGTTGGAAGTCATTGTTGTCGTCCCCTTATTTGCGGAACATCGCCAGCATGCGCCGCGTCACCGCGAAGCCGCCGAACATGTTGACGGCCGTGAGTGCCAACGCGCCCACGGCCAGGCTCAGGATCAGCCCCGACGGCCGGTCGCCTGCGCCTGCGGCCAGTTCGCCCAGCGGCGGTGCGACCTGCACCAGCGCACCGATGGCGATGATCGACGAGATCGCGTTGGTCACGCTCATCAGCGGCGTGTGCAGCGACGGCGTGACATTCCAGATCACCATGTAGCCGATGAAGCAGGCCAGTACGAACACCGTGAAGTGCGACAGGAACGTGGCCGGCGCAAACAGCCCCACCAGCAGGAACGCCAGTGCACCGATGCCGAACACGATGACCAGCGCCTTGACCGACATCGGCTCGCTGTTGCCGTGGACGTTGCTCTTTTTGGGTGCGGCCGCTGCGGGCGCGGCCGACTGAGGCTTGGGGACGACGGTCGGCTGCTTGATCGGCGGCGGCGGCCAAGTGATGTTGCCTTCCTTGATAACCGTAAGGCCGCGGATGGCATCGTCATCGAAGTCGACGTTGATCGTGCCGTCCTTGGTCTTGCACAATTCCTCGACCACGCGCAACAGGTTGTTGCCATACAACGTGGACGACTGCCGCGCCAGGCGCGAGGCGAGATCCGTATAGCCAACGATGGTCACGCCGTGACGCACCACTGCCTCGCCGGGCACGGTGAGCTCGCAGTTGCCGCCTTGCTCCGCTGCCATGTCCACGATCACGCTGCCCGGCTTCATCGACTGCACCATTTCGGCCGTGATGAGCTTCGGAGCCGGCTTGCCGGGAATCAGCGCGGTCGTGATGATGATGTCCGCGTCCCTGGCCTGCTGCGCGTACATCGCGCGCTGCGCTTGCTGGAAACCCTCGCTCATGACCTTGGCGTAGCCACCACCGCCCGAGCCTTCCTCGTCGTAGTCCACCTTGACGAATTCGCCACCCAGGGACTTGACCTGGTCGGCCACCTCGGCGCGCGTGTCGTTGGCGCGCACGATCGCACCAAGACTGGCTGCGGTGCCGATTGCAGCCAGGCCTGCTACGCCAGCGCCAGCGATGAAGACCTTGGCAGGCGGGATCTTGCCGGCGGCGGTGACCTGACCGTTCAGGAAGCGGCCGAAAGCATGTGCTGCCTCGATCACCGCACGGTAGCCGCTGATGCCAGCCATCGAGGTAAGCGCGTCCATCTTCTGCGCGCGTGACAGCGTGCGCGGCAGCGAATCGATCGCCAGCACCGTGGCCTGCTTGGCGGCCAGCTGCTGCATCAGCTCGGGGTTTTGTGCCGGCCAGACGAAACCGATCAAGATGCCGCCGTCGCGCATCAGCGCCACTTCCTCGCTGCTCGGGGCGCGCACCTTGAAAACGATATCGCTGCGAGCCCAGAGTTCGGCGGCCGAAGCCACGACCTCGGCACCGGCCGCACGGTAGGCGTCATCGTCAAAATTTCCGGCGGCGCCGGCACCGCTTTGCACAGCCACCCGAAACCCCAGCTTGAGCAATTTCTCGACTACCTCCGGTACGGTCGCGACGCGCCGTTCGCCAGTGGTCACTTCCGAAGGAATGCCAATCAGTAATGTCATAGGGAAAGTTGATTGTTCACATTGGTATCGATCATCGCAAGGAGCTTGAACCTCTGTCTCACTGAAACTTCTCCTTGCTGGATGGGGTTGCGCGCGTGGATCTCCAACGAAGTATGCGAGGAGGTGCGATGCAGGCGCGGCGGTAATGGCGAAGTCAGGCCAGCGGCGCGATGATCAATCGTCCGCGCAGAAAATCGACGGGGCGATATTGGTGAAGTTCTTCACGTCGCCAATCACCTCGGCGGCTTTGGCGGAGGAAAGAGCCATATTGATGCTGGCCTGATCGCTGAAGCGCAGTATTGCCACGCATGCGAAGGGTTGTGGATCGGATGACGGAAACAGGACCTCGGCCGATTGAAGACCGAACTCACTCCACGCCGAGCGGACAAGCGGAGCATGGGTCGAAAGGTAATATTCGCGGTCGAACGTCGCACCTTCTGCGTTCAGGTAGGTCACCATCAGGGTAGTCATATTGAATCCTTTGATGAGAGATGTGAGAGAGTCGCCTTATTAGCTGCGCCAGCGCCTTGAAAGCGATTTGGCACCGTCCGTGCACGGCGCAGCAACTGACCGCCAAACAACAACATCCACAGCGGCAGAACGAGCACGACCACCATCTCGCTGGAGCTCGACAGCGCCTCGAGGTCTGGAAAAAAGCCGAACAAGAAGAAGACCGCGAAGGCCCAGCCGACGATCTTCAGCAGAATCGATCCCTTCCAGCCGGCCTTTTTGAGCACGTTGGCGGCGATCAGCGTCCAGAAGAGAACGAGCGGACCCTCAATCCACCAGAGGCCGTTTTGTGTCGCATTAGCTATTGCCGTCCATACTGCCGCCGCGGCGCTTCTCGTAGCGTCGTCGCCGCCCGCGTAAAGATGGGAGAGTGGGTGAAGGGTTGCAAACTGCATGACGGCACCGGTCACGCCCACCATGACATACAACGCGACAGCCATCGCCACCATACTGCCTAGCGAGCCCAGTTCTTCGCGAAATGCGTGCACAAAGTAGCCGCCAATGACGACGAAGGGCAGATAGAACCCGAGTGTGTCGGCAACCATGCACCAGCGAAACAGCTCGCGACTATCCGGTGGCAAGGCGAGCATCGATGCGCCGTGCAGCACCATATCCGCATCGGGACCAGTTACTGCAAAAGACAATCCGACATTCGCGTACGCCAGAACGCCACCGATGATCGCGCTCCAAGCCGTGAAGCGCATTACCTTGCGCGAGGTCTGATTCATCATAATCTCCAGGAGAAACGTTTAGCGCTGCGCACATAGACTTCCAGTCGCCCGGAACTTAGCAACAGCGTCGTCTTCGCTTAATTGCGGTAAGGGGCGAGACTCTCCGCCATCAGGCTCCCGCTTTGAGCACGCTCCAGGGCGCAATAGCCGTAGTAGATGGCCGGCATGAAATAGGCCCATGTACACAGCGCTAACGTGAAAAAATTGAGCACGACGTTGGTTTCCTCGCCGGGGATTTTGTAGAAATCGTAGATACCTGCAATCGCGAACGAGGCCACTAGCGACACAACGACGCCCAGCGCCTCAAGCATGGCGCCCACGTTTAGCAATCGTTTGACGAAATAAGCGAGATAGATCGACAGGCAGATCCACATCGCAAGATAGTAGTAAGGCAAAAACCCGGAAATAAAATCTGCTCCGACTAAAACGAATGTGAGCACAAACGAAGCGGCAAACACCGCGACGTCCTGCCGAATTGACGGCTTGTAGCCGTGCGTAATCGCCAATAAGCCGGCGACGGCGATGATGGGCATGCCGAACCCTCGAGAGAACGCGTCGAAGAAGTGCGCTATCTCATAGGAAACTGCGTTACCTGTGGCAAAGAATAGGATAGCGTTCGTCGCCGAGGTGCCGACGATCCACATCTCCAGACCGAGAAGATAGTTTTTTTTCTTGACGAACTTCCAGCCATAAAAGAATGAGCTCACCGCCAGCAAAGCACTAGAGAGCATAAGAACTAAAGATCTGAGGTCCATCGCTTACTCCCAATTCCGGTTGTATCTGATTGGTCAATCTTTCTTCGGTTCAAGGCTTGCCAGATAGGTGGCAACGGCTTTGCGATCTTCAGGCGAAAAACCCATTGCAAGGTTTTTCATCACGCCTGTGGGTTCGCTGCGGGTGCCCGAAGCGAAGTGATCGAACTGCGCAAGCAGATAGTCGTACCCCTGGCCAGCCAGACGCGGAAACTGATCGTGGCCCATCAATCGAGCGCCATGACATGCGGCACAGTTGGCAGCGGCTACCAGATGCAGCCCTTTCTCGCGCAGTTGCGCATCCGGCCTGAAGTAACGATTCGCGACAGGGGGCACACCCGCGAAATATGCCGCCAGCGACTTGATCTGCGCATCGCTCATCGTCAACGCGAGAGGCGTCATATTCGGATTTCGCCGCGCCTGACCTGAGAAGTCGTGGAGTTGAGCCTCTAGGTAAGGTGCTGGTTGCCCCGCCAAGCTCGGATACCCCTGGTGGAGTGAATTGCCCTTGACGCCGTGGCAGCCCATGCAGACATCGGTTACATGTGGCCAAGCGCCACCGTCGACCAGGTAAGCGGTCGTCGAGTTAGCGATATAGCTCTGAAGCCGATAAAGACCCAGCAGATCGGAACCGAAAATGGCCAGCAACAGTACGACGGCCAAAGGAACGCAAATCAATAGGATTTTTTTCATCATCGCCTCTTACGCCCGACGCAGGGCGTTCAGGGCCTGAAGCGCGCCCTGATGTCCTGAGCGCACGGCGCCATCCATGTAGCCGGCCCAAATATTCGCAGTCTCCGTCCCCGACCAGATCAGCCTGCCGCACGACGGGCGGAGAGCCTCGCCGTGTGCACTCCAAAATCCCGGAGGAATGGCGGAAACGCAGGTTAAGGTCCAGCGATCCGCCTGGCCCCAGTCTTGATCGTGGTAGGCAACGGGAGACAGCGCTTCGTCGCCCCATGCCTGGGCGTAGAATTGCTTATGCATAGCGATCGCCGCGTCCCGTTCCGATGGCACCTTGGCGTTCTCGACGAATGCATTGATGACGCCGATCTCTGCGGCGGGCGGAGAGTTGTCATAGGCCCAGATGATCGGGCCATTAAACTGAAAAATGCTCCCGTTCATTCCCTTGTCGCGCCAGAATGGACGGCGATACACCATGGCCGTTTTCCTCGCGGGAGAATGCGCGGGCCAGGCGCGCTGCAGAGCCGCGCGCTTTTCTGGCAGCGGAGGATCGAACTGGATCTGATGACACAATGCAGGATGGATGGCCATGACGACGGTTCGCGCGCGCACTTCGCCATGGTCGGTATGCAGGGTGACGACGTCGCCATCCCATCCAGCAATCCGGCGCACCGGAGTTGACAGGCGCACCTTACTGCTCAGTTGCTGGGCCATCTTAATGCTGAGGATTTGCGAGCCGCCAATGAAACGTGTTTCCTGGGCGCTATGCTTGATGCTGTCAAGCTGCGAGTAATCGCAATCTGCGGAATTGATCATCGAAAGGAAGTGCAGCAATCCCATCTTCGCCGGGGCCGTGCCGCCCGAAAGGGTGATGCTGCCATTCCATGCCACTTGGTCTTCTGGCTTGATATTCTGTTTTTGCAGCCAGTCGCCGACAGACAGCTTGTCCAGTTCGCCGGCCATCGGAGACGTCCAGGGCGTGCCGCAAGGCACATCGCGCGCGAGTCTGCTGAGCTTTGCCCCGATCGCCTCGTCGGTGCCGAAAGTGCCTTTTAGATCGACTGTCACGCGACCGTCGCCGCCGAGAACAACTGTATTGCCATCGTAATAAGTTGGGAAGGTACCGACACCCAATTCGCGCGCAAGATCTGCGACGGCTGTCTGACCAGGACCGATCCATTGGCCGCCGACTTCCGAAACGTACCCGCCGGGAATGTTGTAGTTGAGCGTTCGCCCCCCCACACGATCACGGGCTTCCAGCACCAGAATGGACTCGCAGCCTGCTTGATGCAGATCTCGCGCGGCGGTCAGTCCAGCCAGCCCCGCTCCTATGATGGCGACGTCGAGAACGTCGTCCGCGCTTGGCGCGCTCTTGGGGACGGTCGCAAAAGACTGTCGGGCACCGACGGCGAGCGTGCCGACGGCCGCTGAGGCACCGGCATACTTAAGCCATTGCCTGCGCCCCAGGCTTTCGGCGCCTTCAGGGAACAATTTTTCTGCCATAGTGCCTCTGTCTGCGTGATGAGGTCCCGCTGTTGCGTTTCCCCGAAACTGCCCCGTTCAGGCTCCAGGCTCCATATCCGGGTCGAAATAACGTCCTGCGCATATCCTCAAAAGCCCCTTCAGAACAATTGATAAGCTTTATGCGAGACTGCGGATCTGCCGTTCCAGTGCCGTGCATATAGTCCAACATGACAAATATAGGTCGCTATACCAATCATTAAGGCGAAGAGATGCAGCGCGACTCGCAACGTTTCGCTGTCGGACGTCTCGCTAAGTACCAAAGTGCAGCGCCATAGAAAGATCTTGATCCGGGCTGGTAAGCAGGATCGGCCCGCATCCGTCCGAACATCACTGGCGCATGTCCGGGCTAGCGCTCACATTGACGACACCAGCTCCGGCACGATCTGGAAAAGATCGCCCACGAGACCGTAGTCGGCCACGCTGAAAATTGGCGCTTCTTCATCCTTGTTGATTGCGACAATCACCTTTGAGTCCTTCATGCCAGCCAGGTGCTGAATCGCACCCGAGATGCCCACGGCAACGTACAGGTGCGGTGCGACGATCTTGCCGGTCTGGCCGACTTGGTAGTCGTTTGACACATATCCCGCATCCACTGCCGCACGCGAGGCGCCGAGTGCTGCGTTGAGCTTGTCGGCGAGCGGCTCCAGAATCGACGCAAAACTCTCGCTGCTGCCCAGGCCGCGGCCACCCGAAACGACGATCTTTGCGCTAGTCAGCTCCGGACGGTCGAGTTTCGTGACTTCACGGCCAACGAATTGCGAGAGGCCGCTGTCCGCTGACGCGTCGAGCCTTTCCACGACGGCATTGCCACCGTGTGTGGAATCTGCATCAAATGCCGTGGGCCGCACCGTGATGACCTTGATCGGATCCACTGACTGAACAGTTACGATCGCATTGCCCGCATAGACTGGACGCTCGAACGTGTCCGGCGAGTTCACTGCCGTGATTTCCGAGATTTGCGCGACGTCAAGCTTTGCAGCAATCCGCGGCGTAACGTTTTTGCCCGCTGCCGTGGCCGGCGCGAGAATGTGCGAATAGTTCCTCGCAATCGAAAGCACCGTCGCTTCAACGTTCTCTGCGAGGCCTACTTCGAGGTGCGGGGCATCGGCTAGCAGCACCTTCGAAACGCCCGCGATCTTCGCCGCTGAATCGGCCGCGGCCTTTGCGTTGTGACCTAAAATCAGCACGTGCACGTCGCCCCCGATCTTCTGTGCAGCGGCGACCGTGTTCAGCGTTGCAGCTCTAACCGACACGTTATCGTGTTCAGCAATAACCAGGTTCGTCATCTCTCTCGCTCCCTAACCTTCAGATAACCTTGGCTTCAGTCTTCAGCTTCTCGACGAGTGCCTTCACGTCGGCAACCTTCACACCAGCCGAGCGCGCGGGCGGCTCAGCGACCTTCAGGGTTCGCAGACGCGGCGTGACGTCCACACCAAAGTCGTCGGGCTTAACCGTCTCCAGCGGCTTCTTCTTCGCCTTCATGATGTTCGGCAGCGTGACGTAGCGCGGCTCGTTCAAACGAAGGTCGGTAGTCACAACTGCGGGCAGTTTGAGCGACAGCGTTTCCGCACCGCCATCGACTTCACGTACGACCGTGGCCTCGCCATCAGCGATGGTGATCTTCGAAGCGAAGGTTGCTTGCGGCAAGTTCGCGATCGCGGCGAGCATCTGGCCGGTCTGGTTCGAATCGTCGTCGATGGACTGCTTACCGAGGATCACGAGCTGCGGTTGCTCCTTGTCGACAAGTGCCTTGAGCAGCTTTGCCACGGCGAGCGGTTGCAGGATCTCATTCGACTCGATGAGGATCGCGCGATCCGCGCCTATCGCGAGTGCCGTCCGCAGAGTCTCCTGGACCTGCATCACCCCCGCGGACACCGCGATGATCTCCGTTGCCAAGCCGGCTTCCTTAAGACGCACCGCCTCTTCCACGGCAATTTCGTCGAATGGGTTTATCGACATCTTCACATTGGCGATATCGATACCTGTTCCGTCGGACTTCACGCCGACCTTCACATTCGCGTCCACGACCCGCTTCACCGCCACCAACACTTTCATTGCTGTTCCTCGTTTAATCCACTTGCGCTGCGTGCGCTCGTCGCGGGCACCTGAGTCGAAGCGGCGACAGTCGTTAGCACAGCAGCGAGCTGCACTGCCCTCTCATCAGCCACGTTCTGATACCTGGACCGGGGGTGCCGTGGAGCCGACGCGAAGCCAACTTGCGCCGACGGGTTGTTCACTCTTTCGTCCAACCGTTCTGATAAAGCTTTCCTGCGAGCACGCCAAGACGCAACGTGAGGTGGTAATTCTCACCGTCCTCGATCAGTGCGGACCGGACATCACGGAACAGCTTCTCGATCGGGAACTCGCGTGTGGTGCCATTACCGCCGAAGAGCTGGAACGCCTCAGTCGTAATCTTCATGGCTTCCTCCGTCACGCTGACCTTGGCCTGGGCTGTTGCGTACGGATGGCTCTTCGGAGACAGACGTGAGAATGCGAGGCTGCGTCGCGCGATCGCACGCGCCATTTCCAGCCGACGCAGCATCTCGCCCACGCGCAATTGCGTCATCTGATGGTCGATCAACAGCGCTCCGCCTTGCTTGCGTTCGTGGCAGTATCCCAGCGCGAGTTCGAACGCGGCGCGGGCCACGCCTACGAACACCTGGCACATGTGCGTGCCGGCGAACGACCATGTTGAGGCCAGGTTGCCGAGGTAATCGTCCTGCAGCGCAATTGCGAAGCGCTTGGGCACCTTCACGTTGTCGAAGTAGATTTCGCCCTGCGGCAGTGAGCGCTGGCCAATCTTGTCGAGCGGTTTGCCTCGGGAGACACCTGGCAAATCAAGCGGAAGAATCATGCCGATTCCGTTCGTGAACGCACTTCGTTCCCCGCTTCCATAGAAGCCATCGCCATAATCCGCCGCCATGTACGCGAGCGCCACCTGAGCGACCGAGCCGTTGGAGATCCATGCGGAACTTTGACCGTTGATGACGATTTCATCCGCGACTACCTTCGCGGTAAGGTTACCCAACGGCTGCTTGCCGATCGCGCTGATCTCGTCGCGATAGAGAATCGCGGCATCGGTGCCGCGGTCAGGCTGGGTATTCATCCAACAACCAATCTTGCCGGCGCACATATCGATCAGCTCCTGGTTGCCGACCGATTGCGCCATCATCAGCGGGGCTGGCGCCACGCCGATCGAAACAGCAAGCCCTGCATCACCCCAACCGAGCTCTTCGCCAATCAGCGATTCGATGCGCACCGCCATGTCCGGCGGAAGCTGCGCGAGCAACTGCGGATCAAGGCCAAGCTTCGCGCTCTCCATCATGGCGGTCCAGTACGGCGAGCCGGGTGCGATCACTTCCTCCGGCGTCATTCGATCGAGTTCGCGGCCGACGGGCCTCAACACATCGCGTGCGAAACGGTGAACCGTGTCCTGGATCGCACGTTCTTCCTCGCCCAACGGGGTTTCGAAGCCGGTCAATCCAGCCAGCGGCAATCCTACGGACTTGTGTAGTCGAATCATTCCGATATTCCTCCTGTCCAGGATGCAACTCGACCAGACTGCCTGGCAGTCTGGTCACCTCAATTGTAGATATAAATACCAAACATAGGTCACTATACAAATTACTACATGGAAAAAAAAGACGGGTATTCCCTGTCCTTCTTATCCGGATCGCGACTAAATGTTTCTTCTATGGCCTGTTCACGCTTCCAGCCAGCCCTAAACAATCTTCGCGTCTATCGCGTTTCCCCAACCAAGGTATGCGCGATCTCGAACAACTTCGCCTCGAACTTTCGCATGTACGCCCGGCTACTGCGCACGGTGCCCAGATGGAAGGTCACGCCGTCGAGCATGGATATGAGCAGCACTGCGATGTGCGCGCTCTCGGCGGCTCCACGTGCCGGATTTGCGGCATGAATGAGATCAGCAACTTGACTTGTCAAGGTGTCGTACCAGTCGTTGCGCATTTGCGCGCACTCGGGGTCAGTAGACGCAAACGAAAAGAAATGCCACCACGGCGAGATGTACTCTGAGTCCTTGGCGTCCTGCACCGACTGATGGAGAATGGCGTCGATCGTCGCACGCGGCGAAGCATTGCTTTGGAGCGCCCGCTTCAACGCATCGAAATATGTGTCGATCGCGGGTAGCATGACCGCCCGCAGGACGGCAGAGCGTGTTGGGAAGTAATACTGGAGGTTGCTGACACTGATTCCCGCACGCAAAGCAACGGCGCGCAGCGAGAACGCCATGGGCCCACTCTCGAGCAAAAGCTTCCTTGCCGCACGGATGATGGCATTGCGCGTACGTAAGCCTTGGGCGCGCAGGCCATCAGCGGGATGTACCAAGGAAGAGGCTGCGCCCGATGCGCGCCGCTTACGGGGACTGGGCTCTTTTCGCACTGTCATCGCTTTCCCTCCCGAGTGAGGTGTACGCCCCCGCCGGGGCCGTAATGCAGTCACGATTGCGCCCAAGGTACACATGGCTTCGAGCACATCGGGACGTACCTCCGTCCGCATAGTGCGTGCGCCGCAACGTCCGATCGCACTCCTCCTGACCTCGGTTCGTTTTTCCGGTCATCGCGCCTCTCACCCTCTGCGTTCAACAAGACAGATTCGAAACGTGGTCGATACGTATCCACTGCAAGCGTCTCGTCACGCAACGCCGGTTACGACATTCGCGCCTGCGCAGCGCGAACCTTGCTGTTCACACGCTCGTCGAGCGCGTTCACCACACCCAGCGCCCCCGTCATGACGCACCATCGCAGGGGCTCAGGCAGCATCGATGGCGTCTTGTGATCTAGCGCCGAAAGCAGCGGATTGTCGGTGCCGCGAATCCGCCCTGCAATCATGCTTCCGACCATCGATTGCGAGGCCACGCCGTGGCCGGAGCATCCGGCGCTGTAGAAGATGTTCTGATGCGACCCAATGGTCCCGACAACGGGTAGCGCATCATTGGCCAGGCTGATGTAGCCGCTCCAGCATGCCCGCAGCGCGACGCCCTTGAGTGAGGGAAAGCGGTCATGCAGGGCCGTGCGCAGCTCGCGGTATGACTCGTAGTCGGGCACGTTCGGTGTTTTGGAGCCGTACGGATAATGGATTCGCTTCGTCGTGACCACGAGCGTGTTGTTCACGGTCAAGCGATGGCTTTCCATGGTCCAGTGTGCCGTCACGATCCCTTCGCGTCGTGGCCAGCCTAAGGCCTTGCGCTGAGGCTCGGAGAGCGGCCTAGTCTCGATCGCCGAGACCCGCAACGGTACGACTTTGTCTGCAAGCAGGCCGAGTTGCGGCGTATAGGCGTTGGTGGCCAGCATCATAGCCGGTGCGCTTGCACTTCCGCGCGGTGTTTGCACCTTGATGACAGACCCTTCCGTGTAGGACAGCAGCGGCGTATTCTCGAAAATCCTCACGCCTGCCCGAAGCGCTGCGCGCCTGAGCCCCATCACATACTTGCCGGGGTGAAGCGTGCCGCCGCGCGACACGTAGTTGCCAAACAGAAACGCGGGCGGAATGCCGCGTGCACGCATCTCAGCCTGATCGAGAAATTCCGACTGACAGCCCAATTCGGCGCCGGTTCGCATGCTTTCGCGCACCTTATCTTCCTGCGAGGGATCGATGCCCGCACGGATAATGCCCGTCTGATTGTAGTCGCAGTCGATCTCGTACTCTTTCAGCTTGCCCTCCACGAAGGGGACCGCGTCCTCGTAGTAGCGAACGATCTCTTTCCCTTTCTCGTTGCCTATGTTCTTGAGAAAGAGATCATATTCGAGCCCGAGTGCGCCGGCCAGATAACCCGCGTTGCGTCCGCTTGCACCAAAGCCCGCAAACTCGCGCTCGAGCACGACCACGTTCGCGCCGTGCTTGACGAGTTCCAGCGCCGCCGATAGCCCGGCAAAACCCGCGCCGATGATGACCACATCCGCATTCACGTCGCCCACGAGTTCTGGTTGCAAGTCGTCTGGCCTTTCCACCCAGACTCCAAGCGCGCGGTATTTCTCCATGTCAGCGGCCATTCTGGCTTCTTCCACTGGACTACCTGATTCATTGCTCGAGCATTGTGTAGCCGCCACTGCCGGCGCCACTACGGCTGCCGCCGCCGCACCCTTGAGGAACGTGCGGCGGTTCACTGCAGAACGAGAGTCAGCTTGCTGTTCTGCCTGTGTTTCCGTCGTCTCACTCATAACTACTCCATCAAATCTTGCTTAGAATGTGGACCGCGAGCGCGGCTTCCTCGACACCCTGAAAGCCGCCGCCGTTTTCCTGAATCGCGTGACGCGCGCCGGGAACCTGCCGCGGGCCCGCTTCTCCACGCAGTTGAGTAACCAGTTCATAGAGCTGACCGATTCCCGTCGCACCCAACGGGTGGCCTTTCGATTCGAGGCCGCCGGACGTGTTGATGGGGATGCGGCCGCCGAGCGTGAACTCGCCGCGCTCGGCAGCGGGTCCGCCCTCGCCGAACGGTACGAGCCCGAGATTTTCGGCCTGGATGATTTCGCCCATCGCTGAGGCGTCGTGCACCTCCGCCACATCCACGTCCTCTGGACCGAGTCCCGCCTGGTCGTATGCCTGAAGTGCCGCGAGGCGGCCGATGTTCTTCTCTGGCTCGTCGATACGTCGATGCGTGAAGCTGCGGATCACGCTCGCCGCAATCCTGACGCACCGGCGACGGTCGGCGCCGATGCGTCGCAAGCCCTCCTCGGTACACACGATCGCCGCCGCCGCGCCGTCCGAAACCGGCGCACACATGGGCAGCGTGATCGGATACGTGATCGGCGGTGCGGCGAGCACTTCGTCGATGGTGAATGGCTGTCGGAACTGCGAATACGGGTTGTGCACCGAATGCAGGTGATTTTTCGCCGAAACCGCAGCGATCTGCCGTTGCGTGGTTCCGTAAGTCTTCATGTGATACCTGCACAGCGCGGCATAGACCGACATGAAGCGGCTATACGGCCGGTCGGACTCCGACCCGGGTGGCGGCTCGATGCCTTCGCCGAGCCTCATCAGACTGGCGAAGTTCTCGTCGACGCGCGACACATCCCAGCCCGCCTCGAACAAGGCGAATGACTTCGCCTTGTCCGGGACGTTCATCTTCTCTGCGCCGAGCGCGAGAACTACATCGCAGGCACCCGACCGAAGCGCCTGGGCCGCGAGATGCACCGCGGTGCTCCCGGATGCGCAGGCGTTTTCGACGTTGTAGACCGGGATGCCTTCAATCCCGATCTTGCTGAACACGATCTGCCCCGGAATGGACAGTTGGCCCTGCAGCGGCCCGTTGGTGATGCCAGCATAGAAAGCCGCGCCGATCGCCGCGGCATCGCAACCCGCATCCTTCAATGCGCCGCGTAGCGCTTCGCCCGCGAGATCGTCGATGCTGCGCTCGCAGTGACGGCCAAACATGGTCATCGCAATGCCCGCGATGTAAATGTCGCTCATGGTGTTTTTCTCAAATTGACTGACTCAGATCCGTCGGCCTTGACCCTGCCAGTACTGCTCGCGCAGATCTTTCTTCAGCACCTTGCCGGCGGTGCTACGCGGCAGTGCCGCAATGAAGTCCACGCTCTTCGGTGACTTCACCGAGCCGAGTTTCTCCTTGCATAACGCCACGAGCTCTTCTGCACTGACGCTCTGACCGGCGTTGAGCTCCACCACCGCCTTCACCGCCTCACCCCACTTGTCGTCGGGGACCCCGATCACCGCGCAATCCTGTACTGCCGGGTGCGCCCAGATCACCTGTTCGACTTCGCTCGGGTAGACATTGAAGCCACCGCTGATGATCATGTCCTTCTTGCGGTCGGTGATGTACAGATATCCTTCGTCATCCAGATGACCGACGTCGCCGGTGCGCAACCAGCCGTTCACGATCGTTTCGGCGGTTTTGTCGGGCGCCTTGAAGTAGCCCTTCATCACGAGGTCGCCACGTACGCAGATTTCGCCGGTTTCGCCCCGAGGTAGGAGCTCGCCACGATCGCTCATGATTTCGACGCGAATCAGCGGATTGGGTCTGCCCACTGACGAAAGCCGGCTTTCCGGAGCAAGCGCGCCATCTACGAAGTGCTCGGCCGGCGTGAGATAGGAGATCGACGCCGGGGCTTCCGTCTGACCATATCCGCCTGCCATGATCGGACCGAACACCTCGATCGCGCGCTTGAGCTTCTCCACCGACATGGGTGCCGCTCCATACAGAAAGCATTTGAGCGAGGAGAAATCCTGGTTCTCGATACCGGGGATATCGAGCAGGCGGTAGATCACCGTCGGCGGCAGGAAGAACTCCGTCACCCGATGTTTCGCGATCGCCGCGAGCAGCGGCGCCGGCTCTGGCTTGGGCAATACGACCACTGTGCCGCCGCGGGCGGTGCACGGCAGCGAGAGCATTCCCGCGGTATGGGTCATAGGCGCCGCCGCAAGATTCACCGGACGCTCCACGCCATACGGAAACGCAATCATGAACTGCGCGAAATAGGTTTGAAACGCGCGATGCGTGTTCATCACCCCCTTCGGCAAACCCGTCGTTCCGCCCGTGGCAGAAAGCGTCACGATGTCGTCCATGTCGTACTCGACGCTCGGCCCGGTCGCAGGTTGCGCCGCGCTCCATGTCTCGAGCGATGGCGCCCACGGCAGATCGGCATCGATACAGACCCAGAGCCTCACTTTGGGCAGGCTGGGACGCAGCGCCTCGATTGCCGGTGCGAATGCCTGATGAAAGAACAGCGCTTCGCAATCGAACGCGTCGAGGAGGTACTGGTTCTCCTGCGGCGCGTTGCGCCCGTTGACCGGGATCCACACCACCCCTGCGCGCCACAGCCCCAGCGTGCAGGTCCATGCCGTGACGTCGTTATCGGCCCAGACCGCCGCCTTCGCTTCTTTTTCGAAGCCTGCCTCGAGCAGTCCGTTAGCGATACGGCACGACAGCGCGTGAACTTCACTGAACGAATAGCTTCGCTCGTCCTGAATGTAGGCGATGCCGTTAGGATTGATACGCCAACCGCGATCGAAAAAGTCAATGATTGCCATGTCCCATGTGTCCCTGGATCGGTTTCGAATCTCTGTTCTCGCGGCCGTTACAGTTGGGCGACTGTCGCGCGCGCGAGCCCGCGCTGCTCGAGGAACCCAAGCAGGTAGCGATGGCCGAATGCCTTCGAACCGGATGCAAAGCCAACCTTCGCGGTGTCGCCGTCGAGAAGCTTGGCAATACCGGCGGCATGAATGGCTCCGGTGGCGATATACGGCGTGATGCCGTGCACGGTCGCCCGAACTGCCGCAAGCTGACCGCGGCCGATCGCAAAGTCGACAGTGCGATGAAGCGACGTGCGCTCGCGCGGCGGCATCGACGGTGTCACGGAATCGACAAGCTGTTTGAGTACCGTATCCTGCTGCTCACGTGGCAGGTGTGCGTATTCCGCATCCCACTTCTGACTGAGCCCATGCACCATCTGCATTGCGTTGTTGTCGTAGAAGCCAACGCACGAGATACAGCTGCGCACGCGGGGATCCTGCTCGAAATACACCGGCAGCGAGGTGCCGCCCCACGGCAACGCGAATACTGGTTGCAGAAAATCCGGGGAGGCAACATTGAACGAAGCGTGCTTGTCATGCGGCACCAGCTTCTTTTCCCATAGATAGCAAGATTCCTGGCGATAGCCTCCGAAGATGGTCGCCGTAGAGCCCACGCTCACACCGGCGCCGGCACCGCGCGGGCCGCGCGTCAAGGTCGCCGTCTCCAGCGCATCGACGCCAGGCGTCTCGAGTGCCAGCTCGGCGGCAATTTCCGCAAACGTGTACATGTACGCGTTTGACGGCGACAACAGTAGACCGGCCTGACGGTAGGGTTCGCCAAACTGTTCGCGTGCCTGGCGGATAAAGTGTTGCTCGCCGGTGGTGTCGAGGTAGTGACAACCGGCCTTGATTGCCGCCTCCACCGCGACCAGGCCGAAATCGAAGAACGGCCCGACGGTGGCGCACACGACCTTCGCGCCGCGAAAGGCATTCGCAAGCGAATCGACGTTGTGTTCGGCCTCGATGATTTCGTAGCTCGCAGATTCGAGGCGCACGACCCGCTGCGCCATCATTTCCTGCGTACGCCTTGCGTTGCGCGCCACAGCGGTAAAAGGAATGTTCTGGTCGATCAGCCAGTCCATGATCAACATGCCGGTATAACCACTTGCGCCATATACAACGACGGGATGCTTTGCCATGCCTGTCTCCTAGAAGGTGATTGGGTTCAACGGTGCGTCTTTCAAATGCGGCGGATGCCGGCGGCGGTGACGAGCTCCGCTATCAGAGAATGCAGCGATGATGCAGGTCCATTTTATAGAACATCGTATCTAACATAGTCATAGTCTACAAACATTTTAAGTTTAAAAAAGACAGGTATTTCCTGTCCTTAGACCTCTTTTCGGTTACGCGATGGTTGTTATTCAGCGCCTGCGCCTGCGTTGCTGCCGACCGGCGTCAGACTGGCAAGATAGCTGGCCACCGCCTTGACGTCTTCGCCCGACAGAGTGGCCGCCAACCCATTCATTGCGCCGCTCGGGTCATGACGCTCGCCGGTCTTGAATGCAGCAAGCTGCCTCACGAGATAGGTCTCTCCCTGTCCCGCCAGACGCGGAATCTGGTTTTCCCCCATGAACGCCGCTCCGTGGCACGCTTGGCAACTTTTTTCTGCCACGAGTTCCATACCGCGCTTCTCTAGCCCGGCTTGAGTGCGCGCCGGCTCGCTTCGGGCCGGAGTCTGCCGCGCAAAATAGGCACCCAGTGATTTGATCTGTTCGTCGGTCAGATCCCTTGAAATCGGCCCCATATAAGCGTTGGGCCGTTGCCCGTCAGCGAAGGCGCGCAATTGGGCGATGAGATAAGCCTGTGGCTGTCCTGCCAGCGACGGATACCAGGCGTTCGCGGACTGCCCGTGCGCACCGTGGCAGAAATAGCAGGTCTCTTGCGGTTGCGGCCAGGAGCCACCGTTGGCCACTTGCAACCTGTCGATCTCGTTCATCGCTTTTTCGAAATGCATACCGTCCAGGTACTCGCGTCCGTAAAGCGCTCCCACGCCCACCACAGCGGCGAGCCCGACGACTCCACTTACGATCCATGCCCGTCTCATTCAGGCCACCTCGCCGCGTCGAGTGAAACCAGCCAGCGCCTGCAAAGCAGCACGATGGCCCGAACGCACGGCACCGTCCATCGCACCCGCCCAGATGTCGGCAGTTTCGGTGCCCGACCAGATCAGGCGCCCCACTTCGGGGTGCAGATACTTTCCCCACTTCGTCCAGAAGCCTGGCGGCATGGGGTTGATGCAATGCAGGGCCCACGGATCGACCCGGCCCCAGTCGTAGTCATGAAACTGCGTCGGATGCAGCGCGCGGTCTCCGAATGCCTTCGCAAATGTGGCCGACAGCGTCTTCTCGGCCGTCGCGGGATCATCAGGCAACATCCCTGGCGCCACGAATGCGGCGATCACGCCGAGTGATGCGTCGGGAGGCGAATTGTCGTACGTCATGAAAACGGGACCGCCGACCTGGAAGATCGTTCCGCAGTACCCGGCGTCGCGCCAGAACGGCTTGTCATAGACGTGGACAGTCTTTCGCATTGGGGCGCTCGTGGGCCAATGCTGCTGGAGTTGCGCCCGTCCGCTGGGCAACGGCGGATCGAAAACCACCTGATTGCAAAGCGCCGGATTCATCGCAACGATGACGCGACCGGCCTTAATCAAGCCTTGATCCGTGTGCAGCTCGACGACTTCGCGATCCCAGCCAGTGATCTTGCGCACCGGCGAGGAAAGCCTGACCTTGTCGCCGAGCTGCTCGGCCATCTTGATGCTCAGACGCTGCGAGCCGCCGACGATGCGCGTTTCCTGTGCCCCGCCTTTGAATGCTTCGAGTTGCGTATAGTTGCAGCTTGCGCTGTTGATCATCGACAAGTAGTGCAGCAGACCCAACTGGGCCGGCGCACCGCCCGTCGTCAGCTTCGCGGCTAGCGCGAGAAAGTAGCCGTCCTCGTATTTCACGCCCTGCTGCAAAAGCCATTCGCCGTAAGATAGCCTATCCAATTCCGCCAGATTCGGTGCCTTCCATGGCGCGCCGGATGGCACGCCCCGCGACAGTTCGGCAAGCCGGTTGCCAATCGTGTCGTCACCCCCGGTGCCGCCATGAAAATCTTGGGCCACGATAGCGCCCTGCGCCATCACGACGGTCTTCCCTGCGTACCAGCTCGGAAACGTGTCGATCTCGAGTTGACGTGCCAGATCGAAGATCGCGGTCTGACCGGGACCGATCCACTGCCCTCCGGCTTCAGAAACGACGCCGCGGCCAAGGTCATGGTTATAGGTTCGGCCACCGACGCGATTGCGTGCCTCGAGCACGACAAACGAATCGCATCCAGCCAGCTGGAGGTCGCGGCCCGCCGTCAATCCTGCGAGACCCGCACCGATGATCGCGACGTCCAATACCTCACGGTCTCTCGGGGGCTTCGTAACCGCACTTTGCGCGAGTGACACTCCATCGGCAGCCAGCGTCGCAGCACCTGCTGCGGCAAGGTGGAGGAACCGGCGCCGGCTCCGCGCGGGGGGCCTGCGAATCATTTTCGGTTCCGTCTCGACTTCCATGTTGCCACTCCTGTTTCAATTATATGCAGTACTGCGATATACACATGCGGCAGGAAATGCAGCATGCTCAAGGCCCCACCAGCACACCGTCCTGCGAAAACAGCAACGGCTTTCCGGTGCGATCGATCACTGCGGCTGTGAGGGACGCACGATCCGCGCGCTGTTGAACCTCGAACGAAGTACTGCCCTCGCGTTGCCGGAAAACAAGGCCATCGAGCCCGACGCCCATCAGTCCATTCCCGGTCGTCAAAAGATCAGTGATCGAACTCTTCGTGCCCGCGTTCAACGCCGTCCATGTCGCCCCATCGTCGCTGCTCTGGTACAGGCCGCCCAGCAAACCGCCTACGATGATTCGGCCGTCGGGCAGCGCCACGCCCGTCCACAGCGTCCCTTTGCCGCCCGTCGCCTGATAATTCCAGTTCGCCCCGCCATCCGTGGACTTCAGCACCATTCCCTGCTCAGAGTCGATGTAAAGCACACCGTGACGATCAGAAAAGACGTGGTAAAGGTTGCGGTCGGCACGACCACTACCCGGTGGTTTCGGCACACTCACTTTCGTCCACGACTTGCCACCATCATGGGTGACGAGCATGAGTGACCATAGGCCCACCGCGATTCCGTCCCGAGCAGTAGTAAAGAGCACGGAGAACAACGGCTGGTCAACTGAGAGGTCTATCCGCTGCTTTTGCCATGTCTCGCCGCCGTCGCTCGTCGCGAGAATCACGCCCCACTGTCCGACCGTCCAGCCGTGCTGCGCGTCGGCAAAAGTGACCGCAGAAAGGGTTGCGGAAACCGGAACATGGTTTGACTGACGCCACGTTTTTCCCTCGTCATCTGACATCACGACTACGCCGTGCTCCCCTACGGCAACGATGCGCGAACCGGCACGCGCCGCGTCCATCAACATCATGTGCCTCGGCGCTGTCCAGGCATGCGCGGGTTTGGCCGCCCAGTCCGCGACCGCTCCCTGTGCTTGAGCGAAGGCCGCGACGCTCGCACACAAGGCCGCGCCGGCAACAAACATCTTGATCATGATTGGTCTCCAGTCAGTGGCTGAAAAGCCCCGGCGCGCGCGCCGGCTTGCGGCGCGGAAACCAGCGCTCCAGGACCGACGCCAACGCCGGCAGCGCGGTCATCGCCATCAGCAGGTTCACAAGGAACATGAACGCCAGCAGCTTGCCCATGTCCGCCTGAAATTTCAGTGCTGAGAAGCTCCACGTCGCCACACCGATGGCCAATGTGATCGCCGTGAAGATCGTCGCTACGCCGACCTCGAGCATCGCGTGCTGCACCGCCTTCACAATGTTCTGGCCACCCGCTAGATGCACCTGCAAGCGGTTGTAGATATAGAACGCATAGTCCACGCCAATACCTACGGCCAGTACCATGACCGGAAGCGTCGCCACCGTCAGCCCGATTTGCAACTCCTTCATGAACCAATAACCAATGAAAGTTGCGACCGTGAGCGGCAAGCAGCACGCCAGCATTGCACGCCAGTCACGGTAGGCGAGGAACACCAAAATCAGGATGGCAGCGTAGACATAGAGCATCATCGGCAACTCGCTCTTCTCCACCTCTTCGTTGATGGCCGCTAGCACGCCCGCGTTTCCCGCCGCAAGCCGTACATTGATACCCGGAAATACGTGCGATGCGCGGTATTGCTTCACGTCGTCCAGGATTCGGCTAATCGTCGTGGCCTTGTGATCGGTGAGAAAAAGATGAACCGCTGTCATGCCACAATTGGCCTTCATGAAGCCCTTCACTCGGCCAGCATCCACCGAAACCGCTCCGTAGTTTTCGGGGTCGATCGGCACAACGTTCATCTTCGGATAGTCTTCGTTATAGCCCTGGTTGTAGCGGCGCAGCATCCCGGCGTATGACTGCACTGACACCACGCCGGGCTCGTCACGCAGCGTGCTCGTCAGATCGTCTTCGTAGAGTCCGACAGCAGGGTTGTCGCATGCCTTGCCTCCCGACTCGATTGCGAGCGTGAGCCAATCGAGGCCAATGTCGTAGTTCGCCGCGATCGACGTCGCATCTTGGTTGAAGCGCGCATCCGCACGCAGTTCGGGCGCACCCGGCTGAAGCGTACCGATCACGCGGTCGCGGCTTTGCCAGGCAGAGAGAGCGAAAACCACGAGCGTCAGCGCCACGGTCACGCCTGCATAGCGCGGCTGGGCGATGCGGGCGAGTCCACGCAACCATGACGAGCGCCGCTCGCTGCGTTTGAGTGCGCTGTCCGCATAGCTCTTTGTGAAGTGAAAGCACGAAGCGGCGACGGGCAGCAATACGAGGTTCGTCACGATTTTGTAGCCGACGCCGAGCGACGCAGTAATAGCCAGCTCGCGCACCATGGGAATCGGAATCAACAGCAGCGTGATGAAAGACACGAATGCGGTGACGAGGGCCAGCACACCCGGAATCAGCAAACCGCTGAAGCTATGGCGCGCCGCATCAAACGAACTGTTGCCATGCGCGATCTCACGCACGATGAAGTTGACCTGCTGCACGCCGTGCGACACGCCAATCGCGAAAACCAGGAAAGGCACCAGCACGGCGAGCGGATCGAGGCCGAATCCCAGTAGCTTAAGCGTCCCGAACTGCCAGACCAGTGACGTGAGGGAACATGCGATCAGCAGCACCGTGAAGCGAATCGAATGGCAGTACCAGTAGACCGCGAGCGCAGTCAACAGTAGTGCGATGCCGCAGAAACCGAGCACGGCCGTGGCGCCATCGGCGATATCGCCAATTTGTTTCGCGAAGCCGATGATCTGGATCTCATAGCCTGCGTCCTCGAACGGCTTGCGGATCTGCGCCTCGAGCAGGTGATTGAACTTGACATAGTCGAGCACCTTGCCGTTACGGTCGCGCTCGTTGAGCTCGGCCGTGATCATGGCGCTGTCTTCGTTATGCGAAACAAGCGTTCCGACGTAGCCGCCCTGGGTGGTCGCATGCCGAATCGCGGTGACAAGCTCGGGCGTCAGTTGCTCAGGCGTGATGGTGCCTGAGATGATCGGCTCGGCGCGAAAACCTTCATCAGTGATCTCGTTCACGTATGCGTTCGGCGTCCAGAGCGACTGCACGCCGATCCGATCCACGTTCGGCAGATACGTCACCGCCTGAGTCACTCTATATAGACGGGTGAGCCCTTCCTTCGTCCAGATGGAGCCGTGGCGAGATCGTACGACGAAGGTTATCCGGTTCGCACCGAGCAGGTCGGAGCGATATTTCTGGAACGTCCGGATGTACTCGTGACCGATCGGCATCTGCTTCTCGAACCCCGCGTCCATGCGCAGTTGCACGGCGAACACGGCCATGGCGACCGTAAATACCCCGACCGTCACAAGCACCGCTGCTCGGTGTCCGAAGCACAATCTTTCCAACGTTTTAACCAGGCGATTTAGCACAGCTTTGATCCCTAAGTTGATTCAACGACCCACGGCATCGAGCCATCAGAAGTTCCGTGTCACGAACATCCCTACAAAGTTGCGGTCTGCATATGGCTGACCCCCGGTGTTGTGTCCGCCCCAGAACAACGTGTAGTTGATGCCCGCCTGCCACGTGGCCGGGTTCTGGTTGAAAAGCACATAAAGGTTCAGCGACTTCGCGCCCTGCAGGTAGTTCGCGCTGAGCGTCGGCGTATAGCCGTAGAGTCCGGTGGCGAACGTGACGCCTGGCGTCACCTGCCAGCCGCGGATCAGTGTGCCGTCGTAGGTCCAGTTGAAGTCGATGGTCGCGCCTACTGAGCTCGATGTGCCCTGCGCCATCCCGATCGGATAGCCAAGATTCGAGGTGTTGTTCAGCCAGGGAAAATAGCCCGCCTGCGGCACCTGCGTAACCACTTGTCCGTCGACCGTACGGGTGACGCCCTGCGAGCTAAGACCCGGGTAGTAGACCCAGGTCAGCTCTGCAGTCAACGTCGCGGAATCCGCACCGATCAACTTGAGAAACGGATACTCGCTGCGCGTCAGGGCCAGGATGCCGTTGATGTCGAACTGGAACCGCTTCATGTCGGCCCACTGCTGACAATTGACGCCCGCCACGCCGTTCGTGTTCAGGTCGGGTGGGCCGCCCGCGCCATAGCAGCTCGACAGCGCCACGGCGTCATGTGGCCGATATGACAGCTCGGTGCCAATAGCCCAGTCCCCCAGCCCGAAATTCGCGCTCAAGCCGAAGAGCTGGCGGTTCTGAAGATACGACCACTGCTCGGTCCCATTGGCCAACGATGAAAGCACCGGCGACTTGTCCGTGTAGTTGACGTAGTAAAACGCGAAGTTCGCACCGAAGGAGCGCGGTGAAAAGTTAAGCTTGAAACCGAACTGTGGTTTGTACTTCGATGGCGACTGCCATGAAACCGGGAGCCCGATATCGTTGAAAGGGGGGCCAGCATACGTGCCGTTCACGAGGCCCGTGTTAATTCCGTCGAGGACATTCTGGTTGCCACTGTTCGGTCCGGCGATCGTGCCCGCACTTGGACCGGCTACATTCAAGTTGTTCGTGCTGATGGTGAGCGGCTGCGTGCCACGCCCGAGGCTGTTCGTTGTCGACCAGTACGATCCGACTGGCGGGTAGCGGTTTCCGTTCCACTGAAACTGGTAGTATTCCTCAGTGCTGAAACCATGTGAAAGATCGGCGGCGAAGCTCACCATCGGTGCAGGAAGGAGCGCCTGCTTGAGTTGCGAACCCGGCACGAGCAGCTTCTGGATGTCGAGCGAGTTCGTCGCGTTGATCCCGCCCATCGCGTACATGCTCTCGCCCCAGTTGATCACCTGGTTGCCGAGCCGCACGTGCGCGGCATTCCCGGCAATGGTGAAATCCTTCTCGGCCCACAGATCGAGCAGTTGCGCATCGTAGACGACCTGCGCCGACGCGGTGCTCGACAATGGCGTTCTTGCCGTATCTTTCGCGAGGAAGTCGTACATGCCCGTGCCCCGGATCATGAACTTGAGCCCTTCGCTCGGCATCTTCATCAGCAACTCGCTCGTCGCGCTGGCGTAGGCGCTGTATGCCTGCCCCTTGCGGTAATTCAGATCGCCGTTATCGCCGAAACCCCATTGATTGGTGTTGGCCCCCGCTCCGCAACCCGCGGAATTGGGGTCGCCAGTGAGAGAGCAACTCGGATTCTTGGTCCGGATCCCCGCACCCGCCGTCAGGTTGGTCACCCACGAGCCTGTGAGATCGTTGATCCCGGTCGTGAAGTCGTAACCGTACGCACTTGATGCTGCCGTGCCGAATATGGCCAGCGATACCGCAACATACCTGCCGATTATCTTCGTTGTCATGGTCTGCCCCACCGTCCCTCTCCCTGCCGGCGCACGCGTGTGACGTGCGCCGGGTCCTTTGTGCCGACGTCGGATGTCAGCGCTCGCTCGCCGAACGCAACGATTCCGCGGTGTAGAAGTCCACCTTGAAGCGAGGATTGTCGACATGCTCGTACCAGCGAATGTCCTTGCCCTGCCCGATGGACGATGCATCCAGCACGTAGCGTCCGTTGATCAGGTCGTATTGCACGAAGGGCTCGTTGTCGCAGGCCCCGCCCAACTCCCACACTGGGATGGGGTAGCTTTCGCGTACCTTCCAGAGCTTGCCCTGCGCGTCGTAGTCTTCGCCGACCAGCGCGAGCCAGCTGTCTTCATCCAGATAGAAGACTTTCTTCGATGCGACGTGGCGTGCCGTAGGCTTGAGCGTGGCCTCGACGACCCAGACACGGTGGACCTCATAGCGACGGTGATCAGCTGCGATCCCTTCGGGAGTCGCAACGTCGTGCAGCTTCGTCTTGAAGCTGTACATGCCGAAGTCGTTGTACGGGACGATCATTTCGCGCTTGCCCACCAGCTTCCAGTTGAAACGGTCGATGGACCCGTTGAACATGTTCGATTCATCGATTAGGTACTGGTTTTCGAAGCCGATCAACGGCGCATCGTGCGTATAAGCGGGCATGCGTCTCACACGGCGCTGACCCGGAAAATAGTAGTAGGTCTCGGAATCCTTATCGAAGAACTGGCGCTGTACGAAGGCCTGTCCAGCTAATGCCGCGGGTGAGTTGACGGAGAAATAGGCACCCAGATTGAACTGATCGACGTCCTGCGGCGACGTCTTGCCTTCCTTGCCCGCTGGAAAATAAAAGGTTTGGGGACCCACTGCGTCGATCCAGTCACTGCTGCCGGGACGCGGGGAAATCGCCGTGACAACCGGGGACCACTCCACTCCCTCGCCGCGGTACCGTGTCTCATAGTTGAGGATCGCTTCGGCGCCACTCTTTGGCTGCGGAAATGCCACTCCGGGGAGGGTCGCCGCTTGTACTGTCTCGCCATTCGAAGCCAGTTTCGCGGTGGTGAGATTGGCCGTGGAATTTTGCTCGGCGAATTCCGGCAACTGACATTCGCGGTGGGACGGATAGACGTCCATCCGATAACCCTTTTGCTGTTTGATCAACTGGATCTCGCCCGGGGAGAGCTTGTCCGCGTACTTGTCGACGTTTGCCGTGTCGATCGAATAGAGCGGCTTCTCGTCCCGGTGTTTCCAGAAGTCGCCGCGCATCTTGCCCCACTCCCAACCTGCCGGCGTGGCTTGCCTCCCGGCAAACGCCGGCACCAATCCGTCCTTGCTGGCCGCGCGTTCGGCGCCTACCGGCGTAAGTTCCTCAGCAACGGCCGCTCCGCCCGCAAGCAAGAGCGCCGCGGCGATGGCCGACAATGTTCCAATAGTGTGCTTTCTCACCGCAATTCTCCTTCTGATCTCATCATAATTAGTAGTACATATCGCGGAAACGTCGGAGCTGGCGTTGTAGAGCAAAGCACTCAGCTCTCGCCGCAGCTTGCCACTGCTACCGCTCTGATCTCGATGCACAACTCCGGTAGCGCCAGTTGGGTCACGCCAACGGCCGTCCACGAGGGATAGCGTGTCGGGAAGTACGCGTCCTTGACCGTCGAAAAGGCCTCCATTTCCCCTCGCAGGTCCGTGTGAAAGGTGGTCAACTCCACGACGTCGGCCAGACTCGCCCCCGCCGTTTCAAGCACGACCTTCAGGGACTCGAAGGCGATGCGTGCCTGCGCCTGCATGTCCTCGCCGGCTTGCATATCCGGGCCGATGCCGACCTGACCAGAAACCCAAATGGTGTCGCCGACTCGGGTTGCGGGTGAAAAATGAAAAGTGTCGTAGAACGCCTGAAACGGCGGCGGGATAATCGATTGCCGCGAAGTGGACTTTGTCATGGTGGTGATGGTCGGTGTGGTCAGACGAGTTGACGGAAACAGGGTGCGCGAAACGGATCGCCGTCTTTCAACGCGGCAAGTTCTTCGAGGAATAGAACTCCGGCCGACGTGAACCCCGACACGCTCGGTTGCGGCAGCGGACTGAAAACCGCGTCGTCGCCGAAGAAGCGCAGCACAAGTGTGTGGCGAGTCGGAAATGCCGCGTCCACCGCTCCGCCGCCATGGAGCACGCCCGGATGCAGGAGCAGAACATCGCCGGGCTCCGTCTCCCACGAAATGATGTCGTACGCAGCCGGGTTGCTGCGGCGCTCCGCTTCGATATTTGGCAGGCGCGGCCAAACATCCCCGCCATGCAAAGGGTCAGTGGGATCGTCCGCATTCTGAAAAGTGGTGCCGTCATGACGCGTGCCGCGATGCGAGCCCTTCACGATCTCGAGCGCATTCTGCCGGGGAACAGCCTCGAAGCTGAGCCAGGCATTGCCAAAGTGCTTGCCCTCCCATGGCAGGTAGGAAGTGTCCTGATGCCAAGGCGAGCGTCCGCTTGTGCCACCAGCCTTGAGAAACAACTCTTCGGCGAAATACCAAACGTGCTTCGATCCCCAGAGATCGGCGAACAGTTCGCCAAGCGGTAGCCTGCCGACCAAATCATCCAGGCGCGCCTTCGCGTAGGGATTGGCGTTGTCGTTGTGCGATTTCTGCGCGGTGCCATCGAACAGTGTCGTGGCCATTGGTCCCGGATTCTCGATACCCCAATCGAAGACGTGCCGACAGAGGGCCAGTTGCTCTCTGTTGAGGAGGCCTTTTATCAGGATCGCGCCATCTTCGGCGAAAGCCCTATGCCCGAATTCATCCATCAATGTTCTCCCTGCTCTTCAGTCGACGGTCCAAGCGCGAGCGCGCGCCGGACGATGCCCGTACTAGAAAACTGTGGTAATCATAGGTCATCATGACAAAGAAAAACTGAAATCAAAAGACAGGGTATTCCCTGTCGTTCATCTGATTTGCCTCGAAAATGTCGAGAATTGGGCCGTCCGCCGACGACCACGACGGACCCGCGTTTTTTTACGCTGACCGTCAATAATCACGATGAAGCGGATGATCAGCGCGGTCGTCGGAAGTTTCGCTCGAGATCGACTGGAGCAAGTTGTCGGCAAAGCGCTGAAGGGCCTGGAAAGACCCGTACACGCTCTTGTACTCCACGCGGCCGATCCGGCCATCGAGCACGACCAGCATGCCCGAATCATTCGCAAGCCTTTCGATATCCATCACGTTTCCCCTTCGAAACGAAGAAAAACCCGCAGTCCCTAGTCTGCCGACAGCGAAGCACCCAACGTAGGTCGATGGGGACCCGGAGGGAACACTCGCCACGATCCATCACCGTGCTGGAAGAAAAGAATCGCCAGAGGGCCTGACGACAGAAATGACTCCGCGCGCACGCACCGAATGGGCCTGCGTGAAGCGCACGAAAGCCGGGTCAACCGGATCGGTGAGGCTGTGGTCGGGGCCAGCCACTTCTCGATCATGTCGCGCAAGGAAACCACGTCGTTGCTCATTGCCTGCTCCTTCTTGTCAGCCCCCAAACAACTGCGGATAAATGTTAATACGGTTTAACGACCTATCTTTTACGTGTTCGTGACCTAAGAATAGATGTTGATTGACCTACAATCAAGTCTGGCGATGGCGAGGGAAAACTCTGATTCGGGGTGGGTTTAGCTCTCGGGAGCCGCATCTGCAGGCAGAACATACGTGTCATTTGACACGGAGCCTTTGCTTCCTCGGCGTTTTTCGGTATGTCGACAGGCGGCGACCGTTCATCCGGAAGAGGTGCTGCCACGACCTTACGATTATGTTATCTTGCCTTGATCTGACCTATAATCGGGATCGACCGAGGCAGTTTTTACGGAGCCGCAGCGTGCAAGAGAAGGCAAAAAAAAATTTCGTTGATTCCGGTGGGCCGAGCAACGGGTCGGGATCGGCCACAGGACGAAACCGTGAACTACGCATCGCGCAAATCATCCTCGCCGCGCAGCAGACGTTTCGGGAGGATGGGTACGCCGGGTTTGCGACACGCGGGGTGGCGGGCCGCGTGGGAATCACCCTGGGAAATCTTCAGTACTACTTTCCGGTGAAAGAGGAGCTGTTACGCACAGCGCTGCAAGCTTATGTACAGCGGAAACTTGACGACTACATGAAGATCGCGCACCGGCAAGATATCGACGCGGCGCAGCGTTGTTCCGCGTTGGTCGAGCGGATGATTCTGGATATCCACGAGACCGACCTCCCTCAGTTCCTGTTTGAAATGTTCGCATTCTCCCAGCACGCGATCTATGCTGCAGAGCTCGCCGATGAATTTCATGCGCAGTGCCGGGACCTCTTCGCGAGGTTGTTTTCGGAGATCCAGCCTGCGCTCGCTAAAGGAGATTGCCTGGTTCGTGCAACAGTCCTCCTTGCACAGACGACTGGCATGATGATCTTCAATCGCTATGTGGGCGATGGGGAGAAGGACTACGCGGAATTCGTACGCTTGACAAAGCGCTCCGTCAAATCGCTTGTCGAGTTGCCCCCAGAGGCCTTGAAGGGCGATGTTCCTGATGACGGTGTACGCGGCCGCCAACGGGGGATCAAGCAAAGTGCCGAACTCGGCGCGCGGGTTCAAGGGAGACTATTCAATCTGAGCGTTGGACAAGCACGACGAGACAGTCTCTATTACCGGCCGACGGTCCAAGGAAAGCGTCGAGAGTTGAAGATTAACGAGATCATATCTTGCGCGGCCAACCTACTGGCGACGGAAGGATATGCACAGTTTACGCAGGCGCGAGTGGCGAGGGAACTCGGCATCCTGCCGTCCGCGCTTCAAAATTACTTCCCCACGCATGACGAACTGCTCAGCTCGACAATCGACGCGTTACTGAGGGTTTATCTGGAACGCTATAAGGAAATGGGGAAGCCGAGCGGCAAACCTGCGCTCGAACGTCTGTGTGAAATTGTAGAAGATGCATTTGAGGAAGCCGTTGACCCAAGGGTAGCCCGGTTCTCGTTTGAAATATTTGCTCTGGCTCAGCACTCGGACGGTACGCGTGAACTCGTGAGAAGTCTTTACTCTGCCTATCGGGCGATCTATGTCGGACTAGTACGCGAGATGGACGCCTCCGCAACCGCGCGCGACTGCCTGGCCCGCGCGACGCTGATCGCCGCTCAGATGGAAGGCGCGGCGATGTTAATGTTCGGAACACAGAAACAGGCGCCAGATATCAATCGCGTTTTTGAACTGATGAGCGCCATGACAATTCGCGTGGCGTATGGGAATGTCGGCAAAAAGGGAGTGACGTGAGGCGAGAACCTTGCGCGGCCAGAACGCGACATGGGGCGATCAACTTTGAAGTGCGACGCCGGGATATGCTAAATGTGGGCACTTGACTGCGAGAAATCAGTAGCAGTTGCGGCCTAACGAACGCGTCACTTTCGCGACCGCGAAGCAGCACGATTTGAGCGAGCGGGCCATGGCCTGCTCGCTCGGTCGCTCATCTGCCTGCACCAGGCCCGCAGCATGCGCCTTCCGCTCAGTTGTCTACGAGTGGGACTTACTTAGCCTGAATGCCGAGTTCGGTCGCGCTTTTTCGGCGAGAACCTATCCACGGCGGTATGCCCAAGCAACTGCCGCACGCCGATCGCGTTTCATGGCCGAAGCGAACTATGGCAGATCGCATCGACGAGGGAGCCTTCCCGACAAGCCACTACACGGTGTAGTCATACACCCCACGTCCTGACTTGCGCCCGAGGCGTCCGGCCGCGACGAGTTCGCGCAACAAGCTGCACGCGCGGTACTTCGGATCGCCGAAGTCCTTCACGAAGACGTCCATCACGGACAGGCACACATCGAGCCCGATGAGATCGGCGAGCGCGAGCGGACCGATCGGATGATTCGCGCCGAGCTTCATGCCCTCGTCGATTTCCGCCGCGCTCGCCACACCCTCGTGCAGCACGAAGAACGCCTCGTTGATCATCGGTACGAGAATGCGGTTGACGACGAAGCCCGGCGAATTGCGCACGCCGATCGGCGACTTGTCGATGCGCTCGGTGAGCGTGCGCACGGCCGCCGCCGTCCGGTCGCTCGTCTGCAGGCCACGAATGATCTCGACGAGCGGCATCATCGGCACGGGATTGAAGAAGTGCATGCCGACGAAGCGCGACGGGTCGGCGAGCGGCGCCGCGAGCGCGGTGATCGAGATAGACGATGTATTCGTCGCGATGATCGCATCCGTCCGCGCCGCCGCTTCGATCTGCCCGAGAATGCGCCCTTTCAGTTCGACGTTCTCGGTCGCCGCTTCGATGACGATATCGGCCGAAGCAAGGCGCGCATAGTCGGTCGACGTCGCGATGCGCCCGAGCGCGGCATCCTGCGCCGCCGCGTCGAGCTTGCCGTTGGAGACGAGCCGCGCAAGGCTCGCCCGGACTGCCGCACTGCCCTTGCCGAGCGCCGCTTCGCTGACGTCGATCATCACGACGTCGAGCCCCGCGACGGCCGCCGCCTGCGCGATGCCGCTGCCCATCGTACCCGCGCCCACGACGCCGATCGTTTCGATATTCATGGAATGTCCCTCGATTCGATCACTGAAGATTTTCGAAGATCGCCGCGATCCCCTGACCGCCGCCGATGCACATCGTGACGAGCGCGTACCGGCCACCGGTGCGCTTCAGTTCATACAGCGCCTTGACGGTGATGAGCGCGCCCGTCGCGCCGACCGGATGGCCAAGCGAAATGCCCGAGCCGTTCGGATTGACCTTGCTCGGATCCAGTCCCAGCTCTTGCGTGACCGCGCAGGCCTGTGCGGCGAAGGCCTCGTTGGCTTCGATCACATCGAGTTGCGCCACGTCGAGACCCGCGCGTTCGAGCGCCTTGCGCGTCGCCGGCACGGGGCCGATGCCCATATAGGCCGGATCGACACCCGCATGCGCGTAGGACACGAGCCGTGCGAGCGGCCGCGCGCCGCGCCGCTCGGCTTCGCCGCGCTCCATCAGGAGCACGGCCGCCGCCGCGTCGTTGATGCCCGAGGCGTTGCCGGCCGTCACCGTGCCGTTCTCCTTGACGAACACCGGCTTCAGGGTTTCGAAGTCCCTGGCGCTCGCATCGAGGCGCACGTGCTCGTCGGTGTCGAAGACCGCTTCGCCCTTTTTCGTGCGCAGCGTGACCGGCAGGATCTGGTCGCGGAAGCGTCCTTCCGCGATCGCACGCTCGGCACGGCGATGCGATTCGAGCGCGAGCGCGTCCTGCGCATCGCGGGCAATGCCGTATTTGCGCGCGACGTTCTCCGCCGTCACGCCCATATGAATCGTCTGGAACGGGTCGTGCAGCGCGCCGAGCATCATGTCGACGAGCTTCCCGTCGCCCATGCGCTGGCCGAAGCGCGCGCCCGGCAACGCGTACAGCGCGCGGCTCATGGATTCGGCGCCGCCGCCGATGACGACGTCCGCATCGCCCAGCAGAATGGTCTGCGCGGCCGAGACGATCGCCTGCAGGCCTGAGCCGCACAGGCGGTTCACCGTCAGCGCCGGCACGTGCTGCGCGACGCCGCCGTTGATCGCCGCGACACGCGCGAGATACATGTCCTTCGGCTCCGTATGCACCACGTGGCCGAACACGACGTGGCTCACTTCATCGCCCGTGACGTTCGCGCGCTGGAGCACTTCGCGCACGGTCATCGCGCCCAGTTCGGTCGGCGCGAAATCCTTCAGACTGCCGCCGAAATCGCCGATCGCGGTTCGCACGCCGCTCACCACGACTACTTCACGTTTTGCTTCGCTCATTGATTCGCTCCGGTTCGTTTGCGCGTGCGCGCCGCGCGATTACATGTTCGGATAGTTCGGCCCGCCGCCGCCTTCCGGCGTCACCCATACGATGTTCTGCGTCGGGTCCTTGATGTCGCAGGTCTTGCAGTGCACGCAATTCTGCGCATTGATCTGCAGCCGGTCTTCGTCCTTGCCGTCCGTCTCGTCTCTGACGAACTCGTACACGCCCGCCGGACAGAAGCGCGCTTCCGGGCCCGCATAGGTGCGCAGATTGACGTCGATGGGCACGTTCCCGTCTTTCAGCGTCAGATGCGCGGGCTGGTTCTCTTCGTGATTGGTGTTCGAAATGAACACGGAAGACAGCCGGTCGTACGTCAGCTTGCCGTCCGGCTTCGGATAGACGATCGGCGTGCACTGCGCGGCAGGCTTGAGCGTCTCGTGATCCGCGTGCCGGTGATGCAGCGTCCACGGCACCTTGCCGCCCAGCAGCTTCTGCTCGATCCCCACCATCAGCGTGCCGAGGTAGAGGCCCTTGCCCATCCATTGCTTGAAGTTGCGCGCGCGGTGCAGTTCCGTGTGCAGCCAGGAGCGCCGGAACGACTCCGGATAGGCCTCCAGCTCGTCCGATTCCCGCCCGGCCTGCAAGGCGTCGAATGCGGCATCGGCGGCGAGCATGCCGGTCTTGAGCGCCGCGTGCGAGCCCTTGATGCGCGACGCGTTGAGAAAGCCCGCATCGTCACCGACGAGCGCGCCGCCCGGAAACACCAGCTTCGGCAAGCTCATCAACCCGCCCGCCGCGATCGCGCGCGCGCCGTACGACACGCGCTTGCCGCCTTCGAGGAACGTGCGGATCGCCGGGTGCGTCTTGTAGCGCTGAAATTCCTCGAATGGCGAGAGATACGGGTTCGTATATCCGAGGCCGACGACGAAGCCGACCATCACCTGATGATTGTCGAGGTGATAGAGGAACGAGCCGCCATAAGTGTCGGTCTGGAGCGGCCAGCCGGCCGTGTGAATGACGAGCCCGGGCTTGTGCTGCGCCGGATCGATCTCCCACAACTCCTTGATGCCGATGCCGTACACCTGTGGATCGACGCCCTCGCGCAGGCCGAAGCGCGCCGACAGCTGCCGCGCGAGATGACCGCGCGCGCCTTCGCAGAACAGCGTGTACTTCGCGTGAAGCTCCATGCCGAGCTGAAACGCCTCGGTCGGCTGTCCGTCGCGGCCGACGCCCACGTTGCCCGTCGCGACGCCCTTGACCGAGCCGTCATCGTGATAGAGCACTTCGGCGGCGGCGAAGCCCGCGAAGATCTCGACGCCCAGTGCTTCGGCCTGCTGACCCAGCCAGCGCGTCAGGTTCGCGAGGCTGATCACGTAGTTGCCGTGATTCCTGAAGTTCTCCGGCAGCGCCCAGTTCGGCACGGCCCGCGCGCCTGCTTCCGACAGGAACAGAAAGCGGTCCTCGGTCACGGCGACATCGAGCGGCGCGCCTTGCGCTTTCCAGTCGGGAATGAGCTCGTCGAGCGCACGCGGGTCCATGACCGCGCCCGACAGAATATGCGCGCCGATTTCCGAGCCCTTTTCGAGCACGCACACGCTGATCTCGGCGCCCTGCTCCGCCGCGCGCTGCTTCAGGCGAATCGCGGCGGACAGTCCGGCGGGCCCGCCGCCGACGATCACCACGTCGTACTCCATCGATTCACGCGGACCGTATTGCTCGATCCAGTTCGTCGACGCCTCCGTGCGGGCGTTGTCCAACGTCATACCGCCTCCTTCTCTCAGGCTCAGGACACGCGTACGCGTCAGAATTGCGCTTCGTTCAATGCGAACAGCGGATCGTCGCCGTGCGCGCTGACGATGGCGGTTTCGAGTCCGCGGGCCCGCGTCAGCACGTATTCGGAGAAGCAGTGCGCGGTCGCGATCTTCGCGCCGTAGAACTGCAGGTCTTCGGCCCGCTTGCGTTGTGCCGCGAGCAGCGCACGCGCCATCTGCCAGCCCGACAGCACGATGCCCGCGAGCTTCAGATACGGCACGCTGCCGGCGAACACCGCGTTCGGGTCGCGCTTGCCCGATTCGAGCACGTAGGCGACGACGTTCGCGAGCGCCTCGCGTCCATCGGAAAGACGGCGGTGCATCGCCTCGAAAACGCGCGCGGCATCGGCGGCATCGGTCGATCGCAACGCTTCGAGCGTCGCGTCGATTTCCTCGAGCAGCGCATGCGCCGCCGCGCCGCCGTCGCGAAGCGTCTTGCGGCCGACGAGATCGTTGGCCTGAATCGCCGTCGTGCCTTCATAGATCGACAGGATCCGCGCGTCGCGATAGAACTGGGCCGCGCCCGTCTCCTCGATGAAGCCCATCCCGCCATGCACCTGAACGCCAAGGCTCGTCACGTCGATGGCCATTTCGGTGCTCCAGCCTTTCACGATCGGCACGAGATATTCGTTGATCGCCTGATGCCTTGCGCGGCTCGCCGCGTCCTCGTCGTGATGCGC
>LRBF01000009.1 GCA_001580565.1 Caballeronia megalochromosomata | reverse complement strand
GGGGACGAGGAAGAGATCAAATCGCTCATCGACCGCCACGGCCAGGTGTTCATCAAGCCGGTCTTCAAGGGCGGCGTCGGCAAGAAGGGCAAGGCCGGGCTGCTCGGCCGCGCCACCGATCTCAAGACGGCATTGGCGGAAAAGGAACGGCTCTATTTCGCCGAGCACGCCGTGGGCCACATGAAGGCGAAGGCAAACGGCGTGACCTTCGAAGCAGGCGTGCCGGCCACACACGAGGTTTATTTCTCGATCACCGACTCCACGCGCTTTCGCGCCCCGACGATGACGCTCTCGCACAAGGGCGGCATGGATATCGAGGAAGTCGATCCGAAGCATGTCGCGATGGTGCCGTTCGATGCGTTGACCGGCCTGAAGGCGTTCGTCGTCGCGAACGCGCTGAGCGAGATCGGCGCGCCGCGCGAAATCATCTCGCCGCTCGTGCAGCAGTTGCCGAAGCTCTGGGAACTGTTCCACGACTTCGGCATGACCACGCTCGAACTCAACCCGATTCGCATGCGCGAGGACAAGAAGGGGCGTCTCACGCCCGTGGCCTGCGACTTCAAATGCGGATTCGATCGTGACGACCCGCGCTTCTCGCGCCTCGGCCTGCCCGCGCATCTGTTCGCCGCCGATTACTCGGACTTCGAGCAGGAGATCAATCAGCTTCGCACGCACCAGGGGCAAAGCGATGTCTATGTGATCAACGAGCGCGGCACGATCCTCGCGCCGACCTTCGGCGGTGGCGCGAACTCGCTCGTGACCGAGATGCTGGGCGACGCGGCCATCATTTCGTCGGACTTCGGCGGCAATCCCCCGTACGAGAAGATGAAGGCGGTGGCGCGCATCTGCTTCAGGCACTGGCTCAAGCAGTCGAACGTGCTGTTCATCATCGGCGGCAAGTCGAATAACACTGACATCTACGAAACGCTGCGCGCCATGGCCGATGCGCTGCGCGAGCACTTCAGCGAGCATGGCCCGACGCCGCTCTATGTCGTCCTCGGCCGCGGCGGCCCGAACCTCGTGCGCGGCATGTCGGCGCTGCGCGATACGTGCGATGCCCTCGGCCTGCCCTATCGCCTCTTTGGCTTCGACTCCGACATCAGCGAAGTGATCCAGTACGCCCGCAAGGCCGATGCATGGATGCAATCGGGCGGCCGCGCACAGGTCGCGGCGCGCATCGGCGCACGCGAGGCGCAATCGCAAACCGAAACGGCGTGAGGAGATCGACATGCACAAGCAAGGCAACAGTCATTTCAAATACTTCGTCGGCATCCAGTCGCTGGCGCAAATCGCCACGCGCGACGACCGCGTGTGCGTACTCAATATTCTTGGCGGCGAATCATCGGACGTGACGCCGGTGAGCCACGCCTTCTCGGGCGCGAATGTCGTGTTCGGCACCGCGCCCGGCAAGGGCGGACAAGTGCTCGCGACGCCCGCGGGCGACATCCCCGTGTACGACAACGTCCGGGAAGGTCTCGAAGCCGGGCATCGCTTCAACTGCGGTGTCGTCTATCTGCCGCCGTCGGCCGCGCGCGATGGCGTCGCCGAACTGATCCGCGTCAATCCCGATCTGCGCAAGATTTTCATCATCACGGAGAAGATCGCCGTGCACGATGCCCGCGAGATTCGCGCGATGGGGCAGCAGGCGGGCATCGACATCTTCGGCGCGAACGGGTTGGGCGTCGCGGATTCATGGCAGCGCGTGCGCATCGGCGGCGCGCTCGGCGGCGATGATCCGGGCGCCACCTTGCGCCAGGGATCGATCGCGATCTTTTCCAACTCGGGCGGCTTCAGCACGACGATCGCGCAGTATCTGCGCATGAGCGGCTGGGGCACCTCGACCGTCATCTCCAGCGGCAAGGACGTCTACATTCACTATGCCGCGCCGGAGTTCGCGTTCGCTCTCGCCAACGACGCGCGCAGCAAGGCCGCTGTGCTGTATTGCGAGCCGGGCGGATACTACGAGGCCGACGCGGCTTTCACAAAACCCGTGGTCGCCTGTGTGGTCGGCCGCTGGAAGAGCCGCCTCACGCGGGCGGTAGGTCATGCGGGCGCAATGGCGGGCGGCGCGGACGACGCGCTCGCGAAAGAGCGCTGGTTCATGGAGAAGTTCGGCGTCGAACGGCTCTTCACACCGGGCGATCCCTGCTGCTCGGCCAGGGGCGCGGTGGTGACGAACATCGCGCATATTCCGGCGGCGCTCACGGCCGTGATGCGCGCGAACGCGACGATGCCCGACTTTGAACCCGAAGGCAGCCTGGCGCTCAAGCCGTGGTTCGGTGCGGATCAAGGGCTCGCGTTGCCCGACGAACTCGCGCTGCCTGTCGTGAGTGCGGTCGCACCCTACGACGAACAGGTCGCACGGGTCAACGGCCAGATTGGCGCGATCCCGCCGCGACAGCCATTGAAGGACGCTTCGGGCGCATCGCAGATGGACGCGAAGACGCAAGTCAGCAGCTTGCACGGCGCGTCGATGCTCGAGGCCGCCACGCATTCGTTCGAGGCGAACGTCTGCCTCGCGCTGTTGCACGAGTTCGGCGGGGCCAACGACGAAAAGCTTGTCAACGTGGCGATCGGCGCGGCGGTGAACCTGCACGGCACGCCCGAACTTGCGGCGGCGCAGGCGGCGCGCGAAGCGGGCAACGCGCCCAACGCGGTGCTCGCAGCAGCAGCCGCGATCATCGGGCCGAATCGCCCGCGCGCGGCGCGCGACGCGGCCCGGCTCATGATCGAGCGCTTCGCAGCGGCCAAACTCGAAGATGCATTCGACGAGACTTTCGACATCGACGCCGTCGATACCGCCGGGAGCGCGGCGCTCTTCTCGGACGAACCCGACCCAAAAGCCGAAGCCCTGCTCGCGGGTCTCGCCGCACGCGGCGTGAGTTCGACCTTCGTCCAGTGGCTGACGAACGGCCCGGGCCATCCGCGTGCGGACGCGGTGCTCGCCGCGATCACGACGACACTCGCCTGGGGCCCGCTCATGCGCAAGCGCATCTCGCGCCTGACGGCGGAAAGCCTGCCGTGGTGGACGACGCTCTTCGGCACGCTGATCGGCGCCTCGGCGGACGCGTCGCGTCACCGGCCCGACGGCTTCTGCGACTTTTCCACGGAGGCATTGCTCGGCGAACGCTCGCTGACGGAAATCGCCTTCGCCGCCCTGCTCGATCTGAAGCCGTCCGGCGACGATCTGTTCGCGTTCAGGACGTTGACCGGCCTCCTGCTCACCAACGGGCCTGGCGCGATCTCGGCGCAGGGCGCGAAGGGCGCGGTATCCGCCGACGGCCCCGAAAGCCCCGAGCGCGTGCAACTGAACAAGGCGCTCGTCGGCTTTCTCACGCATACCGGCTATACGCACGGCGGCAACGGCTACGAAGGCATCGCGTTTCTCAACGACGCGTTTCGCGACAGCGGCCTCGACGACCCCGCCGACGCGCATCACGGCGTCGACCTCGAAGCGCTCGCGCAGCGGTCCGTCGAACGCTACGCGCAGTACAAGGCGCAGCGCAAGCAGGCGGGCAGCCTCGACATCGCCAAGCTGCCGGGCGTGAATCACCCGGTTTTCAAGGACAAGCCGGTGAACCATGATCCGCGTGAGGTGTTCATCGCCGAGTTGTACGAGGGGCGCGGCGAGTACAACGCGTTTCATGCGTATTACCGCGCGTTGGTGCAGGCGCTGTTCGACGCCGGCGTGTCGCGCAATGTCTACTGCGTCAACGTCGATGCGGTGATCGCCGCGCTGCTCCTGAAAATGCTCTGGCAGCCCCTCAAACGCGGCCAGTTCAGCGAGGCGGATCTCGAAACGGCCGCGTTCACGATCTTCCTTTATCCGCGCATGCTCGGCTGTGCCGCGGAAATCGACGATCACCTCAACCGCGGACGCAATATGGACACGCGCACGGTTGCGTCGCAGTGCCGCTTCGTGACCTGATACCCGCACGAAACGCCGGCTCCCGGCGGCTGATTTCACGCGCCGCCGGTGTTCCGAATTGATAATCAAAGAACATCAATTATTCATAAGTTTGCACTTATCGTTTCAGCCTATCCCGGCGAACATACCCGAAACGACGATTCGCTGAACACCGCGCATTCCAAAGATTCAGGAGACACTTCGATGCACCCCTCATCCTCCACCCATTCGCCCGGACAATCGAAAGCCGCCGCGGTATTTCGCGTCACGGCCGGCAACTTCCTCGAGCAGTTCGACTTCTTTCTGTTCGGCTTCTACGCCACGCAGATCGCCAACGTGTTTTTTCCCGCCGCGAGCGAATTCGCCTCGCTGATGATGACCTTCGCGGTCTTCGGCGCGGGCTTCCTGATGCGTCCGCTCGGCGCGATCATTCTCGGCGCGTATATCGATGACGTCGGCCGCCGCAAGGGCCTCATCGTCACCCTGGCGATCATGGCGAGCGGCACCATCCTGATCGCGTTCGTGCCGGGTTATTCCACGATCGGCCTGCTGGCTCCGGCCCTCGTGCTGCTCGGACGTCTGTTGCAGGGCTTCTCGGCGGGAGCAGAACTGGGCGGCGTGTCGGTGTATCTCGCGGAAATGGCCACGCCCGGCCGCAAAGGCTTCTTCACGAGCTGGCAGTCCGCGAGCCAGCAGGTGGCGATCGTCGTCGCCGCTGCGTTGGGTTTCGCGCTCAATCAATGGCTCGACACGGCGGCCATCGCCGCGTGGGGATGGCGCGTGCCGTTCTTCGTCGGCTGCATGATCGTGCCGTTCATCTTCATGCTGCGTCGCAATCTCGAAGAAACGCAGGAATTCAAGGCGCGCCAGCATCGTCCGACGATGAAGGAAGTGTTTGGCACGCTCGCGCGGAACTGGACGGTCGTGCTCGCCGGCGTGATGCTGGTCGCGATGACCACCACGAGCTTCTATCTCATCACGGTCTATGCGCCGACCTTCGGCAAGACGGTGCTGCATCTGAGCACCGCCGACAGCCTGCTCGTGACGCTGTGCGTCGGCGTATCGAACTTCGTGTGGCTGCCGATCGGCGGCGCGCTCTCGGACCGGATCGGCCGCCGCCCGCTGTTGCTCGGCATGACCACGCTCGCGATCGCGACCGCCTATCCGGCGCTGTCGTTTCTCGCTCACGCGCCGAGCTTCGTCAACATGCTGCTCGTGCTGCTGTGGCTTTCTTTCCTGTACGGCATGTATAACGGCGCGATGGTCGTTGCGCTGACTGAGGTGATGCCGGTCGAAGTGCGCGTCGCGGGCTTCTCGCTCGCCTACAGTCTTGCGACGGCCGTGTTCGGCGGCTTTACGCCGGTCATCTCGACGGCCCTGATTCACTTCACCGGCGACAAGGCCGCGCCCGGCATCTGGATGAGCTTCGCCGCCGCGTGCGCGCTCGGCGCCACGTTCGCGCTCTACCGTCGCCGCGCAGCCACGCTGACGCCGGCTCACTGATCACGCAACAGGACATGTCTTCACCCATGAAAAACCTGCTTCTGAAGGTTTGCAGCGCGGCGCTCGTCGCGGTTTCGGTCGCGTCGGCGAACGTGCAGGCCGCCGACCTGCACGTCATGAGCTCGGGCGGTTTCACGGCCGCTTACAAAGTGCTCGGTCCGCAGTTCACGTCGGCGACGGGCAACACGCTCGACACGGCGCTCGGCCCTTCGATGGGCAAATCGCCCGAGGCCATTCCTAACCGGCTCGAACGCGGCGAGCCCGCCGACGCCGTCATCATGGTCGGCTATGCGCTCGACGATCTGATCAAGGCGGGCAAGGTCGTGCCGGGATCGCGGGTCGAACTGGCGGACTCGCGCATCGGCATGGTCGTGCGCGAAGGCGCGGCGAAGCCCGATATCGGCTCGGACGAAGCGCTCAGACAGACGCTGCTCCACGCGAAGTCGGTCGCTTACTCGGACAGCGCGAGCGGTGTCTATATCGAGCGCGAGTTGTTCAAGCGGCTCGGGATCGAAGAGCAGATGAAGCAGAAGGCGAAGATGATTCCGCGCATTCCCGTCGCGTCGGTGGTGGCGAACGGCGACTATGAAATCGGCTTTCAGCAGGTCAGCGAGCTGCTGCCCGTGAAGGGCGCGACCTACGTCGGCAAGATTCCCGAGTCCTTGCAGTCCGTCACGCGTTTCGCGGCCGGCATTCCCGTGGGTGCGCAGCATCCGAAGGAAGCGAAAGCGCTGCTCGACTATCTCGCTTCGCCCGAGGTCCAGCCCGAAGTAAGATCGACCGGCCTCGATTCCGTGACGGCGCATTGACCCCTGCGAACGGGAAGGCGCGCCGAAGGCCGTCTTCCGCTCAGCCCGGTGTGTCAGTGGCGGGCGCATCGGTGTTGCGCGTCTCGGCGGCGCGCAACACGGTTGCGAGACGCGTCCGGTCGCACGCGCCTTCCCACATCGACACGAATATCACCGCGCACGCGTTGCTGATCACGCTCGTCAACGCACGCGCCTCCGACATGAACCGGTCGATGCCCACCAGCAGCGCCACCCCGGCGACGGGCAGATCGGGAATCACGAGCAATGTCGCGACGAGCGCCACGAGGCCGCTTCCGGAGACACCGGCCGCGCCCTTGGAGGTGAGCAGCATGACAGCGAGCATCGTCGCGATCTGCGGGCCGGAGAGCGGCACGTCGCACGCCTGTGCGATGAACACCGAGGCGAGCGTCAGATAGATCGCTGTGCCGTCGAGATTGAACGAATACCCCGCGGGCAGCACGAGGCCGACGATGCCCTTGTCGCAACCGAGCGCCTCCAGCTTGCCGATCAGACGCGGCAGGACCGGTTCCGTCGAGGATGTCGCAAGGACGATCAGCAGTTCCTCGCGAAGGTAGCGCAGCAGGCGCCAAAGCGCGAAGCCATGCAGCCGGGCGAGCGGCGCGAGCACCAGCGCAAGGAACAACAGGCACGCGACGTAGAACGAGACCATCAACATGCCGAGCGAGCCGACCGAGCGGATGCCGAAGCGCCCGACCGTGAAGGCCATCGCACCGAATGCGCCGATGGGAGCGAGTCGCATGATGAGCGCGAGGATGCGAAAGAGCACCTGCGCGAGGGCGTCGACGAACGTCAGCACCGGCTTGCCCGCGCGCGGTTGCGCGTTCAGCGCGAAACCGAAGACCAGCGCGAGCAGGAGGACCGGCAGCACCTCGCCTTTCTCGAAGGCGCCGAGCATGGTCTCCGGGATGATGCCCAGGGCGAATTCCACGAGCCCGTGCGGCTGTGAACGCCTGACATATTGAGAGAGGATGCTCGTGTCCAGATGCCGCACATCGACATGCATGCCGGCGCCGGGATGCATCGTGTACGCGGTCGCGAGCCCGAGCACGAGTGCGAGAGCCGTCAGGACGTAGAAGAGCGCCAGCGCCTTCAGAATCGTGCGTCCGATGGTCGTGCCGCTGGCGAGCGACGTGACGCCCGAGACGATCGTGCAGAAGACGATAGGCGCGATCATCATGCGCACCAGCCCGATAAATGCATCGCTGACAGGCTTGAGCATCGCGCCGGTCTGCGGCCAGAAATGACCGAGCGTCATGCCGAGCAACATCCCCAGCAAGACTTGCACGTACAGCAGCCGCAGCGGCCAGGGCAAGGTCACGATGCGGATTTCCTTCTCTCGACGGGCGTGCCGGGGTCGTCGCCGCCGGCCCCGCCATTCCCGGGGCCCGCGCGCTTCATCTCCATGATCGTGCGATAGAACTGCTGAGCCGCGGGCGTCAGCGGCCTCCCGCGCCGCCGCACGATTCCGACGCGCCGCTTCACCACCGGATCGACCAACGGCACACTCGTGAGGATCGGATGATCGCGCACGGGCATGGCCATCGAAGGCACCGCCGCGACACCGAGCCCCGCTTCGATCAACCCCAGCATGGTCGTGACATGGCGGGTCTCGCACACGCTGGGCGCGCGAGGCGCAACGGCGGAGAGCGCCTGATCGAGCAGGAGGCGGTTTCCCGAGGTCTTGTCGACGGACACGTACTCGTGCTCGTAGAGTTCGTTCCAGGTGACGCGCTTCTTGCGCGCGAGCGGATGATCGCGCCGGCAGGCCGCCACGAAGCGTTCCTGCAACAGCACCTTGAACTCGATCTCGGACTCCTGGCTGCCGAGGAAGCTCACGCCGAAATCGGCCTCACCACTGATGACGCTGCTCAGCACCTCGTTGGCGCTGGAGTCGAGCAACTTGACCCTGATGCGCGGAAAGCGGCGATGATAGCTCGCGACCACGTTCGGCAGAAAGTAGTAAGCGACCGACGGCACGCAGGCGATGGTCACGTGGCCCAGGCGGCTCGACGACACATCGCGAATGCCGAGAAGCGCGACATCGAGATCGTCCAGCAGTTGCTCCGCACTCGGCGCGAACACGCGGCCGACCGTGGTGAGCGTGACACTACGTGTCGTGCGCTCGAACAGGCGCACACCGAGCGCGCCTTCGAGCTTCTCGATGCGACGGCTCAACGCCGGCTGGGAAATGTTGACCGCCTCCGCAGCCTTGCGGAAGCTGCCCAGTTCCACCACCGCCCGAAACGCCTGCAAGTCATTCAAATCGAAGTTCACGCCCACGAGTCGCCCTTCCCGCGATCAATTGCCGGTATTTTTGCATGAGTTCAGGGGTGGTCTCGCGGGAAATCGAGTCCATCGGGGCATCGCGCGCTCGCGCTTCGCCGAATCGGCCGGCGTAACGCCAGCGAAAGCTAAGGTTTCACGAACTTGAGCGTCATGCGATCCGATTCTCCGATGGCGGCATAGCGTGACCGGTCGACATCACCGCCCTTGTAGGTCGGCGGCAGCGACCAAACGCCTTGCGGGTAGTCCTTCGTATCCTTCGCATTCGCGTTGATCTCGCTGCGCGCAACCAGCATGAAGCCGGCGGCTTGCGCGTGCTCGATGACGAACGCTTCCGTCACGTAGCCGGAATCGATCATCTGCTGCACGGACGTCCCCGGCCGCGCGCGATGCTCCTCGACGCCGAGTTCACCGCCATGCTTCAGCGCCCCATAAAACGCGCGCAGATTCGCATCGAGTTGACCGTCCTTGATCCAGTTATGGATGTTTCGAAACGTGAACACGCGATCGAACCGTTCATGCGCGTCGAAGCCCATGAACCGGCCTGCGTGCAGCGTGCCGACAACGACCGTCCCATACATCGCCGGAGCGGTATCGAGCTTGCGACGGTAGTCGGCGTCGGTCGCGCTGTCTTCGGCGGCGAGATCGGCCGACGTGCTGACATATTGCGCTTCATAAAGCCGCCCCGATTCGCGCAGATAGGGCGCGAGGATATCCGTATACCACCCGCCTCCCGGCGCGATTTCCAGCACCGTCATGGACGGACCGATATCGAAGAACTGCAGCGTTTCCTTCGGATGCCGATATACATCGCGCGCACGCGCCTTATCGCTGCGTTGCGAACCGCTGATGGCGTCATCGAGCGACGTGGAGCTCGCAGATTGCGAATCAGGCGGCGAGGAAACGCAGGCTGTCAACGCGAACATCAGTAAGGCGGCGGCGATCGTGACCATCCGCGGCCGGTCAATGCGAATAGCGTTCATGAGCATGCTGGTAGTCCGAGATGTGAGACACGATACGCGCTTCGTTCACGCTCTACTCCACCTTCAACCCGCAAGCACGAACGTGCCATTCTGCGGCGCCAAAAAATTTCCTATGTGGTCACTAAATATTGCATGAAATTTGCCGTCATTGACGCGGAGAACAGGGCAAACAGCGCGCCCGCCCGACGACATTGATCAAAAATAACCGAACAGGCAATTCATGAGTGTGCAGCATCAGATATTCCGCATCGTCAAGATCTGCGGCAAGACCGTTTCCGCGGGTGTTGGCGTTCTCTGCTGCGCATTGCCGTCCCACGCGCATGCCTCGACGTTCCTCGATTTTTCGTCCGGCCTGACGGGCTGGACGCAATCCGGCTCCGTCGCCGTGCTCAGCACGACGAACGCCTTCACCGTGGGCGGCAAGCCTTACTCGCTGACGCCGGCAGTCGGAGACCAGATGGCCAAGATCACGCCGGGCGGCGGGTACGGCCAGGTCGGGACCGTAGAATCGAGCTTCGGCCTGACGCCGGGCAGCATCAGCAATCTCGTGAGCGGCACGACGAACTACGGCTACATCTACAAGCAGTTCACGCTGGCCGCGGGCACGTACTCCTTCGCGTGGGCGTATGCGGCAAGCGACTATCAGCCGTACAACGACGGCGTCATGTTCGCGGTCTCGGGCCAGGGCACCCAGCAGGTCGGCATTCTGGCGCTCAACGGCGCTTCGGCGACGTACGTGCCCGCGCAGGCGAGCACGCTGGTGCTCGGCAGCTACGGAACGACCCAGTGGATCGTCACCAGCTTCACGATCGGCGCCACGGGCACCTATACCATCGGCTTCGCGGATTTCAACTACGGCGATACCTCGGTCAGTCCCGTGTTCTATGTCGCGTCGAAGCCCGGCACGTTTACCGGTAACGCGGTCGCGACGACGGGCGGCGTGCCCGCCTCCGACATCGACACCAGCACGCCGTACTTCTCGACGAGCGGCCTCGGCACGAGCGTGAACCCCGTGTTCAGCGGCGGCACGCTGCGCGTGGACAGCGCGACGGTCGCGAGCGCGTTCTCGCTCGGCGCGGCGGGCGGCACCATCGACCAGAACGGACAGACGTCGACCTTCACCGGCGTGATCGCCGACGCGGCGGGCGGTGCGCCCGGCGCGCTCAACATCGTCAACAACGCGAGCGGCGGCAGCGTGACCCTCACCGGCGTGAACACCTACACCGGCGCGACGCACATCGGCGCGGGCGCCACGCTCGCGCTGGCGGGCGCGGGCAGCATCGCGGCGTCCTCGGGCGTGTCGAACGACGGCATGTTCGACATTTCCGGCCTCACGGCGGATACGTCCGTCACCTCGCTTTCCGGCAGCGGCCAGGTCGCGTTGGGCGCGCGCACGCTGTCGCTCACGAACGCCGCGGGCACCTTCGCGGGGACGGTTTCCGGCACGGGCGGGCTGCGCGTGCAAGGCGGCACCGAAGTGCTCGCCGGCAACAACACCTACAGCGGCGGCACGACGCTGTCCGGCGGCTCGCTGCATGTCGCCTCGGATACGAATCTCGGCGCCGCGTCGGGCGCCCTCACGTTCCACGGCGGCGACCTCACGGTCACGCAGTCGATGGATACGGCGCGCGCCATCGTCATCGGCGCCGAGGGCGCCTCGCTGACGACCCTCGCCGGCGTCACGCTCGATGCGAGCAGCTCCATCAGCGGTACGGGCAGCCTCGTGAAAAACGGCGCGGGCACGCTCGCACTGAGCGGCGCGAACACCTTCACGGGCGGCACGCTCATCAACGGCGGCACGCTGCAGATCGCGAGCGGCTCGTCGCTCGGCAGCGGCGCGATCGTGCTGAACGGCGGCACGCTCGGCACGACCGCCTCGCTCACTGCGGGCCAGCAGCTCATCGTGGCCGGCGCCTCCACGGTCGATGTCGCCGCGGGCACGAGCGCCGTGCTGTCGGGCGCCATCGCGTCGGCTGCGGGCACCGCCTGCCTGAACAAGTCCGGCGGCGGCGCGCTCACCATCGCAGGCTCCGCGTCGCTCGCGAGCGGCGCATGCGTCGCGGCCGGCACGCTGCGCGCGAACGGCTCGATCACCGGCGCGGTCGATGTGCTCGGCGCTGGCACGCTGCGCGGCATCGGCGCGATCGACGGCGCGCTCTCGGTGAGCGGGCGTCTCGCGCCCGGCAACTCGCCGGGCACGCTGGCAGTCAACGGCACGGTGACGATGAACCCCGGCAGCACCTTCGAGGTCGACATCGACGGAACGGGCACCGGCACGGGCGCAGGCAACTATTCGCGACTGCTGGTTTTCGGCGCGAATCATCCGTTCATCGCCGCCGGGACGCTCGCACCGCTCCTGCGCGGCATCACCGGAAACGCGACGAATACCTTCGTGCCGAGTCTCGGCGATACCTACCGCATCGTGACGGCCGAAGGCGGGATCAGCGGGCGCTTCGACACGCTCGCGCAGCCGTCGGACGGACTGCAGGCGGGCACGCGCCTGCAGGCCTTCTATGACATGAACGGCAGCAACAGCATCGACTTGCGCGTGACGCCGGTTTCGTATGCGGCGACCCTCACGGCCGAAAACGACAACGCGCGCGCGGCGGCCGCGCTCCTCGACACGATCATGGGCGCGCAGGACAAGGGCACCGCGTCGGCACTGCAAAGCCAGCTGATCTACGCGGTCGCCGGTGCGCAGGCGGCGCAGATCGGCCCGATCGCGAAGACGCTCTCCGGCGAGATCCACGCGGACATGGCCGCGGCCGCGCCGCGTGCGGCGCTCGGCGTGCAGGGACAGGTCGCGGCGCATCTCTCGGATATCGCGACGGGGGGCATCGACCATGGTCAGACGCTCTGGGCGAACGTCACGCACGGCAACAACACCTCGGCCAGCGACAGTCACGCCTCCGGCTTCACCTCGCGCGACAACCAGGTGGCGACCGGCGCGGATATCGTGCGCAACGCCACGACGAAGGTGGGCGTCGGCTTCGCCTATACGCAAACCAACGTGTCGGCGGATGCGGGCAACGGCACGATCGAGGAAAGCATGGGCTTCGTGTACGGGCAGCATGCGCTCGGCCGCGTGCTGCTCGACGGCACGCTCGGCTATGGCGCGCAGAGTTGGGACACGAATCATGCCGACGCTCTCGGCACCACGGCTGGCCTCACCAGCGGCACGCATGGCCGCGACGTGATCGCCGCCACGGGCGTGCGCCTGCCGGTGGACGTGGGCGCGCAGCGGCTCGAGCCGTTCGCCCGGGCGATCTACCAGCACGTGTCGCGCGACGCGAGCTCGGAAGGCGTGGCATCGGCCGCAGCGCTGTCGCTGGACAGCTACTCGGGCAACGGCGTGCGCATGATGACGGGCCTCGCCGGCGGCTCGCGCGTGCAGGACCCGCTCGCGCAGCGTGTGACCTACCGCTTCACGGCGGCCATGGGTGTCGATGCGGGCAGCCTCACGCGACCGAGCGTCGACGCGAACCTCGCGGGACTCGGCCTAACGACGACCTCCCCGCACTCGGGCCGCGTATTCGGGCAACTCGGCCTCGACGGCACGCTGCGGGTGTCGAAGAACGGTCATCTGTTCGCGCATGTCGAGGGCGAAGCGGCGGCTCGCCGGACCGCATATGGCCTGACGGCCGGCGCGCGAGTCGCGTTCTGAGGATCGATGTCGAAGCAAGGCGGATCGCGGCTCACGCGGTCCGCTCGCGAGCGGCGAATGCAGGCAGCGTTGTCGCTATCCTGACCGATAGCAAGGCTACGCGCGCCTCAGCCGCCGTCCGAACTCTTCGAGATGGGCCTGGATTTCCGCCGCCTTTTCCACATCGATATCCCCCAGCATCTCCCGCTCGATCAGCTCGATTGCCTTCATGCAGCGGCGCACGACCGCGCGTCCTTCGTCCGTGAGACGCAACACGACAATCCGTCCGTGATTCGGATCGGGCTCGCGCGTCACCCAGCCGCGCGAGGACATCGCGATCATGACTTCATTGGCCGATTGCGGCGTGATGAACGAACGCTCTGCGAGTTGCGCGTTCGACGCCTCCCCGCGCGCCTCCAGCACGGACAGCGCCGTGAATTGCGCGAGCGTGAGGCCGAACGGCACGAGCGCATCGGTCAGGCGGCGCTTGAGAATGCGGTCCAGGCTGCCGATCAGGTACGTGAGATGCGGCCGCGATGCCGCCTTGCGCGCCGGCCGGGGCGCGCCTGTCTCGGATGCAGCTTTCTTCGGTACTTTGCCGTTCATCGCGGTGATTCCTTGCGTCGTGGAGTGGCATCTTACCGCGCCCGCTCCGCGACGTTCGGCGCGCTCAGGCATCGCGCTTCGGCCGCGCCAGAATCACGGCCGCATCATCACGTCCGGCGGCGTGCAGCGCGTCCACCTGCGCCGCGCGATGCGTCAGCACGGCACGCTGATTGATCGAGCCTTTGTCCGTGATTTCGCCCAGATCGAGCGATGGCGCGACATCGAGCAGACACATCCTTGCGATGGTCGTCGCGCTTCCCGTCGACGTGCGATTCAGACGGGTCAGCAACTCCGCGAAATAGTCGCGCACCGCCGGCGCAGCGACGACATCGCGCGCACTCGCCGCGTCGGGCAGTTCCGCGAGCCGCCTGCACGCGTCGACCCGCGGAAACACCAGCAGCCCCACGTCATCGCGATTGAGTCCGGTGACCACCACATCCTGAATGTACGCCATGCCTTCGGAGATCACGCGCGCGCGCATCGGGCCGACGCTCACGAAGGTGCCTGAACTCAGCTTGAAATCCTCCGCGATGCGGCCGTCGAACAGCAAGCCCGACTCGGGCCGTTCGGGATCGGCGAACTTCGCGGCGTCGCCGCTGCGGTAATAGCCCTCCTCATCGAACGATTCGGCCGCGGCTTTCGCATCGGCGCGCCAGTAGCCGCGCATGACGTGCGGGCCGCGAAAGCGCAATTCCAGCTTGCCGTCGACCGGCGCGAGCTTGACTTCGCAGCCGGGCGCGGGCACGCCGATATAGCCCGCCGTCATCACGGCGCCGCCCGTCGTGAAGAGGCACGACGGCGATGTCTCCGTCATGCCGAGCCCCGCCATGATGCGGATGCGCTCGCCGCAATGCCGTTGCGTCACGTCATCGAGCCGGTTCCACGCGGCCTGCGAAAGCCCCGCGCCCGCGAAAAAGAACGTCTTCACGCGCGAGAAGAAGGTCTCGCGCAGCGTAGCGTCGGTTTCGAGCGCGTTGGTCAGTTCTTCCCAGCCCTTCGGCACGTTGAAATACACCGTCGGGGCGATCTCGCGCAGATTGCGCAGCGTTTCGCTGAATGCCTTGCCCGCCGGCTTTCCATCGTCGATATATAGCGTGCCGCCGTTGTACAGCGCGATGCCGACGTTATGACTGCCGCCGAAGGTGTGATTCCACGGCAGCCAGTCGACCAGAACGGGCGGCTCGATGCCGAACTGCGGGAACGTCTCGAGCAGCATCTGCTGATTGCTGCACAGCATGCGATGCGTGGTGGGCACGGCCTTCGGCATGCGCGTCGAACCGGAGGTGAACAGCAGCTTGGCGATGGTATCCGCGTCGAGTGATGCGTTGACGGCGTCCACGCCCGACGGCGCGGTGTCGAGCAATTGCCTGAACGGCGTGTGCACGCGGGCACCTTCCCCGATTGCGCTGACGAGTTCGATGTCCGGCGCAACAGTGGCGCTGATCGCTGCGCTGTATGCCGAGGCATCCGTGGCGAACACGAGTCCCGGGCTCAGCAATTCGATCGCGTGGCGCAGCTTGCCGTAGTCGCTCGACACGAGCGAATACGCCGGCGATATGGGCGAGTACGGCACGCCGGCCCACATCGCGCCGAGCGCCACCTGTATGTGTTCGAGATCGTTGCCCGACAGAATGACCAGCGGCCGCTCGGCGGACAGCCCGCGATCGTGCAGCGCCTGGCCGATGCAACGCGCGCGCTCCAGCATCTGCGCATAGGTGATGCCGTGCCATTCGCCCTGCTCGTCGCGGCGTGCGATCAGCCAGCGCCCGGGATGCCGCCGCGCGCCCTCGACGAGGCGATCGGTCAGGCGAACCGGATACGCGCCGAGCGGCTCGGCCGCCCGCATGTACCAGTTGCCGTCGCGCGAGCGCACTTGCACGCGCGGCGCGCCGATCGATACGGCGCGCAAGGGCGCGCGCATCGCTTCGCTCGATGAAAGCAAATTCGTCTCCTTCATGTTCGTGCGCCATTGCGTGGCGCGCTGGTATTTCGCCGTGTCGTGTCGGCGTTCAGATCGGATAGTGACGCTCGCCTGTCTGGATGGTGATCCAGCGCAAGTCCGTGAACTCCGCGATCGACGCCTTGCTGCCGAAGCGGCCGTAACCGCTCGACTTCACGCCGCCGAACGGCATCTGCGCTTCATCGTGCACGGTGGGTCCGTTGATATGGCAGATGCCCGACTCGACGCGCTTCGCCAGTTCCAGTGCCCGCGCGATATCGCGGCTGAAGATGGCCGCGGACAAGCCGAACTCGCTGTCGTTGGCGACGCGAATCGCTTCTTCGTCGTCATCCACGCGCTGCACCGTGACCACCGGTGCGAACGATTCTTCCGCGTACAGCTTCATGCCGTTGCCGATGCCATCGACGATGACGGGCTGCATCACCGCGCCCTTCGTCTCGCCGCTCGTGATGATGCGCGCGCCCAGCGCGCGTGCATCGTCGATCAGCGCGGCGACGCGTTCGGCGGCCTGCGCGCTCACCAGCGCACCGAGCGCCGCGCTCGCGTCGGTCGGCGGCGCGGCGACGAGCGTGCGCGCCTTGTCCGCGAGTTTTTCGACGAGCGCCGCCGCGACCGCGCGATGCACGATCACGCGCTCCGTCGACATGCAGATCTGCCCCTGGTTGAAGAACGCGCCGAACGCAATCGCCGATGCGGCCGCGTCGAGGTCCGCGTCCTCGCGCACGATGACCGGCGCCTTGCCGCCCAGTTCCAGCAGCGCGGGCTTCAGGTGCTTTGCCGCGTGCATCGCGATGATGCGGCCGACGTGCGTCGAGCCGGTGAAGTTCACGCGCCGCACGGCCGGATGCGCGATCAGCCGTTCGACGACCGCGGCCGCATCCTCGGGCGCGTTCGTGACGACGTTCACGACGCCATCGCCGAGGCCCGCTTCCTGCAGCACGGTTCCGATCATGCGATGCATCGCCGGGCAGGCTTCGGAGGCCTTCAGCACCACGGTATTGCCGCACGCGAGCGGCATCGCGACCGCGCGCGTGCCGAGGATCACCGGCGCGTTCCACGGCGCGATGCCGAGCACCACGCCGCAGGGCTGCCGCACGGCGAGCGCCATGTTGCCGGGCGTATCGGTGGGAATGACGCTGCCGTCGATCTGGGTCGTCATCGCGGCGGCTTCGCGCAGCATGTTCGCCGCGAGATGCACGTTGAAGCCGAGCCAGTTCGGCTTCGCGCCGGTTTCCGCCACGCCCGCCTCGATGAAGCGCCCGGTGTGCGCATCCATCAGATCGGCGGCTTTCAGAAGACGCGCGCGGCGCTCCGTCGGCTTGAGCGCCGACCAAGCGGGGAATGCTGCTGCGGCGGCATCGACGGCGGCATCGGCATCCGCAAGGGTCGCGGCCGGCGCGCGCGACGCGACTTCGCCCGTCACCGGATTCAGGCGCTCATACACCGCACCATTCGATGCGGCCACGTCGCGGCCGCCGATCAACATGCTCACTTCACTCACGATGACTGTCTCCTGGTTTGATCGAATGCCGCGCTTCAGCGCTTGTAGGCCTGCAGGCCCGGCTTGATCGATTTGTCATCGAGGAACTGCTTCAGGCCCTGCTCGCGGCCATGCTCGGGATCGCGCAGTTGCGCCTGATCCAGCTTCGCGTACAGATAGTCCTCATTCTGCTCCCAGGTCAGCTCGCGGCAGCGCTTGAAGCCATGCTTTGCGGCGCGCAGCACGACCGGGTTCTTCTCCAGCAGCTTCGCGGCCAGCGCGATGACTTCCTCGCGCAATTGCGCGCGCGGCACGCTCTTGTTGACGAGGCCCATGTCCGCCGCTTCGACGCCCGTAAAGGTGTCGCCGGTCATGATGTAGTGCAGCGCGCGGCGATGCCCGACGGTATCCGCCATCGCCTTGCTGACGAGATTGCCCGGCGGAATGCCCCAGTTGATCTCCGAGAGACCGAACACGGCTTCATCCGCGGTGATCGCCAGATCGCACGCGACGAGCGGCGAAAAGCCACCGCCGAAGCACCAGCCGTTGACCATCGCGATAGTCGGCTTCGAATACATGCGCAAGAGCTTCCATTGCCACTGGCAGGCATCGCGGCGAATCTTTTCCTGCACGATTTCCGGGCTCGAATCGATTTCGCGGAAATATTCCTTCAGATCCATGCCCGCCGTCCAGGCATCGCCCGCGCCGGTCAGCACCAGTACGCGCGCTTCTTCGTCGAGTTCGACGGCTTCCAGCACCTGGATCATTTCGCTGTTGAGCGTCGGGCTCATCGCATTGCGCTTTTCCGGACGATTGAACATCACCCAGGCAATGCCGCCTTCCACTTTTACATCGACCGTTTTGTAGCGTCCTTCGTAATTCGCCATGTTTCTTGCTCCCGCGTTTGACGTTGAATCAGGCAACCTGATGAAGCGAGTTTAATATCAGGCTACCTGATACGCAATCAATTTCGAGTGCGCGTAAACGCTAACGCGCCTGCTTAGGGTATTCACCGAACGCATTGCGCTTGTGTAAATCAGGTTACCTGATATCAAATACGTCCACACGCAAACCGAAGCAAAGACCGCAAGCGGCCATGTGCAGCGCTCGAATCAATCGCGCTTTTTCGCATGCCAGCTTTTTTACGACCTATATATCAGGCTACCTGATAGTAAACCGGCGGGCCGCGCCCGTCGCGATCGATCATCCAGCGAAGAAACCGACATGAAAACCACCAGAACAGCATTGCCGGGAGACGGCACAGTCGCGCATTCGAGCCTTTCGGGCAGCGCGGTCGCGACACTGAGCCTGTGTTTCGCCATCGCGTTGCTCGAAGGACTCGACCTGCAATCCGTCGGCGTCGCGGCGCCGCGCATGGCGCGCGAATTCGGCTTGTCCGTCGCGCAGATGGGCCTTGCGTTCAGTGCCGGCACCTTCGGCCTGTTACCCGGCGCGATGTTCGGCGGGCGTCTCGCGGATCGTATCGGGCGCAAGCGCGTGCTGATTCTGTCTGCGTGCGTCTTCGGCCTGCTTTCCATCGCGACGGCGTTCGTGACGAGCTTTCCGGCACTCGTCGTCGTGCGCGTGCTGACGGGCATCGGACTCGGCGGCGCGCTGCCGAATCTCATCGCGCTCTCGTCCGAAGCCGTGCCGCCGAAGGCGCGCAACACCGCCGTGAGCGTGATGTATTGCGGCATCCCGTTCGGCGGCGTGATTGCGTCGATCGTCGGCATGATGAGCGCCGGCGATGCCGACTGGCGTCACATCTTCTATGTCGGCGGCGCGGGACCGCTGCTGTTCGTGCCTTTGCTTTTCGCGTTCCTGCCCGAGTCGAAAGCGTTCAGCCGCGCGGCGAGCCATGCGGCGAAGCCCGCGCCCGTCATCGACGTGTTGTTCGGCGAACGCCGCGCGCGCGCCACGATGCAGCTCTGGATCAGCTATTTCTGCACGCTGATCGTTCTCTACTTCCTGCTCAACTGGCTTCCCTCGCTGATGGCTGCGCGCGGGCTCGGACGCGGCGAAGTCGGCTTCGTGCAGATCTTCTTCAACGTCGGCGGCGGTCTCGGCGCGCTCGTCATCGGCATGTTGATGGATCGTCTGCGCGGCGCGCTCGTGGTGTCGGGCATGTATCTCGGCATCATCGCGTCGCTCGCGGCGCTCTCGATTGCACCCGGCTTTGCCGCGCTCGCGGTGTCCGCATTCTTCGCGGGCATGTTCGTGATCGGCGGGCAATCGGTGCTGTATGCGCTCTCCGCCGCGTTCTATCCCACCGCGATGCGCGGCACCGGCGTCGGCGCGGCGGTCGCCGTGGGACGCGTCGGCTCCGTGATCGGGCCGCTCGCCGCCGGGCAATTGCTGGCGATGGGACGAAGCGCGTCCGTCGTCATCGGCGCGAGCATTCCCGTGACGCTGCTCGCGGCCGCCGCCGCCCTGATGCTGATCCGCCGTCCGCGCGCGGCCGACTGAATTCCTTCCCATCCATCACAACAACGACAGTAACAACGGAGACGCGTCAATGCAGGTCATTCACCGGAACAGGCATTTTCTTCTCGGCGGCGCGCTGTGCGCGTTCGCGGCGAGTGCGGCGGCGCAATCGAGCGTCACGCTGTATGGCATCGTCGATACGGGCATCGAGTATGTGTCGCACGCGAATGCCGCGGGTGATCATGTGTTTCGCATGCCGGCGGTGACGGGTGAGTTTCCCTCACGCTGGGGCTTGCGCGGCACCGAAGATCTGGGCGGCGGCTACAGCGCGGTCTTCACGCTGGAAAGCGGCTTCAATCTCCGCGACGGCAGCCTCGGCCAGGGCGGGCGTCTGTTCGGCAGACAGGCATTCGTGGGCATCAAGGCGCCGTACGGCACGATCGCCTTCGGACGGCAATACACGATGACCTATCTCGCGTTGATGAACGCGGACATCATCGGTCCCGACATCTATGGCATGGGCTCGCTCGATGCCTATGTGCCGAACGCGCGCTCGGACAACAGCGTGAGCTACCTCGGCGCCTGGAAGGGCGTGACGCTCGGCGCGAGCTATTCCTTCGGCCGCGATGCCGCCGGCAACAACTCGCCGGGGCAAGGCTCGTGCGCGGGCTCCGTGCCGGGGCATGGCACCGAATGCCGCGACTGGTCCGTGATGCTCAAGTACGAGGCGCAATACTTCGGCGCGGCGGCATCGTACGAAGAAGAGCGCGGCGGCGCGACGGCGGCCGCCAACTTCTTCGACGGCGTCACGCCCACGCCGCTCACCAACGCCGCCGACAAGGATGCGCGCACGCACGTGAGCGCCTGGGCGCAGTACGCCGGCGCGAAGATCGGCCTCGGCTGGCTGGGACGGCGCGTCGTGACCGATTCGCCCGCCTTGCCGGACGCGCGCTCGGATCTGTTCTTCGTCGGCGCTTCGTACTTCGTGACGCCGTCGTTCATCGTCGATGGCGAGGTGTATCGGATCGTCAACGCCGATCACGACACACGCGCGACGATGAGCACGCTGCGCACCACTTATCTGCTGTCCAAGCGCACCGCGGTCTACGCCCAGGGCTCGTATCTCGCCAACAGCGCGAAGGCGCGCTACTCGGTGAGCGGCGGTGGCGGCGGCACGACACCCGCGGCGGGCGCGGGACAGACCGGCGTCATGATCGGCGTGCGCCATTCGTTCTAGGAGACAAGGCATGAACAAGACAATGATCGCGGCACTCGCATCGACGATGCTCGCCGCATGTGGCGGCGGCTCGGACGACAGCGCGCACGCCCTTCCTCAACTGAGCGCCGCGACGCCGGCGAATCTGTCCGGCACGTGCGACGCGCTCGCGGCCAAACTCGCATTCGCGAATACGTCCTTCACGTCCGTGCAGGATGTCCCGGCTGGAACACTCACCATCGCGGGCAAGGCGGTGCCCGAACACTGCGTGATCGAAGGCAGGATGAACGAGCGCGTGAGTTCCGTCGACGGAAAGACCTACGCAATCGGCTTCGAGATGCGTCTGCCGCTCGCGTGGAACGGGCGCTTCTTCTATCAGGCGAACGGCGGGCTCGACGGTAACGTCGTCGCGGCGACCGGCGTCATCAGCGGCGGCGGTCCACTGAACAACGCGCTGAACATGGGCTTCGCGGTCATCAGTTCAGATGCGGGACATTCGTCCGCGCAGAATCCGCTCTTCGGACTGGACCCGCAGGCGCGTCTCGACTATGGCTATCAGGCCGTCGCGAAGCTCACGCCGATGGCCAAGCAAGTCATCAAGACCGCCTACGGCAAGAGCCCGGATCGCAGCTATTTCGAAGGATGCTCGAATGGAGGCCGCCACGCGATGGTCGCCGCCGCGCGCTATGCAGCGGACTACGATGGCATCATCGCGGGCGATCCGGGCTTTCATCTGCCGAAGGCGGCGATCGGCGAAATGTGGAGCGCGCAGCAGTTGGCCAAGGTGGCGACCGCGACCACGACCAGCGGTCTGCCCGACATCAAGACGGGCTTCACTGCACAGGAGCGGCAACTCGTGGCGTCGCGCATCATCGCCAAATGCGATTCGCTCGATGGCGCCACCGATGGCATGGTCCAGGATATCAAGGCGTGTCAGGCGAACTTCGACTTGACGCGCGACGTGCCCACCTGCTCGGCCAACGTGCGCGACGGCTCATGCCTGACGAGCGCGCAGAAGGACGCCATCGGCCAGGTGTTCTCGGGCGCGCACAACAGCGCGGGCACGGCGCTCTATGCAAGCTTTCCCTATGATGCAGGCATCAGCGGCGCGAACTGGGCACTGTGGAAACAGACCAATTCGATCACGCTCGATCCGGGCGCCGCAGCGTTCACGTTCACGACGCCGCCGCCGCAGAGTGCATCGATTCTGAGCCAGTTGTCGGCCTACGCGCTGAATTTCAGCATGGACAACGACGCGCCCAAGATCTTCGCGACGAGCGGCGTATATGGCGAGGCATCGTGGTCCTTCATGCCGCCGCCTGACGAGACCAATCTTTCCGCATTGAAAAATCGCGGCGCGAAGCTCATCGTCTATCACGGCACGAGCGATCCGGTGTTTTCTTCGAACGACACGACGGACTGGTATGAGCGCGTGACGACCGCCAACGCCGGCGACGCCAGCAACTTCGCGCGTCTTTACACGGTCGCCGGCATGAACCATTGTTCGGGCGGCCCGACCGCCGACCAGTTCGACATGCTCACGCCGATGATCGCATGGGTCGAGCAAGGCAAGGCGCCCGACAGCGTGACGGCGACCGCGCGCGACGCGAGCAATGCGATTCCCAACAGCGAAGTGCCGGCTGACTGGGGCGCAGGGCGTACGCGGCCGCTTTGTCCTTATCCGAAGGTGGCGCGGTACAAGGGCGGCGATGTGAGTTCGGCGGCGAGCTTCACCTGCGGTTGAACGAGCATGACCGATGCGCGCAATCGCATCGGTCCGCTCACGTGAAACGGGCGCCTGCACCCGTGGCATAATCCGTCGCATTCGACTCATACGACAGACCGATGAGAAGCCGCCTGCTTCGGATGTTCGGCAGCTTGCTCGGATTGCTTGCAATCCTGATGGTCACGCTCGCGCCTGTCGTGACGCATTCGCTCGACGCAGCGCGCAACGATGACGGCGAGAGCGACATGCACTGCTCGATGCCGTCGATGCAGCACGATCATGCGCAAACGTCACCGTCGCATTCACCGGTGCACGACGCGGGTGACGCGTGCGGCTACTGCAGCCTGTTCGCCCACATGCCCGCGGTGATCGCGCCGCCCGTGCTGTTTGCGCAAATCGTCGAGGCCATGCTGCTGGCACGCGCGACACACTTCGAGAGCGTGCGGCTCGTCGAACCGCTCAAGCCGGGTCAACCGCGCGCCCCTCCCCTCCTGTTGTCCTGATTCACGTTGGTCCGGTTGCGATGCGTCACGCGCATCGCAGGTTCTCGTGCATGCGCACGCAGGACGACGACGACATTTCAGAACACAGGATGGGTCATGAACACGCCTTCCATGCGCCGCGCTTCCTCGCGCGCGGCGCTATCCATCATGACGGCCACGCTCGGCGCCATGACGACGCTGCCGCAACCCGCGCACGCTCACGCAATTGCCGGCGACCGCGTCTTTCCCGCGACGATGGCCGTCGACGACCCCGGCGTCGGCGACGAGGCGAATCTGCAGTTCGGGCACGTCCGCGTTCCCGGCGACGACGGCGATCAGAGCATCAACACGTTCGAGTTCGAGTACGACAAGCTCATCACCTCACGCCTCGCGCTTTCGGTCGGCGGCACCTACGCGATGCAGAACAACCCGACCGCACATGGCTTCGACAACTTCGAGGTCGGCCTCAAGTATCTGTTGTACGTCAACGAGGCCCATGAGTTCATGACCTCGGTCGGAATCAATGCCGAACTCGGCGGCACGGGCAGCCGGGCGATCGCGGACAATTTCTCCACTATCTCGCCCACTGTATTCGTCGGCAAAGGCATGGGCGATCTGCCCGATTCGCTCGCGTGGCTGCGCCCGGTCGCGATCACCGGCGAGGCCGGCCCGGCGCTCACCACGGGCGCAGGGCAGCCGAACGCGTTCAACTACGGCTTCACGGTGCAATACAGCCTGCCGTATCTGGAGCAGCACGTGCACTCGCTCGGCCTGCCCCAGCCGCTCGCCAGCATCATTCCGCTGGTCGAAATTCCGCTCTCGCGCAGCCAGGGGCAGACGACGGGCACGGTCAATCCCGGGTTCATCTGGATCAATCGCTATGGCCAGTTCGGCATCGAGGCGCAGATCCCGATCAACCGGGCGAGCGGCTCGCATGTCGGCGTGCTGGTGCAGGCGCATATCTTCTTCGACGATGTCGCGCCGACGACCATCGGCAAGCCGTTGTTCAACTGGTAGCGGGAGCATGAGATGAACTCACGACACATTCTGCGCAGGCGCTTCGCCCGGAGCGCATGCGCGCTCGGACTCGTGTGGACCGTTGCGGCTTCGGCGCACGTCTTTCCACGCACTCAGGTTCCCGCGGCCGGCGCCACCGTATCCCCGCCCGGTGAGGTGCGGATCGTCTTCGATGGTCCGCTCGAACCCGCCTTTTCCTCGCTTACCGTCACCGACGCGAGCGGCAAACAGGTCAATGCCGCCAAAGCCGTCGTCGATGCGCAGCATCAGGAAACCATGGCGGTCGCACTGCCGCCCTTGCAGCCGGGGCATTACACGGTGCACTGGGTCGCCGTCGCAGACGATGGACACCGCACGCATGGCGACTATGGCTTCGACGTAAAGTGAGGCGAGCAATCGACGCGCAGTCCGAGCGCGTCGAGGTAGATGTCCATGGACCGCTGGACCGATTCGGCGATGAGCCGGGCAATGCCCGTGTAGTCGTTGCTCACGCAGGCGTCATCCAGCGAATCGCAATAAGCTGCGCGATCCTCGGCCCGGATGACGGCGGGCGGATAACCGGATTTCATCAACTCGACATTCAAGAGCAGGCGGCCCGTCCTGCCGTTTCCGTCCACGAACGGATGGATCCTGACAAACCGCGTATGAAGTTGCGCCGCGCGCGCGACGGGATGCATGTGCCCTTCTCTCGCATGCCACCCGACGAGCGCCGCCAGTTCGGCCGGCAGATCCAGAAAGTCCGGCGGAGTCGTACGCGCACCCGCTATCGTCACATTCACATGGCGATAGCGGCAGGCCTCCTCACCGGCACGGCCTTTCAGCACCACGTTGTGGATGTTCCGGATCTGCCACGCGGACAGGGGCTCGTTCTTCGCGACGATCTCATCGAGGTAACGCATCGCGTCGCGCTGGCCCATGGTCTCGCAGTACTGCGGCAGCGATTGGCCGTCCATCGTCATGCTGTCGAGTACGACCCGAGTCTCGCGCAACGAGTGTGCGCGGTGGTCGATCGCATGCGCATTGGGCGTCCACTCCAGCCTCAGTCTTTCATGCAGCGAAGCCAGCGCCGCAGGCGAAAGCGGACGCACCGCGTCCAGTTTCGCCTTGCCGGCATCGATCGCTTTCAACATTCGTTGCAGAGACGCGTCCATGATCTCCGCTCGTTCGTCAGCGCACGGCCAACGGCTCAGCTCGGATAATCCGTTCCGACACTGACGCTTTCCCACTTGTCCAGCGCATCGCTGAGCGCGTTGGTCTTGTCGCGAACCAGTCGCAGGCCAGCCGCACCCAGCACCAGATAAAGCGGCGGTGCGTCGCTGCGCACCACGTCGATGATGGCATCTGCCGCGCGCACGGGATCGCCGGCCTGATGTCCGCTGATCTTCGCAAGTTGATCCAGACGCGCGTGGACCGTGTCCCGGTATGCTTCGATGCGCCGGCTCGCCGTGCGCAACGACCGGCCCGCCCAGTCCGTCCGAAACGGCCCCGGCGCGATCACCGTCACCTTGATGCCGAGCGGCGTCACTTCCTTGGCGAGCGCTTCGGAAAAGCCGGACACTGCAAATTTCGTGGCTGCGTACCAGCCTGAACCAGGATTACCCACGAGGCCGCCCACCGACGAGATGTTGACGATATGTCCCGTCCCCTGTTCGCGCAGCAGTGGCAAATACGCGCGCGTCAGCGCGGCCAGACCGAAGAAATTCGTTTCGAACATGGCCCGGTATTCCGCCTCATCGCCTTCTTCGACCGCGGCGAGATAGCCGTATCCGGCGTTATTGACCAGTACGTCGATCCCGCCTGTCTTCGCGACGGTATGCGCCACCACCGCCTCGATGTCCTCGCTTCGGGTCACGTCCAGTTGCAACGCATCGGCGTTCGAATGTCCGCGGACGAGATCTTCGAGCGTTGCCGGATCACGCGCGGTCGCGAATACATGATCGCCTTGACCGATGACGCGCTCGGCCAACGCTCGGCCGAAGCCGGTGGAACAGCCAGTGATCAACCAACGGCGCTTTGCCTGGGTCATCGCATACTCCTTGAGGTTGAATGGCGGACTCATTTGCGAATCCATACTTCAGAAGGTGACAACGATTCGCTACGCACACCCTATACCTGGCGTTCGCAGCGCTCAGGAAATCCTGTGACGTGCCGATATTCCGGTAATGGAAGCCAGAGATCAATTCCCCACGAGTGCCAGCGAGCTGCGATCGACGGACGCGGAGCTCGAACATCTGCGCAAGATGATCGCGATAGCGGTCCGGCATCGGGAGACCTTTTTTCCGCTCAACTACTGGCGCGCGCGCGTGACTGCGATTCTGGCGACGAGCCATCTATTGCCCGCGCAGCTACGCATCGCCTCGGCGTTGCTTGATCAGATCGAAACGAACGCGGCGCCCCTGTATAACGCAATGACTTTCGGCCCCGATTCCGTCTAGACGCGGCGGACTCCGCGCATCGCGTAGTTCTTTAGATCTGCTCCTTATTTAGTTAAATCGCACAGTCGTTCTCGGACGGCTGAAGTATCCCCTTTCCTCTCAGGCGCATGCGATAAAAACAACAGTCCGCGCTGTTTCTTATTATCAAATGTTTTGATCGGGTTCCCGCAGGTAATATTCGACCCTCGAGGATTCGATTAGAGCCTCAAGTTCATATTCCTCGTGCCGTTATAAATCGAAGCGACAAAAATCACTGCAAAGGACGACCGTTCGGATTAATTCGGACGGCGCCTTGCGGCGGGACTCTTTTTGTCGCTGCGCGCAGAGAAACCGATAACAAGGCTCGATATGCCAGGGGCATCGAAGACCAATCGACAGTTGTTCAAGACTACGTGGCCGTTTCTGGCAGTCGTCGCGTCGCTGTTGGCGCTGGTCGCGACGAGCCTCTCGATCATGTCGTCCGTTCGTGCGTATATCGGTGGTGAGAGCATGTGGTCGAAAGGCCAGAAGGACGCCGTGTTCTTTCTCATCCGCTATGCGCAGACCGGCGACGAAGGCGCCTTTCGCGAGTATGAAAACGCGATCGCCTACCCGCTCAATCTGAAGCGTGCGCGACTCGCGCTCGAAGGCGCCGACCCCGATCTCGGCATCGCCCGACAGGCACTGCTCGAAAGCGGCGTCGACCCCGCCGACGTCAGTTCGGTCATCTGGGTGTTCCGAACCTTCCGCCGGGTCAGCTACTTCGAACACGCGGTGACCTATTGGATACGAGGCGACGCGCTCGTCGACCAGCTCGTCGCGACCGCCCTCAAACTGCGCCAGGCCAAGTCCACCGGCGCGTCCGGCCAGCTCGAAGTCGAGCTTTTGACAAGCGAAATCTGGAACATCAATTCGGCGATTGCGCCCGTTTCGCGCGCATTCGCCGACGTGCTCGGCACCGCATTCCGAAAGACGGCGCTGCTGCTGTTCGGCATCAACGTCGTGGTCGCGGCGCTCCTGGTGTCCTTGTCCGTGTGGTACGCCCGCCGCTTCATTACCGCGCGGCTTGCATCGGAAAACGCATTGAGGCGCAGCGAGGCGCGCGCGAAAGCCACGCTCGGCTCGATCGGCGAGGCCGTCGTTTCAGTCGGGCCGACGGGCCTCGTCGAATTCATCAACCCCGCTGCCGAGCGCCTCTTCTGTCGCGAAGCCGACGGCTGCGTGAAGCACGAGTTGACTGCGATCGTCTCCATCGCACGCGAATGGGACCGGCGTCCCGTCGATCCGATCGAACAGGCGCTGCGCGGCACCGAGCCGTGGGACCCGAGCACCGATCTCGTGCTGACCAACCGACAGGGCACGGAGACCGTGGTGCAGGCGATCACGTCCGTCGTGCACGATACGTCCGATACGATCACCGGCGCCGTGCTGCTGTTGCGGAACATGACCCGCGAGCGCGAATACGTCTCGAATCTTTCGTGGCAGGCGTCGCACGATGGCCTGACGAGCCTGCTCAATCGCACCGAGTTCGAGCGGCGCCTGTCCGCTTCGCTCGAAGCGCAATCGGGCGTCAAGAGCACGCAGCGCCCCTGCATGCTGATGGTGCTCGACCTCGACCAGTTCAAGGTGGTCAACGACACTTACGGCCACGCGGCCGGTGACACGATGCTGCGCGAGGTGGCGGCGCTCTTCAGGCAATGTCTTCGTGAGGAGGATTCGCTCGCGCGTTTGGGCGGCGACGAGTTCGCCGCGCTCATGTCCGATTGCGACGAGCAAACCGCCATGAAGATCGCCGAGCGTCTGAGACAGGAAGTGGCCGCGTTCAAGTGGTCGTGCGAGACACACACCTTGTCGACGAGCGTGAGCATCGGTCTGGTCGATCTGCGCGGGCTCGACATGGAAACGGCGATGCGCTTCGGCGATATCGCCTGCTATCTCGCCAAGGAGCGGGGGCGCGATCGCGTGCATCTGGCCGTGCGCGGCGACAAGGAACTCACGCGTCATGCGAGCGCGATGTCATGGTGCGGTCGCATCAAGGACGCGCTGGCGAACAATCGCTTCTGCCTCTACGCGCAGGAGATTCGCGCGGTGCAGACGGCGGACGGCACCGACGCATCCACGCGGCATCCGCGTCACGTTGAAGTGCTGCTGCGCATGGTCGGCGAAGGCGGCAAGATCGTCTCGCCCCATTACTTCCTGCCCGCTGCCGAGCGGTATGGGCTGATGTCCGCGATCGACCGCTGGGTCGTGCGCGCCGTGTTCGCGACGCTCGCGAGAACGGGCAATCCCGACGGCGTTCAATACGCGATCAACCTGTCGGGCGCCTCGATCGGCGACGAGCGCTTTCTGCAATTTCTGACCGAGCAGTTCGAACTCAGCACCATCGCGCCCGAGTGCATCTGCTTCGAAGTGACCGAAACCACCGCGATCGCCAATCTCACGGCCGCCGCACGTTTCATCCGCGAGTTGAAGAAGCGCGGGTGCCGGTTTTCGCTCGACGACTTCGGCGCGGGCATGTCTTCGTTTGGTTATCTGAAGCACCTGCCGGTCGATTACATCAAGATCGATGGCGGATTCATCAAGGACATGCTCAAAGATGCCGTTAGCAAGGACATGGTGGCAGCGATCAACGACATCGGCCATTCGATGGGGCGTCTGACCATCGCGGAATACGTCGAGAACGAAGCGATCCTGCGCGCGCTGAGCACGATGGGCGTGGATTTCGTTCAGGGATTCCATGTGGGCCGACCGGCCCTCTGGGCGCAGAACGTTGAATTTCTTGCAATGACGTAGGAGGAGATGTTGGATCCCACTTTTCAGCGGGTTGGCGACTTAAAGGACATCGCCAGCTATCCGGCCTGGCTCGGAGACGTACTGACCGAAACGAACGCAGCCAAGCAAAGCGTCATCGGCCATCCCATCTTCGGCGCGATGCGCGAGGCCAGGCTGACGTCGCGGCAGGCCGAAGCGTTTCTCGTCAACGGCTGGCCGGTCGTCGAGCAATTCCCGCAGTACATGGCGATGAATCTGCAGAAGCTGCGCTACGGCCATTCGCGCGGCGAGGATCTGGCGCGGCGCTATCTGACCCGCAACATCCGCGTCGAGCAGAACCACGCGGACTACTGGGTCGACTGGGCCGCCGCGCACGACGTCAACAAGCGCGCATTGATGAAAGGCGGCGGCCCGTCCCTCGCTTACGCGCTCTCGCACTGGTGCTGGAAGAGCAGCAGCGGCGATCCGCTCGCCGCGAGCATCGCCGCGACCAATTTCGCCATTGAAGGTGTCACCGGCGAGTGGTCGACCCTCGTTTGCAGCAGCGACACGTACGCGAACAGCTTTCCCACGTCGATGCGCCGCAAGGCCATGCGCTGGCTCAGTCTGCACGCGCACTACGACGACGCGCACCCGTGGGAAGCACTCGAGATCGTCGCGACGCTGCTCGGCAATGCGCCCGGCGTGGACGAGGTGCACGCGGTGAAGCGCAGTATCGAAATGAGCTACGAGTATTTCAAGGTGAGTCTCGACTGCTGTCTGTAGAGACTGCCGGTTCACCTGCTTTGCCTTGTTGTGCGTTCATCGCCCCGAACCCGGTGGCTCAGGCGACGTGGACGTGCTCGCCCGTCACCGATTGAAATCTGAAACGAGAAGAGAAGAAATGAAGCTGAAACACATTGCATGCGCGGCCCTCTCAGCCATGAGCATGGCGGCCGTGACGAGCGCACATGCGCAATCGGCGGGCGATATCCAGGTCAGCGCCGGCTGGATGCACTTCGCACCGCAGGATTCGAGTGGTCCGTTCAACGTCACCGCGCTGGGCCAGACGGTCACGAAACAAGGCGCGAGCGCGTCAGTGAGCAACGCGGATACGTTCGGGCTGACGCTGCAGTATTTCGTCACCGATCACATCGCGGTCGAAGCGGTGACGGGCGTGCCGCCGAAGTTTCATCTCAACGGCGAAGGCACGCTCGCGCCGCTGGGCGAACTGGGTACGGCCCGCGAGTGGAGTCCGACGCTGTTGCTCAAGTACTACTTCCTCAGTGCCCAGAGCAAGTTCCGCCCGTATGTCGGCGCGGGTGCGTCGTACGTGTGGTTCTCGGACGTCAAGCTGAGCCAGCAGATGGCCAACGGCGCGTTCCTCTATTCGCCGCAAACCGGCACCGCGTTGACGGGCCCGACCAGCGTGCATATCGGCAGCTCGTTCGCGCCGGTCGTGAACGCCGGGCTCTCGTACAACTTCAGCAAGCACTGGTCGGCGGCATTCTCCGTGTCGTACATGTGGCTGTCCGCACGCGCGACGCTCACGACGAACTCCGCCGTCGGGCAGGTCAAGAGCGAGTCCAAGCTCAAGCTGGATCCGATCGTGACGTTCCTGTCGGTCGGATATACGTTCTGAGGCAGCGGGCGGCCGCGTTGGACGAGAAAAAAGCCGCCAACCGTTACCGGTTGGCGGCTTGCCTGAGATAGTGCTGCTGGAATCAGAACTGGTTCATGGTGTTGTCTTTACCCGCCGCCTTCAGGGCCGCTTCGCCGCTGAAATACTCCTTGTGGTCGTCGCCGATGTCCGAGCCGGACATGTTCTGGTGCTTCACGCAGGCGATGCCCTGACGGATTTCCTTGCGCTGCACGCCCGCCACATAACCCAGCATGCCCTGATCGCCGAAGTATTCCTTCGCCAGATTGTCGGTCGACAGTGCCGCGGTGTGGTAGGTCGGCAGCGTGATCAGGTGATGGAAGATGCCTGCTTCGCGGGACGAGTCGGCCTGGAAGGTCCGGATCTTTTCGTCGGCCAGCTTCGCCAGTTCCGTCTGGTCGTATTCCACGCTCATCAACTGGGCGCGGTCGTATGCCGACACATCCTTGCCTGCTTCCTTCATCGCGTCATACGCCTGCTGGCGGAAATTCAGCGTCCAGTTGAATGACGGGCTGTTGTTGTACACCAGCTTGGCGTTCGGGATGACCTTGCGAATCTCGCTGACCATGCCGCCGATCTGGGCGATGTGCGGTTTTTCGGTTTCGATCCACAGCAGGTCGGCGCCGTTTTGCAGCGCGGTCACGCAATCCAGCACGCAGCGCGCTTCGCCCGAACCGGCGCGGAACTGGAACAGGTTGCTCGGCAAGCGCTTCGGACGCAGCAGCTTGCCGTCGCGCTTGATGATGACGTCACCATTGCCCAGTTGGTCGGCCGTCAATTCTTCGCAATCGAGGAACGAGTTGTATTGGTCGCCCAGATCGCCCGGCGTGTGGGTCACGGCGATCTGCTTGGTGAGGCCCGCGCCCAGCGAATCGGTACGCGCCACGATGACGCCGTCGTCCACGCCCAGTTCCAGGAAGGCGTAGCGGATGGCGCGGATCTTGGCCAGGAAGTCTTCGTGCGGCACGGTGACCTTGCCGTCCTGATGGCCGCACTGCTTCTCGTCGGACACCTGGTTCTCGATCTGAATGCAGCACGCGCCCGCTTCGATGAACTGCTTGGCCAGCAGGTAGGTCGCTTCGGCGTTGCCGAAACCCGCGTCGATGTCGGCGATGATGGGCACGACGTGCGTCACGTGGTTGTCGATCTTTTCCTGGATCGCGGCCTTGGCGGGGCCATCGGCGGCATCGAGCTGGCGGAACAGGCCGCCCAGTTCACGCGCGTCGGCCTGACGCAGGAAGGTGTACAGCTCGCGGATCAGCGCGCTGACAGACGTTTTTTCGTGCATCGACTGGTCCGGCAGCGGGCCGAACTCGGAGCGCAGCGCGGCCACCATCCAGCCGGAGAGGTACAGGTAACGGCGCTCGGTGCTGTTGAAGTGCTTCTTGATGGAGATCATCTTCTGCTGGCCGATGAAGCCGTGCCAGCAGCCCAGCGACTGCGTGTACTTGGCCGGGTCGGCATCGTAGGCAGCCATGTCGGCGCGCATGATCTTCGCCGTGTACCTGGCGATGTCCAGGCCCGTCTTGAACTTGTTCTGGGCACGCATGCGGGCGGCGTACTCGGGGTTGATGGCATTCCACGCGCTGCCGTTGTTCTCTTTCAAACCGGCAACTGCCTTGATGTCGTCCTGATACTGGGCCATGTGTATCTCCTGAGAGCTAAGCGGGTTTGACTGGATGGTTCAGCGTGTCGCGACGTTTGTCGAAGCGAACTGCATGACTCAATAGTAGCGCCGTTCAATATGGTTTGGCGGAGTCTTATATAAGACATAAGACATTATTTATGCTTGTTTTTCAATGAGATACGCAACTATTTTTGCGATGCAAAATGCGTTTTCAAGCGGCAAAAAGATGACGCTGCGGGAATTCACGATGAATTCCGCAATGTGAAAGACGTTCTCGTTTCATGAAGGACAAACGGCCCGGACAGAACTGTGCGTTCTCGCGGGCGATGCAGAGACGCGTCTCGCGCCTACCCTGCCCGAGCCCGCTCAGCCGCCCCGGACAACCGGCGCTGCACGAGCAGCAAAAGGGGCGTGGAAACCATCGAGAGCGCGACGACCAGCGTGACGAGCGATGCCTGACGCTGATCGATGACGCCCGCCGCCAGCGATGCGGCCATCACGACGAACGCGAACTCGCCGCCTTGCGACAGCAGAATGGCGAAGAAGCTCCGGTGCGATGCCGGCACTTCGAAGCGGCGCGCGAGTAACCACTGCGCCACCGCCTTGACGCTCACCACCGCCACGACGAGTACCGCTACCCGCACGGGCTCACGCGTGAGTACACTGAAATCCATCGACATGCCGACCGCGATGAAAAACAAGCCGAGCAGCAGGCCCTTGAACGGCGCCATGTCGACTTCGATTTCATGGCGATAGTCGGAATCGGCGAGCAGCACGCCCGCGACGAACGCGCCCAGGGACATCGACAGATGCACGCTCTGCATGAGAAGCGCGATGCCGACGATCCACAACAGCGCGAATGCGGTGAAGATCTCCGGGACGCCCGTGCTGGTGATCAGGCGCAGCACGGCGTTCAGCAGGTAGCGCCCGACGAGCGCGATTGCACCCAGCATGGCGAGCGCCTTCAGGGCGACAAGCCAGCCCGGTTCCGCGGCGGGCATGGGAACCGACGGCCCGAGCAGCGGCAGGAGCGCGATCAGGGGAATGGCCGCCATGTCCTGGAACAGCAGAATGCCGAACCCCGCGCGCCCTGTCGGCATGTCCATGAGCTTGCGCTCCTGAAGTTCTGACATGACCATCGCCGTCGACGACAGCGAGAGCGCGAGGCCGCCCGTCAGCGCAATGCGCCAGGGCAGCCCCAGCATCATGAGAACGCCCAGCAACGCAGCGGCGCAAACGGTCATTTGCATGGTCCCGTAGCCGAAGATGGTGCGGCGTATCGCCCATAGCGCGTCGATCTTCATTTCGAGTCCGATCACGAACATCATCAGCACGATGCCCAGCTCGGAAAAATGAAGGATCGCGTCGACGTCGGTCACGAGCCTCAGCACCCAGGGGCCGATCATGACGCCCGCAAGCAGATAGCCGAGCACCGCGCCGAAACCGAGGCGAACGGCAAGCGGAACGGTGATCAGCGCCGACGCAAGAAAGATGACCACATCGATCAGCAGCTTTGTCATGCGTCGGTGGACCCTGCAATCGCGTGCTTCACTGCGCCGGGATCTTGTCCTGCTTCGCTGGCGCGGACGTTGGACACTTCATGTCGGCACCCTTGGCGGCGTCGACGTTCTTCAGCGAAACGAGCAGCCTGCTTCCCGTATTCGCCGTGATGATGTGCCCGTAGCTGACGGTCGGGATGAACTTGATATCGGGCGCGACGGCGACGGGCGGACTCTGCGCGCCGTCGACGGTCAGGTCGAGTTCCACGGTGATCGATTCGATCGCGACACCGTAGTCCTGTCTGTGCTCGGCCTGAGCCTTCTTGAAGTTGCACACGCCGTCCAGGACATTCTGGAGCGCCGTCGGTATATCCACCGATTTCCCCGGCGGGATCGGCGGCGTGTTGCAGGCAGCGAGGAGAAGCGGTAGAGCCAGAACAGGCAGCGAGGCGTATGCGCGCATCGGAATCTCCCGGCCTTTTGGAGAGGTCACAGTATCGGGCAAACGAAGCTTTCCGTCCATGCGCTTGCGCACCCGGCTTTCGATACGCGCGGCTTCGGGCAAACGACCGCTTGAACTGGACCAGTTTTCGTCTACAACTAATCTGGCACGTGTCCCGTCGGACAGGGCAGCGACAAGGAATATCAGGCGCGCTGCCGGTACCAGCACGAACCACGTGACAAGACGCCGTGAACGGGAGTCTTCATATCGAGAAGACGATGCGCAATGCTGCGGTGAAATTCATCGCGATCGTAGGCGCCGCGTGGCTCGCGCTGCCGACATCGTCCGTCCCCGCTGTCGCGGCGGGATCGACCACGCTCGCGCAGGTCGAGGCGCGAGGTGTCCTGCGATGCGGCGTCAGCGACGGCATCGCCGGCTTTTCCCAACAGGATGCGTCCGGACACTGGTCCGGCATCGACGTGGATTTCTGCCGCGCGGTGGCCGCCGCGACGCTCGGCGACGCAAACAAGGTCGCCTTCGTCCCGCTGAGGACGTCCGCCCGCTTTCCCGCGCTCAAATCCGGCCGCGTCGATTTGCTCGCGCGCAACACGACCTGGACGCTCATGCGTGAAGGCACGCTCGGGGTGCAATTCGCCGGCGTGCTGTTTTTTGACGCTCAGGCTTTCATGGTTCCGACGGCGAGCGGCGTTCGCACGCTCGCATCGCTCAAGGGCGCGAGCGTCTGCGTTCAACGCGAGACGACCACCGAAGGCAATCTCGTCGCGTACTCGAACGCGAACGCGCTGGATCTGAAACCCGTGGTGCTCGGCTCCGTGGCGGAACTCGGGCAGGCGTTCAACGCCGGGCGATGCCGCGCCTTGACGGCCGATTTATCCCTGCTCGCCACGCTGCGCAGCCGTACGCCCGGCGGTGCATCGGCGCTGGTGATCCTGTCGGAACGAATCTCGAAGCAGCCGCACGCGCCAGCCGTGCGCGCCGACGATGACGCGTGGCTCGTCATCGTGCGCTGGGTGCTCTTCACGCTGATCGCCGCGGAAGAGCTCGGCGTGACGCGCCAGAACGAGGCTGAGCGCGTTCGCGATCCGCTCGTTGCGCGCGCGCTGGTTCCGGACGCGAGCGTGAGCGCGACGCTGGGTATCGCCCCGGGCTGGACGCTTCGCGCGCTGAAGAGCGCCGGCAACTACGGTGAAATGTTCGACCGCAATCTCGGCGCCGGCAGTCCGATCAAACTCGAGCGCGGCCTGAACGAACTCTACAGACGCGGCGGCCTGATGTACGCGCCGCCCATGCAATGAGGCCTGCGCGAGCCCATCATGAGCGACTGGCAAATCTACCTCGTCGTCGGCGTGTTCTCGGTGGTCATCCTCGTGATCGCCTTCGATCTGATCGACATGGCTGTCGCCGCGCTCGTCGGCGCGAGCGTGCTGATCGCGCTCGGCATCATCGACGAACAGGATCTGCTCGCGACCGCGCGAACGGCGGCGGGGCCGATCAGCCTGCTGTTCGGCGGCATGATCGTCGCGCGAATCCTCGCGACCACGGGTCTCTTCGATCTCGTCGGCGACTACTATCTCCGCGCCACGGCGGGCAGCGGCAAGCGCTTTCTGCTCCTGCTGATCGTGATCGTCGCGCCGCTGTGCGCGTTGCTTCCCAATGCAACGACAGTGATCCTGCTCGCCCCGATCATCATTCGCGTCGCCCGCGCGCTCGATATCGACATCGTGCCGCCGATGATCCTGACCGCGCTCCTCAGCAATGCCGCCGGCCTGCTGACGCTCGTCGGCGACCCCGCGACGTTCCTCGTCGGCAGTTCGATCGGCATGAGCTTCGGCGAATATCTGCGGCGTGCCAGCCTCGGCGGCGTGCTCGCGATCGCCGTGGTGATTCCGCTCTTGCCCGTGCTGATGCGCGGCATCTGGCGCAGCGTCAAGCCGCTGCCGCCCCGCGTTCCGCGCGCCAAATTGAAGCGGCCGCTCTACGCCGCGCTGGCGGTCCTGGTACTCGCGCTCATGATGGTGCTTTTCGTGCTCGGCGAGGAGTTGCCCACGCGCATCGTGCCGCCCGTGGTCGCGGTGATCGCCAGCGCGCTCGCGCTGCTCGTCGCGTACGCGTTCAAGGTCGAGCCCACCGATCGCGTGCTGCGCGATGTCGACTGGAAGACGCTCCTCTTCCTGACCTGCATCTTCTGTCTCGTGCAGGGCATGGCGAAGACGGGTCTGCTGCAGGTCATGTCGCTCAAGGTGTACGAGGTGTTCGGCACACGCCTCACGCTCGTCGCGCTCGCGATGATCTGCGGCATCGGCCTGCTTTCCTCGCTGCTCGCCAATGTGCCGGTCGCGGCCGCGTCCATCGTGATGGTCAAGGGCTATCTCGTCACGGCGGAATTCGTCCCGGAGTCGGCCTTGTCGGACCAGTTCACGCAGTGGCCCGAGCAGGTCATTCCCGTCTTCATCGCGATGATGTACGGCGCGACGCTGGGCGGTAACGCGACGCTCGTCGGGTCGGCGGCGAATGTCGTGGCGGCGGGAATCTGCACGCAGGAAGGCGCGCCGATCAGCTTCGGCAGGTTCCTGCGCTATGGCCTGCCGCTCACGGTGTGCCAGCTCGCGGTCACGGCGTTGTACGTCGTCGTGCTCACGCGCTTTCTTCATTGAACGCTTCACGACTGCCTATACATGCAAACCGATCATCCGGTCGCTGCCGACGCCGTGCGCCGCTGGGCACGTTATCTGCCAGTTGTCGCAATGCTCAGGGACTATCGCGCGGCGTGGCTGAAGAACGACATCATCGCCGGCCTCGTGCTGACGACGATGCTCGTGCCGGTCGGCATTGCCTACGCGGAGGCGTCGGGCGTGCCCGGCGTATGCGGGCTGTACGCGACGATCGTGCCTCTGCTCGCCTATGCGATCTTCGGTCCCAGCCGGATTCTCGTGCTCGGCCCCGACTCGGCGCTCGCCGCGCCGGTGCTTGCAGTCGTCGTGATCAGCGCGTCGGGCGATCCCTCGCGCGCCATCGCCGTCGCGGGCATGATGGCGATCGTTTCGGGTGTCGTCTGCATCGTCTTCGGCTTGCTGAAGCTCGGGTTCGTCACGGAGTTGCTGTCCAAGCCGATCCGCTACGGCTACATGAACGGAATCGCGCTGACGGTGCTGATCAGCCAGTTGCCCAAGCTCTTCGCGATTTCCATCGAAGACCGGGGACCGCTGCGCGATCTGCTCGAACTCGCCAGAGCCATCGCCGCCGGGCGAGCCAACTGGACCAGCTTCGCCGTGGGCGCAGCCAGTCTCGTGCTCATTCTGCTGCTCAAGCGCTTCGACAAGGTGCCGGGCATTCTGATCGCGGTCGTGCTCGCGACCCTGTGCGTCATGGTGTTTCATCTCGACCGTGAAGGCGTGAAGGTGCTGGGGACCATTCCCCAGGGATTGCCCGCGTTGTCGCTGCCGTGGGCGAGCGGCGCGGATATCGTCCGGATCGTGCTCGGCGGTGGCGCCGTGGCACTGATCGCGTTCGCAGATACGAGCGTGCTGTCGCGCACCTTCGCGGCACGCGCCAACACGCGAGTCGATCCGAATCAGGAAATGATCGGGCTGGGCGTCGCCAATCTCGCGACCGGGCTTTTCCAGGGCTTTCCGATCAGCAGCAGCTCGTCGCGCACGCCGGTCGCCGAAGCGGCGGGCGCGCGCACGCAGGTGACGGGTATCGTCGGGGCGCTGGCCGTCGCGGCCGTGCTGCTCGCCGCGCCGGATCTTCTGCGGCATCTGCCCAACAGCGCGCTCGCGGCCGTCGTGATCGCGGCGGCGATCGGTCTCTTCGAGTTCGGCGACCTGAAGCGGATTTATCGTATCCAGCAATGGGAGTTCTGGCTTTCCGTCTGCTGCTTTGTCGGTGTCGCCGTGTTCGGCGCGATCCCCGGCATCTGCATCGCCGTGGTGATCGCCGTCATCGAGTTCCTGTGGGACGGCTGGCGTCCGCATTTCGCGGTGCTCGGCCGGGTGGAAGGATTGCGCGGCTATCACGATCTGAAGCGCTATCCGCAGGCGGAGCAGATTCCCGGACTGCTGCTGTTTCGGTGGGATGCGCCGCTCTTCTTCGCAAACGCGGAGTTGTTTCAGCAGCGTGTCATCGAAGCGGTCGATAGGGCACCGACGCAAGTGAAGCGCGTCGTCGTCGCCGCCGAGCCGGTGACGAGCGTCGACGTGACGTCGGCCGACATGCTGCGCGAGTTGCATCGCGCCTTGAGAGAACGCGCCATCGAGCTGCATTTCGCCGAGATGAAAGACCCCGTCCGCGACAAGCTCAGACGCTTCGAGCTGATGTCGATCTTTCCCGACGCGTGCTTTCACCCAACCATAGGCAGCGCCGTCGATGCGTATCGCGACACCGCGCGTCTCCGTAATGACGGTTCGCGTGCGCGAGTGGAATAGCCGGATTCAGTTGGACAATGTCAGGTCGCATTCGAAGCCCGATTATCGTGCGACTCTCTGACCAGCAACAACGGGATCTCAACGAGACTGGCCACCTGATTAGGCACGCTGCCAAGGTATGCTCGCGCGTCTCCGCGCCTGCCGTGCGTTCCCATTACGATGACGTCCGCATTCCAGCGTTGGGCTTCGCGCAACAGGACGCTCGATACGTTGTCGGCACCGGCGTCGGTACTGATCAAGTCAGCCGAGACCAGCGAGCGCGTGACCTTGCGCCGGGCTTCGAGTCGCGCCTGCGCCGCCGCGATTGCCTGCGATCCTTCCTTCACGAAGATGTCTTCGAGCGGCGTCACGGGCATGACATCGCTGTGAGAGATCCCGCGATCCACGACGTAGACCACGCGTATCTGCGTATCGGCGCTCGCGAGCGAGGCGCCTGTATCCACTGCCGCGAGTGACGTCGCGCTTCCATCGACCGCAAAAAGAATGCGCTGCAATTCAGCATCACGCGCATCGTCATACTCGGCCGGGGCGACGATCATCGCGCATGGCGCGAGCCGGCTGAGGCTGTTCGTCACGGACGGATCAAACCACCTTACCAGTCCATGATGCTGTCGAATACCCACAATCAGCAAATCCGCACGAACCTGTTGCGCCGCTCTCCCGAGCGCTCTGGCCGCACTGACTCCCGCCTTCGCGAGATCGATTGCTTGCGTTCGCAATGTTCCAACCGAGCTTGCGAGTGCGCGGCTCGACTCGGCGATCGCGCGGTTCATGAGTTCTTGTGATTCTCCATGCGCAAGGCCGGAATCCGGGCCGCCAAGCGGCGTTTGCGATGCAAGCGAATCAGGGTCGAGCGTCAGGGCGACAATCGTGAGTTCGGTGTCGGGCCTGGCAAGACGCCGTACAAACGCAGCGGTGCAGCGGGACGCCTCGAAAGAATCCAGACAAAGCACAATGCGCCTGAAGCCGTCGGGTTGCGGCGGCGTGTCCTTGTTTGATTCCATGGCTAACCCTCCTGGCACGTGGCGCACATGCACTTCATGCTCGCGCACGACGTGGCTCATGACGTGGACAAAGCGCGTAGAGCGCATCGCGCGATGCACGCCTCGGGACGTCGCCTCTTGCTAGCCCGGCGATGGCGGAAGCCCGAAGTGCGTCTTGACGTCCTTGACACCCGGTACGTTTTCCGCAGCAACGCGAATCGCATTCCCTTCTTCAGCGCGGACAACCGGGCCCCAAAGATGCACCGTGCCGTTCTCCACAGTGACGTTTTCCCTCGCGAGCGCCCAGGGATGGTCCTTCATGGCCGCGAGTACGTCTTCGCGAATCGCGTTATCGCCGTTCTCCGTCGTCGTGGGCACCTCGGGCGCCATGGTCACGAGTGCACGAATCAGGTTGGCGCGGCTCACGACGCCGACTACCTTGCCGTCGCGCATGACCGGCACGCGCTTGATACGCCGGCGATCGAGCAGCTCGGCGATATCGGCGACGGGACATGATTCCGTCACCGTCGAGACATCGGTCGTCATCACATCCCTGACCGTCCTCGCGTGTTCCTTCACGTACTGGGTCGCGAGTTCTGTTGTCGATGCCGCGAGTTCAAGCCACCACGACCGTTGCTTGACCCCGGTTCCGATCTCCTCGCGACGCATGAGATCGCCTTCCGTGACCATACCAATCAGCTTGCCGGACTCGTCGACCACTGGCATCCCGCTGATGCCCGCGAAGACCATCATCCCGGCGGCGTGGCGCACCGACATGTCGGGACTGGCCGTAATGATCGACGTTGTCATGATGTCGGAAGCTCGCACGATACCCTCCTTCATTGAAGAAACATCGGTAACTGCACCGCCGGCTTCGCGGTCGTCATCGCTTGTTAGCTGGGTTCGCCGTATGTCGTCAGAGAAAAGCCCGTCCGGGCAGACGGGCAAGGTGCGAGGACAACACGCCATGCAGGCGCACAAGAAGTATGGGCGGGATACGCAACTCAGGCAATAAGCGGCGGTATGAAAAATCGCTTATGCGTTACTGCTTTTTGATTTTCCATTGGCCGCCGCCTTGCTTGCACGCGGTCGGCGTCCAGGTCTGCTTCTGCCCTTTTGCGAGCGCAACGAGCGTGACCTTGCGGCACGTCTCGCTCCCACTCTTCACCGTATCGCGCGGCGTGACCGTGCCTTCGATGTGCACAGTATTGCCCGTGCCCGCATTACTCCACTTGAGCGATTGGCCGTCTTTCCTGGTTTCCAGCGCCTCTTGTGCCGCGCGGTTGAGCGCCTGGCGGTCGGCAGGTTTCATGTAAGCGATGGGTGTGTCCTTGAGGAAGTTGAGATTCCCGGCGAAGGCAAAGGAACAGGACATCGCCATTGCAGAAATCGCGGCCCACCGAGTGAGCACGCGAGCAACGACGGGCAGGTTCGCGCTCATGCTGAACCCCTTCTCGGAAATTGAGCCGATACGTCCTGCAACATGGTGTGCCGCGAAGCAGCGGTTACATCAGCGGCACGAGTCGAATCGCCAATGATCTCAATTCTGAAACGATTGATGCGTCCAGCACTTAAGCGATCATTGCGCAGGCACGCCATTGTGCGCCGATGCAATCGCGGCATCACGTTCTTTCGCTGCTTCCGACTTCTTGTGATCGTAGACTTTCTTCGCCGCCGCGACTTTCTGGTTGTACTTCTTGTTTGCGGCCGCGATCTCCATTCGCATCTTGACGATCGCATCGCTATGCTCTGGCTGAGCAGCGCCCTGATCTGGCTGCGCGGCCGTCTGGGCCCAGGCAGTCGATGCGATTGCGATCGACAACAGCGCAACAGTTCCCTTCAGACGGTTCATGATCGACTCCCTTTCTCACCTTGTCGGCTATCGGCCTCGCTCATCCATATCTTGTGAGTGCCGGTCTTATCGTCCATGAGTATTGCGCGAGGAACAATACGGAAGATTCAAACACTGCTCTGCTCACAGTATGCGAACTCATTAGTGAATTCAAGATCGCCGGTACGCCGTGATTCATCGAAAGGCATAGGCGAGCCCTACGCCGTAGGTCAACTGATTGCGTGTACCGCGCTGTGTCACGATGGGGCTCGAGGCCGATTCGCCCACCAGACGCTGGTAATACACCATCGCGCCTGCATACCAGCTCGTGCTCAGTTGATAGATACCCGCGATCCAGCCGGTGATCTGATTGAAGCCGCTTCCCGGATTGAAGACCGGCAATCCGCTCTTTTGCGCGTCTTCGGGCGTCACGCCGTAATACGTTTCGTTGAAGCCGCCGCTCACCCAGGTTGCGCCTGCTCCACCGCCGACAAACACGCGTGCATGCAAAGGAAACCAGGCACTGGTATTCAAGGACACGCGTGCGCCCGTGTAGACGCTTCCGGCATTCGTGACGACCGTGACTTCACCGCGCAGACGATAAGGCACGTCACTGACATGACTGTATTCGTAGCCAACGAATCCGCCCCCTTCCAGCGTCGTGGGAACATTATGGATTTGTGACACCACGGGATCGTCAACATTGCGCCGTCCAAGACGAAGCGCCAGCGCGGGGCCCCACTGAAACCCGGACAAGCCCCCGAAGTTGTATTGTGCGTAAGTGCCGTACCACTCGAAAAGCTGACCGCCATTCGTCACATAACGCATGCCCGGCAGTACGCCGACGATGCGATCCTTGCCGCCGGCGTACTCGGTGGTCGACCCGATTCCCGCTCCGAAGAAATTCGGCAACGCATTGGACAAATCGATCGGGCTCGCGCACGCGCTGCCCACGACAAACTCGAAAAATAATCCGGCAACGACTTTGCATGCTTTCACGAGCTACCCCTCCCATCAATTGGGTCATGCCATTGAACCGTCGAACCGGTCGCCTCAGCATTTTTCCGGTGCGCTCACAAAAGCGGTTCACAATGGCAGGCGCTGCCCGTATCTTGATGCACAACGATGAGCTTTGGACTATTCTTCCGGAGGCGACACAATGTACGCACGTAAGCTCAGGTTGATCGCGTTGGCCGCTGCGGTATTCGCCTGTGCATGGCCGGATATATCGACGGCAACCGAGCAGGCGCAACAACGCCGTGCGGGACGCGATGTCCGGCAGGACACGCGTCAACACGCCCGACATACCAAGCAGGATTGCCGCGCCGCGAACCAGCAATCCAACGCTCATTGCAGACAGGACAAGCGGCAGACGAAGCAGCAGGGTCGTCAGGTCGCAAGAGACATAAAGTACTGACCTCACAGGCATCAGTCGATTCAGGCGTAGCGCTACTCGAAATCCATGCTGGTGCATGACATCGCCCCTCTGTGGAAGGTGCGTCCAAGGCGGTAGATATCACAATCAGAGCTCTCGCGCCTCACTGACGCGACGATTGTGCGCGGTGCAACGCCGCGCGGCACCATGCGACATACATTCCGATGCACGTTCATTGAATGGAGACGTCGTTATGAGCAAGCATTCCAGGACAGACGCTTCGCACGCCCCCGCTCTCGATGGCAATGAGCTTCGACTCATCGATGCGTGGTGGCGCGCGTGCAACTATCTCTCGGCAGGCATGATCTTTCTCACCGACAACCCGCTGCTGCGCGAGCCGTTGAAGTCCGATCACGTGAAGCGCCGGCTGCTCGGACACTGGGGCGCCAGTCCCGCGCTGTCGTTCGTGTGGGCGCATCTGAACCGCGTCATCAAGCGCGACGACCTCGACGTGATCTTCATGGCCGGACCCGGTCACGGCGCGCCGGGCGTGCTCGGGCCCGCGTATCTCGAAGGCACGTACTCCGAGGTCTATCCGGACAAGAGCGAAGATGCCGAAGGCCTGCAGAAGTTCTTCAAGCAGTTCTCTTTTCCCGGACACATCGGCTCGCATGTGACGCCCGAAACGCCCGGATCGATTCATGAAGGCGGCGAACTCGGCTATAGCCTGTCTCATGCCTATGGCGCCGCGCTCGACAACCCTGAGCTGATCGTCGCGTGCGTCGTCGGGGACGGTGAAGCCGAAACCGGCCCGCTCGCGACTGCGTGGCATTCGAACAAGTTCATCAATCCCGCGCGCGATGGCGCCGTGCTGCCGATCCTGAACCTGAACGGCTACAAGATCGCCAATCCGACGATCCTTTCGCGCATCAGTCATCAGGAACTGGAGGCCTTGTTCGTCGGCTATGGCTATCGGCCGTATTTCGTCGAGGGATCGGACCATGAGGAGATGCATAAGAAGATGGCGGAAACGCTCGATGCCGCCATCGCCGAGATCCGCGCGATCTGGAACAAGGCGCGCGACGGGAACGATGTCGAACGGCCGCGCTGGCCGATGATCGTCCTGCGCACGCCCAAGGGCTGGACAGGTCCGAAGGAAATCAACGGCCATAAGGTCGAAGGCTCGTGGCGAGCGCATCAGGTGCCGTTCTCGGACGTGCACAGCAATCCGGCGAATCTCGCGGTGCTGGAGCACTGGATGCAAAGCTACAAGCCCGAGGAACTGTTCGACGCCAACGGCCAGCTGCGCGAAGAAATCAGGGCCATCGCGCCCACGGGCATGCGACGCATGAGCGCGAACCCGCATGCGAACGGCGGTGTGCTGCGCAAGGCGCTCAAGCTGCCGGATTTCCGCGACTATGCCGTCGATGTCGGCCAACCCGGCAGAGTGCTGTATGAGAATACGCGCCCGCTCGGCGCTTTTTTGCGCGACGTCATGCGCTGCAATATGGACACGTTCCGCGTATTCGGTCCCGACGAAACGGCATCGAACCGCCTGCAGGCCATCTATGAAGTCAGCAAGAAAGTCTGGATGGCCGACCTGCTTCCCGAAGACGAGGACGGTGGCGAGCTATCGCGCGACGGCCGCGTGATGGAGATGCTTTCGGAGCACACGTTGCTCGGATGGCTGGAAGGCTATCTGCTGTCGGGGCGGCACGGCTTCTTCCATACCTATGAAGCCTTCGCGCATGTCATCGATTCGATGTTCAATCAGCACGCGAAATGGCTCGACATCTGCAAGAACCATGTGCCCTGGCGTGCGTCCGTTTCGTCGGAGAACATCCTGCTCTCGTCCACCGTCTGGCGTCAGGATCACAACGGCTTCTCGCATCAGGACCCCGGCTTCATCGATCTCGTCACCAACAAGAGTCCGTCGGTCACGCGCGTGTACCTGCCGCCCGACGCCAACACGCTGCTCGTCGTGGCCGATCAATGTCTGCGCTCGAGCGACTGCATCAACGTGATCGTCGCGGACAAACAGAAGCACTTGCAGTTCACGACCATCGACGAGGCGATCGTTCATTGCGCGAAAGGCATGGGCGTCTGGCGCCGCGCAAGCAACGATGAAAACGACGAACCGGACGTGGTGATGGCCTCATGCGGCGACGTGGCGACGCAGGAAGCGCTGGCCGCAACAGCGATTCTGCGCGAACGGCTGCCCGAACTGAAACTGCGCTTCGTGAACGTGGTGGACCTGTTCAAGATGCAACCCAACACCGAGCATCCGCACGGGTCGAGTGTGCGTAATTTCGAAAGTCTGTTCACGCTCGACAAGCCCGTGATCTTCAATTTTCACGGCTATCCGTGGCTGATTCACAGGCTCGCCTACCGCTTTCGCAATCATGAAAATTTCCATGTGCGCGGCTACAAGGAAAAGGGCAACATCAACACGCCGCTCGAGCTTGCCATTCTCAATCAGGTCGATCGTTTCAATCTCGTGATCGATGTGCTCGATCGCGTGCCGCGTCTGCGTGGAAGGACCGCGCATCTACGAGAGGACATGAAGAACGCGGTCATCATGCACCTCGATTACGCGCATACGCATGGCACCGACAAGCCTGAAATCACCGAGTGGGTGTGGCCGTTCTAAAACTCGCGGCCTGGTTCACGAGCGACGGGATTACCCGCAACAGAACGAACGGGGGACAGTCATGACGACATGGAGCGGACGGCTCTTGAGCGCGAGCCTCGCCGTCCTGCTGGCAGGCTGCCCCTCGAAGCAACAGGATCAGCAGGCTCAGACTCAGCCGGCGTCCGGACCAGCGCCAGCATCGGCAACAATCCCTGCGTCCGTTGCAGCGCCGGCATCAGTGGCATCCCCTGCCTCCGTTGCAGTCGCGCCGCCGCTGCCAGCCTCGACGACCCAGGCCGTCGCCCAGCAGTATCCGCCCGAGGAACTCGAGGCGCTGGTCGCGCCGATCGCACTGTATCCCGATTCGCTGTTGTCGCAGGTTCTGATGGCGTCGACGTATCCACTCGAAATCGTGCACGCCGCCCGTTGGGTCAAGTCGCATCCGGAGTTGAAGGGTGATGCCGCGGTGAAGGCCGTGCAGGATCAGACATGGGACGTGAGCGTCAAGTCGCTGGTGGCGTTTCCCCAGGTGCTCGTACCCATGAACGACAAGCTGGACTGGACCCAGCGACTCGGAGATGCGTTTCTCGCGCAGGCGAAGGACGTGCTGGACGCCGTGCAGCGCCTGAGAATCCGGGCGCAGGATGCGGGTCACCTGACATCGAACTCACAGCAGAAAGTGATCGTCGAACCGCGTGCGGGCGCCGGCCAGACAGGGCAACCCGCCCAGGCAGGCCAGGCGGCCGCTGCGCCGCAGAACATCGTGCGCATCGAACCGGCGAACCCGCAGGTCATCTATGTGCCCTCCTACAATCCGACCGTCGTGTATGGCGGATGGGCCGCCCCGGCTTATCCGCCGACATACTGGCCGCCCCCACCGGCCTATTACCCCGGAGCCGCCCTTGCAAGCGGATTTGCATGGGGTCTCGGCATTGCCGCGGCAGGCGCGATCTTCAGCAATTGCAACTGGAACAGCAGCGACGTCAACGTCAACATCAACAGAGCCACGAACATCGATCGCAATTTCGATCGCACCAAGGTCGAGGGCGGTAAGTGGCAGCACGACACGCGGCACCGTCAGGGCGTTTCTTATCGCGACAACGCGACGCGCGAAAAGTACTCGCGCGGTGTTCAGGGCGCCGATGCGCGGCGTGATTATCGTGGACGCACTGGCGGCGCTTCCGAGCGCCCGAGCGTTGCCAACCGGCCTGCGACGGGCAACCCGGGCGCAGCCAACCGCGCGGGACGTGCAAACAACGCGAACGTAGCCAACCGGGCAGGTGCGAATAACGCCGGTGCCGGCAACCGGGCCAATCCACCCAATCGTCAGGCGGCAGCGGGCAATCGAGCGCAGACACCAAATCGCAACGCGGCCGCGGGCAATCGTCCGCAGACCGCCAATCGCCCCGCGCAAGCGACCAATCGTGCCCAAACGCCCGCTCGCAGCGGCCCAACAGGCGCGCAGGCGGTCAATCGAGGGGGCTACGCCGGCGGCGCGCGCGACACGGCATTTCAAGGTGTCGGCGGCGGTGGCGCAGCGCAGCGCGACTTCAACCGAGGGCACACGAGCGTTCAGTCGTCGAACTTCAACCGTGGTGGCGGCGGCGGCGCCCGCGGTGGCGGCGGCGGTGGGGCACGTGGTGGCGGCCGGCGTTAAGGAGAGCGGATGATGAAGACACCATCGCAGATCTGCGCCACGCTCGCCGCGATCGGACGCTCGCTAGCCATTGCGCTGGCGCTCACGCTCGTCCCCCTTTCGGCGATGAGCGCGCAGACGTCGTTCCAGACGCCCGACGCGGCCATGAACGCATTTGGAACGGCTATCGCCAACAACGACGAAGAAGAACTGAAGGCCATGCTCGGCGCCGATTTCCGCGACGTGATTCCTCCGGTCGGCGCCGAACTCCGAAGCAAGTTCCTGACCGCGTGGCAGGCTTCCCACTCGATACAGACGACCGACGATCATCACGCCTTAATCGCCGTGGGCAACGACGGATGGACACTGCCTATTCCGCTCGTGAAGACGCAGCAAGGCTGGGCATTCGACCTGCGCGCGGGCGCAAACGAGATGCGTCTTCGGCAGATCGGACGCAACGAACTCGCCGTCATTCAGACGATGCTCGCAATCTACGATGCGCAACGCGACTACGCATCGAAGTATCACGACGGCAGCAAGATGTACGTCTATGCGGACAAGTTCGCCAGCAGCGAAGGCAAGCATGACGGGCTGTATTGGCCCACCGGCGCCGATGAAGAGCCTAGCCCGCTGGGTCCGGCCTTCATGACGGCGGGCGCCCGCGCCAAGTCGGAGGAAGGTTATTACGGCTATCACTACAAGCTGCTGCGCGCTCAGGGGCCGCATGCGCCGGGCGGCGCCTACGACTACATGGTGAACGGCCGCCTGTTTGGTGGCTTCGCGGTGGTCGCGTGGCCGGCCCACTATGGTGAGACCGGCATCAAGAGCTTCATGGTGAGTCACGACGGACAGGTCTATGAGCGCGACCTCGGCCCGAACGGCGACAAGACGGTCAAGGCAATGAAGTCGTTCGATCCGGGCCCGGGATGGGAAAAAGAGTCGCCTTGAGGCGACGTCCTGGAGATGCCGCTTGCGTCGAAGTCAAGTTCGCGTCTGCAGCGCACCCTGCAGATCGGCCATGAATGCCTTCAGAATGGAAGGCATGGAAGCGCCCCGCCGCGTGATGGCGCAAAACGGCCACGCGCCGCCCAGCCGCTCTGCGCAGATCCGGCGCATGTCGCCACGCTCGACCCAGCGTGCCGCGTAGTGATTGGGCAGGAACCCCACATACGCCCCCGAAAGGATCAGGATGGCCTGCGCTTCGACATTGTCGACGGTTGCCGCCGCCTTGCTCGCGTTCAACATCCGCAGATCATGCTGCTGGAAATAGCCGCGCGCGACGATCCGGCTCTGCGCGATCATTTCTGACGACACGTCCGCATCGAACGCGCGGTCATACAGCGGATTCCCCTTCCCGCAATAGAGGCCGTCCGGTTCCGCGTAGAGTTCGGCGTAGCTCAGGCCCGGCACGTGAATCGGAAAGTGGCCGATAGCCACATGGAGCCGGCCGTCCAGCACGCGCTCCTCGAGTTCCGCAGGCGAGCCGACGTAGATGTCCACCTGCAGATCGTGTCCGCGCGACACGAACTTCTGCAGCACGTGCGGCAGCGGCGAGGTCTTGTCGGATACCGTGTTGTCGATGGTCCCGAGATAGAGCCTTCCCGAGATGTGCTTTTTCAGCGCATCGGTATCCATGCAGAACGCTTCCACTGCAATCTGCAGTCGCTGCGCCGCTTCGTAGGTGGCGATGCCATGCTCGGTCAGGCGGAAACCTCCCCGGCCCCGTTCGCATAATTTCAGGCCGAGACGGGTTTCGAGCGTCGTCATTTGTTCGCTGATCGTCGACTGGCTGACGTTCAGGCTCGCCTGCGCCGCCGAGAAACCGCCGCATCGCACCACGGCCATGAAAACCCGCAATAGCTTGAGATCCACGTCCTGCAACTGGGTCATCGGGTTCGCGCCTCCACGCGTCGTTGCTTCGGAAATTCCGATATGAACATCCGATCCTCGTGATTTTTATGCCCGCCGTTCCTGTTCATAGTCTCTCAAAACAACGCGCAGGCTCAACCTGCGGTCCATCATGACAGAACAGGAGATTCCGATGCAGAGCAACAGCTATGAATCCGGGCGACTCAACCTGCCGTTCGTCGGCCACTGCACGTTCGCGAAATCGCCGGTGTGCCTCGACTGGAACCGGATCGACGCCGATGTCGCGATTCTCGGCGCACCGAACGACATGGGCACGCAATGGCGCTCCGGCGCCCGCTTCGGGCCGCGCAGCATCCGCGAGGCGTCGACGCTGTTTTCGTTCGGTCACGCCGGCGCCTACGATCACGAAGACGATGTGCTGTATCTGAGCCGCGATCAGGTGCGCATGGTCGACGTCGGCGATGCCGACATCGTGCACACCGACATGGCGAGCAGCAACGCGAACATCGAGCTCGCGGTGCGCAAGATCCTGGCGTGCGGCGCGATGCCCGTCACGCTGGGCGGCGACCACTCGATTCACGCGCCGGTGATCAAGGCGTTCGAGGGCAAGGGGCCGATTCACATCATTCACTTCGACGCGCATCTGGACTTCGTCGACGAGCGGCACGGCGTGCGCTATGGGCACGGCAATCCGTTGCGCCGCGCCTCCGAGATGGCGCATATCGTCGGCATGACGCAGCTCGGCATTCGTAACGTGTCGTCGTCGAACCGCGATGACTACGACGCGGCGCGCCGTGCCGGTTCGGAGATCCTGTCGGTGCGCGACGTACGCCGGCTCGGGCCGGAAGGCGTGCTCGCGCGGGTTCCGGAAGGCGCGGCCTACTATATAACCATCGACATCGACGGCTTCGACCCCTCCATCGCGCCCGGTACGGGCACGCCGAGCCACGGCGGTTTCCTGTACTACGAGGTGCTCGAGATCATCCAGGCGCTCGCCCGGCGCAGCCGCGGAAACATCGTAGGAATGGACCTGGTGGAAGTCGCGCCCGCCTACGACCCCGCCGGCGTCACGCCGATTCTCGCCGCACAACTGCTGATGAACTCGATCGGCTTCATCTTTCACGAGCGCAGCAAAGCGAACCGTTGAACGACGCGCCCGCAGGCGCGCGGTTCACATCGACATTCACGGGGCTCGACATCACGAAGTCCCGGAAAAACAGGAGACGACGTTGGATACCATTGTCCGCAACTATCTGGAGCGTTTTGGCGTTCAGGAAGCCACCACGCGCTTTTTGAACAAGCCGCAGAAGATGTTCATCGGTGGCGAGTGGGTGACGGGCGGCGCGGGAGAGACGCTCGACGTCATCGAGCCGTCGACCACGGGTTGCATCACGCAGATTCCGCTCGCCACCGTCGAAGATCTCGATCGCGCGGTTCACGCGGCGCGCGCGCAGTTCGACGGCGGCCCGTGGCGCAAGCTCAAGCCGCTGGAGCGCGAACGCCTGCTGCATCGGCTCGCCGATCTGATCGAAGCCAACGCGACCGAGCTCGCGGAAATCGAATCGATTGACATGGGCAAGTCCGCCGCGCAGGCCCGCGACGTCGACGTGCAGGGCACCATCGACACGTTCCGCTACTTCGCCGGCTGGGCCTCGAAGCTGCATGGCCGGACCGTCGAGCCGTCGCTTCCGGGTGACTACGTCGCCTATACGCGCAAGGAGCCGGTCGGCGTGGTCGGCATCATCGTGCCATGGAATTTCCCGCTCCAGACGATGGCGTGGAAGCTCGCGGCCGCCCTCGCCGTGGGCTGCACGGCGGTCATCAAGCCGGCCGAGCTGACGTCGCTGTCGACGTTGCGCTTCGCCGAACTCGTGCAGGAAGCCGGCATTCCGGATGGCGTGGTCAATATCGTGACGGGACGCGGCAACGTGATCGGTGCGGCGCTCGCGCGTCATCCCGGCATCGACAAGCTCACGTTCACCGGCTCGACGGACGTCGGGCGCAACGTCGGACAGGCGGCCGTGAGCGATATCCGCCGCGTCACGCTGGAGCTCGGCGGCAAGTCGCCGGTGCTCGTGCTCGACGATGCGGACGTCGATGCCGCCGCGCGCGCCGTTGCGAACGGCATGTTCTTCAATTCCGGCCAGGTGTGCGATGCGGGCACGCGCGTGTACGTTCAGCGCAAGATCCACGAGCGCTTTCTCGCCGCGCTCATCGACTACACGCGCACGTTGAAGATCGCGCCAGGCCTCGATCCCGATTGCTTCATCGGTCCGCTCGTATCGGCGGCGCAGAAGGAGCGCGTGAGCGCGTATATCGACACCGGACGGCGTGAAGGGGCCGAACTGGTCTACGGCGGACGCAGGCGGGATGAAGCCGGGTACTTCGTCGAGCCCGCGATCTTCGCGCATTGCAGCAACTCGATGAAGATCGTTCGAGAGGAAATCTTCGGACCCGTGCTGGTCACGTCGCCTTTCGACGACATCAACGAAGCCGTACGGCTCGCGAACGACTCACCTTATGGTCTCGCCGCAGCCATCTACTCGAACGACGTGAATCGTATCCACGCACTGGTGCCGCAACTGCGCGCGGGCAGCGTCTACGTGAACGCGCACAGCACGATCGACCCGGCGATGCCATTCGGCGGATTCAAGGAATCAGGCTTCGGCAAGGATCTCGGGATGGAGCAGCTCGACCATCTGACGGAGACGAAGGCCGTCTGGATCACCTTGCACTGAGCGTCTCCCCTCTTACGGCATCAGCTTACTGATCGAGGTACGCGATGAAATCTTATGAAAGCGCGGCGAACGCGAGCACGGCGACGAGCGAGCACGGCGCGATCGAAGGCCATTCGATCGACTTCATTCCCGAACACGAGCGAACCGACCGGCTCTCGCGACAGGGGCCTTTCTGGTTCCTCGGCAACTTCACCTTCTTCACGATGACGATCGGCTTCGTCGGGCCGAGCGTCGGTCTCACGTCGTGGTGGACGACGGTCGCCGGCACGCTCGGCATCATGTTCGGGACGCTGTTCATGGCGTTTCACGGCTCGCAAGGCCCGCATCTCGGCTTGCCGCAGATGATCCAGTCGCGCGCGCAGTTCGGCTATCGCGGCGTGATTCTGGTGCTGTTCGCGACGCTGTTCGTCTTCGCGGGCTTCAACATCGTCAATCTCGTGTTGATGATGCAGGGCCTGAAGACGCTGTTCGGCTGGGATCCGTTCAGGATAGCGCTCGCGGTCACCGTGCCGGCTTCGATACTCGCCGTGCTCGGCCACGACTGGATGCACCGCAGCTTCAAGTGGGCGCTTTATCTGTCGCTTCCGCTGTATGGTCTCGTCACCCTCGCAGTGTTGATGCACTGGGTCCACGATATTCCGTTGCCGGCAGCGGCGGCGGGCGCGAATCCGCCGGCGCCGCTCGGTTTCAACTGGACGGGATTCATCGCCCAGTTTGCGGCGGCCGCGAGCTACAACATCGCCTATGCGCCCTATGTGTCCGACTACTCGCGCTATCTGCCGAAGAACACGCCGGGCGGCAGGCTGATCCTGGCGGTCTTCGTGGGCGCGTCGCTGTCGGGTGCGTGGATGATCGCCGTCGGTGGCTGGCTCGCCGATCACCTGCATGCGAGCGATGTGCTCGTCGCGCTCAATCAGGTCGGCAGCGATCTCATGCCGGGGCTCGGCAGCGTGGTCGTCGCTGTCACGATACTCGCGTTCCTGCCTGTCATCGCGATGAACATCTACAGCGCGAAGCTCACGGCCATCACCGGCGTCGATTCGTTCAGGAAGATCCGGCCGACGGCCAGGACGCGCATCGTCGCGGTGCTGTTCGTCGTCTGCCTGCAGCTCGGCGTGGCGTTGAGCATCTACACGTCGGGCAAGGGATTGTCGGTGCTGAACATCTATCTGGTCGTGATGCTGTACTTCCTCGTGCCGTGGACCGCGGTCAACCTCACCGACTATTTCTTCGTCCGCAAAGGCCGCTACGCGATCCCGC
>LRBF01000008.1 GCA_001580565.1 Caballeronia megalochromosomata | reverse complement strand
GACGACCTGCAACCGCACCTGCGTTACCTGTTGAGCTTGCTGAACCTACCTCGCGCGGACCTTCCAGGTCTTGCCAAACGGACAGGCGCAAAGATGCGCTTCTTCTGTTACTGGGACAACTACGAGGGAAACCGTGTTCCCGACGTGCCCGACGACATTCGACGGATCGCCGATGCAATGGGTATAGCGATCGAGATCGACGAATATCGATAGGCGGCGCAACGACCGCGCGGGCTAAGGCGCGATCCCGGCACCCGCCACGCGCATCTTCGTCGGACGCTCAATCGCTCAACGGCATTCCGCCAACCAGCGCCACGCCGTTCGCCACCTGCTTTCCGACTGCATCCGCGACTTCCTGGATGCTGCGGTAGCCCGTCGGCATCCAGTACAGCCACGTGTCTTCCTGAATGTCGAAGCTGGCGTCGCCGACCGTCACCGTGCCCGACACCCATTCCGCGCCATTCAGGAAATTGAAGGCGATGCGCGCCGCGTCGGACTTCGATCGGACGCTGGTGATGCGGATCCTGACCGGAACGCCGTTCGGATCGATCCGAAGGCCGAGATGGGCGGCGCGCATCGCGAATGCGGACATCATCGCGCTGCGAACCCATGGCGTGAGAAGAACACCGTTACTGTCGATGGTCGGGGACTGGATGCCGTCGGCGATCTGCTGCCTCGTCTGGACGCTGCCCGCACGGGAAGTGTTGAGGTCCGGTACTGTCGTCAGGCATCCGGAGAGAAACAGGGACAACGCGACTGCGCTTGCAAGGGATTTCAGTGCCATTCGTGGTTCTGTTTTTCGGTAAAGGTTTTGGTCATCGGAATAACGACCCGCCTGCCGAAATCTTGAGCGCCACCCTCACACCGCATTCAACAACCGCTCCGCGTCCCTCACCGCATCGAACAACGCCTCGATCGCCGTATCGCGATCGAGCAGGCACACGTGCTCGATATCGAACGGCAACGCGTCCACGCCGATGAAGCGCACCGTCCCGCCGAAGCAGTCGCGCGTCTTGCCGCTGCGCACCGAAGCGATGTAGTTGGGGGTGATGTAAAGCGCAACAGGCGTCATGGCAGCCTCGGCGATGGTCCGGTCGATGAACCAGAGTCTAGCCATGCGCGCCGTCGCGCTGCACCCGCCTCACGCGGGGAGCGCGCCCCCTCTTTCGCGGCCCCCGCCGCTACACCGCGTGCCCCAGCACGCGCGCGACGTAATGCCGTCCCCAGGCTTCGCCGTGCGCGATCGCCTCGGCCACGGTTTCGAACGGACCGTGCGCGCCCGTCATTTCGCCCGAATCGTCGGCGAGCGTCGAGCCGTGCACCGGCTTGCGGTCGAGCCGCGTCACGCGCACGCGGATCGCGTAGCCCTCCTCGGGAGGAGGTGCCTCCGCGTCGGCATCGGCATCGGCCTCGAACTGCCGGGGCACGGCCTGCATGGCAAGCAGGTAATCGCCTACTTCGATGTCCTTCTGCATGGCGGTCGTCTCCATTTGCGCAACGCGCGGGTCGAATGACAGTGCCGATTGTGCTACCGCATCGCGCGACAAAACAAGCGCTCGCGCGCTGCGATGCACAACCGTGATGCACGGCCACGCGCATGTTATAAAGCATCGCCCGACCTTCATCACGCTCCGATCCCTTCGCGGCATCGGGCACCGACCGAATTCATCGATGAACCATCGCACCCGCCACCTGCTGCTCGCCCCGCTCACGATCGCGCTCGCCTACCTCGCCGGCTGCACGTCCTATTACAAGAACGTCGAAGCCTGCAAGGACAGGGTGCGCGCGGATTATCCCGACGCCGCAAGCGCGCCCCTGAAAATCACGGGCTCCGGCGCGAGTTATCATGGCGCGCGGGTGGTCGTGCACGGCACGATCCAGAGTCCGCCGAAGCCGCCGGCCACCAAGACGGTCGCGGTGCCCGCGGCCGCCGAATGCACATTCAGCGAAACGTCGATGACCGGCTTCCAGTGGCTCGTTCCCGCGAAACTCGCGCCGAAGCCGCCGGTCGCCGCATCCGACGATTAAGCCGGAAAACCGCCCGCGTCGAGGAGATTCACGCGCATGCTGCTCGCCCAGATCAGCGATCTGCACATCACGCCGCCGGGCACGCTCGCCTACGGGCGCGTCGATACGGCCGCCTTTCTCGCTCGCGCGATCGACGCGCTCAATGCGCTCGATCCCCGTCCTGACGCCGTGCTCGTCACGGGCGATCTCGTCGATGCGGGCGGCATCGACGAGTACCGGCACCTGCGCACGCTGCTGGACCATCTAGAGATGCCGTGGCACGTGATCGTCGGCAATCACGACGACCGCGCGAATCTGCGCGCGGTGTTCGGCGATCGCCCCGAACTGGCGGGCCACGACGGTTTCGTGCAATACGCGTTCGATGTCGGTGAAGTCCGCGTGATCGCGCTCGACACGCTCGATCCCGGTTCAGGCGCGGGCCGCCTGTGCGCCGCGCGCCTCGCCTGGCTCGAAGCGCAGCTCGACGCCTGCGGCGACCGGCCCGTCCTGATCGGCATGCATCATCCGCCGGTTGCGTGCGGCATCGGCTTCATGGACGAGATTCGCCTCGCGCCGGACGACAGCCGCGCGCTCGATGTGCTCCTGCGCCGTTATTCGAACGTCGAGCGCGTCGTGTGCGGTCATGTGCATCGGGCGATCAGCGCGCGCTTCGGCGGCACGCTCCTCTGGTGCGCGCCGTCGACCGCGCATCAGGTCGCGCTGCAACTGAAACCCGACGGCGCCGACGCGTTCGTCATGGAGCCGCCGGCGTTCGGGCTGCATCTGTGGCGCGCCGATCTCGGACTCGTCACGCATTGCAGGAGCGTCGAACAGGGCGGCGGTCCGCAGCCTTTCTAGCGGCGCCGTGCGGCCTCAGGCGCGCGCGCGGGCATAGTCGTGCAGCGCGTCGAGCACGCGATCGAATTCGAGTGATTTATCGAAGAAATGACGCACGCCGTATTGCAGGCAGCGCTCGCGATACGTCGGCAACGCGTGATTGGTGAGAACGGCGACGAACGCGTCCTGCGAGCGCGCCGCGCCGCATTCCCTGAGCCACGCGAGCACGTCGATGCCCGAGCCGCGCCTGAGTTGCAGATCGACGATCACCGCGTCGAACGTCTGCGCCGACAGCAGCGCGATCGCGTCGTCCGGCGCATCGGCGAACGCGGTCACGCGCCAGGGCCCGAGCGCGTCGATCGCCTCAGTCAGGCTGCGGCGAATCAGCGGCGAGTCCTCGATCAGCAGCACCGCGAGCGGCGCCCGCCGCGCGCCCGGCTGCTCGCTTCGGTCGTCAGTGGTGATGTGATTGCCCACGTCGGGCGCCTCCGGCTATGCTGCGCCGCTATTCGATCAGGCCGTTCTTGATCGCGTAATACGTGAGATCGGCGTTATTGGCGAGCCGCATTTTCTCGAGCACGCGCGCGCGGTACGTGCTCACCGTCTTCACCGATAAATGCAGTTCCTGCGCGATTTCGGTCGGAATCCGGCCGCCCGCGAGCTTGCAGAAGATCTGGAACTCGCGCTCCGATAGTAGTTCATGAGGCCGTTCGGCGGCGGGCTTGTCGAGCTTGTCGGCGAGCGCATCCGCGATGAACTCCGACAGATAACGATGCCCGCGCGCCACGGTGCGGATCGCGCGCACGATTTCATCGGGCGCGGCGTCCTTGTTCAGATAGCCGCTCGCGCCCGCCTTCAGCAGATTGATCGCGTACTGGCTCTCCGGAAATCCCGAGAGCATCAGCACGCCCTGCTCCGGCCGGATCTGCTTGATCACGCGCAAGGTGTCGACGCCGTTCTTGTCCGGCATGGCGATATCGAGCAGCACGACATCGAAGGCCTGGGCGCGCACGAGCGCAATCGCCTCGTCGCCGGTTGCGGCTTCTCCGGCGACTTCCATGTCGGCCTCGTCGGCGACGAACTGCCTGAACCCGCTGCGCACGATCGCGTGGTCGTCGGCTATCAAGACTCGAATCATTCGCGTCGTCCGCGGGGCCGGACGCTCTTGTAGTAGTTGATCGGCCATGTCATGGTCGCGCCGGATACGCGCGCGGCGCATCCGGCAGCATCGCCCTTATCCGTTGCGGCCTTCCAGCAGGTCCGCCATGTCGTCGGCGTGTTCTTCCTCGACGGCCAGAATCTCCTCGAAGATGCGGCGCGTCGTGACATCCTTGTCGCCGAGATAGCGGATGATCTCGCGATACGTATCGATCGCGATGCGCTCGGCGATCAGGTTCTCGCGAATCATGTCGATCAGATCCTTGCCTTCGCTGTACTCGGAATGCGAGCGCGACGAGAGGCCGTCGGGCGCGAAATTCGGCGCGCCGCCCAGTTGCACGATCCGCTCGGCGAGCGTGTCGGCGTGCTCCTGCTCCTCGGTCGCGTGTTCCAGGAATTCCTGCGCCACGGCTTCCGAGTGAATGCCCTTCGCCATGAAATAGTGACGCTTGTAGCGCAACACGCAGACGATCTCGGTCGCGAGCGAGTCGTTGAGCAGCTTCAGCACCGTTTCGCGGTCGGCGCCGTAGCCCGTCGTCACTGCGCCCTCGTCCATGTGCTGCCGCGCATCGGCGCGAATTTTCTCGACATCGAGGACAAAGGCGTCCGAGGACTGGTTCGGCGCGGCTTTTACAGCAGACGATTTGGACATTTGGTTCGCTCCTCTGTGATGGGATGGCATGACGTTTCGCTGGAGCAGGTCGTCGCACGCCCGGCGTGCATAGAACCCTGCTATCCAATCAGCAACGCCAATGCATGCACCATGCCTGATCCCTCGAAAAAACCGCGCGACGGTCGTGAATCCCGCGCGCGGCTTGATGGCTCATGGCTTTCGCCCTATGAGGGCGTCACGTTCGGAACACGCCGAGCAGCAAGGTGACCACGAACACGACGAGAAAAATGAAGAAAAGAATCTTCGCGATTTCCGCCGCGCCGGCCGCGATGCCCGTAAAGCCGAACACGGCCGCGATGATGGCGATGACGAAGAAGACAGCAGCGTAGTGAAGCATGTGGGCTCCTCCAGGAGTGGTTGAAAACGGTCCGGCGATGCGGATGCAGCGCCGCTAATCGATGGCCTTTTTCGTGACGACGAAGCCCAGCACCAGAAACACGGCGCAGAGGATCAGGAACAGCACGAACAGGAACTTGGCGATGGCCGCAGCGCCGGCGGCGACGCCTGTGAAGCCCAGCACACCGGCGATCACGGCCACGATCGCGAAAAACAAGGCCCACTTCAGCATGATCGTTCCCCGTAAAGAATGAATGACGGAACCATGCTAGCCATGCCCGCCACGCCGCGCATCCGGGCAGGCTCCTTTTTTGCTGTGGGAATCCACCGACACTCGCTTTCAAAACGGCTATCCGACACCATGAGTCACGTTCCGCGCGCCGCGATATCCACGATCCTGCCCGATGAAACGCCCTCCTTCGCGGCCGGCGAGCCCGCCGCGTCGAAAGCCGCCGCAGCGCCCGCGCCGGCCGGCACCACGCGTCGCACGACGCGCGTCAACGAATGGATGCGCCGCTATAGCTGGGCGGTCGCGATGACGGTCGCGATCGTCATCACGGTGGGCGGTCTGATCATTCTGGAATCGGGGCGGATGCGGATCGCATCGGAATACGAAACCGCGCTCGAGGCGAAGGGCGCGACCGCGCAGCTTTCGATGCTCGCCGCCGATCTCGCCAGCCTCACCGCCGACGAGCGCGGCTTCGCGCTGAAGGCGGACGGCGCGTATCAGGCGCATTTCAGGGAGGCGGCCGCTCGCGTGCGGCGCACGCTGGCGTGGCTCGATGCGTATTACCGGCGCATCGGCGACGACACCGCGCTCGCGAGCTTCGCGCAGATCCGCGCCGCCGCCGACGATGAAATCGCGCAAGGCACGGTGCGCTTCGCGGATGCGCGTGACAAATCACTCGCGCTGCCGCCGCCCGACACGAGCGCGACACTCGATGCGGCGCTGTCGCTATTGCGTCTGAACGAGGAACAGCGCGCGCAACACGCGCTCGACGCGAGCCGCGCCGATCAGCGGATCTCGACGCTCTGCGTCGCCGCGTTGTGCGCGCTCAACATCGTGTTGTTCATCCTCCTCTTTCGCAATCTCGGCATTCAGCTCGACAAACAGGCGCGCGTGCAGAAGGCGCTCATCACGCAGCAGGAAGAGCTCGATCAGCTCGTGTTCGCGCGCACGCGCCAGCTCGAAGCGCTCGCCTGGCATTTGCAATCCGTCAGCGAGAACGAGAAGACAGAGCTCGCGCGCGAACTGCACGACGAACTCGGCTCGATCCTCACCGCAAGCAAAATGGATGTCGCGTGGGTGCGCGGCAAGCTGAAGGACACCGAGCCCGCGATGGCCGAAAAACTCGCGCGCGCGCTCGGCAATCTGGATCAGGGCATCGCGTTGAAGCGCCGCATCATCGAGGACATGCGCCCGACCGTGCTCGCCAACTTCGGCCTCGTGACCGCGCTGCGCTCGCTCGCCGACGAAGCCGCGCAACGTAACGGCTGGAGCGTCGAGTTCGATCTGCCGGTCGAGGACATGAAGCTCGGCGAGGCGATCGAGATCGCGCTCTTCCGGGTCGCGCAGGAAGCGCTCACGAACGCGGCCAAATACGCGCACGCGAGCCGCATTCGCGTGACGCTCGGCATCGATGAAGAGAATGTGTCGCTGTCCATCGTCGATGACGGCATCGGCATCCTGCCGCAGGATCTCAAGCGCACGCAGACGCATGGGCTCGTCGGCATGCGCCAGCGGGTGTCGGCACGCGGCGGGCGCTTCGAGATCGAGCGCTCGCCGCCGCACGGCACGGCGATCAGCGTGTCGATGCCGCGCGAGCGCAGCGCGGATGCGTCCATCGTCGTGCCCGTGGCGTAGGACGATGCCGACATCAAATGCGGACGCCGCCGACAGGAAAATCGCATGCGAGCCTACAGCCTGCGGCCACCCGCTTTTTTTATGATGGGTCACACCGGTAAGGCGGGCGACGCAAAGACGCCCGTCACCAGACACGATGCGCGAACCCAATTCCAGTCACGCATTTCCAACTCCAAGGGGAATAAACATGACTCGACTCATCGCTCTACTGCTGATTGCAGGCACGGCGGCTCTTGCAGGCTGCAACACCGTCTCTGGCGCTGGCCAGGACATTTCGAAGGGCGGTCAGGCCATTTCGAATTCCGCCGAGGAGCACAAGTAAGCGGCAGTCCCTTAGCATCGATGTAGTTCCCTGTCTCCCGCCACGTTCGCGTGGCGGGATTTTTTGCGTCGTCGCCGGCCGCGCGCCGCGCGCAAAAAAGCCCGGCCGCTATGCGCGGCCGGGCTGTTCCGCTTTTTGAAGCGCGTCAGGTCATTGCGTGTCCGGCAATTCCAGCGCGGGCTGCTGCGTGTTGCCGCCCTGCGCGACCAGTACGCGAATCTTTTCCGGCACCAGTTGCGAAACCGCATTCCCGGAAGGCAGCGTCGTCACGAGCCAGTCCGCGTTGTTGCCGAGATCGAACGAGGCCGACTTGTAGACCGGCGTCTTCGAGCCCGGCGTGGTCGCGATCAGCTGATACGTGCCGCCGGAGACGTAGAGGGAATCCTGCGTCGTCGCGGGTACGGCGTTCTTGTAGGCGACGCCCGCCATCGTCGGGCTGACGGTCGCGATGTTCGTCCCCGGCGCGACGAGATAGAGATCGAGGTTAGGCGCGTTGGTCGACGCGTTGAAGCCGCGCACCCGCGCGCTGCTCGAGAGCAGTCCCTTGTCGAACGGATCGTCGATGACCGCGATCGACGGCACGAAGCCCGCGTCCGGCAGCGCGATCACCGTGTATTCATGCCCCTTCGCCGCGTTCGAGATGCTCGTGTCGGTGGCGAGTTGCGTCGTCGTGTTCACGGCCGCGTAGGAGAAGTTGTGCTGGCCGGTGTCGATGTTGGCGAAGTTGGTCACCGCCTTGTAGGCGAGATTCGGCTGCAGGATCTTGCCGTTGTCGTAGAAGTCGACGTTCGGGCCGCTCGGGATCGCGTGAATGAAATGGACCTCCGGCGGGGTGACGCCGATTTCCTTGCCGACATCGTCGGAGCTTCCGCCGCAAGCGGAGAGCAAAGCGGCGACGGCGGCAAGCGCGGTTGCGGTGCGGATGAGCTTCATGGTTCCACCTTCCTTTGTTTTGATCGTTTTTTTGAGTCCGCGGCGTGTGTTCATGTCGGCGCCGTGGCTCTCCCGTGTTGACCTTCCTCGGCCGTCGGCGGCGATGTCATATCGATGACACCGCCGTGACGGGTGTCGGCATCGAGCAATCGACGTGCCCTTGATCGGTGCGTGTTCGCGTGGGTGTGTCGCGAAGCCTTGTGGGGCAAGGCTTGGCATTCATTAGAGGATTGCTTCGGGAGATGGGACGGAGACGGAGCGAAGCGTCATCGGTGGATGATTCTTACAAACGACGAACCCGGGCCACACCGTTATCGATGTGCCCGGGTCCGAGTGTCATCAGATGGAACTGGCGGAAGGCCGCCAGTTCCTTCGACGAGTGCTTACCAGCGGTAGCCTGCCTGTGCCTTGAGGGCCGTCGAACCACCATTCGCCGACGAGACGCCGACACCCAGGTTCAGGTTCATCGACACCTGATAGGCCGCGGCGACGCCGACAGCGGTCGCGCTGCCGTAGTTGCCGACCGCCACACCGGCCCACTTCTCGCCCGCGTTGAGCACCGGAATGCTCGGGATTGCGAGGGTCGATGCCGCTGCGCGATCAGCGTAGCGTTCCATGTCGTGTCGCGCGCTGGCGATGGCCTGATCCGTGTAGGCGTTCGCGCCTGCGACGGCCTGGTCGGTGTAGGCGTTCGCTTGCGTGATCTTGTCGTTCAACTGATTGACGTTGACCGCGTCCGTGCCTTTCGTGCCGGCCGCGACGTTCGTGATCTGACGCTCGCTGCCTGCCGCGCCGACGGACACCGTGTTCGTGCGATCCGCGACGGAGTTCGCGCCGAGGGCGACCGAATTGTCGGCGCTGGCGACGGAATTCGCGCCCATGGCGGTAGCGTGGACGCCGGTTGCCGTTGCCGTTTCACCGAGGTCGCCGTTCGACGCGAAGAACGCGTTGGCTTCTGGCAGCGTAGCGGTGAGCATGTGCGCGGCGGCAGAGAATGATTGCAGCACGGCGCCCTGAACAAGCGAACTACCATTTTGAAGTGCCTTCAACTGGCGCATCGTCACCGCGTCAGAATCATCGATGCCGTCCGCGACGTGAATGATTCGACGTTGACCGCTGCCATCGCCGATGCTGAGAACGCGCGCTTGACCGTCGTCGGTACTGTTAGCGCCGAGCACGATGGAATCGTGACCTCCGGCAGAGGCATATGGACCGATGGCTATCGCTCCCTCGTTCGAAGCTTGCGACACGAAGCCAAGTGCGATCGAGGAATTGCCCGACGCGCGTGCCCCGTTACCGAAGGCGCTTGAGAACCAATCAGCAGTGGCAGCGGCGTCATACCCGACGGCAGTATTGCCGTATCCCTCCCCCGTGGCGCTGGTCGCACCGATAGCGGTACCTCGCGTGGAGGCGCTCGCTCTAGCTCCAAATGCTGCGGCATCGATTGACATCGCGGACGCCGAAAAGCCCACTGCCGTGGCCCATAAATCTGCTTGTGCGTAAGCCCCAAGCGCAACGGCTTGATAATCCGTCCTTGCTGAGGCACCGCTCGCAACGCTCTCAGAACCTGCCGAACTTCCGTTGCCCAATGCCACGCCTAAGCCGTCGGCATACGCTCGCTCGCCCATGACGATTGATCCATCACTGCCGGTCGCATTCGACCCAAGAACTACTGCGCTCTTGGAAGCATTGGCACTGTTGCCGATAGCGACTGCCGATTTATCAGCACTCGCGTTATGCCCAACCGCTGCTGCGTCTTCATCTGCTCTCGCACTCTCCCCGATGCTGACCCCATAGAGACCAGTTGAAGATCGCGCGCCAACGGCGACGCTGGAAGGCGCAGCAAAGGCTTCGCTACCAATCGCCACGGCGGACTCTTGGGCTAGTGAGCCAAAACCAACAACAACCGCAGGCCCGACCGCCTCCTCGCCGGATGGATCAACATTCCCCCAATCGGGCGCGTGAACGGCAGATGAGCCATTTCCGACGACAACTGAATCTGCGATCGCATTCTGCGTCCCATCGCCTATCAGCACCCCCTGCTCGTAAGCGATGACATTATCGCCATAAATGTTCGTACCATCGCGCGACACACCGCCCATCATGATGTTCCAGCCCGTTGCGGTACCAGCGGACGACGCACCTGTGGCTAGCACGGCCGCGCTCGTGAGGACTGCCAATACCACCGGTTTGAGCCGAATTCGATGAATCGTCATGTATAATTTCTCCATAATTAAAACTATCTGATGTAGGTCCTGCGCTGCGTTCGGTTTCCGGCCAAGGTTCGCCGAACGCAGTTTTTCGCGATTGCGAAAATTTCTTCCCGTGAGCTGACGTACAACGCGCAATTAAACGTTGTCCTAACTAATTAACATTGAAGAAAACCTGAATTTCCTGAGCTTTCTCACGGCACTCAGAATCGATCCACCTGTGCGAATTGCATCGACTGCCAGTGGTTGAAAGTTATCTCGTTAAATCAGCCCACTTGCCTAAATGGGAAAGCATTCAGATGTAACTGACAACAAATATAATTATAGTCAGACAAATACTTTCAACATTTACATTTGCGTAATTTTGATAAAACTGCCGCTAATTCGCGCGCTGCCACCTCTCTGACCCCGCAGTCGCCGCGATCTCGCCCGGAGCGAAACTCGCCGTCATGGACAGGCGAGTCGCTTAAGTCAAGAACCACCCGCATCTCGTTCCTGACTGATCCGGTTTTCGTGACGCATCAACAGCGACCGAAGAGCCGGCTGCATACCCATGTAATGCACAATGAAGCTATTGCGCGTTTGAAGCTGGTAAGGCGTGTTGAGCGTTATGCAATCGCGTAACTCTTCGTCTAGGGCCATGCCATGACGCTGCATCACCTCGATGAAGACTCCCTGGTCTCCACCGCTGGAGTGGACGGACGATTTATCCGGGATTGCGCTCACCCTCTGCTCGACTTCCTTCAGCAGCCGTAAATTCTCCTGAGTGTTTCGAAACGCCATGACGCCCGAGTTCAGATGCCAGCTGATGTCCATCGTCAGCACGCGATCGCCGTCTAGCAATAGCGATTCCAATGGTTTTTTCTGATCGATGACAAGCACGTCGGCATCGATCCAGAACAACCATTGGTGTTGCGGCAGATGACGGAGTAGAACCCATGGCTTTAGCCAGTTGCCGCTGGCGCTCGGCTCCGCTTGCGCGGGCGTATCGCGATAGACATGCAAGGCATAGTCGTGTCGCGCGCAATAGCGTCGCAAGTTGTCTTCCGAGATTTCGCCGTACTCGCGAATATTCGGCGTGTATAGCACCGCCAGTGCAATGGGCGCTTGCGGGTTCATGACTTCGTAGGTCGCGGCAGGCCGGGCCGTATCGTGCGCCTGCTGCGCGAGATACGGCCGGCCTTCTGCCTGACACTCGTTGATATGCTCCGCAAACAGATCGCGCAGCTTCGTGCAGACAGGATAGTTTCTCGGCGCTTCGGGCAAGTCGACAAGTGCGAGCGCCAAAACTCGGCATTCTAGCCATGCCAGCGACGTGTGCAGCCCTGCAGGTGCAACAGCAATTATCCCCTCGTATTGCAGATAGAACGGCTCTGGTTTCAGAAGTCGCAGCAGATCGGATTCGCTCAGCGGCACGCGACCCAGCTTCGAGTTATCGCAGAGGCGTTTCACGCATTCGCACGCGGCCGCAGTATTGCGCCAAAGCTGGAATGACGCCATGACGTAATCCGAGTCAAGCGAGACGATCCAGTCGGCGTTGCGGGCGTCCATCAAGGTTTCGCAGCGGATGTCGTTCTGAAGCAAGCAGTCTTGCGTCAGCAGCAGAACGAGATCACCCTCCGCGCATGCGCGCATTGCGCGCAAGAGCACCTGATACTTCATGATCATGCGCAGTTGCGGCCAACCTATCGCGCTCGCATCGACGTATTCGTGCGTGTATCCCTGCCGCGCGCAGTAGCGACGATGATTTTGCAACGACGCGCGAGCGCTATCGTCCGCGAAAAAACTGATGACGTGGGTGGCCATGACAGGATCCATTACTCGGCGTAGCCGCGTCAGCGGCCACGCATGCTTCGCCGCGGAATTTTCCGCGCCTGCGATTAGACGCCGCTCGCGTCCAGTTCCCGACTGAACTGCTCGCCATGACGCATTGCAAGCGTGCGAAAGGCCGGCTGCATACCCATGTAATGAACCATGAAGCTATTGCGCGTTTGAAGCTGGAAAGGCGTGTTGAGTGTCGTGCAGTCGATCAGCGCGTCATAAGGGGCTTTTCCATGACGCTCCATAACCTTGATGAAGATGTCCTGGTCACCGCCATTGGCATAGACAGTCGACTTGTCCGACATTTCGCTGACCGTCTGCGCGACTTCTTCCAGCAGCCGGGCATTCTCCTGCGTGTTACGAAATCCCATGACACCCGAGTTGAAATGCCAGCTAATATCTGCCGCCAATACCCGGTCGACATGTTGCAACAGTGGTTCCAAAGGCTTCTTCTGATCGACGACGAGCACGTCCGCATCGATCCAGAACACCCATTGATGCTGCTGGAGATGATGTCGCAACACCCATGGCTTGAACCAGTTGCCGGCCGCATGCCAGCCGGCCTGATCCGGAATGTCGCGATAGACATGCAAGGCATAGCCGTGACGCGCGCAATAACGCCGCAGATTGGCTTCCGCGATCTCGCCGTACTCGCTGACGTTGGGAGTGTAAAGCATGGCCAGCGCGATAGGCGCATCGGAGTTCATCGCTTCGTAGCGTGCAATGAGATCAGACGTGTTCTGCCGCGGCCATGTGAAGAGAGGCCGCCCTTCTGCCTGACACTCGTTGATATGCTCCGCGAGCAGATCGCGCAGCTTCGCGCAGACTGGATAGTTTCTAGGCGCCACTGGCAGGTCCACGAGCGCAAGCGCCAGGACCTGGGAGTCGACCCAGAACATCGACGTATCCAGAGCGACCGGCGAGACGGCAAGTTGCCCGTTATATCCGCAGTTGAACGGTTCCGGCTTCAACAGCGTCAACAGGTCCGATTCGCTCAGGGGCGTGGTATAGCAGAGCTTCGTACCACCGAAAAGGTGCGTAACAAGCGCGCGTGACACGATTGTGTTGCGCCACAACTGGAATGACGCCATGACGTAATCGGAGTGCTGTGCAGCAATCCAGTCCGATTCGCGATCTTCCATCAACGTTTCGCAGCGAATATCGCTTTTTAGCAAGCAATCCTGTGTCAGCAGCAGAACGAGATCGCCTTCCGCGCAGGCGCGCAACGTTCGCAAGAGCACCTGATACTTCATGATCATGCGCAGTTGCGGCCAACCTATCGCGCTCGCATCGACGTATTCGTGCGTGTATCCCTGCCGCTCACAGTAGAGGCGATGATTCTGCAACGAAGCGCGAGCGCTATCGTCGGCGAAGAAACTGATGACGTGGGTAGTCATGCCTTTGCATCCCAGGATTCTTGCGCGTCAGTGTCGGAATTGATGACCGCGCATATTCGCCGCACATTTTCTTGGGTAGATCAGGCATCAGCAACCACCACAGTAACTTTTTACATTCTGACGGTCTTGCATCGTCCACGGAAAGGCTTCGCCTTCTAAGCCAACCCCCGCCGCCGATAATCAAACCAGAACGAAAGCCCGACCGAAAGCAGAATCACGACCGTCGCGATAACGGTCCACTGCGTGATGATCTCCCCGAGCAACAATGCCCCCAACATCACCGCAACAACCGGATTCACATAAAGACAACTCGTCGCGACAATCGTGCTCGTATTCCGAATCAGAAAGTTATAAGCGACATACGCCGCCATCGAACCAATCACCACGAGATAAACAAACGAAAATCCCGCCCCGACGCTCACCTGCGTGAGCCGCTCGCCCGCCGCCAGCGCGATGCCCGTCGCGATCAGACCACCGAGCCCGATCTGCAACGCGGTCGACATCAGCAAATCGGAAGGTTGCGGCAAACGGCTCGCCAGATGCGCGCCGCCCGCCCAAAAGATCGCCGCGCACAGAATCGCCAATGTGCCGACGGTAGAACTCGGCGACGGATCGCCATGATTGAGCAGCACGATGCCGATCAGCCCCAGCGCCACCGCGAACCACTCCCCCTTCGCGACGCCGCGCCCGCTCAGCGCGGTGAAAATCGTCGCGAAGAGCGGCACGGTGGCCACCATCACCGCGGCCGTGCCGGTTCCCACCGTGCGCATGCCGTAGGCCATCATCCCGCTCGACAAGCCTTCCAGCAAAGTGCCGACGATCGCCGCATTGCGCACTTCCCGCGCGCTCGGCCACACCGCCTTGCGATGCACGGCAATCACGAAGAGCCCCACGCCCGCGCACAGATTGCGCAAACCGCCGAGCATGAGCGGCGGAAACGATTCGAGCGAAAGATGAATCCCGAGATACGTCGAGCCCCACACCAGATAAACGACGGCCAGCGCGAGCGCGACCTGTCCTTTGAACGAGCGCGGTGCACGAAACGGAAAACGGTCGGGGAAGCTGAACGGCAGGCGCGGCGGCGGCAGAGCGGACATGCATTACTCCGCAACGGCTGCGCGCCGGATGACTGCAAACGAGAACGGGAAAGACGCTGCGGCAACGACCAGACTGAACGGCATGGCGGAACGAAAGAAGTGCGGAAAGAGGTGCGAGTGCGCGAGAAGAGACCGCGCAATCCCCGGGAAAACCCGGAAATCCGCGGCGCCCGACATTATGCAGTAAGCGCGGAATGCGGTCGCACAACTTTGCGAATGGTTGCCAAGACGCCACGCCGCGGTGTAACGTGTCGGCTGCTAACGCGGGGGTCCTGCGTTGCACATCGCGATCTCGATCGGGTTTATCGACGAAATCGCTTCGTGTGGCGTGGGTGAGAAATACCCTTTGAACCTGATCTGGATAATGCCAGCGCAGGGAAGCGTTCGGGTTCCAAGGTCCGCAGCATCCGCACCGCTTCTACCGAACCCGTACCTTTCCATCTCGTTCCTCCCTGTTTAGCTCCTGAATCAGCCGAGCTCGACGGCGTTCGCCCGCTTCGAGCCCGGATAAAACCGTCCCACACAGGAGAGACAGCACATGAATGCCAACCCCAAGTTCCTGTCAGAGAACGCCGTCGTCGATGCCGCCGCCGTCGCGCCGCTGCCGAACTCGCGCAAGGTCTATGTCGAAGGTTCGACGCCCGACATCCGCGTGCCGATGCGCGAAATCACGCAATCCGACACGCCCGACGGCTTCGGCGCCGAAAAGAATCCGCCCGTCTACGTGTACGACACGTCCGGCCCGTACACCGACCCCGACGCGAAAATCGACATCCGCGCGGGCCTGCCCGCGGTGCGCGGCGCGTGGATCGAAAAGCGCGGCGACACCGAAGCACTGAGCGGCCTGTCGAGCGAATTCGGCCGTGAGCGCGCCGCCGATCCGAAGACGGCCGAACTGCGCTTTCCGGACCTGCATCGTCATCCGCGCCGCGCGATTGCCGGCAAGAACGTCTCGCAGATGCACTACGCGCGGCAGGGCATCATCACGCCCGAGATGGAGTACATCGCGATCCGCGAGAACCAGCGGCGCGCCGAATACCTCGAAAGCCTGAGGAAAAGCGGCCCGAACGGCGAAAAGCTCGCCGCGATGATGGGCCGCCAGCATCCGGGTCAGGCCTTCGGCGCAGCGGCGTTCGGCAAGGACGCGCCAAAGGAAATCACGCCCGAATTCGTGCGCGAGGAAGTGGCGCGCGGCCGCGCGATCATCCCCGCGAACATCAATCATCCGGAAAGCGAGCCGATGATCATCGGGCGCAACTTCCTCGTGAAGATCAACGCGAACATCGGCAATTCGGCGGTAACGTCGTCGATCGGCGAGGAAGTCGACAAGATGACCTGGGCGATCCGTTGGGGCGGCGACACAGTGATGGATCTGTCGACCGGCAAGCATATCCACGAAACGCGCGAATGGATCATCCGCAATTCGCCGGTGCCGATCGGCACGGTGCCGATCTATCAGGCGCTCGAAAAAGTCAACGGCAAGGCAGAAGACCTGACGTGGGAAATCTTCCGCGACACGCTCATCGAGCAGGCCGAGCAAGGCGTCGATTACTTCACGATCCACGCCGGCGTGCGCCTGCAATACGTGCCGCTGACCGCGAACCGCATGACCGGCATCGTGTCGCGCGGCGGCTCGATCATGGCGAAGTGGTGCCTCGCGCATCACAAGGAAAGCTTCATCTACGAGCACTTCGAAGACATCTGCGAAATCATGAAGCAATACGATGTCTCGTTCTCGCTCGGCGATGGCCTGCGCCCCGGCTCCATCTACGACGCCAACGACGAAGCGCAACTCGGCGAACTGAAGACGCTCGGCGAGCTCACGCAGGTCGCGTGGAATCACGACGTGCAGGTGATGATCGAAGGCCCCGGCCACGTGCCGATGCAGCTCATCAAGGAGAACATGGACCTGCAACTGGAATGGTGCGACGAAGCGCCCTTCTACACCCTCGGGCCGCTGACGACGGACATCGCGCCGGGTTACGACCACATCACGTCGGGCATCGGCGCCGCGATGATCGGCTGGTTCGGCACCGCCATGCTCTGCTACGTCACGCCGAAGGAGCACCTCGGCCTGCCGAACAAGGACGACGTCAAGGTAGGCATCATCACCTACAAGCTCGCGGCGCACGCGGCCGATCTGGCGAAGGGTCATCCGGGCGCGCAGGTGCGCGACAACGCGTTGTCGAAGGCGCGCTTTGAGTTCCGCTGGGAAGACCAGTTCAACCTCGGTCTCGATCCGGACAAGGCGCGCGAATTCCATGACGAAACCCTGCCGAAGGACTCTGCCAAGGTCGCGCACTTCTGCTCGATGTGCGGCCCGCATTTCTGCTCGATGAAAATCACCCAGGACGTGCGCGATTTCGCCGCGAAACAGGGCCTGAGCGAAAGTGAGGCGCTCGCCAAGGGCATGGAGACGAAGGCGATCGAGTTCGTCAAGAAGGGCTCGGAAATCTATCAGCCGACTTGATGCTTGTATTTGCCTGACAACGGCCTGTCGCACAGCGCGTGCGGCAGGCCGTTTTTTTATGCGCATCGGGCGCAATGTCTTGTCGGGCCTCGATGAGCGGTTCGTCGGACGATTCAGGCACTTTTCCTGCTGAAAAGCGAACGAACCGGCGAAAACATGGCGACCCCGTTGGTCGACGCCGAAACGGTCGCACCGCGCTCTCAGTCATCGCGGCCAAACCGCAGCCGATTCATCTCATCATCGAATTGGAGAGTCGACATGAAAAACATCAAACAGATCGGCGCCGCTGCAATGGTCATTGCATTTCTGGGAGGATTGACCGCTTGCGGCGACATGACCACGCGTCAACGGGATACCGCCGTCGGCGCCGGGGTGGGCGCGGCCGGTGGTGCCGTGATCGGCGGCAGCGCACTTTCGACCCTGGGCGGCGCCGCGGTCGGCGGCGTGATCGGCAATCAGGTTGGCAAGTAACACAGTCACTGTTCGAGCGGCGAAGCGGACAACTTCGCCGCGATGAATCACCTGCTGTTTCATATTTGTTACAGAAAGCCGTGCTGGTAATGCTTTGTCACATGACATCGGACGCCTGAGCGTCACCGTTCGCCTAAGCTGTTTCTAACGGACCGTTCGATTTTTAGCGACCCAAAGAGTCCGGCAAGCCGTCGCGCAAGGAGCAGCATCATGATTTCCGCCCGCAATATTCCCGGACCCAGAGCGGGCTCGGCCGCGCTCGCCGTCGGGCTTCTTCTCAGCGGGTGCTACTACCCTTACGGCTACCCGGCTTATCCGCCCTATCCGACCGTCCCCACGAGTTATACCCAGCGCGAATTCGCAGTGCCCGCGTCGGGCTCGGCGGCCGTTCCCACGTCTGCCGCAACCTTGCCACCGCAGTATGAATACGCCGTCGGGTCGCCCTATTCCGACTATTACCAGACCTATCCGTACGCATATCCATATCCGTATTACCCGTACCCTTACGGTTACCCGGCCTACTACGGCTACGGTTACGGCTATCCGGCGGTCTCGATCGGCTTCGGCTACTGGGGCGGCGGCGGTTGCTGCTGGGGTCACGGCTGGCATGGCGGCGGTTGGCACGGCGGCGGGGGCTGGCACGGCGGCGGCAGTTCCTGGCATGGTGGCGGAGGCGGCGGCCACGGGCATTGAGCGATGCGGGCGCATTGCGCCGGATGAGACAAAAAGCCGTCTTGCGCACTGCCGCGTAACACTGCTGCAACATTTTCTGATCAACCCGGGCGTATACGCACAACTTGCACGACTGTGCGCTCGGACACTTTCCTTATCCGACAAGGCTTCGGCATATTTCGCCAGACGATTGGCACAGTTTTGGCTACATAGCTCCCCTATTGATCGCGCCGCAACGGCGACCAACGTTGCAAACCGGGCGCGCGTCGTCGGCGCTCTTTCAGCGCATTTTCCGTATCGGGGGATCGGACATGATGGCCTTTATGTTTTTCTTGCTTTGGATGCTCGCCTCGCTCGGCCTGTTGACCGTGTGGGTGTTCCGTCAGACGCCATCCGCCGGCCACGATAAGCGCGCGCCCAGCGCCGTCGCCGAGAGCTGAACGCCCTCGTTCCTTCGCTGTCCCCGCATCGACGACGCGCCCCCATTGGCGCGTCCCGTCGCGCCCGTGCGCCGCGCCGCAATGAGCGGGCATTCACGCCTTGACGCAAGCCGTTCGCGCCCTATTCTTATTTTGCGCGTTATGCGTTTGCTTAAGCCTGCGGCTCTACATCGAACTCCACGCGCATCGCGCCGCTTCGGCTCATGACAGAAGAAAGGAGACCCGATGTTCCACCAGCTACTCACCCCGATCGCCGATTCCCTTTTCGCATCCTTCATCGTCGCCGCGCTGCCGATCATTCTCGTGCTCGTGCTGCTCGGCTGGGCGCGCCGCCCGGCGTGGCAGGCATCGCTCGCGGGCCTGATCCTCGCGCTCGTCATCGCGGTGGCGGGCTGGCATTTCCCGGTCGGGCTCGCGCTCGATTCGGTCGCGGCCGGCGCCGTGTTCGCGCTGTGGCCCGTCATGTGGATCGTCTTCGCCGCGATCCTGCTCTACAACGTCGCGCAACGCTCGGGGCGTTTCGAGGCGTTTCGCCTGTGGATGGTCGATAACCTCCCCAACGACCGGCGCATCGTGCTCGTCGTGATCGGCTTTTCGTTCGGCGCGCTGCTCGAAGGCATCTCGGGCTTCGGCACGCCGATAGCGATCACGAGTTCGCTCCTGATCCTGCTCGGCTTTCCGACGCTGGAAGCGCTCACCTTCACGCTGATCTTCAACACGGCGCCGGTCGCGTTCGGCGCGCTCGGCGTGCCGATCACCGTGCTCGGCGCGGTCACGCACCTGCCGACCGACGCGCTCGCGAAAATGGTCGGCCGCCAGTTGCCGCTCTTCGCGTTCCTCCTGCCGTTCTACGTGATCGGCATCTACGCGGGCTTTCGCAACATGCTGCGCATCTGGCCCGTGCTGCTCGTCTCCGGCGGCGCATTCGCGCTCACGCAATTCGTGACGTCCAACTACATCAGCTATGCACTGACCGACGTGCTCTCCTCGCTCGTTTCGCTGATTCTGACGATCGCGTTCCTGCGCGTATGGCGGCCCGTCGCCGACGAGCGCTTCGCCGTGAACGTCGATCGCCTCGGCCATACCGGCGATACACGCCCGGCGCTGTCGGGCGGTCACGGCTGGGTGCCGTGGATCGTCGTGTCGGTGGTCGTGATCGTGTGGACGGTGCTCAAGATTTTCCTGATCGGCGATATCAAGGTTCCCTGGCCCGGTCTCGACAAGGCCGTCTTCATCACGCTCTACAAGCAGCCGTACGGCGCGATCTGGGACTTCCAGCCGCTCGCGACGGGCACCGCGATTCTGGTGGCGTCGATCATCACGGCGCTCATCGTTAAGCTGCCCGCGCGCGAGTACGGCGCGGCGATCGTCGACACATGGGTGCAGACGCGCATCGCCATTCTGACGGTCGCGACGATCGTCGGCCTCGCGTACCTGATGAACTACTCGGGCATGAACTACACGCTGGGTCTGGGCGTGGCGTCGGTCGGGCCGTTCTTCCCGCTCGTGTCCGCGTTCCTCGGCTGGGTGGCGGTGTTCCTCTCCGGCAGCGACACGTCCGGCAACGCGCTCTTCGGCAATCTGCAGGTGGTCGCGGCGACTCAGCTCAACCTCAACCCGGTGCTGATGGCGGCAACCAACTCGTCGGGCGGCGTGATGGGCAAGATGATCTCGCCGCAAAACATCTCGACCGGCGTGGCGACGACCGAGTTGAAGGGCAAGGAAGGTCTTGTGTTCGCGCGCACCTTCAAGCATTCGATCCTGCTCACGATCGTGCTCGGCGTGCTCGTATGGCTGCAGCAGAACGTGCTGACGTGGATGATTCCGCCGCATTGACCGGGTGCCACGTTTATCCCGCTTCTTGCGCTTTCGTTCGACGGGCGCATTTTTGATACGGGCGCGGTGCTACCATGCGCGGACTTTTGATGAGTACCCGGAAGTCCGCCTCGCCATGTCACCCGCCAATCTGCTGCAACTGATCGTGCTCGCCGCCCTGTGGGGCGCGTCGTTTCTCTTTATCCGCGTCGGCGTCGCCGAGTTCGGCGTAGCGCCGCTCATGGCCTTGCGCGTGGGCATCGGCGCCGTGTTTCTGATCGCGATGCTGCTCGCGCGCCGCCCGCTCGCCGCCACCGCCGCGACACTGCGCGCGCGCTGGCTACCGTTGCTCGTCGTCGGCATTCTCAACTCCGCCGCGCCCTTCTGCCTCTTCGCGTATGCCGAGCTGACGCTGTCGGCCGGCGCCACATCCGTCATCAACGCGACCACGCCGCTCTTCGGCGCGCTCGTCGCCTTCCTGTGGCTCAGGGATCGCCTGACCACCGTGCGCACGATCGGCATGGCGATCGGCTTCGCGGGCGTGCTCGTGCTGGTGTGGAACCAGATTGCGCCGGAGCACGCCGGACAGGATGCCGCACTGCCGGTGCAGGGCCTGCTCGCGGCGGCCGCGGCGCTCGCGGCATCGGCGCTTTACGGCGTCGCGGGCAACTTCGCCAAGAAGTATCTGATGGACGTCGACGCGATGACCAACGCCGCCGGCAGCATGATGGGCGCAACTCTCACGCTCGCGCCCATCGCGTTCCTCACGTGGCCCGCCGCGCCGATCTCCGTGCACGCGTGGGGCGCGGTGCTCGCGCTCGGCATCGGCTGCACGGGCATTGCGTACTTCATCTATTTCCATCTGGTCGCGGTCGCGGGACCCGCCCGCGCGATGACCGTCACCTTCGTCATTCCGCTCTTTGGCATTCTGTGGGGCGCGCTCTTTCTCGGCGAGCACGTATCGCTCGCGATGATCGCGGGCTGTGCGATCGTGCTCGCGGGGACCGCGCTCGCGACGGGCGCCGTGAAGCACGTGCCGTTCGCCGGGCGGCGCAAGGCACGCGCGGTGAACTAGACTTCTTGCGGGAACGCCGGCCAGTCGCGGCCGGATCGTTCGCCAAGGTGAAATTGTTTGGATGCACGTTGCGCGCAGCGTCGCGCCACGTCATCCTTCGCCTTTTTGCCGGGAGCCCTCTATGGATACGTTCGTCGCCAAGATCAAGCACGAGATGATGAAGATGGTCCCGCCGACGCTCTTTTTCTTCGTCCTCCTGCATGCCGTCGTCATCATTCGCGCGCTGATGGTCAAAGGCACCGGCATTTCGCTGCCCACGTCAGTCTCGGTGATCGTTGCGTCGCTGATTCTCGGCAAGGCCGTGCTGATCGCGAACATGCTGCCGTTCATCAATCGCTTCCCGGACCGCCCGCTGATCTGGAACGTCGCCTGGAAGACGCTCATCTACACCATCATCGCCGCCTTCCTGCACTATCTCGAGCGGCTGTTCGATTTCTGGAAAGAGACGCATGAACTGGCGGCGGCGCAACACGAACTGATCACGCATATGAACTGGCCGCAGTTCTGGGCGATTCAGATTCTTCTGTTCCTGATGATCGGCAACTACTGTGCGTTCGCCGAACTCGGGCGCGTGATCGGCCGCGGGGTGCTCAAGTCGTGGTTCCTCGGCCCGCTCGGGGATGTGCCCCGGCAGTGGAAGCAAGGCTGACTCAATCGCCGCGCACCGGGCCTCTGCCCGCCTTGATCGCGCCGCGTTTCACCTTGCCTTCGACACGGCGCCGTTGCGAAGCGCGCGTCGGCTTCGTCGCGATGCGCGTGCGCCGCGTGACTGAGGCACTGTGAATGAGCTCGTCGAGCCGCGCGAGCGCCGCGGCGCGGTTCATGTCCTGCGTGCGATGCTCCTGCGACTTGATGACGATCACGCCCTCACGCGTGACACGGCTGTCGGCGAGCGCGAGCAGGCGCGCCTTGATGTGCTCCGGCAGCGACGACGCGCGGATGTCGAATCGCAGATGGATTGCGCTCGACACCTTGTTGACGTTCTGACCGCCCGCGCCTTGCGCGCGCACGGCCGTCAGCTCGACTTCGTTCGGCGGCACGGCGAGGCTGTCGGTGATCGTCATCGGTCGGCTCCCTGATCCTGCACTGATGCCAGACGGCGCATTCTCGCGGCAAGCCCGGAATCGCGCCGCGTCGGCTCCCTGACGGCCTGCGCGAAGATCGCCGCCGAGCCGATCACTTCGACCCTGCGCTTCGCGCGCGTGATCGCCGTATACACAAGCTCGCGCGACAGCACGCGCACGAATGCGCCGGGCAGCACGAGCGCCGCGTGCTCGAACTCCGAGCCCTGCGACTTGTGCACCGTGAGCGCGAACGCCGTGTCGTGTGGCGGCAGCGCGGCAGGCGATACGTAGCGCAGCGCACCGTCGGCCATGCGGAACGCGACACGCAACGATCCGTCCGCGCCGGGCAGCGCGATGCCGATATCGCCATTGAAGAGCCCGAGCGCGTAGTCGTTGCGCGTGACGATCACCGGCCGCCCCACGAACCACTGCGCACCCAGCGCAAGCGCGATGCCCGCCTGCTCGCGCACTTTCACGGCGATGCGCGCGTTCACTTCATCGACGCCGCGCGGTCCCTTGCGCGTCGCGCACAGCACGCGGAAGCGATTGAGTGCGTCGAAGAGCCGGGCCTGATCGGCTGGTGCGCCGTCGAGCACGGCTGACAGCGCGTCCGCATAAGGCGCGAAGCCTTTGGCGAGGCGCGCGAGCGTGCGCTCGGACAGCGCCGCGTCGCCATCGTCGAAGAGGACAGCCGCGCGCGCGCCCGACGGATCGAGCGCATCGAGCGCGGCCTTGTCGTCGCCGTTGCGGATCGCAATCGACAGGCGGCCGATATCCGAATCGAGCCCGAAGCGATAGTTCTTCTGCAGCCAGACGACGCAATCGGTGAGCGCGGGTTCGGCTTTCCTGCCGATGTCGCGCATGTCTTCGGGCAGCGTGTCGAAGAGCTCGCCGTAGCCTTCGGAATCGTCAGCGGGCGCAGCATCGAAGAGATCCATTTGCGGCTCGCGCTTCGGCGCCTGCGCGCGCGGCAACGCCTCGGTATGCGGCAACGCCGCTTCGAGCCGCTTCGCGTCGATCGAGAGCGCCGACGCGATGCGCGCCACGCCCGCGCTGCTGAACGACGGCTTCCCGCTCAGTTCCGCGAACACCGCGCCGGCCTCCACGGCCGACAACTGATCCTTGTCGCCGAGCATCACGAGGCGGCTCGCCGGCGCGACCGCTTCGAGCAGATGCGCCGCGAGCGCGACGTCGATCATCGAGGCTTCGTCGACGACGATCACGTCATACGGCAACGGATTGTCGCGATGATGCCGGAAGCGCCCGTCCGACTGCACGCCGAGCAGCCGCTGCAAGGTGAACGACGTGCGCGGAAGCCGCTGCGCAAGCGCTGGCGGGAGCTTGTCCGCACGCTCGATGAGCGCCTCCTGCATGCGCTGCGCGGCCTTGCCGGTCGGCGCGGCGAGCGCGATGCGCAGGCCCGGATCGGCATCGAGCAGGCACGCGAGCACGCCGACGACCGTCGTCGTCTTGCCGGTGCCCGGCCCGCCGCTCACGATCGTGAGCCGCCCCGCCAGCGCGGTCAGTGCGGCGACACGTTGCCAGTCGATGTCGTCATCGGCGCGCTCACCGAAATAGCGCGCGATGCGCCCGGTCTGCTGCGCGATGTCCTGCTGCGAAGCCGGCATGCGCGCATCGCGCGAGCGTTCGACGAGCGCCTGCGCGAGCCGCCGCTCGTAGTCGAAATAGCGCGCGAGATAGAGCCGCCCATCCTCGTCGATGACGAGCGGCAGCAGATCCGCGGCATCCGCGCGTGCACCACTGCGCACGAGACACGCGACGCCGCTCGCGAGCAGCGCGTCGCGCGCCTCGTTCAGGCGCGCCTCGTGACGCCGGGCGAGTCCAGCGAGCGGCAGGCAGACATGGCCTTGAGCGGTTGCACGGCTCATCGCGAGCGCGGCGCGTTCGACCCACAGCAGGCCGCGCTCGTCGGCGCCCAGTCGCGCCGCGAGCGCGCTCATACGGCGCGCGAAACCTTCGGCGAGCGCCGCGCTTTCGTCAGCGGGCTCGGGCACGGGGCGCGCCGCTTCCATTGCATCGGGCGTGCTCATGCCACGCCTCCCGACATCAGCCGATCGAGCGCTTCGACCAGTTCCAGCGACGGCCGCCCACGATGCACGCCGCTTGCCGATGCACCGTCGCGCCAGTCGGGACGAACGCCGCGCACGAACAGATACAGATAACCGCCGACATGCGTCTCGTACGCATAGTCCGCCAGCCGCGCGCGCAAATACCGATGCAGCGCCACCACATAGACAAGCGCCTGAAGGTGATACGCGTGCTCGGTCATCGCTGCGGCGAGCGGCGCGGCGGCATAGTCGGACGCGGCATCGCCCAGATGATTCGACTTCCAGTCGATGATCCAGTAGCGGCCTTCATGCTCGACGATCATGTCGATGAATCCCTTGATGAACCCGCGCAGCGCGCCGCTTTCGAGCGCGACGTCGGGAAATCCGTGCGCGGCGAGCAAACGCCGCAGCGCGGTGAAATCGAGCGCCTGGGCCGGAAACAGGAACTCCAGCTCGTTCATGCGGCGCGTCATCGCGATGGTTCGAAGCTGCATGCCGGGCGCGATCTCGGCGGCGAGCGTATCGGCGAGCAGGCGCAGCATCATCGGGCGCAGGCGCGGCGCGAGCGCTTCCGGCGCGGGCGTCGGATGCTCGTGCAACGCGCGCTCGACGGCCGCGGGCCAGCCGGACGGCTCGGTGAAATCCGCGAGCTCGAACATGCGATGCAGGCATTCGCCCGCCGCCGCGCCGCGCGGGAACGCGAGAATGTCGTCCTGTGCGAGCTGCGATTCGTCGCGCGCGGAGGCTTCCGCCCGCGCGGCGTTGGCGATCGCGGCGAGTTCGTCGTGATCGGGGCGCGCTTCGACGGGCTGCGCCTGATTCGCCTCGTCGCGCGCGCCGGCCGCGATCAGCGAGCTGAAACTTGCCATGCGCCAGCGATCGCGCAGGATGCGCCGGTTCGTGCGCGCGGCGATCTCGTGCTGATTCGGCGCATCGGCGGCAAGCGGCTCGCGCATGTCGATCACGGGCAGCGGCGCGACGCCCAACGCGCCGTCCGAGCGCGCCGCAACCGCCTGCCACGCCGCGACGATGTCCGCTTCCTCGGGCGGCGTCTCGCAAAACACATCGAAGTCCTTTCCACTGCCCGCGACGAGCCAGTTGAGCACGCTGCGGCGCGACTCCTTCGTCGAGCGATTCGACACATAGAAACCCGCGACGACGTAGCAGCGGAACACCGCGCGCGTCAACGCGACGTAGACGAGGCGCGCGCGCTCGGCGGCCTGCTCGCGCGCAATCGCCGCGCTCACGTGATCGTCCTCCTCGCCTTCGATGCCGTAATGCAGCACAGCTTCGCCCGCGTCGTCGTGATACTCGCGTGCGTCGGGCAAGCCCGATTTCGACGACTCGCGCGACGCGCCGTCGCCCAGGAACGGACAGAACACGACCGCGTATTCGAGCCCCTTCGACTTGTGAACGGTCACGATCTGCACGAGATTGCGGTCGGATTCGAGGCGCAATTGCGCATCCTCGCCGCCGCCCTGCTGCTCGCGTTGCGCGGCAAGCCAGCGCAGCGTCGGCGCGATGCCGGGCTGCTCGGCCGAACGCGCCTGCAGCAACTCCGCCAGATGGTTCACGTTCGTGAGCCTGCGTTCGCCATCGGGCCGCGCGACGAGACGCGTCGCGATCGACAGCTCGCGCGCGAGCGTGCGCCACATCACCGCGAAGCCGCGCTCGTGCCAGATCGTGCGATAGCGCGAGAAGCGCTCGACCCAGCTCGTCGAGTCGATCGGCGCGCCATGCGGATCGGCGGCGTCCGCATGCTCGAGCCGCCAGAGCGCGGCGGCGTCGAGCCCGAACCAGTCGGTCGCGAGCGCGGCGCGCAGGCGGCGCAAGTCGCCGGGCGTGTCGATGGCGGCGAGCACGCGCTCGATCTGCTCGGCATCGAGCGAGCCAAACACCGACGCCTGCGCGAGTTCCACGCTGCCGATACCCCACGCCGCGAGTACGCGCTTGACGAGGCTGCCCTGCCGATGCGTCTGCACGAGCACGGCGATATCGCCCGCCGCAAGTGGCGCGCGCCCGATGCGCACCTCGCCGCGCTGGGCGCCGCGCAAAAGCCGCGCGATCTCGGCGGCGCACGCTTCCACGCCGTCGCGCTGCGCGGTGGTTTTGAGCAGCGCCGATTCGCCGTGCGGCAGCATCCACACGCAGAAATCAGCGATGTCGGCATAGGCGGCGGCCGGCGTCGCGTCGACGAACGGCCCGCGCTTGCGGGTGCCGGCGCGCACCGGCTGATAGTCGAGCCCGTCGAGAATGAATGCCGCCGGATTCGCTTCGAACACGCGATTGCAGGCCTCGATGATCTGTGGCGTCGAGCGCTGATTGACCGCGAGCGTATAGCGCGCGCTCGCGCTCTCACGCGCGGCGAGATACGTGTGCAGGTCGGCGGCGCGGAAGCTGTAGATCGCCTGCTTCGGATCGCCGACGAGAAAAAGCGGCCCGTGCGGCGCGAACACGCGGTTGAAGATCGCGTATTGCAGCGGGTCGGTGTCCTGGAATTCGTCGATGAGCGCGGCCGGATAACGGGCGCGCAATGCCTGCGCGAGCCAGGCGTGCCTGACGAGTGCGTGATGCAGGTTCGACAGCAGGTCGTCGAACGACACGACGCGGCGCGCCCGCTTTCTCGCGGCAAGCTCGGCGGGCGCGTGATCGAGCCACGCGCGCACGATGTCGAGCCACGTCGCGCGCTGCGACGCCTCGGCGGCGGCCGCGCACGCGGCGAGCGCATCGGCCTGATCGAAAAAGGCGTGCGCGGGCGGTGTGTTCTTGCCCTTGGTGCCCTTCGCGAGCGCGGTCGCGGTCAGCTTGAGCGCTTCCCTGGGCGGCGGCGCATGGCAGTCGGCGTTGGCGAAGTAGTCGGCCCACGCGTCGATGGCCGCATCGAGGATCGTGCGCTTGTGCGTCGTCTTGTTGAGGATGGCTTCGGCGTCGAAGAGCAGCTTCGCGATCGAGTCGCGCTCGGCGTTCCATAACGCGCAGGCTTCGTCGAACAGCGCCTGCATGTCGGCTGCTTCGGCGGCGTCCGTGTCGCCGAAGCGCAGCGCGGCGAGCGGCTTTTTAAGACGCCGCGCGAGCTGCGCATCGAGCGATGCCGGCCCCGCGCCCTTTGCGACGAGCCACGACGCGAACGACGGCGTGCGCGCCGCCACCGGCTCCACGCGCTCGCGCCAGAAATCGGCCGCGAGTTCGAAGCGCAGCGCGCTGTCGTCGGCTTCCATCTCGAACGCGAACGGCATCGCGGCGGCGAACGGCGCTTCCTGCAGCGCGCGCTGGCAGAACGCGTGAATCGTGTGGATTGCGGCCTGATCGAACGTGGACACGGCGATGCGCAGCCGTTTCGCGGCTTCGTCCGCGTCGATCCCGGTGAGTGTCGTTTCGAAGAGTTGCTCGATGAACGGATCGCCGGCCGCATCGCCGTTTTCGATCGCATGCGCCACGCCCGCGAGCCGCGAACGGATGCGCTCGTGCAGCTCGGCGGTCGCCGCCTTCGTGAAAGTCACGACGAGAATCTGCTCGACGGAAAGCCGTTTTTCGAGCAGCAGACGCACGTACAGCGCGCAGATGTTCCAGGTCTTGCCCGTGCCGGCGGACGCCTCGATCTGGTTCACGCCGTCGAGCGCGCAGGAGAAGACGTCGAGTTCCTGCACTGCGGTGTCGTCCACGGATGATGTGAGATTCGTCATGCGCCGCTCCGCAGATGTTGCACGAGCGGCTCGAACACGATGCGCGCGAGGGCGGCGAAGGCGTCGTCGAGCGCGAGGTCCGCACCGCGAAACGCGATGCGAAACACCGGATCGTCAGACTCGGCGCGGGTGCGTTCGGATTCCCACGCGGCCTGCGCTTTCGCGTCGCCCTCCTTCACCTTGAGCCACGCGCTCTTCGGAAAGAACCTGAGCGGCAGGCGTCGTCCCGCGCGATAAAGCGATGCCAGCGCCGCGAGATGCGCGAGCGGATTGGCGACGGGCGTCAGCTCGAAATCCGCCGATTGCGACCCGCGCCCATGCCAGATCGTGCGGCGCGGGCCGTCGGGCAGCGCCGCGCAGTAGGCGAGATGCGCGAGCCACGCGGACAGATAGTCGCGCGCGCGCGGCGCATCGTAGCGATAGATCACCTGTCCTTGCGGCGTCAACGCGTTGAGCGTGCCGACGAGCGTCATCGGACGAACGTCGATGAGCGCGTCGTCATGGGCCCCGAAGAGCGCAATGCCCGCGGTATCGGGCCAGCGCGGCGCGAGATCGAGCGAGAACGGCAGACGCTCGACGCCCGCGGACGTCGACGCGCGCACGCGTTCAGCCAGTTGACCGAGCGCGTGAAGCTCGCGCGCCTGCCACACGCCGCCCGTCGCGCCGCCCGGCATTTCCGGACTCGCGCGCGCGACACGTCTCGCGCGTTCGCGTGCGGCGCGCTCGCCATCGTCGGCAGCTTCGAGCAGCGCGGGCAGCACGCGCGCGGCGAGCGCATCGCGGCCCGCAAAGCCCAGTTCGAACGGCTCGGTCTCGTCGAGCTCCGCTTCGGCATCGACGAGCGCAATGCCGAGGCGCTCGCGCAAAAGCGCGCGCGCGGGATGGCGCCAGAAGCGCACGAAGTCGTCGAACGCGACGTTCTCCACGTCGTCCTCTTGCGGCAAGGGCGCGGAGAAAAATCGCGCGACCGGCTGCGCCTTGCCCGACTCCAGTGCGCGCGCGAGTTCGGCGCGCTCGGGCTCGTATGTGAAGAGCCTGCCGTCTGCCTGAAAATACTCGGGCGCATACGGCTGCAACGGGTGCTCGAACACGAAACGCGCACGCGCGGCCGCGAGTTCATCGGGACCGGCATGCCGGCCGGCTGCGGACTGCGCCAGATAGTCGAGCAGTTCGTCGATGAGCGCGGCGGGCGGCAGCACGGCGTTGTCGCGGATGCTGCGCCCCGTGTACGCGATCATGAACCGGTCGCGCGCGGCGAGCATGAGGTCGAGGAACAGGTTGCGCTCGTCGTCGCGCCGCTGGCGGTCGCCGAGCTTGCCGAAACGCGCCATCAGGTCGAACTCGTCGGCGCGTGTGAGGCTCGGCAGCATGCCGTCGTCCATGCCGAGCAGGCACACCACGCGATACGGCAGCCCGCGCAGGCTCGTCAGCGACGAGAACGTGACGCCGCCCCACGGCACGCCGCCGCGCGCGGGGTCGTCGAGCGTATCGGTGAGCGCCGTGCGGATCACGGCGGCCGACACCTCGGTCTCGCCCGCGCCTTCGTGCATCGCGACGACGAGCGAATCGACCGCGCCGCGCACGTCGCCGACGGCGTCGGTAAACGCGACGCCCGCGTCGAAGAAACGCTCGAGCGCATCGAGCAGCAGATCGCCCCAGGCGCGCGCGGTGCGCGGGCTCGCGATGCGTTCGGCGAACGCGTCGATATCGTCGACGAAACGCGTCAGGCGGCCGAGCAACTCGGCGTCGGAGCCGTTCGCGCCTTCGATCGGCAGCCACTCGGCGACCGGCGCGCCGCCGCCCGGCAGCGCGTAGCCGAGATAGAGACGCGTGAGCGCGTCGGCGAACGTGTGACGCGCGGCGGGCACGTCGGCGGCGGTGACTTCGTCCGGCCGCAATCCGCGACGCGCGCCTGCGGCCGCGAGCCACGCCTGCGCCGTTTCGAGCGCGATGGCGTCGATGCCGTAGCGCGCCGCGATCGCATCCACGCGCAGCCATTCCACGAGCTCGGGCGCGCCGACGCTGCGCTCGGTGAGCGCCAGCCAGTCGATGAGCGCGCGCGCGACGGGATTCGCCTGCGACGGCGGCAGGCCCGTGATGCGATACGGAATGCGCCGCCGCTCATTGCTCGCGCCTGCGGGTGCGGTGCCGAAGATGCCGTCGATGAGCGGCCCCGCCACGGCGAGATCCGGAAACGCGACGAGCACGTCCGACGGCTCCAGGCCTTCGATCTCGTCGAACCAGTCGAGCAGCCGGTCGTGCAGCACTTCGAGCTGGCGCGACAGACTGTGACACACGTGCACTTCGATGCCGTTCCCGACGATCTCCTCGGGCTGCGGCGCGGCGTTCTCCTCATCGAGCGCGAGGATGCCGTTCTGCACGCGCGCAAGCCACGTGGGCGCGGGATTGTCCTCGAAAAGCTGCCGCTCGCTCGACGCCGCGCGCTCGGTCAGCTCGTGCAGCATGTGCAGTTGCGCCTGCGTCTGGCGGCCCCATTCCGCGAGCAGCGGATGACCGACTTCCTGATAGTCCGCCTCGCCCTTCAGTTCGAGCTGTTCGACGCGCGCCGCGCTCACGATGTCGAACCAGAACTCGCGACAGGGATTCTGGGCATAGACGCGCACGTCGATCCAGCGTGACAGCTCGCGCAACAGCGCGATATGCAGCGGCGGCATCGTCGGCAATGCGAACACGCTGATGCGGCGCGGCCATTGCGCGCGCATCGCGGCGTCGAGATCGAGACCGGGCGCATCGGCGAGAAAGCGGTACGCGGGCGGCGTCGGATCTTTTTCCTCGCCGTTCGCATCGAGTGCGAGGTCCGCAAGCAACGCGCGCCAGAGCGCCGCCTGCCAGCGCTCGTCCTCGCGTTGAATGTCGTCCGCGCCCGCCAGACGCGGACCGCGCGCATCGGTCTCGCCGCCGCTGCCCGCCAGAATCGAGCCGCCCGCCTGCCAGTGCGTGAGCCACTCCGGCCGATACGTCAGATAGTGATCGAAGACCGTCGCGATGCGGCGCGCGAGTTCGTAGCGCATCGAGTCGTCGGCGGCGCTCAGGTAGGTGGACAGCCGCGCTGAATCGCCGAACGACGGATCTTCGAACAACCGGTAGCAGCGCCACGCGAGCCGGTCCGGCGCGAACGGCGAATGCACCGGCACAGGCAGCACGCGCCCGATCTGCGTCCAGAGCCACTGCGCGAGGTAACAAAAATCAACATTCGCACAGATGCCGAAGCGTTCGGCCATGTCGAGCTCGAGGCGCCGCCGCACGGCCGCGCTCGGCACGATGACGGCTTCGCGCGCGAAGGGATCGCTCTCGCGCATCGCGAAGGCGTCGAGGTCTTCGAAGAGCGCGGCGGCGAGCGTCTCGTGACGATTCGAATAGAAGAGTTCGAGCATGGAAAGCGGCCCGCTGAGCGGCCCGGAATGGCGGGATTTGAAAAGCTTTGTAAGTTCAGCCGCCAGCATAGCAAAGCAGGCGCGATGACGAGAACCTGGCCGAATGGCCGAGGTCCGAAGCGTGGGTGAGTTGGGTTAGACTCGATTCTCGCTTCGTCCACGGAACACCAACGAGCGTCAAAACAGGAAGTCGATGCGTTACTCGTTCGAAATCAGGAAGTTCATCTACAGCCAGTATTTCTTCGGCGGCCTGCGCATCGCGTTGGGCGTGTCGCTGCCCGCCGTCCTGATGCTCATCGTTTTTCACAATCGCGAACTGGGTTTCACGATCGCGACCGGCGCGCTCGGCGCGTGCGTCGTCGACATGCCCGGGCCGCTCAGGCACAAGCACAACGAAATGCTCGCCTGCACGTCGATCGGCTTCCTCGCGGCGCTCGCCACGGGCATCGCGACCGCGCATCCGATCGCGCTCTGGCTCACCATCGTGCCGTTGACGTTCGTGCTGTCGCTGATCGTCGTGTACGGCTATCGCTGGCCGCAGATCAGCTTCGCGACGCTCTTCATGATGGTCGTCACGCTCGAAGAGCATTTCACGCCGATGCAGGCGCTCATCAACGCATCGTGGATTCTCCTGGGCGGCCTCTGGTACACGTACTGGGCGACGCTCGTCTCCCGCCTGCTCGTGTATCGCATCGAGCAGCAGGCGCTCGCCGAAAGCATTTTCAGTTGCGCCGAGTATCTGCTCGCGCGCGCCGACTTCTACGACGGCGACGCCGATCTCGACGAGTGTTATCGCAAGCTCATCGAGAAGCAGATTGCGGCTGTCGAGCGGCAGGAAGCCGCGCGCGACATCGTGCTGCGCAACCTGCCGAAAGTGAAGAGCGGCAAGCTCGACGCGCGGCGCGCGCGGCTCTTCAATCTCTTCATCAACGTGGTGGATCTGCACGAGTTCTTCGTCGGCGCGCACACGGACTATCCGCTCGTCAGAAAGACCTTCGCGGGTTCGGACGTGCTCATTTTCTATCGCGACCTGATGCGAAAGGCGAGCGCGGATCTCGAAGAAATCGGCCTCGCAGTGCTGCAGAACAATGCGGCCGGGCGGCAGATCAGCATGAAGGCCGAATTGCGAGCGATCGAATACGAGCTGGAGCTGATGCGCAAGCACGGGCTGCCGGAGAAGAATGCCGAAGCGTACACGGCGGCGGCGGCGGTGTTCAGGCGTCTCTGGAGCGCGACGCGCCTCATCGACAAGATGCGGCGCCGCACGCGCGAGGACGCGAGCGGGATCGAAACCGAGATGCAGATCGATCACGCATTGTCGCGTTTCATCTCGAGCCGGCGCGTGCCGTTCATGCAGATCTTCTCGAATCTCACGATGGCGTCGCCGAGCTTCCGCCACGCGTTGCGCGTGACGATCGCGGTGGGCGTCGGGTTCTGGCTCGGACGGCTGTTGCCGCTCACGAACGCGTACTGGATCGTGATGACCACGGTCATCATTCTGAAGCCCGGCTATTCGCTCACCAAGCAGCGCAACACGCAGCGGATCATCGGCACGGCGATCGGCTGCGCGGTGACCATCGCGCTGATTCTTTTCGTGAAGGAGCCGCATATTCTGCTCGTCGTGATGTTCGCTTCGATGGTGATGAGCTATAGCCTCCTGCTCTTCAACTACGCGGCGAGCGTCGTGTTCACGTCGTCGTACGTGCTCCTGATGTTCCATCTGCTCGCGCCCGGCAGCTTGCGGCTGATCGGCGAGCGCGCAATCGACACCGTGGTCGGCTGCGCGATCGCCATCGCGGCGAGCCATCTCTTCCCCTATTGGGAATACCGGCTGATGGGGAAGCTCGTGAAGGATCTGCTCGCCGCGACGCGCAATTATCTGGAAGCCAGCTGGTGGTGGAAAGCGAAGCCGTCTTCCCAACCTGAGAGGGCGCGCACGGCTTCGTCGTCGGCCGTGCAGACGCCGGTCGATCGCGCCGTGTTCGCCGATGCCACCGCGGGCGCGGCGGCGGTGTCATCGTCGGTTGTGGAGGCGCCCGAACCGGCGCTCGTAACTGATTCGGCGGTGAAAGCCGCGAGCGCGACGGCGCAGCGATTGGCGTCGGTGAGCATCGGGGAAAGCACGGCGGCCACCGCGAGCAAGGGCGCCTCCGCGGCGGCGACCGTCGCCGCCACCGCACTCGACCGTGACTTCCGTTACCGGCTCGCGCGCAAGAACGTGCACATCGCCTTCGCCAATCTCGCGCAGGCGTTTCAGCGCATGATGCTCGAACCGAAGGCGCAGCAGCGGTACGCGGCCGAACTGAACGATCTGCTCGTGCAAAGCCATGTGCTCGCCTCGCAGATCACCGCTGCCGCGCCGCTCTTGCAATCGCTCAATGAGGCAGGCGGCCAGCCGTTCGAACCGGTGCAGCGCACCTTCGGCATCGTGCGCGACAACCTCGCCGGCGCCGAGGGCGAACTGCCTGCCGCACCCCGGCCCGATGCGCCGCCCGCCCAGGCGGACGCGCTCAAGGAACTGCGGCGCGATCTGGACAAGATGGTCGTCGAAGCCGAGCGCTCACAATCGCTGTCCGCCGATGCGCTTCACGATCTCAAACTGCTCGCGCATCAATGCAAGCAGATGCTGACCGCGTCATCGCTCATCGGCAAGGACGCTGCGCAGATCCGGCTGCCGGTGTAGCGCGCTATTGCGAGGCGCCGATCGCGGGGACGGCGGGACGCGCGTCGCTCGCGGAGGGTTGCGCGTTTTGCTGATCGAACTCGCGCTTTTCGCGAATCGCGTTGAAGAGAATCGTGCCGATCACGATCAGCACCACGACGACGATGAACACGCTGACGGCGCGGGTCGGGTTCTTCGGCTTACCGTCCGGGCGGCGAGGATCGCGGGGGTCGTGGGTCATGAAATAGTTCGCGGCGACGTTTCGGGAAAGACCCGACATGGTACCCGGGTTCGTTTTCAGTTGGGTTGCGGGGATGACGTTTTCGGTCTTCCGATGCGGCTTGCGGCGCGTTGGCGCGCGCCGTTTCGAAACGCGCACGCCCGCCGCGAAATTCTCTGCTGCACGCCCGCGCTTGAACGACGCCCGCCCGGATGACGATACTAGTCACGATTCCATGCGCGTCCGATCCCGGCGTGGGCTGCAAGGGGCAGATTCCGGGATACCTTGTGACCGGACGCATTGAGCCGCCCGCCCGGGCGGCTTTTCTTCCCTGCGCGCGAGCCGTTCGCGCGGCTCAGGGCTCCAGTGTCGGCCGCACCGGCAGCGCCGTCGAATACTTGATCTGCTCCATCGCAAAACTGGAACTCACGTCATACAGCGGCACCGCGCGAATGAGCTGCTTGTACACGCGGTCGTAGTCGTCGATATCCGACACCACGACGCGCAGCAGATAGTCCGTCTCGCCGCTCATCCGGTACACCTCGACCACTTCCGGAATATCGCGGACCGCGCGCGTGAAATCGTCCGCCCACGTCTGCGTGTGCTGATTCGTGCGCACCGCGACGAACACCGTCGTGCCCACGCCCAGTTTTTTCGGATCGCATAGCGCCACTTGTGCGCGGATCACGCCCGTCTCTTTCAGACGCTGAACGCGCTTCCAGCATGGTGTCTGCGACAGATTCACACGTTGCGCGAGTTCCGCGATGGGCATCGTCACGTCGGTCTGCAGCAACTCGAGCAGTTTGCGGTCGATGAGGTCCATTCCCATGCTGCACCCCTGATAGGAAATTATTCTATTTCTCGATGTTCGAGCGAAATTATATGGAAACTAATTCTGGAGGCAAGCCGGTATAAATGAGTGGAACGGACAACAACGAAGAGACGGCCCATCCACCATGCAAATCGAACATGTCAGCCGCCTGGCGCGGCCCCTTTCCCCGGCTCATCCGGCTTCGGATTCCCACGCCGATCGAAGCCCCGCGCTCGAACAACTGTGCCGCGAGATCGACGCCGCGTTCGCCGCGGCCGAGGCCGGGCCGCGCGCGTCGTTCGGGCAGCGCGTGCGCCTTGCGCTGCAACGGGCCATCGCCGATCCGGGCGTGCTGCGCCCCGATCAGCGCGTGGGAAATCCGCAGAATTATTGCCGCCATCTGCTCGCCGCCGACCCGCTCAACCGGTACGCCATCGCGGCGCTCGTCTGGGAGCCGGGACAGGCGAGCCCGGTGCATGGTCATCGGACGTGGTGTGGCTATGCGGTGATGGAAGGCACGCTCGAGGAGACGCTTTATCGCTGGGACACGGCCGGGCATTGCGCGGTCGAAACGCGGCGCCATGCACGCCCGCCGGGCGCGGTGTCGTATGTGGACGCGGGACGTGGCGCGATTCATCAGCTCGGCCTTCCCGCCGATGCCGCCGCGCGCGCCGTCTCGCTGCATATCTACGGCGTCGCGGGCGAGCAGATCGCCACGCACGTCAACGATCTGCTGGCGGCCTGAAGGAAGCTCAGCCCTTGCCCGGCTCTGACGCCGTCGGAATCTGCGGCGGAATCGGCACGGATTGATCGGTTGGCGGAGGCGCCGGCTGCGGCTCGTGCGAAACGTCGCGCGCAACCGCTGCCGCGACCTTCGCCCCACGCGAAAGCACGGGGCCCGCCGGCAGTTCCTCCTCCTCTTCCACGGCCGGCGGCGCCTCGCCCGTCCAGATGCGCCGCGCGCGCTCGCGGCCTTCGGCGGCATCGGCGCCGAGCATCGCATCGCGCGTCATCTGCACGTGCATCTGCGGCACGGGAATTTCCATGCCGGCCTCATCCATCTTGCGCTTGATGCGCAGATTGAACGCCCGCGCGACGCTCCATTGCTGCAGCGGCCGCGTCTTGATCTGCCCTTTCACGACCATCCAGTTCGGATCGAAGCGGTCCAGCCCCCACACCTCGACCGGCCCGAGCATCTCGAGCCGATAGCGGAAATCGGCCATCAGCTCGGCGCCGACTTCGCGGATCATCTGCGTGACTTCATCGACGTCCGCCGTGAACGGCACGCGCACCTCGAACACCGCGTAGGCGAAATCGCGCGACAGGTTCTTGACCGTCTTGATCTGCGAAAACGGGATCGCGTGGATCGCGCCCTGACCGTCGCGCAGGCGCACGGTGCGAATCGTCAGGCTTTCGACGATGCCCGCGTGGCCGCCCTCGACCTCGATCGAATCGCCGACCGAAATCGTGTCCTCGATGATGATGAAGAGCCCCGTGATCAGATCCGCGACGAGCGACTGCGCGCCGAAGCCGACCGCAAGACCGATCACGCCCGCGCCCGCGAGCAGCGGCGTCACGTTCAGCCCGAGATTCGCGGCCGTGACGATCGCCGCGACCGTCAGCAGGAACACGAACACGACATTGCGCACGAGCGGCAGCATCGTGCGGGCGCGCATGCTCGGGCCGCGCCCGCCGCGCCGCGCCGCGTCCGGCCGGAGCGCTTCCTGAATGCCCGTGTCGATGAGAATCCAGATCAGCCACACGACGAAGAACGTCAGCACGATCATCGCCACCGCGTGCGCGATGCCGCGCGCGGCAACGCTCTCCTCGGCCATGTGCGCGAGCGAAAATCCCCAGAAACGCGACGACAGTTCGAGGAACACAAGCCATACGCCGACCACGATCATCGTGCCGACGAACTTGACGAGCCTGCGCACATACGCCGACTGCCGGCGCGGTTTGCGCGACTTGGGCCGCGTGATGCGCACGATGATCGCGGAAAGAAAGAACGCGACGACGAGCAGACCGGCGGTCGCGATCGCCATCTGCAACACATTCTCCGACGTGCCGATGCCCATCAGCGTCGCCACCACCGACGCCGACGCGAGCAGCAAAAGCGGCAGTTGCCACAGCGACGCGACCACCTCGAAGGTTTCGGTCGCGGCCTTGCGCGTGTTGCGCTGCTCGTAGCTGCGGCTGCGGATCAGATGCGCGACCGGCCGCTGGAACGCGAGCGCGAAATACGCGGTGAGGCCCGCGGCGCCCATGTTCGCGCACGTCGAGATGAGGCCGGCGAGATTGGTGCCAAGCTGCTGCGCGACGTCGTAATTGGCGGCGGCGTCGCCGAGCGCGCCGAGTGTGCCGATCAGGAATAACAGCCGCCGCGCACGGATGATCAGCAGGTTCACCGCGACGCGCCGGTGCGCCGAGCCGAACAGCGAGAACATGATTAGGCAGATGGCGGAGAACACTGCGCCCGCGACCATCGCGTACGCGGTGACCATCGCGAGCGTGCGGCCGAGCGACAGCGGCATGTAGTGCGTGAACGTCAGCGCCGCGAAGAACGCGAAGAGATACGGCGCCACACGGCGCAGCGTGAAGAGCAGCAGCTCGCGCGTGGTCGGATTCGAGTGCAGGCCGGTGTCGATGCCGTGGCGCGCCTGCACGCGCCGCTGCACATAGATCAGCACGAACGCGCACGCGCCCCAGCCCGCGAGCGTCGCGAAATAGTTGATGAGCGTGCGGAAGAACGGCTCGCGGCTCTGGCTCGTGACGATCGTGAAAAGCTCATTGCCGGCCGCGTTGAAGCGCCCGACCCAATAGGCGATCGGCGTCTTGCCGCGCTTCACGTCGGCCTCGATGTTGGTGAGCCCCGAAGCGATCGCGCCGAGGAGGCCGGCGTTCTGCGCCATCGTCGCCACGACCGACGATGCCGTCGAGCCGGACGTGGGCGTCGCACCCACCGCCGTCGCGCCGCTTGCCGTGGCGTCTGTCGACGCGGACGCCGCGGCCGCGCCGGATGCCGGAACGGTGGCATCGGCGGCGCGCTTCGCATCGCGCAGATGCTTCAACTGTGCGACGAGCGCGGCGCGCTGCTTGTCGCTGTCGAGCGTGGAGATGACGTTGTCGAGCGAGCGCACCATGTCCGCATCGGACATGGCGGGCGCCGACGCGGCATCCGGCGCGGACGCGGGCACGGCCGGCGTGATCAGTTCCTGAAAGGATGGCAGCGTGAGCGCGGGTGCGGCCTGTACGGCAGGCGCCGCGAGTGCGAGCGACGCGACGAACGCGGCCAGCACCGACGACATGGCAAGCGAAAAAGCGCGCGAGGCGTAGCGCAAGCGCGCGGGCGCGACCGCGCAAAGCACGAGCGCCGCCATCCAGGATATCGCGACAGACGCCGCCGCGCGTTCACGCGCGAGCTTGCGTAACTTCATAACGGTCTCGATTTCTGAAAGACCGCCAGTTTAGCGGCTGTGACCGAAACGCCGCCCAACGCGGACGTAACCGAATGTTAAGTCTTTTCGCGTTGATTTTTCAGACGAATCGGCGACATTGCCTGCTTCGCCTTATTTGTCCATCTCCGTGCGCGTGCCGCTGCTATCGGCTGCGGGGCTCGCGACCGAACCCTGCGCGCTCGCCTGCGGATTCGACGCGGCGCCGCTCGTCGCGGACCATTCCTGCAGCTTGCGCCCCGCCGATTGCAGGCTCGCGCCAGTAGAACTCGCGGCATTGTTGATGGCGGCGTTCGTGGCGCTCGCCGCGTTATCGAAATTCGACCGCGCCGTTGCGGCGACGCTGCTCGCCGACACGTCGGGCATCGAGCCGGCGCTATCGATATTCTGTTGCGCCGACTGCTTGGCGGCGTCGACCTTCTGGCCAACATAGCTCGCCGCCTGGTCGAACTTCTGGCTCGTCTGGCTCGCGAGATTGTTGAATGCGCCCGCGGCCTGTCCCGCGGTTGCGTCGTGCTTCTCGCACGCGGCCAGCACGCCGAGCGCCGCAAGCGTCACGGCGATTCGGGTCATGGGAGTCATCTTCATGGTGTTACCTTCTGCCTGATTTGCTCGCGCACATCATACGCTGTGGACGCCACGCCGCCGCGCAAACGGCCCGGCGTGTCACATGCGAAGCGTCGCATGGGTAGTAGACTGATCCGCGCTGCGCGCCTTGCGCGCGGCATCATTCATCCGACAACCCAATCCCTGACGAGGTCTAGTGATGGCTGCCAAGAAGATTCTCTTCCTCACCGGCGATTTCGCCGAGGACTATGAAACGATGGTCCCGTTTCAGGCGCTGCAGGCCGTCGGCCATACGGTCGACGCCGTGTGCCCGGGCAAGCAGCGCGGCGATTTCGTGAAGACGGCGATCCACGATTTCGAGGGCGACCAGACCTACACCGAGAAGCCCGGCCACCGCTTCACGCTCAACGCGAGCTTCGACGAAGCCGATCCTGCCCGTTACGACGCCCTCGCGATCGCAGGCGGCCGTGCGCCGGAATATCTGCGTCTCGATGATCGCGTGCTGGCGCTGGTGCGCCATTTCGCGCAGGCGAACAAGCCGATCGCGGCGGTCTGCCACGGCGCTCAGGTGCTCGCAGCCGCGGGCGTGATCGAGGGACGACGCATTTCCGCCTATCCGGCATGCGCGCCGGAAGTGCGGCTTGCCGGCGCGACGTTCGCCGACATCGCCGTGGACGACGCCATCACCGATGCGAATTTCGTGACCGCGCCCGCATGGCCTGCTCATCCGGCGTGGATCAGACAATTTCTCACGCTGCTCGGTACACGAATCGAACTCTGAAAGCTTGCATCGCAGGGGAACCTGGCTGGCGCGCGACGGCTGCGCCAGCCTTTTCGGATACCTGCTCAAGGAACGATCGCGGTGAAAATCGGGGACTAGAACTTTTCCTCTACATTTAAGAGAGTTCTTGTTTTTGCATAGGGTCGATTGACATATATTCGCCGGCGTCCCTGCCCCAACGAAGTCTCGCACCATGTTTTTCATGAATGTCGCTGTCGCCCTGGTCGCAGGGTTGATGCTGTTCGAGCCGTTCACGCGCGCCCCTGTCTCCCGCTTCACCACGTCCCGCATGCGCCGCAATCTCGCCAGCCGCTCATATTCACAAGCAGGCGTAGCATTTTTCGCGGCTTTACTCATCGCGACGAGTCCGCCGGCGCCCGAGCGCATTTCACCGCTTCTGGTGCTGGCGGTCGCGCTGCTACTGGTAGTGGCGAGCATCTACTGGATCGTGCGTGGCAAGCGCCTGCTCAGGCAGCCCCGCGTATTCAACAGCATGCACTGATTCCATCGACGCGGCGCTCATGCGCCGCGTTTTGCTTCTAGCCGGCGAAAAGATCACCGCCGCGCTCACGCTTCCTTTTCACATCCACGCGTGGCCGCCCTGCGGCCCGTATGCTTTCAGGTATATTCGCGCCACGGCGCCGTGCGTTCCCACGGACGAAAAAAAAGGCGCTACGTTTCCGTAGCGCCTTAAAAGTTCTAGCCATTCCGAGGGCCGTGCTAGAACCTGAGAGCCTGTCTTTCGAGCCTTGAAATGGTAAGCGCTACTGCGCACATCACTCCCGGTTTCGAAATTCGGTTCCATTTTTTCCGGGATCGCTGCCCAAGTCAAGCAAAATTTCACGGTACGGGCAACTGCCCAAGTTTCGTTCAAGGCCCGGAAATTGCCGAAAAAGTTTCACCGTGGATGCAGCTTATTGTGAAGGCTTGCATCGTTTGCAAGCTTCGCGATGCTGCCTTGTAGAATTGCGACTCGTCATCAAACAAAACAATGTTTCACAAAACAAATGCCTATGCAGAATGAACGGTCGCCAGGCCGGGAACGCGCCCGGGAAAAGGACGGCGAGGAAGTCACGGCGCTCGCCCGCGGACTCGATGTGTTGCGCAGGATCGCCGCCGCGGACGCACCCGTCAGCAATCGCGAACTGACCGACTGGACCGGCATTCCCAAGCCGACGATCTCGCGCATCACCGCGACGCTCGTCGGCGCCGGACTGTTGCTTCGCCTGCCCGACAGCGAGCGTTTCGTACTGACCGCATCGGTGCTCGAACTGAGCAACGGTTTTCTGCGCAACTTCGATATTCGTGCCCGGGCGCGCCCGTTCCTCATCCGGCTCGCCGAGCGGACCGGCTTGTCCGTGCACCTCGCCGTGCGCGATCGTCTGGAGATGGTTGTAATCGATGCCATTCGGCCACGCTCCGCCGTGCTCGTGTCGCGCCTCGAAGTCGGCGGAAGAATGGACCTGAGCCGCACCGCGGTCGGCCGCGCGTATCTGGCGGTGCTATCGGAGGCGGATCGGGGCGCGCTCATCGGCAGTCTGCAGACCGCATCCGGCGACGACTGGCCGGCCATCGCGGGCGGCCTGCAGCGCGGCCTCGACGATGCCCTGCGCCTCGGCTACGCGATTTCCGTCGGCGAATGGCATCAGGGGCTCAACGCGGTCGCGGCGGGCTTCGTCGGTCCGTCGGAGGAGCGCTATTCGGTCAACTGCGGCGGCGCCGCGCATCAATGCTCGACCGAAATACTGACCGACGACGTCGCGCCGGCGCTGCTCGACTGCATCGAGCAGATCACGCGCGAGATCGGCGGCACGCGCGCGACGAACGCCGCGCGCGTCGCCGGTTAGACTACCCCACTGCGCGCGGCGTACCGGCGAAGCTCATCGAAAGCTTCGCGCCAGTGCGCGTGTAACAGTCGTAATCAACAGAAAGAATGGCCGGTAGACGGCCTCGGGTGCGGGACGTAGCATCATGCTTCGCGCGCACCGGGGTCGCGCCGGTTTCCCTGCCTGACTTGACAGACAGGCTTTCCAGCCGCTTTCGACGGCCCCGCGATATCCACGGCCTCCGCTTCGGTCACGGTTCATGCGCGCGGCGCATCGCTTTGCGCGTCCGAACCGTAACCGCCGCCCGTCCGCGCTCCGTACAGATTTGAAAGACCCAGCCACCGAACCGATGGACGACCAAAAGAATCCTCCCGGGCAGCCACGCCCGACGCCTCCCTCGCCCGCCGCACTCGAACCCGCGCCGCGGCGGCGGCGGATCGTGCCGCTCATCGTCGCGCTTCTGATCGTCGCCGGCGCGCTCGCCTGGTGGCATCCGTGGAATCGCGGCACGAACGCCCCGCAGGACGCGCGTCAAGGCGGACGGCGCGGCGCGCAAGCGGCGAATCAGCCGCAGCCGGTACATGTGGCGACCGTCACGCAGGGCGAAATGCCCGTCGTCATCAATTCGCTTGGCACCGTCACGCCGCTCGCGAACGTCACGGTCAAGACGCAGTTGAACGGCACGCTGGTCGACGTTGCCTTCAAGGAAGGCCAGATGGTCAGGAAGGGCGACGTGCTCGCGCAGATCGATCCGCGCCCCTACGAAATCTCGCTGCGCAACGCGGAAGGCGCGCTCGCAAAAGACCAGGCGTTGCTGCAGACCGCGCGTCTGGACTTGCAGCGCTATCAGACGCTGCTCTCGCAGGACTCCATCGCGAAACAGCAGGTCGACACGCAGGCCTCGCTCGTGAAGCAATATGAAGGCGCGGTGAAGTCGGATCAGGCGAATGTCGACACCTACAAGCTCGATCTGACCTACGCTCGCATCACCGCGCCCGTGTCGGGGCGCGTCGGGCTGCGTCAGGTCGATCCCGGCAACTACGTGACGACGGGCGACACCAACGGCGTCGTCGTCATCACGCAGTTGCAGCCGATCAGCGTGATCTTCACGACCTCCGAGGACAATCTCGCCGCCATTCTCAAGCCCTTGCACACGGGAACGAAGATGTCGGTGACCGCCTACGACCGCGCGAACACGACGCCGCTCGAAGCGGGCTTCCTCGAAACCGTCGACAACCAGATCGACACGACCACCGGCACCGTGAAGCTGCGCGCCACCTTCGACAACAAGGAAAGCATGCTCTTCCCGAATCAGTTCGTGAACACGAAGCTGCTCGTCGATGTGATCAAGAACGCGACCATCGTGCCGACTCCCGCGGTGCTGAACGGCTCGTCCGGTGCGTTCGTCTATGTCGTGAAGCCGGATAACACCGTCACGGTGCGCAACGTGAAGACCGGCCCCGTCGACGGCGAGCGCACCAGCATCAAGTCCGGGCTGCAAGTGGGCGAGCGCGTGGTGATCGACGGCTCCGACCGCCTGAAGGAAGGCGCGAAGATCACGATCCCGGCGGAGAAGGCGCAGGCTGCGTCGGGCGCATCGGGTGCGTCGGGCGCATCGGCGGCCGCGCCAGCCTCGGCGGCATCGGGCGCGCGGCACGGCGGGCACCGGCGTCAGCAGTCGCAGCCGCAGTAATCGCAAGCATCACGTAACGAATCCCGCATGAACCCATCTCGCATTTTTATCCTGCGTCCGGTCGGCACGGCGCTCCTGATGGCGGCGATCATGCTGGTCGGCCTCGTCGCGCTGCGCTTTTTGCCGCTCTCGGCGCTGCCCGCCGTCGACTATCCGACGATCCAGGTCCAGACGTTCTATCCGGGCGCATCGCCGGACGTGATGACGTCGAGCGTCACCGCGCCGCTCGAAAAGCAGTTCGGGCAGATGGCGAGCCTGAACCAGATGTCGTCGCAGAGCTCGGCTGGCGCATCGGTGATCACGCTGCAGTTCAGCCTCGACCTGCCGCTCGATATCGCCGAGCAGGAAGTGCAGGCGGCGATCAACGCGGCGGGCAATCTGCTGCCGTCCGACCTGCCCGCGCCGCCGATCTACGCCAAGGTGAATCCCGCCGATGCGCCGATCATGACGCTCGCGGTAAGTTCGAAGACATTGCCGCTCACGCAGGTGCAGGATCTCGCCGACACGCGCCTCGCGCAAAAAATCTCGCAGGTGGCGGGCGTGGGTCTCGTGTCGGTGAGCGGTGGCAATCGCCCCGCCGTGCGCATTCGGGCGAACACGCGCGCGCTCGCATCGTATGGCCTGAACATCGACGATCTGCGCACGACGATTTCGAATCTCAACGTCAACACGCCGAAGGGCAACTTCGACGGCCCGACGCGCGCCTACACGATCAACGCGAACGACCAGCTCACCGACGCCGACGCCTACAAGAGCGCGGTGGTCGCGTATCGGAGCGGCCGGCCGGTGATGCTGACCGACGTCGCGACCATCGTGCAGGGACCGGAGAACACGAAGCTCGGCGCGTGGGTCGATTCGACGCCCGCGATCATCCTGAACGTGCAGCGCCAGCCGGGCGCGAACGTGATCGCGGTCGTCGACGGCATCAAGAAAATCCTGCCGCAGTTGCAGCAGGCGCTGCCGGCGGCGCTCGACGTGCGCGTGGTCACCGACCGCACCACGACCATCCGCGCATCGGTTCGCGACGTGCAGTTCGAACTCGCGCTCTCCGTCGTGCTGGTCGTGCTGGTGATCTATCTGTTCCTCGCGAACGTCTACGCGACCATCATCCCGAGCTTGTCGGTGCCCTTGTCATTGGTCGGCACGCTCGCGATCATGTACCTGTGCGGCTTTTCGCTCGACAACCTCTCGCTGATGGCGCTGACCATCGCGACCGGCTTCGTCGTCGACGACGCCATCGTGATGATCGAGAACATCGCGCGCTATGTCGAGGAAGGCGATCCGCCGCTCGAAGCCGCGCTGAAGGGCTCGAAGCAGATCGGCTTCACCATCATCTCGCTGACGGTTTCGCTCATCGCCGTGCTGATTCCGCTGCTCTTCATGGGCGACGTGGTCGGCCGCCTGTTCCATGAATTCGCGATCACGCTCGCGGTGACCATCGTCATTTCGGCGATCGTCTCGCTCACACTCGTGCCGATGATGTGCGCGAAGCTCCTGCGCCACACGCCGCCGAAGGAAAGCAAGCGCTTCGAGGCGCGCGCGCACCAGTTCATCGATTATGTGATCGGGCGTTACGCGGTCGCGCTCGAATGGGTGCTGGAGCGTCAGCGCGCGACCCTGCTCGTGTTCGTGCTCACGCTCATTTTCACGGCCGTGCTGTACGTGTACATACCGAAGGGCTTCTTCCCGACGCAGGACACCGGCGTGATCCAGGCGATCACCCAGGCGCCGCAGGCGGCGTCGTATCAGGCGGTCGCGGAGCAGCAGCAGGCGCTCGCGCAGAAAATCCTGCAGGACCCGGATGTGGAAAGCCTGACCTCGTTCGTCGGCGTCGATGGCACGAACATCACGCTCAACAGCGGGCGCATGCTCATCAACCTGAAGCCGCGCGACGACCGCAGCAACACGTCGAGCGACATCATCCGCACGATCCAGAGCGAAGTCGCCGACATTCCCGGCATCAAGCTCTACATGCAGCCGGTGCAGGACTTGACGATCGATTCGACCGTCAGCCCGACGCAGTACCAGTTCATGCTGACGGACCCGAATCCGGCCGAATTCGCCGAATGGGTGCCGAAGCTCGTCGAGCGGCTGCAGCACACGTCGATCCTCACCGATGTCGCCACCGACTTGCAGCAGAACGGCCAGTCGGTGTACATCGAGATCGACCGGGCGACCGCCGCGCGCTTCGGCATCACGCCCGCGACTGTCGACAACGCGCTCTACGACGCATTCGGCCAGCGCATCATCTCGACGATCTTCACGCAGTCGAACCAGTACCGCGTGATTCTCGAAGCGGAGCCCTCCGACGCGCACTACAGCGACACGCTCAACGGCATCTACCTGCCCTCGTCCACCGCGACCAACGGACAGGTGCCGCTCTCGGCCATCGCGAAGTTCCACGAGCGCGCGGCGCCGTTGCTCGTCACGCACCTCGGCCAGTTCCCGGCGACGACCGTCTCCTTCAATCTCGCCAAGGGCGCGTCGCTCGGCGAAGCGGTGAAGGCGATCGAGCAGGCGAAAGAGGACATCGCCTTGCCCGCCTCGTTCCAGATCCGCTTCCAGGGCGCGGCGCTCGCGTTCCAGGCGTCGCTGTCGAACGAACTGTTCCTGATTCTCGCGGCCATCGTGACGATGTACATCGTGCTCGGCGTGCTGTACGAGAGCTTCATCCATCCGATCACGATTCTCTCGACGCTGCCCTCGGCGGGCGTCGGCGCGCTGCTCTCGCTGATGATCACCGGGCACGATCTCGACATCATCGGCATTATCGGCATCGTGCTGCTGATCGGTATCGTGAAGAAGAACGCGATCATGATGATCGACTTCGCGCTCGAAGCCGAACGCGACCAGGGCAAGTCGCCGCGCGAGGCGATCTTCCAGGCGTCGCTGTTGCGCTTCCGCCCGATTCTCATGACGACGATGGCGGCGCTCCTCGGCGCGCTGCCGCTGATGCTCGGCTGGGGCGCGGGTTCGGAGTTGCGGCGCCCGCTCGGCGTGGCGATCGTGGGCGGCCTGATCGTGTCGCAATTGCTCACGCTCTTCACGACGCCGGTGATCTATCTCGGCTTCGATTCGCTCGCCCGCAGACTGCGCGCGCGCTTTCATCGGGGCAGGCCCGCGGCGCCGGCCAGTGAGGGACGCTGAGCCATGAACCTGTCGCGCATTTTCATCGCCCGGCCGGTCGCGACGACGCTGCTCGCAGTCGGCATCGCGCTCGCGGGCATGTTCGCGTTCGTGCGGCTGCCCGTGGCGCCGCTGCCGCAGGTCGATTTCCCGACGATCTCCGTGCAGGCGTCGCTGCCGGGCGCAAGCCCGGAAACGGTCGCGACGAGCGTCGCGAGCCCGCTGGAGCGGCATCTCGGCACCATCGCCGACGTGAGCGAGATGACCTCGCAAAGCTCGGTCGGCTCGACCCGCATCACGCTGCAATTCGGTCTCAATCGCGACATCGACGGCGCCGCGCGCGACGTGCAGGCCGCGATCAACGCCGCGCGCGCCGATCTGCCGACCTCGCTGCGTCAGAACCCGACCTATCACAAGGTCAATCCCGCCGACGCGCCTATTCTGGTGCTCGCGCTCTCGTCGCCCACGCGCACGGCGGGCTCGCTCTACGATTCCGCCGCGACCGTGCTGCAGCAGACGCTGTCGACCGTGCCGGGCGTCGGCGAAGTCGACGTGAGCGGCTCCGCGAATCCGGCGGTGCGTGTCGAACTGGAACCGGGCGCCCTCTTTCACTACGGCATCGGGCTGGAGGACGTGCGCGCCGCGCTCGCGTCGGCCAATGCGAACAGCCCGAAGGGCGCGATCGAGTTCAAGGGCACCCACGTTCAGCTCTATACCAACGATCAGGCGAGCAAGGCTTCGCAATACAAGGATCTCGTCGTCGCGTACCGCAACGGCTCGGCGGTGAAGCTCTCGGATGTCGGCGAAGTGGTCGATTCGGTCGAAGACCTGCGCAACCTCGGTCTCATCAACAACAAGCGCGCGGTGCTCGTGATCCTGTATCGCCAGCCGGGCGCGAACATCATCGAAACCATCGACCGTGTGAAGTCGATGCTGCCGCAACTGCAGGCGGCCCTGCCCGCCGACGTGCAGATCACGCCGACCGCCGACCGCTCGACCACCATCCGCTCATCGCTGCACGATACCGAGCTGACGCTCGTGATCGCGGTGGCGCTCGTCGTGATGGTCGTGTTCCTGTTTCTGCGCAACTGGCGCGCGACCTTGATACCGAGCGTCGCCGTGCCGATTTCGATCATCGGCACCTTCGCGGCGATGTATCTGCTCGGCTTCTCGCTCGACAACCTCTCGCTGATGGCGCTGACCATCGCGACGGGCTTCGTCGTCGACGACGCGATCGTCGTGCTGGAGAACATCACGCGCCATGTGGAGAAAGGCGTGCCGCGCATGGAGGCCGCGATTCTGGGCGCGCGCGAAGTCGGCTTCACGGTGCTGTCGATCAGCGTGTCGCTCGTCGCGGTGTTCCTGCCCATTCTGCTGATGGGCGGCATCGTCGGTCGGCTGTTCCGCGAGTTCGCGCTGACGCTTTCGCTCGCGATCGGCGTATCGCTCGTCGTGTCGCTGACCGTCACGCCGATGATGTGCTCGCGCCTTCTTCAGGAACCGCACGACCGCAAGGAAGAAGGACGCGTCGCGCGCTGGCTTGAGCGTCAGTTCGACCGCATGCAGCGCGCCTACGCGCGCACGCTCGGCTGGGCGCTCGCACATCCGCGCACGATTCTCCTGGTCTTGCTCGCGACCATCGGGCTGAACATTTATCTGTATGTCATCGTGCCGAAGGGCTTTTTCCCGCAGCAGGACACGGGGCGCATCGTCGGCGGCATTCAGGCGGACCAGAGCACGTCGTTCCAGGCGATGAAGGGCAAGTTCGCGGAGATGATGAAGATCGTCGAGGCCGATCCCGCCGTCGACAGCGTCGCGGGCTTCACCGGCGGGCGCTCGACCAACTCGGGCTTCATGTTCATCTCGCTGAAACCGAAGAGCGAGCGCAAGGTGTCGGCCGATACGGTGATCAACCGGTTGCGCAAGCCGCTCGCGGACGTCGCCGGCGCGCGCACGTTCCTGCAGGCGGTGCAGGACATTCGGGTGGGCGGGCGGCAGTCGAACGCGCAGTACCAGTTCACGCTCTTGTCCGACACGACCTCCGACCTCTACAAGTGGGGACCGTTGCTCACCGACGCGCTGCAGAAGCGACCCGAGCTCACCGACGTCAACTCCGACCAGCAACAGGGCGGTCTGGAGGCGATGGTCACGTTCGACCGCGCGACCGCCGCGCGCCTCGGCATCAAGCCCGCGCAGATCGACAACACGCTCTACGATGCCTTCGGCCAGCGCCAGGTTTCGACCATCTACAACCCGCTGTCGCAGTATCACGTGGTGATGGAGGTCGCGCCGAAATACTGGCAGGACCCGGAGATGCTCAAGCAGATCTACGTCAGCACGTCGGGCGGCACGGCGAGCGGTTCGGCATCGACGCAATCGACCACGACATCGGCATCGACGACTTCAACGACTTCGACGACGACAGCCTCGACGTCCGCGACCGGCACCGACACCACCGCCGCGCTCGCGCTCGCCGCGGTGAAGAACTCGGCCACCAACGCGATCGCCGCGACGGGCAAGAACGGTTCGTCGTCGGGCGCGGCGGTGTCCACGTCGAAGGAAACGATGGTTCCGCTTTCGGCCATCGCGAAGTTCGGGCCGGGCAACACGCCGCTTTCGGTGAATCACCAGAGCCAGTTCGTCGCCTCGACGATCTCGTTCAATCTGCCGCCCGGCAAGTCTCTGTCCGACGCGACCGCCGCCATCTACGAAACGATGGCCGAGATCGGCGTGCCGCAGACCATCCACGGCAGCTTCCAGGGCACGGCGCAGGCGTTCCAGCAATCGCTCAACGACCAGCCGCTCCTGATTCTCGCGGCGCTGGCGGCGGTTTATATCGTGCTCGGGATTCTGTACGAGAGCTACATCCATCCGATCACGATTCTTTCGACGCTGCCGTCGGCGGGCATCGGCGCGCTGCTCGCGCTGCTCTTGTTCAAGACGGAGTTCAGCATCATCGCGCTGATCGCGGTGATTCTGCTCATCGGCATCGTGAAGAAGAACGCGATCATGATGGTCGACTTCGCGATCGAGGCGACGCGCCATGGTGCGCAGACGCCGCAGGATGCGATCCGCGAGGCGTGCCTGCTGCGCTTCCGGCCGATCATGATGACGACGGCTGCCGCCCTGCTCGGCGCGCTGCCGCTCGCGTTCGGCACCGGAGAAGGTTCGGAGATGCGTGCGCCGCTGGGGATTGCGATTGTTGGCGGGTTGATCGTTAGTCAGATGCTGACGCTTTATACGACTCCGGTTGTTTATCTGTATATGGACCGGTTTCGTATTCGTGCTGAGGAGCGCCGTGCGCGGCGGCAGGGGCGCGCTCGTCCGGCGAGCGCAGTGGAGTGAATTGGGGGTTTTGCTTTCGCTGGATCCCGGATTCGTGTCGGTCTATTAGCACTGCCCCTGTGCGGGGCGGCACCTACTTTCTTTGCTGCTGCAAAGAAAGTAGGCAAAGAAAGCAGCTTTTCCATCCAAAGTGCCTCACACCGGCCGCGGCACAGGCGATTGGCTGAATGGCCCGGCAGTAGAGAGTGTCCTCGTAGGCCTAACCGGGCTTGGATCGCGCACGGTCTGTCACCTCGCACCGCACGCGTGGCTGGTTCAGCACGAAATGGCTCCAGCCCGCTTCGCGGCCGATGGGTCAATCAGGTCCGCGTGCACTTCTTCTTCGTTGGTTTCCCTCGCATACCCAGCGGCAGCGCGTAGCGCTGTGCCGATGCTATTTTGTGCTGAACCCGCGCGCTAAAGGTTATGGCTTGTCAGACCGTGTGCGATCCAAGCCCGGTTCTGC
>LRBF01000007.1 GCA_001580565.1 Caballeronia megalochromosomata | reverse complement strand
CAGTAGCGAGTGCCCTCACAGGCCTAACCGGGCTTGGATCGCGCACGGTCTGAAACATCGCACCACACAACAAACTGGTTCAGCACGAAATGGCTCCGGCCCGCTTCGCGGCCGACGGGTCAATCGGGTGTGCGTGCGCTTCTGCGCTTCTTTTCTTTCGTCGGTTTCCCTCGCGTACCCAACGGCAGCGCGTAGCGCTGTGCCGAAGCCATTTCGTGCTGAACCAGCCACGCACGCGGCGCGGGGAGTCGGACCGTGCGCGGTCCAAGCCCGGTTCTGCTTGTGAGGGCACTCGCTATTGCCGGTCCATTCAGCCGATCGCCTGTGCCGCGGCCGGCATGAAGCACTTTGGATGGAAAAGCTGCTTTCTTTGCCTACTTTCTTTGCAGCAGCAAAGAAAGTAGGTGCCGCCCCGCACAGGGGCAGTGCTAATAGACCAAAAAGAAAACGGGATCCGGCGACAAAGTAAAGCGCCGTCGACGGCAATCAGACCACACGCGACCTAGTCGCCCTTCCCCCGCAGCAAAATATGCTTCGCGATCCCGCGCAAAATATTGACCTCTTCCCGCTCCAGCCCCGCACGCGCAAAGAGCCGCCGCACCCGCGACATCAATTTCTTCGGATGCGCCGGATCGAGAAATTCAAGCGCGACGAGCGCCGCTTCGAGATGCGCATACATACCTTCGATTTCATCGCTCGACGCACTCTGCTGCGCCGCTTCGACGAGCGCGAACGCTCCCGCGGGCGCCTGAAACGCGAGCCGCAGCTCGTAGGCGAGCACCTGGACGGCCTGCGCGAGATTGAGCGAGCTGTAGGCAGGATTGGCGGGAATATGCGCGAGCGCGCTGCAACGCTCGACATCCGCGTTCGACAGCCCCGTGCGCTCATTGCCGAACACGAGCGCGATGTCACCGTGGCGCACGAATTCATGCGCGCGCCCGGCGAGCACGCGCGGCGGCATCTGCGGTGGACCGTATTCGCGCATGCGCGCCGTGAGCGCGACCGACCAGCGCACGCCGACGAGCGCATCGGCGAGCGTATCGACGACGTGGGCGGACGCGAGGACGTCGTCGGCGCCGGAGGCCATCGCGATGGCTTCGGGCTCGTTCTTGACGTCGGGCACGCGCGGCGCGACGAGGACGAGGCGCGCGAAGCCCATCGTCTTCAACGCGCGCGCGGCCGCGCCGACATTGCCGGGATGACTCGGCTCGACGAGGATGAAGCGCGTGGAGGTGAAGCCGCCGGCGGGCGCGGAAAGATCGTTGGGTTCCAAGGCGCGATATAGGCTGAATGTGCGAACCCGATATGTTAACGCGCTTTGCCGAAGCGGCGAAAACGCGCGGCCACTTTCGGGTAAAATGGCCTCCTCGCGCGCCGCGAACGGTTTTCTCATTCAGTCGAACATTCGCGCGAACGCCTCGCTCTTATTCAATTCGTCTTTCGTCGACATAGTCGTTGTCGCCAACTTTTCGCCCGCGCGCGTTCATTTCACATGAGCGCGCCGGCGGTCAGAGGATTTCGCTCATGCATCCGATGCTCAACATCGCTGTCAAGGCCGCGCGCCGCGCCGGACAGATCATCAATCGCGCGTCGCTCGATCTGGATCGCGTCCAGGTCAGCAAGAAACAGCACAACGACTTCGTGACGGAAGTCGACAAGGCGTCCGAAGCCGCCATCATCGAGACGCTGCACACCGCCTATCCCGATCACTCCATCCTCGCCGAAGAATCCGGCGAAACGGATCGCGAGTCCGAGTTCCAGTGGATCATCGATCCGCTCGACGGCACCACCAACTTCATTCACGGCTTCCCGTACTACTGCGTGTCGATCGCGCTCGCGCACAAGGGCGTCGTGCAGCAGGCCGTCATCTACGATCCGACGCGCAACGACCTCTTCACCGCATCGCGCGGCCGCGGCGCGTATCTGAACGAACGGCGCATTCGCGTCGGCAAGCTGGATCGGCTCTCGGATGCGCTGATCGGCACGGGCTTTCCGTTCCGCGACGGCCAGGGCCTGAACGGCTACATGCGCCTGTTCAGTGAAATGACGCTGTCGTGCGCCGGCCTGCGCCGTCCGGGCGCCGCCGCGCTCGATCTCGCGAACGTCGCGGCCGGGCGTCTCGACGGTTTCTTCGAGCAAGGCATCCATCCGTGGGACGTGGCCGCGGGCAGCCTGATCGTGACCGAAGCGGGCGGCCTCGTTGGCAACTACACCGGCGAATCGGATTTCCTGTTCAAGAACGAGATCGTCGCCGCCAATCCGAAGGTGTACGCGCAGATGGTCAAGATTCTCGACATGTACTCGCGCACGCGTCTGACCGGCGAATAAGCCGCATCGAAAGGGCGCGCCTTGCGCCCTTTCGTTTTCCCTCCTCTCGCGCCCCCGGGCGCGCCGCCTGCTCTGCAACGAATGCGGGGCTCCGTTACAGTGCAAGCTTTTCCCCCATCTGCCCGCTGCTGCTGCGCCGCGCGCCGCGCCACACCTCACGCCAGCTCATGAAGAAAGGCTTCTACACGATCATCGCCGCGCAGTTCGTTTCGTCGCTCGCCGATAATGCGCTCCTGATCGCCGCGATCGCCATGCTCGCCGTCGTGCATTCGGCGCCGTGGGTCACGCCGCTCCTGCAGATCTTTTTCACGATTTCGTATGTGGTGCTCGCGCCATTCGTCGGCGCATTCGCCGATGCCATCCAGAAGCGCCACGTCATGTTCACCTCGAACGCGCTCAAGGCGGCCGGCTGCGCGATGATGATCGCAGGCGTGCATCCGATGCTCGCGTACGGCGTCGTCGGTCTCGGCGCGGCCGCTTATTCGCCCGCGAAGTACGGCATTCTCACCGAGCTGCTGCCTCCGCAGAAGCTGATCGCGGCGAACGCGTGGCTCGAATCCGCGACCGTCGGCTCCACTATTCTCGGCACCGTGATCGGCGGCGCGCTGGTGAGTCAGGTCGTCGGGCGCTGGGTCACGCACGCGCACCTGCCGCTCGTAAGCAGCGCCGCGCACGCCGCGCTTTGCGCCGTGATGCTGATCTATGCGTCGGCGGCCGTCATCAATGTGTTCATTCCGGACACCGGCGCGCGCTATCCGAACCTGTTGACCGAGCCGACCAGGCTCGTCCACGATTTCTCGCACTGCTTCAAGGTCCTGTGGAAGGACAAGCTCGCGCAGATCGCGCTGTGGGTCACGACGCTGCTCTGGGGCGCGGCCGTGACGCTGCAGTTGCTCGTGCTCAAATGGGCCGATGCGAACCTCGGTCTGTCGCTCTCGAAAGCGGCCGTCCTGCAGGGCGTGACGGGCGTAGGCATCGCGCTCGGCGCGGCGGCGGCGTCCGCGTGGATCGTGCTTCGCCAATCGCTCAGAGTGCTGCCCGTGGGCGTGATGATCGGCGCGCTGGCGGTCGCGATGGCCTTCTACAACAAGGACCTGTTCCCGGCGGGCTCGGGCGTGCAGATCGGCCCGTTGTTCGCGCCGACCTACATCCTGATGGCGTATCCGCTGATGATCGCGCTCGGCGGTCTGTCCGGCTTTTTCATCGTGCCGATGAACGCGATCCTGCAGCATCGCGGCGCGACGCTGCTTTCGGCCGGGCATTCCATCGCGGTGCAGAACTTCAACCAGAATCTCGCCGTGCTCGCAATGCTCGGCGCCTACGCGCTGCTTCTGACGACCAAGGTGCCGGTGCAGTGGATCATCGTCGTATTCGGTGTTTTCGTGTGCCTGATGATGGCGCTGGCGATGCGCCGCCACACGCAAAACGAGCGCGAGACGGATCTCGGCGCGCTAGTTGAGGAATGAACCTTGCTCCACGGTGTATTCTGGGTTCATACCCCGGCGCCGGCGTACGAGGAAGAGGGAGGGAACGCGGGCGGCGGGGCGAAGTCGTAACGCTTCAGGCGCGCGCCGGAATGCCGCGCGGCATGTGACGACAGGAAAGCGGATCCGGCGACATTCATTCCTCGGCAACGTCAATAAAGGAGCAAGCAAATGGGATTGTTCACACGTTCGACGCTCGACAGCAAAATCAATGGCGCAGCCGATCTCGGCCAGCGCGCGGTGCGCGGTGCGAGTGACGCGGTCGATTCGGCCAGCGGCCAGTTGCGCAGTCTGCTCGACGATCTGGAAAGCTCGATCCAGAACGCGAAGGACATCGATGCGGACAAGTTGCGCAAGGAATTGCAGTCGAAACTCAAAATCGCGCGTTCGCAGATGAACGGCGCGGGCGGCGCCCTGGCGGGCAGGATCAACGACGCCGCCGGTTACGCCGACGACTTCGTCCACGACAAGCCGTGGCATACGCTCGGCGCGGTGGCGGGTCTCGCCTTGCTCGTCGGCTATCTCGCCGGGCGCACGTGACGCGTTCGGTCACCGTTGAAACCTGCCGCCGGAACGCCGTCGCATGCGTTCCGGCGGCATACCGTGTCCTCGCGCGTCCCGCGAGGGCGCGGCGTACCCGTGCCTGCACCCCGCAGGTGCGCTAGCGACATTCAACTGGCCATCCGGCCGACTCCGCCGTCATCCCGCGACAGGTTAAACTCATGCCCTATCGGCTGATTGGCGGCCGGCGCACGTCGCGTCCGGCCGTTCCGGCTTTCACAGCACGCAAGATGGGCAATCAAACGGCACTCCCCGACACTTCCCCCGACACCGCCGCGCCGCTCGCGGACCTGTCGCAACATACGCCCATGATGCAGCAATATCTGCGCATCAAGGCGGAGCATCCTGGCACGCTCGTTTTCTATCGCATGGGCGATTTCTACGAGCTTTTCTTCGACGACGCCGAGAAGGCCGCGCGCCTGCTCGATCTCACGCTCACGCAGCGCGGCGCGTCGGGCGGCAATCCGATCAGGATGGCGGGCGTCCCGCATCACGCCTGCGAGCAATATCTCGCGAAGCTCGTGAAGCTCGGCGAGTCGGTGGCGATCTGCGAGCAGATCGGCGATCCGGCGACATCGAAGGGGCCGGTCGAGCGCAAGGTCGTGCGCGTGGTCACACCGGGCACGCTGACCGACGCGGCCCTGCTCTCCGACAAAAGCGATGTCTATCTGCTCGCGCTCTGCCCCGCGCACAACCGTCGCGGCGTGGTGACGAGCGTCGGACTCGCGTGGCTCAATCTCGCGAGCGGCGCGTTGCGCCTCGCGGAAGTCGCGCCGGGACAAGTGAGCACGGCGCTCGAGCGCATTCGTCCGGCGGAGACGCTCATCGCCGATTCGATCACCGACGTTCAGGCATCGCTCGGCGTGACCCATCCGGGCGCGACCACGCGTGTTCCGGCGTGGCACTTCGACGTCGGCTCGGGCACGCAGCGCCTGCGCGAGCAACTCGATGTCGCGAGCCTCGACGGCTTCGGCGCGCAAACCCTCACCTGCGCGTGCGGCGCGGCCGGCGCGCTGCTGCTCTACGCCGCCGCCACGCAAGGCCAGCAGTTGCGCCACGTGCGCAGCCTGAAGGTCGAATACGAATCGGAGTACATCGGGCTCGATCCCGCCACGCGGCGCAATCTCGAACTCACCGAGACGCTGCGCGGCACCGAATCGCCCACGCTCTTCTCGCTGCTCGACACCTGCTGCACGACGATGGGCAGCCGTCTGTTGCGTCACTGGCTGCATCATCCGCCGCGCGATGCGGCGATTGCGCAAGGTCGCCAGCAGGCGATCGGCGCATTGCTCGACGCGCCCGCAAGCGGTGGCTTCGACACCTTGCGCGGCGCGCTGCGCAAGATCTCGGACATCGAGCGAATCACGGGGCGTCTCGCGTTGCTGTCGGCGCGGCCGCGCGATCTGTCGAGCCTGCGCGATACCTTCGCCGCACTGCCTGATCTACGCGCGCTCGTCGCGGGCGTCGCCACGCATGCAACGGCGCTGGAGCGCATCGCCGCTGGCCTCGCGACGCCGCACGAGTGCCTCGATCTCCTCACGAACGCCATCGCGACCGAGCCGGCCGCACTGATTCGCGACGGCGGCGTGATCGCGCGCGGCTATGATCCGGATCTCGACGAACTGCGCGATATTTCGGAGAACTGCGATCAGTTCCTGATCGATCTCGAAGCGCGCGAGCGCACGCGCACGGGCATCGCGAATCTGCGTGTCGAATACAACAAGGTTCACGGCTTTTATATCGAAGTCACGCGCGGGCAGACCGACAAGGTGCCCGACGACTATCGCCGCCGTCAGACGCTGAAGAACGCGGAGCGCTACATCACGCCGGAGCTGAAGGCGTTCGAAGACAAGGCGCTGTCCGCGCAGGAACGCGCCCTCGCCCGCGAACGCGCGCTCTACGATGCGCTGCTGCAGAACCTGCTGCCTTTCATCGCAGATTGCCAGCGCGTTGCAAGCGCGCTCGCCGAACTCGATCTCCTGTGCGCATTCGCCGAACGCGCCCGCGCGCTCGACTGGGTCGCGCCGGAGTTCACCGCCGATGCGGGCATCGATATCGAACAGGGACGGCATCCGGTCGTCGAGGCGCAGGTCGAGCAGTTCATCGCCAACGATTGTTGTCTGAGCCAGGACCGCAAGCTCCTGCTCATCACCGGCCCGAACATGGGCGGCAAGTCGACGTTCATGCGCCAGACCGCCCTGATCGCGCTGATGGCGCACGTCGGCAGCTACGTGCCCGCGAAACGCGCGCGTTTCGGCGCGCTCGACCGCATCTTCACGCGCATCGGCGCCGCCGACGATCTCGCTGGCGGCCGCTCAACCTTCATGGTCGAGATGACCGAAGCGGCGGCGATCCTCAATGACGCGAGCGCATCGAGCCTCGTGCTCATGGACGAGATCGGGCGCGGCACCTCGACCTTCGACGGCCTCGCGCTCGCCTGGGCCATCGCGCGGCATCTGCTCACGCACAACGGCTGCTACACGCTCTTCGCGACGCATTACTTCGAGCTCACGCAACTGCCCGCGGAGTTTGCGCAGGCGGCGAACGTGCATCTGTCGGCGGTCGAGCACGATCACGGCATCGTGTTCCTGCACGCGGTGAGCGAGGGTCCGGCCAATCAAAGCTACGGCCTGCAGGTCGCGCAACTCGCGGGCGTGCCGGCTGCGGTGATTCGCGCGGCGCGCAAGCATCTCGTGCATCTGGAGCAGCAGTCGGTCAGTCAACCCGCCGCGCAATTCGATCTCTTCGCGAGCCAGCCGTACGCGCCTTATGAAGACGATCCGCCTCGCGAAGATTTGGAGACGGCCGACGCGCCGGAGCATCCGGTGATGGAAAAGCTGCGCGCGCTCGATCCGAACGATCTGCGTCCGCGCGAGGCGCTCGATCTGCTCTACGAACTGCATGAACTGGCGAATCGTCCGCCGGATGCGTCGCGTTGAGCGTGGTGTCGCCGCGCGCCTGACGAGCGCCCTGTCGGTCGCGCTCGCGCTCGGGTGCGCCGCCATCGCGCAGGCGCATGCCGAGGGCAACGCGCCGCTCGGCTTCGCCGTGATCTCAGATGCACTCACCCGCCCCGCCGACGAAGCGCCGGTGCGCCGCATGCTCGATGCCATCGGGCGCGACGGCAGCATCGCGTTCATCGTCTACGACGGCAATTTCAAGGGCAGCGCCGAGCCGTGCCGCGACAGCATCTATCAGGCGCGGCACGATCTGCTGGACGTGTCGCGCACGCCGCTCGTGCTGCTGCTCGGCCAGCACGACTGGTCCGACTGCGGCCTCGCGCATACAGGCGCGTACGATCCGGTCGAACGGCTCGATTTCGTGCGTCAACTCTTCTACGCCGATGCCAGCTCGCTAGGACAAAACCCGCTCACGCTCTCGCGCGAAAGCGACGTCGCACGCTTTCGCCCGTTCCGCGAAATCGTGCGCTGGCAGGCGCAGGGCATCGCGTTCATCGGGCTGAATGTGCCGAGCCCGAACAATCACTATCTGACCGCGGGCGGACGCAACGCCGAGTTCGAGGACCGCGCCGTCGCGACTACCTTCTGGCTCGAACACGCGGCGGAAACGGCGCGACGTTCGGAAATGCGCGCGCTCGTGATCCTGCTTCAGGCCGATCCGGACTTTTCGCGCTACGAGCGGCGCGAGCGCTTCGCGTGGCTGCGCTTCTCGCGCTCGAACCAGCCGCGTGACGGCTTCCTCGAATTGAAGCGCAGTCTCGTGAAGGCGGCGGAGATCTTTCGCGGGCCGGTCATCGTGATTCACGGCATCGACGCGCCCGAACCAACCGGCTTTCATATCGATCAGCCCTTGCGCAACGACAAGGGCTTGATCGTGACGAACCTCACGCGCGTGGCGATCGCGTTCAGGAAGCCGCAATCGCAATGGCTCGAAGTGCAAAGCGATGCGCAATGGCATCCGCCGTTCCGGCTGCGCGTGCGTGACGTGAAGGACACGCGCGCGCGAGACTCAATCGCCCCGCCGCCCGAGGCGCCCGCGCAATCGAGCGCGCCTTATCCCGCACCGCAATCGACGTTGCCCGCATCAGCGCCGCCCGTGCCGCCGCGCAACGATATGCCCGACTCGCTGCCGCCGCCTTCGATGCCGCAGCCAGCCTCCGACCTCCCGCCGATCCTCACGCCGCCGCAGACCATGCCGCCGATCTATCCGGTGCCTGCATCAGGCGTGCAAAACGGCGCGAACGGCCAATAAAAAAGCGCAGCCGAAGCTGCGCTCTTTCATTGGCCGACGCGTTCAATGCAGCGTCGGGCCGGCATCCTTGCGCGGTTCGTCATCGTCGTCTTCATCCTCATCGACGACATGCAGGCCGTCAGCGCCATGCGCGTGCTGATGCTGGATCTCGTCATCCGTCGCTGTGCGCACTTCCTGCACCGACAACGCGAAGCGCAGCGCCATGCCTGCAAGCGGATGATTGCCGTCGAGCACGACCTTGTCTTCGGCGACGTCAGTCACCGTGTAGATGAGCGAGTCGATGTCGTCGTCGCCGTCTTCGGGCGTGCCTTCGAACTGCATGCCGACTTCCAGCGGCTCGGGAAAGCGGCTGCGCTCCTCGACCTTCACGAGTTCGGGATCGTATTCGCCGAACGCATCCTGCGGTTCGAGCTGAATGAGCGTTTCATAGCCCGCCTCGTGACCGTCGAGCGCTTCCTCGATCTTGGGGAACGTGCCATCATAGCCGCCGTGCAGATAGACCATCGGCTCGTCGCTCTCCTCGATCAGATTGCCTTGCGCATCCGATAGCTTGTAAGCGACCGAAACGACAGTGTCTTTCGCAATTTTCATTGGATCCTCCAAGATACAAGCCTCGATTATACGATGCCCAAGCGGCCCTCAGACGCAACACCCTCCCCCGTTTCCGGCCTTCCCGCGCATGCTCGCGCGCCTTTGCCAGACGATCCGACACCTCTGTTGGGCAACCGTACGCCGCGACAGTTCATGCGGCGTTACTGGCAGAAAAAGCCGCTGCTGATCCGTCAGGCGGTGCCCGATATCGCGGCGCCGCTCGCGCGCGACGAACTGTTCGAACTCGCCGATCTCGACGACGTCGAGTCGCATCTCATCACACATTTTCGCAATACGTGGAATCTGGAGCACGGCCCGTTCGCGCCCGACGAATTGCCTTCAGTCAAGAAACGCGAGTGGACCCTGCTCGTGCAGGGCGTGAATCTGCACGACGATCGCGCGCACGCGCTGATGAACGCGTTCCGCTTCATTCCTGACGCGCGGCTCGACGACCTGATGATCTCGTATGCGACCGATGGCGGCGGTGTCGGACCGCACTTCGACTCCTATGATGTCTTTCTGCTCCAGGTTCATGGGAAGCGCCGCTGGCGCATCGGCGCGCAGCGCGACCTTTCGCTAAAACCCGGACTGCCGTTGAAAGTTTTACAGCACTTCGAGCCTGAAGAAGAGTGGCTGCTGGAGCCCGGCGACATGCTCTATCTGCCGCCGCACATCGCGCACGACGGCATCGCGGAAGGCGAATGCATGACGGCGTCCATCGGCTTTCGCGCGCCCTCCGCGCACGAGCTGACCGCACAGTTCCTGTATCACCTCGCCGAACGCATGAGCGAGCCATCCGATGGCCCCAAAGGGAACGCCCGCTATCGTGATCCGGCGCAGGAGCCCGTGTCGAATCCGGCTGCGCTGCCGCCGCTGCTCATCGAGCGTGTTGGCGCGATCCTTGCGAACGTGGACTGGAATGAAAAGGACGTATCGTCGTTTCTGGGCAGCTATTTGAGCGAGCCGAAATCGAACGTCGTATTCGACTCGCCCGAGCGCGCATTGAATGAGCAAAAATTTGTAGAACGAGCGAACAAGACAGGCGTCAGGCTGGATAGAAAGACTAATTTGCTCTACGACGCCCGGTCATTTTTCATAAATGGCGAAAGCGATGTGTTGTCGTCGAAGCTGAAAAAGTGGCTCCCTGAATTGGCCGATACTCGGTGTCTGGAGGCGAAACGCTTTGTAACACTTACAGACGAATCGTCAATGACAGCGCTGCTTCACGAATGGTATCGTGCGGGCTGGCTTCGGATGGGTGCTTTGCCTTGACAGGCTTGCTTTTACGAGACTTCCTGACACGCTGCGGATGCTAGAATTTTGCTGTTCCGCAATATGAAAGTTTGTATGAGAAAGACAACGTATCGTCCCCTGATTTATCGACGGTCGTTACGAAAGTGCCTATAATTTCCGGCCAAGCCGTAGGAAGTCTCACACAAAAAAGAATTGTGAGTCTCCACAGCGGCCCAGGTCGGTGTTGGAGCACACATTACCGGTACTTTGCGCTGTTGCTTACCTTTAACCATAAAAGGACGTGATCATGAAGAAATCCCTCCTCGTAGCATCCCTGTTGGCTGCTGTTGCTCTGGCTGCATGCAACAAGTCTAGCGAAACGGCTGCTCCGAGCGCTGCAAGCGATACGTCGGCTGCTTCGGCTCCGGCTGCTGCTGCTTCGGACGCAAACGCTGCAGCATCGAGCGCTTCGGCCGCTGCAAGCGACGCAGCTTCGGCTGCTGGCGCAGCTTCGGACGCTGCCGCTTCGGCTGCTGCTCCGGCATCGGGCGCAAGCCAGTAAGGCTTATAGCGCTACGCCGCGGGCCGCTCAATGCGGCCTGCGAACGAAAAAACCGGCTTTTGGGCCGGTTTTTTTGTATCTGCATCGTGCGCTGATTATCGCGTTCTAAACGTTGAGACGGCTAGAGCGTGAGCCAGTCGAAGCCTTCGGCCTGAGTCGCCACCACCACTTCCACCGCTGACGCGCCCAGCACGGCCGCGAGCGCAGCCTGCGCAAGATGCGGCAGATTGTTTTGCTGGCTGAGATGAGCAGCCACGAGATGACGCAGCCTGGAACGGTCGAGCGACGCGAGAATCGCCGCCGCCGCTTCGTTATTCAGATGCCCGTGCGTTCCGCCGATGCGCGCCTTCAGCGAGGGCGGATAGCGGCTCGCCGCGAGCATCCCGACATCGTGATTGGATTCGAGCACGAGCGCGTCACAGCCGCTCAGCACGTTCGTGATATGCGGCGTCGACACGCCGACATCCGTGAGCACGCCGAGCCGGCAGGCACCGTCGGAGAAGACGTATTGCAGGGGCTCGCGGGCGTCGTGGGGCACCGTGTACGGCATCACGCTCAGGTCGCCGATGGCGACGCTTTCATCGCCCCACAGCACATTGAGTTCGACGCTGGCTTCATCGGCGCCGATCGCGCGTGCCGTGCCCCAGCTCATGTAGAGCGGAATGGACCATCGGCGCGCGAGCGTGAGCGCGCTGCCGATGTGATCCGTATGCTCGTGCGTGATGACGATGGCGTCGAGATCTTCGGCGCGACAGTTCAGGCGCGCGAGGCGGCGCTCCACTTCCTTGCCGGAGAATCCGCAATCGAGCAGCACGCGCGTCGTGGTCGTGCCGCCCGATGCCTCGACGAGCAGTGCATTGCCCTCGCTGCCGCTGCCGAGACTGGCGAATCTCACAATGAACTCATCATCGGCTGACTAATGTCTTCGTCTAGTTCAACTGAGCATGCAGCAACGAGACGATCCGCTGCGCATCGGACGAGTTATCCGGCTGACCGTTCGCATCGACGACGCCGACCTGCGTGACCGAGTCGGCCTTGGGCCTCACGTTGACGAGGAACTGGCGCGTCGGCTTCGGCGTGTTGCTCGAGAAGAACTTGCCGAAGAGACCATCCTTCTTCAGCTCCGCCATGGAGTCCGAAAAATGGACGTAGTAGATGCCCTTGTCGCGATCACGATTGTCGACCGTGAAGTTGGTGCGATCGAGCGCGAGGCCCACGCGCAGCCATGCGCGATCGAACGGCTCGGCGAGATCGAGCGTGGAACCGCCCGCGCTCTGGTCCACCGCGACCTTCGCGCCCGACGGACGCGCCTGCGCCATCAACTGCTGCGACTGCTTTTCGGTCAGGCCGAATTTCTGCATCAGCTTCGTGAGCACTGCGGCTTCGAGCTGCGGATTGCGCGGACGCGCTTCCCAGCGCGACGAGGTCTTGTCCTGCCCCGTCAGCACTTCTTCCATCGCGCTGTGCGTGACGGAGATATCGGTCGAGCCATCGGACGCGCGGTCCACTTGCGTGCGGAACATGTCACGCGTGCCCGACGAGTACGCGAAGTCCAGCAGCTTGCCCACGCTGTTTCTGAACCAGTCGTTCGGAATGTTCGCGCGGTTCTCGGCCCAGTCGGTCGCCATGATGCCGGTCTGCGGCGCATCGGTCTTGAGCGTGAAGCCGTTCTCTTCCCAGAATTCCTTCAGCGGCCCCCAGATCTGGTCGGGCGAGCGGCCGTCGACGACGAGCCAGCGGCGATCGCCGTCGCTCTCGATGTGCATGCCGTACGGATCCTGCGTGTTCGGCACGCCGAGCGTCGCGTTGCCGGCCGGCGTGACCGAGCGCTCCGCGGCGCCGCCGAGCGAGTTGATCTTCGGCGGCGCGGCATAGCGCTGGCTGATGTCGGCCGTGGTCAGGTCCGACGGCACCGCGAGCGACGGCGCGGTTTCGGCGGCCTTGTAGTTGACGCGATCCGGCGCGAGCCAGTCGTTTAGCGTATCGCAACCGGCGAGCGAGAAGATCGCGCTGGCGCCGAGCGACAGCACGCTCAGGCGTCTGGCATGAGTAAGAAGAGCGGAACGTTTCATGAGGTCCTTCTTTGCTGCTGATGACGCATTGCTTCGCGCCGATTCGCTCTAGGCGAGCGGCTCGGCGAGGCCAATGTCGATGCCAATGAGCGGCGGTTGATGACTGAAGGTGAGGTTCATTTCGATCACGTGCGGCGGCGCGGCCTTTCGATTCCTTGTGAACTGGCGCGCCGCCACGTGTGATCAGGCGAGAAGCCCGGAGTCGCGCAACGCGTCACGCACCACGTCGTGATAGCGCGCGTCGAGCGGCGTGAGCGGCAGACGGATGCCGCCTTCCATGCGGCCGAGCGCCTGCAGCGCCCACTTGGCCGGAATCGGATTCGATTCGCAGAAGAGTTGCTTGTGCAGCGAGAGCAGCTTCAGATGGATGCGGCGTGCGGTGATCGCATCGCCTTCGATCGCGGCGCGGCAAAGCTGGCTCATTTCCTTCGGCGCGACGTTGGCCGTCACCGAGATATTGCCGTGACCGCCCAGCAGCATCAGCGCGATGGCCGTGGGATCGTCGCCGCTGAAGATCGCGAAGTCTGCCGGCGCGTGCTTGATCAGGTGCGCCGCGCGATCGATATTGCCCGTCGCTTCCTTCACGCCGATGATGCCCGGCACGTCTGCGAGGCGCAGGATCGTCTCGTTGCTCATGTCGGCCACGGTGCGGCCCGGCACGTTGTAGAGAATCACCGGCAGATCGACCGCTTCCGCGATGGTGCGGAAATGGCGGTACATGCCTTCCTGCGTCGGCTTGTTGTAATACGGAACGACTTGCAGCGTGGCGTCCGCGCCGACTTTCTTCGCGTGCTTCGAGAGCTCGATGGCCTCGGCCGTCGAATTGCCGCCCGCGCCCGCGATGATCGGGAAGCGCTTGGCCGCGTGCTCCACGGCCGTCTGGATCATCAGGATGTGCTCTTCGACCGACAGCGTGGCCGATTCACCGCTGGTGCCGACCACGACGAGACCGTTCGAGCCTTGTTCGACATGCCAGTCGATCAGTTTTCGAAACGCCGGCAGATCTAGACTACCGTCCTCGTGCATCGGTGTGACGATGGCAGGGATGCTGCCGCGGATCTGGATGCCGCCGTGTGTTCCGTTTGTCATGAAACTCTATGAATTTAATCGAAAATTTAATCGCGAAAAGCGATATTACGCGATTGTAGCGGATTAGCCGGTCAGCGCGTAACGTGGCGGACCCGAGGGTGTGTTACCAATCGTGAGCGTGTTTTCGGCTGACTGCGGTTCGCGAATGGCGCAAATCCGTTGCACGTAGGCCGGACGCGGGTCGTCGAGGAATCCGTCTTCGAATGCGATCACGCGCAGCCGGCCGCGCACCGCTTCGAGCAGTTCGCCCGGTTCGAGCAGAAACGCCGGATTCGACGGCTTGCCGACGCTGCCGTTGCCCGCCGCGAACGTCTCGTAAATCAGCACGCCGCCGGGCGCGAGCGCATCGGCGAAGTGCCCGAAAAGCGGCCGATGCAGATAGTTCGTGACGACGATTGCATCGAACGTTCGGTCGTTCGGCAGCGGCCAGGGCGCGTTTTCGATATCGGCCGTCAGCGTATCGATGCCGGCGATCGCGGACATCGACGCCAGCGCCTCCGCGTCGCGATCGACGGCGAGAACCGGACAACCGCGGGCCGCGAACCAGCGCGCGTGGCGTCCCCTGCCGGCGGCGACGTCGAGCACCGCGCCGCCGGGCGCGACGAGATGCGCCCAGCGCGTGACCCACGAACTCGGCACGCCTTCCATCAGTTGTAGGACAGGCCCATGGCCTCGCGCACGTCGCGCATCGTCTCCGTGGCGAATTTGCGCGCCTTGTCGCAGCCGTCCGCGACGATCGCGCGCAACAGCGACGGATCGTCCATGTACTTTTGCGCGCGTTCCAGCATGGGCTGCTGCTCGCGCAGGATGCCTTCGATCACCGGCTGCTTGCATTCCAGACAGCCGATGCCCGCGCTGCGGCAGCCCTTCTGCACCCACTCGTGCGTCTTTTCGTCGGTGTAGACCTGATGCAGTTGCCAGACCGGGCACTTGTCAGGATCGCCCGGATCGTTGCGGCGCACGCGCGCCGGGTCGGTCGGCATCTTGCGGACCTTCTGCTCGATGGTCGCGGCGTCCTCGCGCAGGCCGATGGTGTTGCCATAGGACTTCGACATCTTCTGACCGTCGAGACCCGGCATGCGCGACGCTTCGGTGAGCAGCACCTGCGGCTCGACGAGGATGAGCTTGCGTGCCCCTTCGAGATAGCCGAACAGCCGCTCGCGATCGTTCATCGACAGGCTCTGCGACTCCTGCAACATCGCGCGCGCCTGTTCGAGCGCTTCGTCGTCGCCTTCCTGCTGATACGCGACGCGCAGTTCGTGATACAGCTTCGCGCGCTTGCCGCCGAGTTTCTTCGCCGCTTCGAGCGCCTTCTCCTCGAAATCCGGCTCCTTGCCGTACAGATAGTTGAAGCGGCGCGCGATCTCGCGCGTCATTTCGACGTGCGGCACCTGATCCTCGCCAACCGGCACGAGGGACGCGCGATACAGCAGGATGTCCGCCGCCATCAGCACCGGATAGCCGAGGAAGCCGTAGGTCGACAGATCCTTCTCCCTCAGCTTCTCGATCTGCTCCTTATAGGTCGGCACGCGTTCGAGCCAGCCGAGTGGCGTGCCCATGCCGAGCAGCAGGGACAGTTCGGCGTGCTCGGGCACGCGGCTCTGGATGAAGAGCGTCGCCTGCGCCGGATCGATGCCCGACGCCAGCCAGTCGATGAGCACCTCCCAGACGTTTTTCTCGATGACCTCGGGCGTCTCGTAGTGCGTCGTGAGCGCGTGCCAGTCGACCACCGCGAAGAAGCACGGGTATTCGGACTGCAGCCGCACCCAGTTTTTCAGCACGCCGTGATAGTGGCCGAGGTGCAGCGACCCGGTGGGCCGCATGCCGGAGAAGATACGGTCAGGGAACATGATGTTATGGGAATAGTGAAGCGAGGGGATTCAGGATAGCCGACACGGCCGTATAGCCGACGTTCACGAGCGGCCCGAGCCAGTAGCGCGTCAGCACGCCGGTCACGACGAGCGCCATCACGATGAAGAAGCCGTACGGCTCCAGCTTCGAAAACGCGATCGACGCGCGCACCGGCAGGAGCGCCATGACGACACGGCCGCCGTCGAGGGGCGGCAACGGAAAGAGATTCAGCACGCCAAGCACGAGATTCACGCCGACGCCCGCCGCCGCCATGCGCGTGAAAAACGGCTCGTCGACATGAAAGGCTGCGAGCAGCACCGCGATCACGCCCCAGACGATCGCCTGCACGAAGTTGCTGCCGGGCCCGGCCGCCGCGACCCACAGGCTGCCCCAGCGCGGATTGCGCAGATTGCCGAACGCCACCGGCACGGGCTTCGCATAGCCGAACATGAACGCGCCGCTCGTCACGAAATACAGGACGATGGGAATCACGATCGTGCCGATCGGATCGATATGGCGCATCGGGTTCATGGAAACGCGGCCGAGAACGTAGGCCGTGTTGTCGCCGAGCAGTCGCGCGGCATAGCCATGCGCGGCCTCGTGCAGCGTGATCGCGAAGATCACGGGGAGCGCGTAGACCGCGATGGTTTGTATCAGGGAGGAGTCCATGGGGCGGTATTGTATCAAGCAGGCAGGTCTGATCAGACGCGCACGACGGCGCCGGGCGCGCACTATTTCGCCCATCATGTGCGATAACGCTTAATCGGGACTTATGCCCGTGTGCGCTACTGCGCGGCGCTTACGCCGTGAGCCCGAACGGTTCGAGACTGCCTCTCCCCGCGCGCACGAGCACTGGCTCCCCCGATGAAAGGTCGATCACCGTCGAAGGCTCCGCCGGACACGCGCCGGCATCGATCACGAGTTCGACCTGCTTTTCCAGCCGCTCGCGGATTTCCTCGGCGTCGTTGAGCGGTTCGGTATCGGGCGGCAGGATCAGCGTCGAGGCGAGGAGCGGCTCGCCGAGCGCCTCCAGCAACGCGAGCGTGATTGCGTGGTCCGGCACGCGCAGCCCGATCGTCTTGCGCGACGGGTGCGACAGCCGGCGCGGCACTTCCTTGGTCGCCTGCAGCACGAACACGTAAGGTCCCGGCGTCACCGACTTGATCAGCCGGTACTGCTGGTTGTCGACCATCGCGAAATTGGACAACTCGGAAAGATCGCGCACGAGCAGCGACAGCAGTTGCTTGTCGTCGATACCGCGCACGCGTCGCAGTCGCTCGGCGGCGTCCTTGTCGTCGAGATGGCATCCGAGCGCGTAGCTCGAATCAGTCGGCAACGCGACGAGACCGCCGTCCTTGATGATCTGCACGGCCTGATTGATGAGCCGCGGCTGCGGATTGTCCGGATGAATGCGAAAGAATTGAGACATGGCGACGCCTTATTGTTTCGATCGTTATCGCGAAAGCCAGGCGCGGCGCGAATCACGCGCGCGCGCCTTACGCGATGTGCGTGCGGAAAATCACCGTAATGCAAAGACCGTGCGCGCGGCAAGAACGACGCGCGCCGAAGGAACGCTACAGCCAGCGTTCCCAGACGGGCGTGAGATCGTCGGGCAGCGGCGGAAGCAGGCCGAGATCGACGCGCCCCTCGCCCGCGCCGTGAAAGTCCGAGCCGCGCGATGCCTCGAAGCCGTAGCGGCGCGCGACATCCGCGTATTCGCGGTACTGGTCGGGCGTGTGGCTGCCCGTCACGACCTCGATCGCACGGCCGCCGAGCTGGATGAATTCGTCGAAGAACGCGGCGAACTCGACCGGCGTGTAATCGTAGCGCCCCGGATGCGCGATGATCGGCTCGCCGCCCGCATCCCTGATCCACTTGACGGCATCTGCGAGCTTCGCCCAGCAATGCCCGACGAAACCCGGCTTGCCGTCGCCGAGATAGCGCGCGAACACGTCCGAGGTGGACTTTGCGTAGCCCGCCTCCACCAGATACCGCGCGAAGTGGGTGCGCGAAATCATGTCGGGGTCGTCGGTGAAGCGCAGCGCGCCCTTGTAGCAATCCGGAATGCCGATGGCCGCGAGCGCTTCGCCGATCGCCTCGCCGCGCGCCGCGCGTCCATTGCGCGTGCACTCGAGTCCCTTGAGCAGCGCCGCGTTGTCCGGATCGACGTTCATGCCTACGATATGCACCGTGCGCGACGCCCACGTGACCGAAATCTCGACGCCGGGCAGATAGCCCATGCCGAGCGCTTCGGCCGCCGTGCGCGCTTCCTGTTGGCCGCCGAGCTGATCGTGATCCGTCAGCGACCACAGCGTCACGCCGTTCGCATGCGCGCGCGTCGCGACCTCGGCGGGCGCGAACTGGCCGTCGGACACGGTGGAGTGGCAATGCAGATCGGCGTTCATTTTTGGCTCTGGAGTTTCACTGACATTCTAACTGTAACGGCGTGACACGCCGATTATGTAGTTCCTTCGTACCGCGGTGCGCCGCTCATGCGCAAAAGGATTCGATCAACGCCGCGACGCGCTCGGGCTGGTCGTGATGGATCATGTGCCCGGCGTCGTCGACGATTTCCTCGCGCCAGTCGGGAAAAGCGGCGAAACGGGCCTTGAACTCGGCGACGGGCGTCTGCCCCGCGAAAGTGGCGAGTGTCGGTGAGTCCTTCGCCTCGACGTGCAGCACGGGCGCCGCGACGCGCGCCCACGCGGCGCTCACCTCGTCCAGCCGATACAGCGTCGGTCCACGCAACTTGTGCGCCGGATCGGCCAGCAGATGGAAGCGTCCGTCGCTTTCCTCGCGCGACCAGTGCTGCGCGAGATAGCGCGCGCGAGCAAGCGGCAGACGCGGATTCGTGCGGATCAGCCGGTCCGCGACTTCATCGAGGCTCGCGTAGCTGCGCAACGCGGGCGGCACGCGCAGATCGTCGAGCCATTGCGCAATGCGCCCGGGAGACTGCGACGCGCGCGCCGCCGGCAGACCGAAACCTTCCAGATCGACGACGCGACGCACGCGCTCGGGACGCACGCCCGCATAGAGCAAGGCGACGTTCGCGCCCATGCTGTGGCCGACCAGATTCACCTGCGCGCGCGGCGCGAAGTGGTCGAGCAGGAGGTCGAGATCGGCGAGATAGTCGGGAAAGTAGTAGTGGCCGCCGCCCTTCTGCGCGATCGGCCAGTCCGACAGGCCAAAGCCGCGCGCGTCGGGCGCGAGCACCTGCCAGTCGCCGGCGAGCGCATCGACGACGAACTGGAACGATGCGCCGATATCCATCCAGCCGTGCAGCATGAAGAGCATCGGGGCATCGGGCGAGCCCCAGCGGCGCACGTGCAGACGCACGCCGCGCGCATCGACGAATTCGGAGCGCGATTCTTTCATGGTGTCGTCTCGAAAAGGATGATCGTTCGATTATAGCGACGATGAACGCGGCCTACTTCGCGTCATTGAGGCCGGCGAGCGCGCGCAGTTCGGCTTCGTCGAAACCGGCGTCGCGGCGCGCCTCGAAGTTGAACGGGCCGCGCAGCTTCGGCGCGTGGAACTGCTGGGCGAGGCGTTCGTAGGTCGCGTGCGGATCGAGACCCTGGCCGTCGCACAGGAAGCGGAACCAGCGATTGCCGATCAGCACATGGCCGATTTCATCGCGCAGGATCACGTCGAGAATCGCCGCGGACGCGTGATCGCCCGCCTGCGCGAGGCGCTTGCGGATCGGCGGCGACGCGTCGAGCCCGCGCGCCTCCAGCGTGCGCGGCACGAGCGCCATGCGGGCGAGCACGTCGTCGCGCGTGCGCTGCGCCATCTCCCACAGGCCGTCGTGTGCCGGGAAATCGCCGTACGCATGGCCGAATTCGGCGAGCCGCGCGCTCAGCAGCGAAAAGTGATGCGCCTCCTCCGCCGCCACTTTCAACCAGTCGAGATAAAAATCACCCGGCATCGACGGGAAACGCCAAACGGCGTCGAGCGCGAGATTGATGGCATTGAATTCGATGTGCGCGAGCGCATGCAGCAACACGGCGCGACCCGCATCCGACTGCATGCCGCGACGCTTCAGCGACGACGGCTCGACGAGTTCCGGGCGCTCGGGGCGGCCGGGCAGATCGCCGGGTTCATCGAACGAGGCGTGCGGATCTAAATGGGACAGCTGCGCGCGCGCCGCCTCGAAGAGCGCACGGGCGCGCGCCGCTTTCGTCGCGGGCTCGCGCTCGCGCAGGATGGCGAGCGCCGCGCGGCGCACGCAGGGGCCGGCTTCGGCTTCGGCGGGAATCACAGGGTCGTGCATCGAACTATCTCGAAAATAGGCGGCCAACGGCGCGCTAAAGCGGAGGCTTACGGCAAACAGCTAAAATGGTAATCCCGGCTCACGCCGCACGGCGCGCAACAATCGGCGCAACCAGGACGGCCATGACCGTCGAGCCGCACCGGCAGGCGCGCATTTTAGCGCCGCCAGCGCCCCACCCTTACGACACCACGCCCCAGGAGACAATGTGGCCATCTACAAACTCGGCGACGACGCCCCGACCATCCACGAAAGCGTGTTCCTCGCAGACACGGCGACGATCATCGGCCGCGTGACGCTCGAGGAAAACACGAGCGTCTGGCCCGGCGCCTCGCTGCGCGGCGACAACGAGCCGATCGTCGTCGGGCGCGGCAGCAACGTGCAGGAAGGCGCGGTGCTGCACGCCGATCCCGGTTTTCCTCTGACGATAGAGAACGATGTCACCGTCGGTCATCAGGCAATGCTGCATGGCTGCACGATCAAGGAAGGCTCGCTGATCGGGATTCAGGCGGTGGTCTTGAATGGTGCGGTGATCGGCCGCAATTGTCTGGTTGGCGCGGGCGCCGTGGTCACCGAAGGCAAGGTGTTTCCGGACAACACGCTGATTCTCGGCGCGCCCGCGAAGGCAGTGCGTGAAATCGGCGAAGCGGATATCGCACGCATGCGCGCCGCCACGGCAAGTTACGCCGACCGGCGCGAATACTACAAGGCGCAGCTCGTGCGCATCGGCTGAAGCCCGGCAGAACGGGCGAGCCTCAACACCCAAGGAAGAGTTGTGAACGACCAGTTGCAGAAATTCATGTTCAACGCGGCGCCCGTGCGCGGCGAGATCGTCTCATTGCGCCACACGTGGCAGGAAGTGCTCGCGCGCCGCTCGTATCCCGCGGCCGTGCGCAACGTGCTCGGCGAGATGATGGCCGCATGCGCGCTCCTGTCCGCGAACCTCAAGTTCGACGGCACGCTCGTCATGCAGATCTACGGCGACGGCCCGGTGAAGATGCTGGTCGTGCAATGCGATTCGAGTCTCTCGCTGCGCGCCACCGCGAAGCTCGCCGAAGGCGCGGAGCACGAGCTCGAGAACGAGGTGTCGCTTGCCGAGTTGCTCAACCGTCACGGGCGCGGGCGCTGCGTCATCACGCTCGATCCGACCGACAAGAAGCCCGGACAGCAACCGTATCAGGGCATCGTGCCGCTGTCGGGCGAGCACGGCCCGCTCGCGTCGATGGCCGAGGTGCTCGAGCACTACATGCATCACTCCGAGCAACTCGACACGCGCCTGTGGCTCGCCGCCGACACCGATCGCGCCGTCGGCATGCTCCTGCAGAAGCTGCCGGGCGATGGCGGCATCGTCCCGCACCCGGGCGAGCACGACGCGGACACCTGGCAGCGCGTCTGCCATCTCGGCAGCACGCTGTCGAACGAGGAATTGCTGAAGGAAGAGCCGGACACGGTGTTCAAGCGCCTCTTCTGGCAGGAGAACGTGCAGCACTTCGATCCCGCGCCGGCGCGCTTCCAGTGCACCTGCTCGCGCGAAAAGGTCGGCGGCATGCTCAAGATGCTCGGCCGCGAGGAAGTCGACAGCGTGCTCGAAGAGCGTGGCAACGTCGAAGTGCATTGCGAGTTCTGCAATCAGCGCTACGACTTCGACACGGTCGACGTTGCGCAACTTTTTGTCGCAAAAGAACTCTCACAAGGCGTGAGTCCGGCGTCGGACCGGCGGCACTGAAACGCCGCGAAAGCCTTGTCCAGCGGAGCTTGTGCCGCATGCGCCGGGCGCTTTCGAGGCACGGCGCGCCGCTTGTGGCCTAAGATTCAAGACAGAGTCCGCACGCTATGATTGGACTCCTGTACAGATGTCCGGCCCGCTGGAGGTCGCCAATGAAAACCGTATCGCTCAACTGGAAATGGCTGCCGTGCGCGGCCGGCGTCGTGCTCCTCGCCGGCTGCATGATGGACCCGCCCGGCCCCTCGCCGATCTACAGCCGCCTGCCCGACACGCCGCCCGCGCCGCAGCAGACGCTGACGTCGCAGCAGCAGATGGAACGCTACAACGCCATCGACAAGCAGGCGCTGAACGAGTCGCAGCAAGCCGCCGCCGCGGGCAACGCGGCGAAGACGATGTCGCAGTTCTATGCGCCCGCGCCGGTCTCGGTCTACGGCGGCTATTCGAGCGGCGGCTGGGGCGGGCCGTACTGGGGCACGGGCGTCGGCTTCGGCACCGCGTGGTGATCGAACCGGCAACGTGGTCGCCGAAAAGCAAAACGGCGCGGTCAATGACCGCGCCGTTTTTTTTGCTCCGACAGGCAAGCCGCCCGCTACTGCGCCGCGGCCGCCTGCTTCTTTTTCGCTTCGGCCGCTTTGTCCTTCTGCGCCTTCTTGTCCAGATCGCGCAATTCCTGCTTGGAGCGCGACACCGGATTCGGCACCACGCGCAGCGGCGCCGCCGACACCTGACCGCGTGTCGAGCCGTTCATACCCGGCACGTTCGCGGAATTGACGGGCGCGTTCGAATTGGGCGCGACGAACTGGACGAACACCTCGCTGTCCTTCACCATGCCCATCTCGTAGCGCGCGCGCTCTTCCACGGCGGCGGTGCCGCTTTGCAGGTCCTGCACTTCGCCCTGAACGCGCTCGTTGCGCAATCTCAGGTTCGTGTTCTTCTCCGTCTGCTGCGCGAGCTGCTGCTGCAATTCATGCACGCGCAGCCAGCCGCCGTGGCCCCACCAGAGCGGGTATTGGATCAGCACCAGCAACAGAATCAGAACGACAGTTACGAGCCGCATTCACGTAGCCGAAATAAGCGCCGCCCGGCGGCAAACATGCCGTGGGCGGCGGGCTTCAAAAGATGACGCATCAAAGACGACTAAGCGTCCTTATCGACCAAAGCGGCAAAACCTTTAGCGCAAGTTGTAAAACGCCGACTTGCCCGGGTAGCTCGCGATATCGCCGAGATCTTCCTCGATGCGCAGCAACTGGTTGTACTTCGAGATGCGGTCGCTGCGCGACAGCGAGCCGGTCTTGATCTGCCCGGCGTTCAGGCCAACGGCGATATCGGCGATCGTCGAATCTTCCGTTTCGCCCGAGCGGTGCGAGATCACGGCCGTGTAGCCCGCGCGCTTGGCCATTTCGATCGCCGCGAAGGTTTCCGTCAGCGTGCCGATCTGGTTGATCTTGATGAGGATCGAGTTCCCGATGCCCTTCTCGATGCCTTCCTTCAGGATGCGCGTGTTGGTGACGAAGAGGTCGTCGCCGACGAGCTGGATCTTCTTGCCGAGGCGATCGGTCAGGATCTTCCAGCCTTCCCAGTCGCTTTCGTGCATGCCGTCCTCGATCGAGACGATCGGGAACTTGTCGGCGAGTGTGGCCAGATAGTCGGTGAATTCGGCCGACGACAGTTGCAGGCCTTCGCCCGCGAGCTGGTACTTGCCGTCGTGATAGAACTCGCTCGCCGCGCAGTCGAGCGCGAGCAGCACGTCTTCACCGGCGCGATAGCCGGCTTTTTCGATAGCCTGGAGAATCGTCGACAGGCACTCGTCGTTGCTGCCGAAGTTCGGCGCGAAGCCGCCTTCGTCGCCCACGGCGGTGCTCATGCCGCGCTCGGCCAGAATCTTCTTGAGCGCATGGAACACTTCCGCGCCGCAGCGCAGCGCTTCGCGGAAGGTCGGCTGGCTGACCGGCACGATCATGAATTCCTGGATGTCCAGGCTGTTGTTCGCGTGCGCGCCGCCGTTGACGATGTTCATCATCGGCACGGGCAGTTGCATCGCGCCGGAGCCGCCGAAGTAGCGGTACAGCGGCAGGCCGGCTTCTTCAGCGGCGGCCTTGGCGACGGCCATCGACACGGCCAGCATCGCGTTCGCGCCGAGGCGCGACTTGTTTTCGGTGCCGTCGAGTTCGAGCAGGGTCTTGTCGAGGAAAGCCTGTTCCGAGGCATCGAGGCCCATGATGGCTTCGGAAATCTCGGTGTTGATGTGTTCGACGGCCTTCAGCACGCCCTTGCCGTTGTAGCGGCCGGCTTCGTCGTCGCGCAGTTCGATGGCTTCGCGCGAACCGGTGGACGCGCCCGACGGTACCGCCGCGCGGCCCATCGTGCCCGATTCGAGCAACACGTCGCATTCGACGGTCGGATTGCCTCGCGAATCGAGAATCTCGCGGCCGATGATATCTACGATAGCACTCATGGTTTCCTCAAGAAATGACGATGAATTCTGTCAGTCACAACGAAGCGCGCCGCCTGTTTTTACACTTCGATACACGCGGCACACGCGCTTCACTGCTTCGCTCAGACCCTTTCGATGACCGCCGGGTTCAGCTCCGGCGCAACGAGCGGTCGTTTGGGGATCGCGATTCGATCCGCATCGCTTTCGTGGGGAGCGGGCGCGGGTCCCGCTGATCGGCGCGGGTGCGGGTATCGCCCTGATGCATCGCACGCTCCTCCGTTGCCCTGATCACTTCAGTGATCTATTTTCGTGACGCGGGCGCCGATGACGACGCCCGCGCCGCACTGCCCTTTTCTGCCGATGCTCAGTTGAAATCGTTCTCGAGGAACGAGCCGCTTTTCACCGCGCGATCGATGGTGATGAGCGTCGTGAGCAGCGCTTCCATGTGATGCAACGGCACCGCGTTCGGGCCGTCCGACTTCGCGCATGCCGGGTCCGGATGCGTTTCCATGAAAAGGCCCGCGACGCCGGTTGCCACCGCCGCGCGCGCCAGCACCGGCACGAACTCGCGCTGGCCGCCCGAACTCGTGCCTTGCCCGCCCGGCAACTGCACCGAGTGCGTCGCGTCGAACACGACCGGCGCGTTGGTTTCGCGCATGATCGCGAGCGAGCGCATGTCGGACACGAGGTTGTTATAGCCGAACGACACGCCGCGCTCGCACGCCATGAAGCGGTCTTCCGACAGACCCGCCTCACGCGCCGCATCGCGCGCCTTGTCGATCACGTTCTTCATGTCGTGCGGCGCGAGGAACTGGCCCTTCTTGATGTTCACAGGCTTGCCCGAGCGCGCGCACGCGTGGATGAAATCGGTCTGGCGGCACAGGAACGCGGGCGTCTGCAGCACGTCCACGACCGATGCGACCGCTTCGATCTCGTGCTCGGCGTGGACGTCGGTGAGCACCGGCACGCCGAGTTGCTTCTTCACTTCGCCGAGAATCCGCAGGCCCTCATCCATGCCGAGGCCGCGAAACGACTTGCCCGAGCTGCGGTTCGCCTTGTCGTAGGACGACTTGTAGATGAACGGCACGCCGAGCTTGTCGGTCATTTCCTTGAGGCGTCCGGCGACGTCGATCGTCATTTGCTCCGATTCGACGACGCACGTGCCCGCGATCAGGAAAAACGGCTTGTCGAGCCCGGCTTCGAAGTGACACAGCTTCATGCTTGCGCTCCCGCGGTGGCCGCAGCTCTCGCCGGCGCCTTCGCGTCAGCGGATTGAGCGTGCGCGCGCGCCGCCTCGACGAACGCCTTGAAAAGCGGATGCCCGTCGCGCGGCGTCGAAGTGAATTCGGGGTGGAACTGCACGCCGACGAACCACGGGTGCAGCGACTGCGGCAACTCCATCATCTCGGGCAGATCCTCGCTCGGGGTACGGGCGCTGATGATAAGCCCGCCAGCCTCGAGCTGGGGCACGAATCGGTTATTGACTTCATAACGGTGACGATGACGCTCGTTCACATCGCTGCCATAGATGCGCTCGGCCATCGTGCCGGGCTTGATCGGGCACTTCTGCGAACCGAGGCGCATGGTGCCGCCGAGATCCGACTCCTCGTTGCGCTTCTCGATGCGGCCCGCGCGGTCGTACCACTCGGTGATGAGCGCGACGACCGGGTTGGTCGTGTCCTGATCGAACTCGGTGCTGTTCGCATCCGCCAGACCGGCGACGTCGCGCGCGAATTCGATCACCGCGAGCTGCATGCCGAGGCAGATGCCGAGATACGGCGTCTTCGATTCGCGCGCGTACTTGATCGCCTTGATCTTGCCTTCCGTGCCGCGCCGGCCGAAGCCGCCCGGCACCAGCACGGCGTCGAGATGCTTGAGCGCGTCGGTGCCTTCGGCGTCGATCTGCTCCGAATCGATGTACTCGATGTTGACCTTCGTCGACGTGTGAATGGCCGCGTGACGCAGCGCTTCGATCAGCGACTTGTACGACTCCGTGAGCTCGACATACTTGCCGACCATGCCGATGGTCACTTCGCTCTTCGGGTTCTCGAGCTTCTCGACGAGGTTCGACCACATCGACAGATCGGCCGGCGGCGGCGAGAGCTTGAGCGCTTCGCAGATGATGTCGTCGAGGTGCTGGTCGTTGAGCATCTGCGGAATCTTGTAGATGCTGTCCGCGTCCCACACCGAGATCACGGCGTCTTCAGGCACATTCGAGAACATCGAGATCTTGGCGCGCTCGTCGTCCGGAATCGGGCGGTCCGCGCGGCACAGCAGCACGTTCGGATAGATACCGATTTCGCGCAGCTTCTGCACGCTGTGCTGCGTTGGCTTCGTCTTCAGTTCGCCCGCCGTCGCGATGAACGGCACCAGCGTCAGGTGCACGAAACACGCGCTGTTGCGGCCCATGCGCAGGCTCATCTGACGCGCGGCTTCGAGGAACGGCAGCGATTCGATGTCGCCCACCGTGCCGCCGACTTCCACGATCGCCACGTCAGGCTGGCCGCACGTCGCCGCTGCGGCGCCGCGTTCGACGAACGCCTGGATTTCGTTGGTGATGTGCGGAATGACCTGCACCGTCTTGCCCAGATATTCGCCGCGGCGTTCCTTGCGGATCACCGATTCGTAAATCTGGCCGGTCGTGAAGTTATTGGCCTTGCGCATCTTCGTGCTGATGAAGCGCTCGTAATGGCCGAGGTCGAGGTCGGTCTCCGCGCCGTCTTCCGTCACGAACACTTCGCCGTGCTGAAACGGGCTCATCGTGCCGGGGTCGACGTTGATGTAGGGATCGAGCTTGAGGAGAGTGACTTTGAGACCGCGCGATTCGAGGATCGCGGCGAGAGAGGCGGCGGCAATACCCTTGCCAAGGGACGAAACTACGCCGCCGGTGACGAATACATATTTGGTCATCGCTAGATGCTCGCGGGAAAAACGGATTATACCGTAAAGGCAGGTTCCGACGAAGCGCGCCAGGCGCGGCGATTGGCTACAAATCCGCGCATTTCGGTGTCATTTTTGCGGAACGTGTCGCTGGGCATTCGTCAAGTCCCGCGCGCGTGCTCGTACCCTTTTGAGCGTGTCCTCAGCGCGAAGCCTGCATCGCCTTAAGCAGGCGCTGCACTGCGCGCGCCGTGTCGATCGGGCGCTCCATCGGGAACAGATGGCTGCCCTCCATCCATTCGACCTGCGCGCCGGCGATGCGCCGCGTCATGGCGAGTCCGACCTGGCGCACTTCGCGCGAGTGCGTCCCCGCGATGAAACCGACCGGCACCGGCACGCCGCGCGCGAGCCGCGCGCCGAGCGTGTGCGGCAGCGTGCGATAGATCAGATATTCGATATGACGATCGAACGCGAGCCCGCGCGCCCCGTTCGCATGCACCTGCGGAATGCCGAAATCGATGTAGTCGGACAGCATGCGCTCGTCCCAGCGCGCAAATGCGGGCTTCGACAGAAAATGCCGCCATGCCTCGTCGCGGCTCGCCCACTGCGTGCGGCGCTTTCTGGTTGCGGCGGCGGGCGAAAGCCGTTCGTCCAGTCCGGTCCATTGCGTGACGCGCAACAGGCTGCTCCGCCAGCCCGCGATCACCGGCGAATCCAGCATCACGACGCCTTTCACCCATTGCGGGCGCTTGAGCGCCGCCATCAGCGACAGATAGCCGCCGAGCGAATGTCCGACGAGCCACACCTTCGGCGCTTCGTCGTCCGCTTCCTGCCGATAACGGCTCATGTCGTCGATGAGCTGATCGACGAGATACGGCCAGTCGCGCGTCACCGGAAAGCGCGCATCATGACCGATGCGCTCGATGCTGCGAACCTCGTAATCGTCCGACAGCTCCGCGAAAATCGTGCGATAAACCGACGCCGGAAACCCGTTCGCGTGCGAGAAATGGATGATGTCTTTCAAGCGTGTCTCTATTTTTTAGCGCGCCATCCAGTAGCGCGCGTGGCTTTGCCGGTAACGCTCGAACGTGATCTGCGAACCGATTTCGCTGCGTGCCGCGCCGTCTTCGTCACTGCGCGAAAGCACGATATCGCGCATCTGGTAACGCGCGAAGACGGTCGGATGCGGATGGTGAAAGCGGTTGCGATAGCCTACCTGAAATATCGCCACGAACGGCCCGACAGAATCGAGGAAAGGCTCGGTCGACGAGGTGCGGCTGCCGTGATGCGGCGCGATCAGCACGTCGGCGCGCAGGGCGTCGCGCTCGCGGGCGATCAGCGCGCGTTCGACGTCCGCTTCGATATCGGCTGCGAACAGCGCGGCCCGCCCCGCCGCGCTCGTCACCTTCAGCACGCACGACTGATGGTTCGGCGTTCCCGCGAGCGGTCCCGGCTCGGGCCACAGCACGCGAAATTCGACGCCGTCCCAGGTCCAGCGCTGCCCCGCCGCGCAGCGCAGCGTTTGCGCGCCGCGTGCGCGCGCGTTCTGCCACAGCGCGTCCTTCGCGGGCAGCGACGCAAGCAGTTGGTGTACGCCGATCGACTGCAGTACAGCGGGCGCGCCGCCCGCGTGATCCGAATCGGAATGGCTGATGACGAGCGCATCGAGCGCGCGAACGCCCGCGGCCTGCAGATAAGGCGCGACGATGCGCTCGCCCGCGTGGGTCGATTCGGGACCGGGTCCGGCGTCGAAGAGCAAGGTATGGCGCGCCGTCTCCAAGACGAGCGCCGAGCCTTGCCCGATATCGAGCGCCGTCACGCGAAACGCACCTTCGGGCGCGGGATGCATCGCGGGAGTGAGCAGCGGCAGCCATGTCAATGGCGCGGCGAAGCGCAACGGCCAACCGCGCGGCGCGAGCGCCCAGGCAACGCCGATACCCGATGCCGCGAGAGCGAACGCATCCGGCCGCGGCAAGACCCAGATCGGCGATGGCACCGCGACGGCGAGGCGCGCGAGGCCATCGCAGAGCACCGAGAGCGCGGCATGCGCGGCGTGCAACATGGGCGCATCGAGCGGCGCGGGAAGCAGGAGGCCCGCAAGCGTCGCGGGCGTCACGAGCACGCTGATCCACGGTATCGCGAATGCGTTCGCGAGCGGGCCGAGCAAGGGAATCTGCGAGAACCAGTAGACCGTGAGCGGCGCGAGCGCGATCGTCACCGCGTACTGCACGCGCACGCTCGATGTGACGTGCCGCCGCGCGCGGCCGCCAAGCCGCATGACGGCGGCAAGCGCTCCGCGCCGCGTCGGGGGTTCCGGCCGCCGCCCGACCTCGCTTGGATCGACGCGATCCCACTGATCGATGTCGTCGTGATCGTCTGCCTGCGCGCGCGACTCGAATCGGCCTGCCGCCGCGATCGCATGGGCAATTGCCGCCACGGCGCAGAACGACAGCCAGAATCCCGGCGATGTCACCGCCCACGGATCGGCGATCAGCACGAACGCGAGCGCCCACGACAGCACGAGCGACGACGCGGGCCGCCGTCCGTAGAGAAACGCGACGGCGAAGATCAGCAGCATCCAGAGCGTGCGCTGCGCGGGCACGTTGAATCCGGCGAGCGCGGCATAGGCGGCGGCGAACACGGCCGCACCAACCGCCGCCACTTTGGGCGCGGCCGCGATCAATGGCGCGGGCACGCCTCGCACGCTCACGCGCTTCCACACGAAGCCGACAACCAGCGCCGCGAGCCCCGCGACGAAGCCGATGTGCAATCCCGATATCGCGACGAGATGGCTCGTGCCGGTCGCGCGCATGACGGTCCAGTCGGCATCGCTGACCGCGTCCTGCGCGCCCACCGCGAGCGCGACGATGATCCCGCGATGCGGCGCGCCCCCGAGCACGCTTTCGATGCGTTCGCGCGCGCGAGCACGCAGACGGTCGATCGTCAGACGCGGACCGCTCGCGTCGGGACTGAGGCGCAGCGGCGCGCGCGCAGCCGATACAGAGCCCGTCGCGCGAATCCCGCGTTCGAGCAAGGACGCTTCGGCATCGCGCAGACCGAAGTTCGCGTTAGCGTGCGCGCGCTTCAGACGCGCGCTCAGCCTCCATCGCTCACCGGCCCGGAGTGTCGCGCCATCCGGCGACATCCAGACCAATCGCACGATGCGCGGAAAGTCATGCAGACCCGCGCCGTTCGCTTCGACTTCGAAGACGAAGCGCGTGCCGTCCGCCTGTTGCTCGGGGAGCCCGCGCACGAAGCCCGTCAGCGCGATGTCGCGCTGCTCGTATGCGGCAGGCAATTGCTCGCGCAGCCGGATTTCGGCGCGTATCGCCGCATACGCGAAGCCGAGCGCGCAAGCGGCCATCGCGAAGCTCGCGATGCGCACGCGCGGCTTCATCGCGCCGAGCGAGATCGCAACGGCGAACGCCGCGCAGCATGCCAACCACACGATGACATCCGGCAAGCGAGCCTGCTGCTGCAACCCCCAGACGCCCAACGCAAATCCCAGCAGAATCGCCCGCACTTCGCCCTCTTCGTTTTCGTTGCCGCAGACGCACGCTCGCAGAGACGCACGTCGATCGAAACGATTATGAAGAGACGGAAGCGAGCCGTGGGAGCGCGGCGTGAGCGTTAGCCGTTGTGCCTATGGCAAGCGCGCTTTCGTCGATGCCGCGCAATTGCGCGAGCACCTGCGCGATGCGCGCGACCTGGTCCGGCGTGTTGCGCTGCTTGTAGCGCCACGAAGGCGCGATGTCGGGCGCGTCGGTTTCGAGCACGATCGCGTCGAGCGGCAGTTCGCTCGCCAGGCGGCGAATCTGCAGCGCGCGTTCGAACGTGACGTTACCGCCGAAGCCGAGACGCATGCCCTGCGCGATGAACGCTTCGGCCTGCTGGAAACTGCCGTTGAACGCGTGCGCGATGCCGCAGTGAATGTCGTGCACGCGCAAGCCTTTCAGCACCTTGTCCTGCGACTTGCGCACGTGGCAGATGACCGGCAGATCGAACGCGCGCGCGAGCTTCAGCTGTTCGTTGTAGAAGAACTGCTGGCGCGCATCGTCGAGTGTCGGTACGAAATAATCGAGCCCGATTTCGCCGATGCCGACGAACAGCGGATCGTCGAGGCTCGCTTCGATCTCCTCGCGCAACACGCGCAGATCGTCTTCCTGCGCGCCCGGCGTGAAAAGCGGATGAATGCCGAGCGCATACGCGCCGCCCGGGATGCGATGCGCGAGCGCGCGCACCGTGGCGATATTGCCGCGCTCGACGCCCGGAATCACGATGCGCGTCACGCCCGCATCGCGCGCCGCGCCGGCGACGGCATCACGGTCGGCATCGAACTCTCCGGCATCGAGATGACAGTGTGTATCGATCCACATGACGCCTCCCGCGCCGAGAACGCGTTACACCGGCACGGGCGGCTCTTCGTGCAGCACGCCGTCGCGCAGGCGCATGATGCGGTCGCAGCGCGCGGCGAGATCGGGATCGTGCGTGACGATCACGAAGCTCGTTTCGAGCGTCTGCGACAGCTCCAGCATCAGGTTGAAGACGGTGTCGGCCGTGCCGCCGTCGAGATTGCCAGTGGGTTCGTCGGCGAGCACGCACGCGGGCCGCGTGACGAGCGCGCGCGCGATCGCCACGCGTTGACGCTCGCCGCCCGACAGCTCGCCCGGCCGATGCTTCGCGCGATGCCCGATGCCCACGCGTTCCAGCATCTCCTGCGCCTGCCGGCGCGCGTCGTCTTCGGACATGCGGCGAATGCGCAAGGGCATCGCGACATTATCGAGCGCCGTGAATTCGGGCAGCAGATGATGGAACTGATACACGAAGCCGAGCGCGCGGTTGCGCAACTCGTTGCGTTCCTTTTCCTTCAGCTCGGTGAACGGCTTGCCGAGCAGCGACACCTTGCCCGCGCTCGGCTCGTCCAGGCCGCCGAGCACATGCAGGAGCGTGCTCTTGCCGGAGCCCGACGCACCGACGATCGCGAGTTTCTCGCCCTTCATCACGTCGAGTTGCGCGTTGTTGAGCACCGGCACGTTGAAGCCGCCCTGCACGAAGGTCTTCGAAATGGCCGAAGCCTGCAACACGAGATTGCTGGCGGGAATCAGATCACTCATAGCGCAGCGCCTCCGCCGGACGAACCTTCGCGCCGCGCCAGCTCGGATAGAGCGTCGCGAGCGACGACAATGCGAAAGCGATAATGCCGATCTTCGCGACATCCCCCGGCACGAGCTCCGACGGCAACTCGCTGATGAAATACACCGAAGACGGCAGAAACTGGACGTTGAAGAGATGTTCGATCATCGGCACGAGCCACGGAATGCTCCACGCGACGAGACAGCCGAAGGTCACGCCGAGCGCCGTGCCGATAAAGCCGATCGTCACGCCCTGCACGACGAAGATCTTCATGATCGAGCCGGGCTGCGCGCCGAGCGTGCGCAGGATGGCGATATCGGCCTGCTTGTCGGTGACGGTCATCACGAGCGAGGACACGAGGTTGAACGCCGCCACCGCGATGATCAACGTGAGGATGATGAACATCATGCGCTTTTCGATCTGCACGGCGGAGAACCAGGTCTTGTTCTGCTGTGTCCAGTCGCGGATATAGAGATCGCCCGAGAGCGTGCGCGCGAGCTGGCGCGCGACTTCGGGCGCGCGCTGCATGTCCTTCAGGCGCAGGCGCACGCCGGTCGGCGCGGGCAGGCGAAAGAGCGCCTGGGCGTCGTGGATTTCGATGAGCGCGAGCGTCGAGTCGTACTCATAGTGGCCGGACTCGAAGACGCCTACCACGGTGAACTGCTTGAGCCGCGGCATCATCCCGGCCGGCGTGATGGTGCCTTCAGGCGCGACGAGCGTGATCTTGTCGCCGTCCATCACGCCGAGATTGGACGCGAGATCCTTGCCGAGCACGATGCCGAATTCACCCGGCTTCAGATCCGTGAGCTTGCCCGCGCGCATGTCCTTGCCGATGTCCGACACTTCCGGCTCGAGCGACGGCTCCACGCCGCGCAACGCGACGCCGCTCACCGCGCCCTGACGCGTGAGCAGCGCCTGCGCTTCGACATAGGGCGCGGCGCCGATCACTTCCGGATTGCGGCGCGCTTCCTGCGCGGTCAGTTGCCAGTTGGGCATGGAGCCCGTCGGCGAGAAGATTTCGACGTGCGCGAGCACCGACAGCATCCGGTCGCGCACTTCCTTCTGGAAGCCGTTCATGACCGACAGCACGACGATCAGCGCGGCGACGCCGAGCGCGATGCCCGCCATCGACACGAGCGCGATGAAGGAGATGAAGCCGTTGCCTGTGGTGCGTTTGCTGGCGCGTGTGTAACGCCAGCCGATCTGCCATTCGTACGGAAGTTTCAAGCGATTCCTTTTGCTGCTGTTCCAGCGTTGTTAATGCCCCGGCGGTGCGGTGGCTGGTTCCTTGCACGGCGTCGCCGGCATCGGTTGAATACGCGGCGAAGGTCTTCGCGGATGCATGGCGACGGCGGCGACGCGCGCCGGCTTACCACGACCAAACGTGAAATTTGCGAAAGTTTGCCATATATGGAGAAAGCGACGCACGAGCAGGCGTCGATCGCGAGGCAAAACCGGCATGCCGGGCGTCATCGGCCCACCCGCTTTGCCCTACAATGCCGAGCATCATGCCCGTTCAAGACCTCCATCTCCTGCTGCCGTTCGCCCTGCCCTCGGCCGCGGACGCCGCCATCGCCCTGCACGGACTGGAGAGCGCGGCGCTCGACAAGCTGCTCGCCCGCGCGACCCTCGAGGAACGCGTCATCGGCGAGGACTTCCAGCGCACGCTGCCGCACGAACGCTGGATCGCGCGGCGTTTCAACGCCGTCACGCCCGCCGATCAACGCTATGCCGACGACGCCCCGCTCGCGCCCTTCATGCTGCTCGCCGACGGCGGCACGCCCGGCGATACGCCCTGGGCCTGCATCGAGCCGGTTCACGTGCGCATCGCTCACGATCATCTGGTGCTGATCGACCCCGACACGCTCGGCGTGCATACGGAAGAAGCGCGCGCGCTGCTCCAGCGCGCGCGGCCGGTGATCGAAGAGCTCGGCGTGACGCTGCAGGCGCCGACGCCGCTGCGCTGGTACGTGTCGGGCGACGCGCTCGGCGCGCTCGCGGGTGCATCGCCGCTGCGCGCGACGGGCCGCAACATCGAAATCTGGCTGCCGCACGAAGCGCGCACCGGCGAGCGCTCGCGCGCGTGGATGAAGCTGCAGAACGAAGTGCAGATGGCGTGGTTCGAGCATCCGCTGAACCTGGAACGCGAATCGCGTGGGCTTCCCGCGATCAATTCGATCTGGCTGCACGGACAAGGCGCGCTGCGGCCCGTCGCGAGCCCTTTCGCACACGTGATGTCCGACGCCGCCGCGACGCGCGGTCTCGCGCTCGCGTCGGGCGTGAAGCCGTCGATGCCGCCCGAGTCGTTTGCATCGCTGTCGAAAGACGGCGCGCAAGGCACGACGCTCGTCGAACTGAATCCGTTCTCCGCGCCGTTCATCGAACAGGACTGGGCGCGCTGGAACGCGTCGCTCAGGGAACTCGAAGCCGCGTGGTTCGCCCCCGCGCTGCAGGCGCTCACCGACGGCTCGCTCGGCCGCCTGAGCCTCACGCTCTGCGGCGACACCGGCTCGGTCACGCTCTCGGTCACGCGCGGCGATCTGCGCAAGTTCTGGCGACGCCGTCCGATCGCGGCGCTCTTCATCGAATAAGGTACTTCCTGCAATGACGCGAATCGTTACCCGCGCCTCCTCTCCCGCCGACGCCGAAGCGCTGATGCGCCACGGCTTGCATCCCGTCATCGCGCGTCTGTACGCCTCGCGCGGCGTGAGTTCGCCCGATGAAGTCGAAACCGAGTTCAAGCGCCTGCACGCGCCCGCCGGCCTGAAAGGCTGCGACGACGCCGCCGCCGTGCTCGCCGATGCGCTCGCCGCCGGCAAACGCATGCTCGTCGTCGCGGACTACGACTGCGACGGCGCGACCGCCTGCGCCGTCGCCGTGCGCGGGCTGCGCATGTTCGGCGCGAGCATCGACTATCTGGTGCCGAACCGCTTCGAGTACGGCTACGGGCTCACGCCGGAAATCGTCGAACTGGCCTCGCGTTCGAAGAACGGCCTGCCCGATCTGCTGATCACGGTCGATAACGGCATCGCGAGCGTGGACGGCGTCGAAGCCGCGAATGCGCTCGGCATCGACGTGCTCGTCACCGATCATCACCTGCCCGGCGACGAACTGCCCGCCGCGCGCGCGATCGTCAATCCGAACCAGCCGGGCTGCGCGTTTCCGAGCAAGTGCATCGCGGGCGTGGGCGTGATGTTCTATGTGCTGCTCGCGTTGCGCGCGGAATTGCGCAAGCGCGGCGCCTATGAAAACGCGCCCGAACCGCGTCTGGATGGCCTGCTCGATCTCGTCGCGCTCGGCACCGTCGCCGATGTCGTGAAGCTCGACTGCAACAACCGCATTCTCGTCGCACAGGGTTTGAAGCGGATTCGCTCGGGCCGCATGCAGCCGGGCATCGCCGCCCTCTTTCGCGCCGCCGGCCGCGATGCGCGCGCGGCGTCGGGCTTCGATCTCGGTTTCGCGCTCGGCCCGCGTCTGAACGCGGCGGGACGGCTGTCGGACATGTCGCTCGGCATCGAATGCCTGACGACCGACGACATCGGCCGCGCGTGGGAGCTCGCGCAGCAACTCGATTCAATGAACCGCGAGCGTCGCGAAATCGAAGCCGGCATGCAGCAACAGGCGCTCGCGGAACTGCAGACGATCGATCCCGGCGAGCGCGCGACGCTCACGCTCTACGATGCGAGCTGGCATCAGGGCGTGATCGGCATCGTTGCGGGGCGGCTGAAAGAGCGGTTTCATCGGCCGTCGTTCACCTTCGCGCATGCCGACGACAGCGGCACGCTCTGCAAGGGCTCGGGCCGCTCGATTCCGGGCTTTCATCTGCGCGACGCCGTCGATCTGATCAGCAAGCGCGAGCCCGGCCTCATCCACAAGTTCGGCGGCCACGCGATGGCCGCGGGCCTGACGATTTCCACCGCCGACATTCCGCGTTTCACCGAAGCATTCGAAGCGATCGGACGCGAATGGCTAACCGCCGAAGCACTTTCGCGCACCGTCGAAACCGATGGCGAACTGGAAGACGCCTATTTCACGCCGCAATTCGTCGACATGCTCGACGCCGCCGTCTGGGGGCAAGGCTTTCCCGCGCCCACTTTTTCCGGCGAGTTCGAAGTCGCGTCGCAGGCGCTCGTGAAGGACAAGCATCTGAAGCTGTCGCTGCTGCGCGGGCGTCAGCGCTTCAACGCGATCTGGTTCAACCACGTCGATCCGCTGCCGCCGCGCGCGACGGTCGCATACCGGCTCGTCAGCGATTCGTGGAACGGCGTCGCGCGGGTGCAGCTGATCGTCGAGCACGCGGGCTGAGCAGGCGGGCGCGGCGCCGGCAAAGCCGGGGAAACCCTGTCAATCGGCTATAATTTCATCTTTTTACGAAGCCGAAGATCGACAATGGAAGCGGAACGTCTCAACGCGATCGAAAGCCTTCTGGCCGACCTGCGCCGCCGCGCGGGCGAGCTACGGGGGTATCTTTGACTACGACGCCAAGTCCGCGCGTCTAGCCGAAGTCAACAAGGAACTCGAAGACCCGAACGTCTGGAACGACTCGAAGAACGCCCAGGCGCTCGGTCGTGAAAAGAAGCTGCTCGACGGCGTGGTCACGACCATCAGCGCGCTCGACAACGATCTGCGCGACGCCAGCGATCTCTTCGAGATGGCGCACGAGGAAAACGACGAGGACACTCTCGTCGCGTGCGAGTCCGACGCCGATGCATTGCGCCTTCGCGTCGAAGACATGGAATTCCGCCGGATGTTCTCCAACCCGGCCGATCCGAACAACTGCTTTATCGACATCCAGGCGGGCGCGGGCGGCACCGAGGCGTGCGACTGGGCGTCCATGCTGCTGCGCCAGTATCTGCGCTACTGCGAGCGCAAGGGCTTCAAGACCGAAGTCCTCGAAGAATCTGAAGGCGACGTCGCCGGCATCAAGAGCGCGACCATCAAGGTCGAGGGCGAATACGCGTACGGCTATCTGCGCACCGAAACCGGCATTCACCGGCTCGTGCGCAAGTCGCCGTTCGATTCTTCGGGCGGCCGGCACACGTCGTTCTCGTCGGTGTTCGTGTATCCGGAAATCGACGATTCGATCGAGATCGAAATCAATCCCGCCGATATCCGCACGGACACGTATCGCGCATCGGGCGCGGGCGGCCAGCACATCAACAAGACCGACTCGGCGGTGCGTCTCACGCACGCGCCCACCGGCATCGTCGTGCAGTGCCAGAACGACCGCTCGCAGCACCGCAACCGCGCGGAAGCCATGCAGATGCTTAAAGCGCGTCTCTACGAATTCGAGATGCGCAAGCGCCAGGCCGAACAGGACAAGCTCGAATCGAGCAAGACCGACGTGGGCTGGGGCCATCAGATCCGCTCCTACGTGCTCGATCAGAGCCGTGTGAAGGATCTGCGCACCAACGTCGAAATGAGCAACACGCGCGCCGTGCTCGACGGCGACCTCGACGACTTCATCGGCGCGAGCCTGAAACAGGGCGTTTGATGCCTTGCAGCGGCGTGGCCTTCCGGTCGCGCCGCTTTCGTTTCATCCCGCCGCGCATTCGCCGCATTCAAAGCCAAGAATCATCATGACCGAACCGACTCAACCGGGCGCCGCTCCCGAACTGGAAGAGAACCAGATCATCGCCGAGCGGCGCGACAAGCTGCGCGCGCTGCGCGAGCAAGGCGTCGCCTATCCGAACGATTTCCGCCCGACCCATCAGGCCGCGTCACTCCAGAGCGAGTACGCCGTAAGGGACAAGGACTCGCTCGAAGCGAATCCCCTGCCCGTCGCCATCGCTGGCCGCATGATGCTCAAGCGCGTGATGGGCAAGGCCAGCTTCGCGACCGTTCAGGACGGCAGCGGCCAGATCCAGTTCTTCGCGACGCCCGCCGATGTCGGCGCCGAAACCTACGACGCCTTCAAGAAGTGGGACCTCGGCGACATCATCGCCGCGAAGGGCGTGTTGTTCCGCACGAACAAGGGCGAGCTGTCGGTGCGCTGCACCGAATTGCGCCTGCTCTCGAAGGCGCTGCGCCCGCTGCCGGACAAGTTCCACGGCCTCGCCGATCAGGAAACGCGCTATCGCCAGCGCTACGTCGATCTGATCGTCACGCCGGAATCGCGCAAGACCTTCATGGCGCGCACCAAGGCCGTCACGTCGATCCGCAATTTCATGTCGCAGGCGAACTTCATGGAAGTCGAAACGCCGATGCTGCACCCGATTCCGGGCGGCGCGGCGGCGAAGCCTTTCACGACGCATCACAACGCGCTCGACATGCAGATGTTCCTGCGCATCGCGCCCGAGCTGTATCTGAAGCGGCTGATCGTCGGCGGCTTCGAGCGCGTGTTCGAGATCAACCGTAACTTCCGGAACGAAGGCGTGTCACCGCGTCACAATCCGGAATTCACGATGATGGAGTTCTACGCCGCGTACACCGATTACCGCTGGCTGATGGACTTCACCGAGCAACTGATCCGCCAGGCCGCGATCGATGCGCTCGGCACCGCGACCATCATGTATCAGGGCCGCGAACTCGATTTGAGCAAGCCGTTCCATCGGCTGACGATCAATCAGGCGATCCAGAAGTACGCGCCGCAGTACACCGACGCGCAGTTGTCCGACGCCGCGTTCCTGCGCACGGAGTTGAAGAAGTTCGGCGTCGATACGACGCAGCCCGCTTTCCTCAACGCCGGTGTGGGTTCGCTGCAGCTCGCGCTGTTCGAAGAGACGGCGGAGTCGCAATTGTGGGAGCCGACGTACATCGTCGACTATCCGATCGAAGTGTCGCCGCTCGCGCGCGCGTCGGATTCGGTGTCGGGCATCACGGAGCGTTTCGAGCTGTTCATCACGGGGCGTGAAATCGCCAACGGCTTCTCGGAACTGAACGATCCGGAAGATCAGGCCGCGCGCTTCCAGAAGCAGGTCGACCAGAAAGACGCCGGCGACGAAGAAGCCATGTTCTTCGACGCCGACTACATCCGCGCGCTCGAATACGGCATGCCGCCGACGGGTGGTTGCGGCATCGGCATCGACCGTCTGGTGATGTTGCTCACCGACAGCCCGAGCATCCGCGATGTGATTCTGTTCCCGCATCTGCGTCGCGAAGACTGAGTCTTTCTGGCTGGATCGAAAACGAGAAAGCGCGCCCGCCGAGGCGCGCTTTTTTTCGCCTGGCAGATTCTGATGTAACCGATGGTAAATATTTCAAGGCCGATTCGGGAGCGGTTTGCGTGTCGGCTCGCGCGGTCGGGGCTGGCATCGGTCGTGCTTTTCTCAATGCACACCGCGTCCGCGAAATTGTTACAAGCCGAAAAAGCGAAAAATTCGGGTTTCCCGCAGAATGAGTTCAAGCAACTCGCCTCGAAACGGAGGTTCGACAATGGATAACGGAACCAGCAAACTCAGCACGTCGCCCTCTTCCGGCGGCGCTCAGCCGCAGCAGCGGCGCCTGCATCCGCTCGTCGCCACGGCAGCGGGCGCGGTCATCGTCGCGAGTCTCGTCGCCACGGCGGCGATGACGGGACTGTTCCCGAAGGCATCGAGCAACGGCGCGCAGAATCCGCAGACGCAAACGGCGGCTGTCGCGCAACAGCCGGTGGTGGATTCCGCGGCGCCGAGTCCGGCTCAGCAACCGAGTGCGGCTCAACAAGAGGCGGCTCAGCAGCAGGCTGCACAACAGGCAGCGCAACAGCAGGCGGCGCAACAACAGGCGGCGCAACAACAGGCCGCCGCTCAGCAGGCAGCCCAGCAGCAAGCGCAACAGCCGCCGGCTCAGCCGCAACCCGCGCAACCGTCGTATGCGCAGCAACCGCCGCAGCATCCCGCATATTGCTCGACGTGCGGCACCGTCGAGGCAATCTCCGCCGTCAAGCAGGAAGGCCACGGTACGGGGATCGGCGCGGTCGGTGGCGCGGTGGCGGGTGGTGTCGTCGGCAATCAGTTCGGGCGCGGCGGCGGCCGTACCGCGATGACCCTGCTCGGCGCGCTGGGCGGCGGGCTCGCGGGCAATTCGGTCGAGAAGCATCTGCGCAGTGAAACCGACTACACGGTGCACGTGCGGATGGAAAACGGCAAGACGCGCACGTTCACGTACAAGAACCCGCCGCCGTTCGCGCAGGGTCAGCGTGTGCATATTCAGAACGGCACGCTGGTCGCGGGTTGATTGACGCGCGCCCAGAAACGACAAAGGCGGCAAACCTCTCCGGTTGCCGCCTTTGCTTCGTTCAAACGCGTTAGTGTTCCCGCTGCAAACTACGGGCGGGATTCGGCCTGCCCCGCATCGCGAGATAGCCCCACCAGATATAGCCCGAAAAGCCGTACAGCACGAACAGGCAGAACAGCATGACCGGCGGATCGGACGACACCAGCACGAACGCCACGACGATCAGCAGCACCCCCGCGAACGGCACGCGATACCGCACGTCGAGCGCCTTGCCGCTGTAGAACGGCGCGTTCGACACCATCGTCACGCCCGCGTAAATGGTCAGCGCGAACGCCACCCACGGCAGCCACACGAGCTTGAGCGGCACGCGATTATCCGTCGCGAGCCATACGAAACCGGCGATTAGCGCCGCCGCGGCCGGCGAAGGCAAGCCCTGAAAGTACCGCTTGTCGACCACGCCGATGTTCGAATTGAAGCGCGCGAGCCGCAGCGCCGCGCCCGAGCAATAGACAAACGCCGCAAGCCAGCCCCAGCGCCCGAGGTCCTTCAGCACCCACTCGTACATCACGAGCGCGGGCGCGACGCCGAACGACACCATGTCCGAGAGACTGTCGAACTGCTCGCCGAACGCGCTCTGGGTATGCGTCATGCGCGCAACGCGTCCGTCCATGCCGTCGAGCACCATCGCGACGAAAATGGCGATGGCCGCAATCTCGAAACGCACGTTCATCGCCTGGACGACGGCGAAGAAGCCGCAGAACAGGGCGGCCGTGGTAAACGCGTTGGGCAGCAGATAAATGCCGCGCTTTCTCAGAAACTGCTGGCGCTTCGCGCGCCGCGTCTCCACGGCGCCGACGTCCTGCGCAGCCTTGTTGCGGCGGAACGCGCGCGGAGGCGTCGCGGTTGCGCGGTTACGGCGCGGTTTGAATGCCGCCATCGAATCCCCCGCGTTATTCCGCGAATTCGGCGAGGATCGTCGACGAAGCCGAAACTTTCTCGCCGATCGACACACGCGGGCGGCTGCCCACCGGCAGATACACGTCGACGCGCGAGCCGAAGCGGATGAAGCCGTAGCGCTGGCCGCGCGTGAGCGGCTCGCCGACGTGCACGTAGCACAGAATGCGTCGCGCAATCAGCCCCGCGATCTGCACCGAGGTCACGGTGTGGCCGCTCGCCGTCTGCAGCACGACCGCGTTGCGCTCGTTCTCGGTCGAGGCTTTATCGACGGCCGCGTTCAGGTACGCGCCCGGAAAGTACTGGACCTTCGTGATGGCGCCGTCCACCGGCGAGCGCTGCGAGTGCACGTTGAACACGTTCATGAACACGCTGATCTTGAGCGCTTCGCGGCCCACGTACGGATCCTGCGTGGTTTCGACCGCGACGATGCGCCCATCGGCCGGACACAGCACCGCGTTGGACTGGGTCGGAATCGGGCGGGCCGGATCGCGGAAGAACTGGACGACGAAAATCACGATCAGCCAGAAGATCCAGGCGAAGCCGAAGCCGCCCATCGCTTGCACGAGGATGGCAACGACAGCCGCGATGGCGATGAACGGCCAGCCTTCGCGGGCAATGATCGGATGAGGATAGTTCATGAACGGGTTCTGTGTTTTATAAAAACCGTAGGATAGCAAAAGCCGCCCGGCGCACAGGGCTGCCGGGCGGCTTTCGTTGGAGCAAAAAACGTGACGCTTAGTTCTTCGACTGGTCGACGAGCTTGTTCTTCGCGATCCACGGCATCATCGCGCGCAGCTTCTCGCCGACTTGCTCGATCTGATGCTCGGACGTCAGACGGCGGCGCGATTGCAGCGTCGGCGCGCCTGCGCGGTTCTCGATGATGAAGCTCTTCGCGTATTCGCCGGTCTGGATGTCCTTCAGCACGGCCTTCATCGCCTTCTTCGTCTCTTCCGTCACGATGCGCGGGCCCGTCACGTACTCGCCGTATTCGGCGTTGTTCGAGATCGAATAGTTCATGTTGGCGATGCCGCCTTCATAGATCAGGTCGACGATCAGCTTCAGTTCGTGCAGGCACTCGAAGTACGCCATTTCCGGCGCGTAGCCTGCTTCCACCAGCGTTTCGAAGCCGGCCTTGATCAGGTCGACGGTGCCGCCGCACAGAACCGCTTGCTCGCCGAACAGGTCGGTTTCGGTTTCTTCACGGAAGTTCGTCTCGATGATGCCCGCGCGGCCGCCGCCGTTCGCCACTGCGTACGACAACGCGACATCGCGTGCCGAACCCGATTTGTCTTGTGCAACGGCGACCAGGTGCGGCACGCCGCCGCCCTGGCTGTACGTGTTGCGCACAGTGTGGCCCGGCGCTTTCGGCGCGATCATGATGACGTCCAGATCCGCACGCGGGATCACCTGGCCGTAATGGATGTTGAAGCCGTGCGCGAAGGCCAGCGCAGCGCCTTGCTTGGCGTTGTCGTGCACTTCGTTCTTGTAGACTTCGGCGATCTGCTCGTCGGGCAGGAGCATCATGACGACGTCGGCGCCCTTCACGGCTTCGGCCACTTCCTTCACCTTGAGGCCCGCGTTCTCGGCCTTGCTCCACGATGCGCCGCCCTTGCGCAGACCCACCGTCACGTTCACGCCGCTGTCCTTCAGGTTGAGCGCGTGCGCATGGCCTTGCGAGCCATAACCGATGATGGTGACTTGCTTGCCCTTGATGAGGGAGAGGTCGGCGTCCTTGTCGTAGAAAACTTTCATGGTGGTTCCTTGAGTCCTGATGCGTTGAATGGTTGCGCTACTTTGCTGCTAGTTGATTGGGGAAGGCGTCAGACCTTGAGAATCCGCTCGCCCCGGCCGATGCCGGAGCTGCCCGTGCGAACCGTTTCGAGGATCGCGGTGGCGTCGAGCGCCTGAATGAACGCGTCGAGCTTGTCGCTCGCGCCCGTCAGTTCCATCGTGTAAGTCTTCTCGGTCACGTCGATGATGCGGCCGCGGAAGATATCCGCCATGCGCTTCATTTCTTCGCGTTCCTTGCCGACCGCCCGTACCTTGATGAGCATCAGCTCGCGCTCGATGTGGGCGCCCTCTGTCAGGTCGACCACTTTCACCACCTCGATCAGGCGGTTCAGGTGCTTCGTGATCTGTTCGATCACGTCGTCCGAGCCAATCGAGACGATGGTCAGCCGCGACAGCGAACTGTCCTCGGTCGGCGCCACCGTCAGCGTTTCGATGTTATAGCCGCGCGCCGAAAAGAGCCCGACGACGCGCGATAACGCGCCCGGTTCGTTTTCCAGCAAAACGGAGATGATGTGTTTCATGTGTTTTTCCCGAATGTGTCCAGAAGTGGCGTTCGTTCGAAAAACCCGCGCGCGACGCTCGTCCTTTGTGAAGACGGGCGCGCGCGAGCCTCGCGAGACAAAGCCGCGTTAGAGATCCTCAGAGCCGAGCAGCATTTCCGTGATGCCTTTGCCTGCCTGCACCATCGGGAATACGTTTTCGGTCGGATCGGTCTGGAAGTCGAGAAATACGGTGCGATCCTTCAAACGCAGCGCTTCCTTCAGCGCCGGTTCGACGTCCGCGGTCTTTTCGACACGAATGCCGACATGGCCATACGCCTCAGCCAGCTTCACGAAATCGGGCAGCGCGTCCATGTACGAGCTGGAATAGCGCTTCTTGTATTCGATCTGCTGCCACTGGCGCACCATGCCCAGGTAGCGGTTGTTCAGCGAAATGATCTTGACGGGCGTGTTGTACTGCTTGCACGTCGAGAGCTCCTGAATGCACATCTGAATGGAGCCTTCGCCGGTGATGCAGACCACTTCCTCGTCCGGATAGGCCATCTTCACGCCCATCGCCGCCGGCAGGCCGAAGCCCATCGTGCCGAGGCCGCCCGAGTTGATCCAGCGGCGCGGCTTGTTGAACGGATAGAACTGCGCCGCCCACATCTGATGCTGGCCGACGTCGGAACACACGAACGCGTCGCCGTCGGTGAGCTCCCAGAGCTTCTCGACGACATACTGCGGCTTGATGATCTCGCTCTTGCGGTCGTAGGACAGGCAATCCTTCGAGCGCCAGCCTTCGATCTCGTCCCACCACGTCTTGAGCGCCTGCGTGTCCGGGCCGTGCTCGGCATGCTGAAGCTGCTCGATCAGTTCCTTCAGCACTTCCTTCACGTCGCCGACGATGGGGATATCGACCTTCACGCGCTTGGAAATGGAGGACGGATCGACGTCGATATGGATGATCTTGCGCGGCGACGACGCGAAGTGCTTCGGGTCACCGATCACGCGGTCGTCGAAGCGCGCGCCGATCGCGATCAGCACGTCGCAGTTCTGCATCGCCATGTTGGCTTCGTACGTGCCGTGCATGCCGAGCATGCCGAGGAACTTCTTGTCCGACGCGCGATAGCCGCCGAGGCCCATCAGCGTATTGGTGACGGGATAGCCGAGCAGATCGGCGAACTGGTTCAGCTCACGCGACGCGTCCGCGAGGATGATGCCGCCGCCCGTATAAATGTACGGGCGCTTCGCCGACAGCAGCAGTTGCACCGCCTTGCGGATCTGGCCCGAATGGCCCTTCGTGACCGGGTTGTACGAACGCAGCGACACGCTCTTGAGCGGCTCGTACTTGCACGGCGCCTTCGACACGTCCTTCGGAATGTCGATCAGCACCGGGCCGGGACGGCCGGTACGTGCGATGTAGAAAGCCTTCTTGACGGTCGCGGCGAGGTCGCGCACGTCCTTCACGAGGAAGTTGTGCTTCACGCACGGACGCGTAATGCCGACGGTGTCGCATTCCTGGAATGCGTCGAGACCGATGGCCGCGGTGGGCACCTGGCCGCTGATGACGACGAGCGGAATCGAATCCATGTAGGCCGTGGCAATGCCGGTGACGGCATTGGTGACGCCCGGGCCCGAGGTCACGAGGCACACGCCCACGTTGCCCGTCGAGCGCGCGTAGGCGTCGGCGGCATGCACGGCGGCCTGTTCGTGGCGCACGAGAATGTGCTGGATCTGGTCCTGCTTGTACAGCTCGTCGTAGATGTAGAGTACCGAGCCGCCGGGATAACCCCAGATGAATTCGACCTTCTCGTCAGCGAGCGCGCGCATGAGCACGGTGCCGCCGATGGAGTCAGCTTCGTGAGGGGGAGTGGTATCCGACGTGGAGAATTCCGCGCTAGGCATGTTCATTCATCACCTTTCGAATTTTCGGCAAAAAATTGATCGGGTGCTCTCTGCCGGGCTTGTGGCTCGGGTTCAAGCGGCGCGTCTAGGTTTGACAGGCGAACTTCTTGGGCTCGCCTCAAAGCAGACATTTCACTGATGATGCGAGTCAGAAAATGTAACAGTGGCGCGCGCGGCGGGTCAAGTAAAAAGTTTCCGGGCGCGCCGATTGCTTTAGGCGCGCACGGTTTCAGGGCAAGGAGCCCCCTGTCGAATCGACGGTAAAACGATCCGACGAACGTCGCAAGTGGCAACAAAACCTCTCATTTTCTCCGGATGCCGCGAAACTTTGCTAGGATTCGCAGGTTTTCCAAGAACTCCACGATCCCTTTCGACGCAAGCTCTTGCGCCGGGTCCCCAACGGATGGCATCAGACAAGGAACTCGCCGATTTCCTGGCGGGCGTCGAAAGACGCGCGTTCAAGCAAACCGTGTACACCGTTCGCGACGACGACGCGGCGCTCGACATCGTGCAAGACGCGATGATCAAGCTGGCGGAGAAGTACGGTGACCGTCCGTCATCCGAGCTTCCGCTTTTATTCCAGCGTATCCTGCAGAACGCGACGCACGATTATTTCCGTCGCCAGAAGGTGCGCAATACCTGGGTCAGCCTCTTCTCGTCCTTCGGCAACGCGGACGACGACGAATTCGACCCGCTCGAGACCTTCGAATCCCAAGATAGCGCGGTCGGCAGCGAGAGCAGCGAGAACCGTCTGGAGCGCGAACAGGTGCTGAACCTGATCGACGCGGAAATCCAAAAACTGCCAGCGCGTCAACGGGAAGCTTTTCTCATGCGTTACTGGGAAGACATGGATGTCGCTGAGACGGCCGCCGCGATGGGTTGCTCCGAGGGCAGCGTGAAGACGCACTGCTCACGCGCCACGCATACTCTCGCCCAAGCCCTGAAAGCCAAAGGGATCACGCTATGAGTTCCGCTCTTGAAACGAAGGAAAACGAGTTCGCGCTGAAGGTCGTGCGCGCGCTGGACGAAAACGCGTCCACTATTCCGGCTGCCGCCGTCGACCGGCTGCGCGAGGCGCGCCGTGCCGCCATCGCGCGCAAGAAGCCGGAGAAAGCCGCCGTCGCGATCACCGCGCCCGCGTTCACGCCGGCTTTCGCCGGCGCGGGCGCCACGCTCACGACGGGCGAGTCCGGCGACGATCATCGTCCGAAGGGGCTGCTCGCGCGGCTCGGCGGCCTCGGCCTCGCCTGGCCGCTTGCGGCGCTCATCATCGGGCTGGCGGGCATCGCGTACTGGGAAGACCAGCAGCGCAAGGCCGAACTCGCCGACATCGACGCAGCCATGATGAGCGACAGCCTGCCGATCGACGCCTATCTGGATCACGGTTTCAACGCGTACCTGACGCGCAATCATTAAGTACTGAATACAGCGGGGGAAATTTCGGGTGAGTTACAAGCGCGGTCTCGCGATTGTCTTTGGTTGCGCGATTGCTGGTCTGGTTGCGTTCGCCGCGACTTATCCGCGCTTTTATTCCACTGCCGCCGCGCCTTCGGCCGCCGCGGCGCCGAGCGGCGGTTCGGGCGCGGCGGCCGAGTCGAACGCCTCGCCGCTGTCCGCGCTGTCGTCCGAAAGCCCGCTTTCCTGGAGCCGTCTCACCGAAACGCAGCATGTCGCGCTCGCGCCCTTCGCCACGCAGTGGGATTCGTTCTCCGACGAGCGCAAGCAGAAGTGGCTGAAGATCGCGTCACGGTTTCACCGGATGTCGCCTGAAGCGCAGAAGCATCTGCATCAGCGCATGGAGGAATGGGTGCGCCTCACGCCCGACCAGCGCAAGGTGGCGCGCGAGAACTATCAGGTTTCCAAGTCGGTGCCGCTGGAGAACCGCGAAAAGGCGTGGGACGCCTATCAGAAGCTCTCCGAAGAACAGAAGAAGAAGCTGGCGGCGAGCGAGCACGTGCGCCGTCCGACGATCGTCTCCGCGCCGCCCACGGGCAAGACCGAAGTGAAGGACATCAACCGCCTCGTCACGGCGCGCGAGCAGGGGCACGCGCCGGCACACGCGGAAGGTGGATCGGGCACGGCGGCCGCGCCGGCTGCGCCCGTTTCCGGCGCACCGACGCAACCCGCCATTCCGAACGCCGCGAGCATCGTCCCGGCCACGCCGATTCCCGTATCGCCGCAGCAGGCGCCTTCGATGTACAACGGCTCGTGAGCGCGCAGCCCGCCGCCGTCACCCTCGACCCGATGCGCGCGCCCACGCTGCGCCGCCGCCTCGCGACGATGCTCTACGAGAGCGTCATCCTCTTCGGCGTGGTGTTCCTCGCCGGTTATCTCTTCAGCACGCTCACGCAGCAACGCAACGGCCTCACGCATCACAACTGGCTGATGTCGTGGATCGGCATCGTGCTCGCGGCCTACTTCGTGTATTTCTGGACGCACGGCGGCCAGACCCTGCCGATGAAAACCTGGCGCCTGAAGCTCGTCGATGCGCACGGCCAGCCCGTCAGGCCCGCGCGCGCCCTCGCGCGCTATGTGCTCGCGTGGCTGTGGTTCCTGCCGCCGCTCGCGCTGCATCCGCTCTTCTCCCTCGCGGTGCCGCAGACGCTCGCGGTCTTCGCCGCGTGGGCCGCGCTATGGGCCGCCGCCGTGCGGCTCGATCCGGCGCGCCAGTTCATCCATGATCGCCTCGCCGGCACGCGCATCGTCGCGGCCCAATCCGTCGCCAAGTAATAAGAACTTCTCGTGACTGTCACGGCTCGGTCACAGCCGCATGGCGCAATGCGCATACCGAAACCCGATGCGCGAGCCAATGGCATTCAACTCGTCAGTTCACCCGGCAATCGACCCGCCCTCTTCCTTTAGCCTCAGCAACAGCGAGCTGCGCACCGGTCCCTTCGCACTGCGATCGGAGTCCACCGAATCATCCGACTCCGCTTCCGCGGGCACGCCGGGTCTGTCGGACGCACGTGTCGCCGCGCCCGTCCGTCACGACGATCTGGCCGATTCATCGGAACAGCCGCATCGATATCGCACGATCTGGCTCTCGGACGTCCATCTGGGTTCGGGCGGCTGTCAGGCGGACTATCTCCTCGATTTCCTGCGGCATCACGAGTCGGAATATCTGTATCTCGTCGGCGACATCATCGACGGATGGCAGCTTCGCAAAGGCTGGTTCTGGCCACAGGCGCACAACGACGTCGTGCAGAAGATCCTGCGTAAGGCCCGCAAGGGCACGCAGGTCATCTTTATCCCCGGCAATCACGACGAAGCCGCGCGACAGTTCTGCGATCTCGCGTTCGGCGACATCCACGTGCGCGGCGAAGCGTTCCACACGACGCTCGCGGGCAAGCGCCTGTGGATCGTGCACGGCGATCTTTTCGATGGCGTGATCCAGCACGCGAAATGGCTCGCGTATCTCGGCGACACCGCCTACACGATGATCCTGCTGCTCAACCGCTGGTTCAATCGCGTGCGCTCGAAGCTCGGCTTCAACTACTGGTCGCTGTCTCAGTACCTGAAGCATCAGGTGAAGAACGCGGTGAACTTCATCTCGCAGTTCGAGCACGTGATGACCGATGAAGCGCGCCGGCGCGGCTGCGACGGCGTCGTGTGCGGGCACATCCACAAGGCCGAGATCCGCGACATCGACGGCACGCTCTACTGCAACGACGGCGACTGGGTCGAGAGTCTCTCGGCGCTCGTCGAGACCTACGACGGCGAACTGAAGATCGTCTACTGGACCGTGATGCGCTCGCCGGAAGCCCGCGTGGGCAAGGCGCGCGCGACTGTATGAGCTCTGCAAGCCCCACCCCACAAGGAACGGAACGCAAGCCTATGAAAATCATGATCGTGACCGATGCATGGGAGCCGCAGGTCAACGGCGTCGTGCGCACACTCAAGCAAACGACGAAGGAACTCACTGCGCTCGGTCATCGCGTGGACTTGCTCACGCCGCTCGAATTCAGAACGATTCCCTGCCCGACCTATCCCGAGATTCGCCTGTCGCTGCTGCCGGGACAACGCGTCGCGAAGCGCATCGACGCATTCACGCCGGATGCACTGCATATCGCGACGGAAGGCCCGCTCGGGCTCGCCGCGCGCTCGTATGCGCTGCGTCACAAGCTGCCGTTCACGACCGCCTATCACACGCGCTTTCCGGAGTATGTGAAAGCGCGCTTCGGCATTCCGCTCGCGCTGACGTATCGCTTTCTGCACTGGTTCCACGGGAACTCGCAGGCGGTGATGGCGCCGACGCCCGTCGTCAAGAGCGATCTCGAGCACTTCGGCTTCACCAACGTCGTGCTGTGGACGCGCGGCGTCGATCTCGACATCTTCCATCCGATGGAGTCGAAGGTGCTCAACACCGCGCGGCCGATTTTTCTGTATGTCGGGCGCGTCGCGGTCGAGAAGAACGTCGAGGCATTTCTGAAGCTCGATCTGCCCGGTTCGAAGTGGGTCGCGGGTGAAGGTCCGGCGCTCGCGGAGCTGAAGTCGCGCTACACCAACGTCAACTATCTCGGCGTGCTGTCGCAGTCGGAACTGGCGAAGGTCTATGCGGCGGCCGACGTGTTCGTCTTCCCGAGCCGCACCGATACCTTCGGCCTGGTTCTGCTCGAAGCGATGGCCTGCGGCACGCCGGTCGCGGCCTATCCGGTGACGGGCCCGATCGACGTGCTCGGCGAACACGGCCCGGGCGCGCTCTACGACGATCTGCACGAAGCCTGCCTGCAGGCGCTGAAGATCGAGCGCGCCGATGCGCGCGCGTGGGCCGAGCGCTTCTCGTGGCGCGCGGCGTCGGAGCAGTTCGCCTCGCATTTGCGGCAGTTCGGGCCGCGCGCCGCCAGTTCGGACCGGGCGGCCGCATGACGCGACGCGCCGCGCCGCAGCAACGCGCCGAAGCGAACGCGCGCGCCGGGGCCTGTGCGGCGGCGCGCGCGCGCGATCCTTTCGACGACGACATCGAGGACATCGACGGCAAGCCCGCCCCGCCGGCCGAGCCGCTCGGCCCCGACGACCTGCCCTTCAATCCGTACAAGGGCAATCGCGGCTTCACGCGCGCGTGGCACGCGATGAAGAATTCGCTCTACGGCTTTCGCGTCGCGATCCGCGAGGAAAGCGCGTTCCGCCAGGAACTGACGCTCGCCGCGATCCTGTTGCCGTGCAGCCTCTTCGTGCCGGTCGCGCCCGTCGAGCGTGCGGCGCTGGTTGCCTCGGTGCTGCTGGTGCTCATCGTCGAATTGCTCAATTCGAGCGTCGAGGCGGCCATCGACCGCATTTCGCTCGAACGTCATGAACTGTCGAAGCGCGCGAAGGATTTCGGCAGCGCGGCGGTGATGGTCGCGCTCGGCGTCTGCGTCATCACATGGGGGCTGATTCTGTGGCCGCTTGCATCGGACTGGTTCGCGCGTATCTTGTAAACGAGAACACCCTCGCGCGAAGCCCGCGTCCGTGCCGCCGAACGACCGGTTTATAATCGTCCGACATTCTCAAAAATAGCAACGGAAGCGGCCGCGCGAACGCTCATCCCGAGCCGACGCGGCCCGATCCCAAGGTCGGACGACATGGAAGCCAAACCACCCCGCCGCACCCGCGAACGGATACTCGAGCTGTCGCTGAAGTTGTTCAACGATATCGGCGAGCCGAACGTCACCACGACAACGATCGCCGAAGAAATGGAAATCAGTCCAGGGAACCTGTACTACCATTTCCGCAACAAAGACGACATCATCAACAGCATCTTCGCGCAGTTCGAGCAGCAGATTCAGAAGCGCCTGCGGTTTCCGGACGATCATCGCCCGACGATCGACGAGATGTGGTCGTATCTGCAATACATGGCGGATTTCCTCTGGGCCTACCGCTTCCTGTATCGCGACCTGAACGATCTGCTCGCGCGCAACCGCACGCTCGAGACGCACTTCAAGCAGATCATCACGCACAAGGTGCACTTCGCGAGCCAGTTGTGCGAGGCGCTCGTCGCCGATCAGGAAATGGTCGCGACGCCCGAAGAGATCAAGGTGATCGCAACCAACATCGGCGTGATCGCCACGTACTGGCTTTCATACCAGTATGTGATGAATCCGCGCAAATACAACGATCAGGAAGCGATCCGCACCGAGTTGCATCAGGCGAGCCTGCATATCATCTCGATCATGGCGCCGTATCTGCGCGGGCGTTCGCGCCAGTTGTTCGACGACCTCGTCTCCGGCAAGCTGCCCAAGCGCGAGTACGCGGACTTCCTGCCGCCGCGCGACGATGCAAAGACCGAAACAAAGGATTCCAGATAAATGAAGGCAGTGTGTGTCTACTGCGGCTCCTCGAACGGAGCCCGCCCCGTCTATGCGGAAGCGGCCAAGGCGTTCGGCCGCGCGCTGGTTGAGAACAATCTCTCGCTGGTCTACGGCGGCGGCCGCGTCGGGCTGATGGGCCTCATCGCCGATGAAGTGCTCGCCGCCGGCGGACGCGCGGTCGGCGTGATTCCCGAATTGCTGCTCGCCAAGGAAGTCGGCCATACCGATCTCACCGAACTGCACGTCGTGCCAGACATGCACGAGCGCAAGAAGAAGATGGCCGATCTCTCCGATGCCTTCGTCGCGATGCCGGGCGGCGTCGGCACGTTCGAGGAGTTTTTCGAGGTCTATACGTGGGCGCAGCTCGGCTATCACCAGAAGCCGGTCGGCCTGCTCGACGTGAACGGCTACTTCGATCCGCTCCTGGCGATGCTCCGTCACACGGTCGACGAAGGCTTCATGCGCGCGCCGTATCTGGACATCATCCAGGTCGCCGCCGAGCCCGCCGAGATGATCGACAAGCTCGCGCGCTACATTCCGCCCGCGAACGACAAGTGGTCCGAAAAACGCAACGCCGTCTGAGGAACAGCGCATGTCCAAAGTCATCCTGGTTACGGGCGCGAGCCGCGGCATCGGACGCTCGGCTGCGGTGCTCGCGGGCGCGCGCGGCTGGTGCGTCGGCGTGAACTATGCGTCGAACGCCGCCGCCGCCGACGAAACCGTCGCGGCCGTGCAGGCGGCGGGCGGCAAGGCCATCGCCATTCACGGCGACGTGAGCGACGAAGCCGCGATCATCGCGATGTTCGATGCGACCGAGCAGGCCTTCGGCAAGCTCGATGGCGTCGTGAACAACGCGGGCATCGTCGCGCCCGGCTCGGCGCTGGCGGATATGGACATCGCGCGCATGAAGCGCATCTTCGACATCAACGTGCTCGGCGCGTATCTCGTCGCGCGGGAGGCGGCGCGGCGCATGTCGACGTCGCGCGGCGGCAAAGGCGGATCGCTCGTGAACGTTTCGTCGGCGGCGGCGCGGCTGGGCGGGCCTGGCGAGTATGTCGACTATGCCGGGTCCAAGGGCGCGATCGATACGTTGACCATCGGCCTGTCGAAGGAACTCGGGCGCGAAGGCGTGCGTGTGAACGCGATCCGGCCCGGTCTCATCGACACCGACATCCACGCGAGCGGCGGCAAGCCGGATCGCGCGCATGTGCTCGGCGTGCAGACGCCGATCGGGCGCGCGGGCACGGCCGATGAAGTCGGCGAGTCGATCGTGTGGCTGCTGTCGGATGCGTCGTCGTATGTGACGGGGGCGATTCTGGATGTGACTGGCGGGCGGTGACCTGCGGGCGACGCGTTCAAAACCCCCCGTGCTCCACCAGCCACGCTTCTTCATCATCCGACATCGCCCGCCCGAGAATCCGGTTGCGATGCGGAAAGCGCCCGAAGCGTTCGATCACCTCCGCATGCTCCACCGCCGATTCGTAGAAACTCGAAACGCCCGTTTCGTTTTTTAGTTTTCCGAAAAGCCGCAACGACTCGCGCTGGCTTTCGGGCGATTCGTCATGCTCGAACGGCATGTAGGCGAACGCGCGATGATACGCACTCGGCAGACGCATATCATCGCCCCGCTCGACCAGCGTCTTCGCCAGCGCAAGCGCGCGGCCATCGCCCGAAAACGCCCGCGGCGTGTTCCGAAAGCAGTTGCGCGACAGTTGATCGAGCAGCACGATCAGTGCGAGCGTGCCAGGCGGCGTGCGTTCCCAATCCTGCAAACCACCCGTGTGCGCCTCTTCGACGAGCGCGCCGAAGCGCTCGATGAGCATCGAATCGAAGGCGCGCTTCTTCTTCCACCAGAGCTTGCGATCCGTCCCGAACTCGGGCGAACCCGGCGCGCCGAACCAGAGATCGAGCACCGCCTGCGCGCGCGGATCCATGCTCACACGAGTTCCAGCACGAGCCGCCGCGTACGCGCGCTCTTCTTCTCCAGCTTCGCGATGCGCAGCGCGCCGATCTCACCGGTATTGCGCACATGCGTCCCGCCGCACGGCTGCAGGTCGACGTTCTCGATGCGCAACAGGCGCACGCGGCCGAGGCCCATCGGCGGCTTCACGCTCATCGTGCGCACGAGTTCGGGACGCGCGGCCATCTCGTCGTCGGTGATCCATTCGGTGTGCACGCCATGTGCGCCGCCGATCAACGCGTTCAGCTTCGCTTCGACGTCTTCGCGCTCGATCGGCTCGACGGTGGCGAGATCGAGACGCGCGTAATCGGTCGTGATGCTGCAGCCGTCGACCGGAAACGGCAGCACGGCGCAGATCAGATGGCTCGCCGTATGCAGCCGCATCCGCCGATAACGCTGCGCCCAGTCGATCTCCGCGCTCACCGTGTCGCCGACCGCAAGTTGCGCCAGCGCGTCTTCCTGACCCGGCGCGGGTACATGCACGGCGTCATCCGGCGTCGCGCCTTCGAACTTCGCCTTGCGCGTATCGGCAATCGCGATGACCGTGCCATCCGCCAGCGTGAACGTGCCCGCGTCGCCCGCCTGACCGCCGCCGAGCGGATAGAACACGGTCTGATCGAGGTGGATGCCCTGCTCGTCGATGGCGGTGACGGTCGCGTCGCAACGCGTCAGATAGGCGTCCTCGCGAAAGAGTGCGCGTGTGCTCATGTCTTCGATTCCTTGTCTTGCGGGGAGTTGAAACCATTCGAAGACGATGATGCACCACGCGCGCCATGCCTGAACCGATACAAAACGGCGTGAATCAACCGGGACGGTTGCGCATCCAGTCGGCGGTGTCGAAGAAGGACGTCAGGAGGCGCTCGCGCACGGATTCTTCTATCCCGACGTCTTCCATCGCCCACGCCATGCAGCGCAGCCACTGATCGCGCTCGGTCGACGCGATCGCGAACGGCAGATGCCGCGCCCGCAGACGCGGATGCCCAAAGCGGCTGATGTAGTGATCCGGCCCGCCCATCCAGCCGCACAGGAACCAGAAAGTCTTGTTGCGCGAGTTGTCGAGCGTCGGCGGATGCAGCGCGCGGATGCCCGCGAACTCGGGCTCGAGATCCATCAGGTCATAGAAACGGTCGACCATCGCGCGCAGGCGTTCCTCGCCGCCGATCAGTTCGAAAGCGGTCGGCTGTTGAGGTTCGTCGCCGGAAGGAGATTGAGTTGCTTCGGTCATGGCTCAAACAAAAAATTACGCATCGCGCAAGGACTGCAACGCCGGGCGCGCCAGCACCCGCCGCAGGCTCAGCCAGCCGCTCAGACCCGCGCACGCGACGCCCGCGACGATGCCCGCAGGCACGAGCCACGGATTGAAATCGATATGAAACTCGAACACGCGCGCCGCGAGCACGTAACCGATGCCCTGCGCGCCGACCGCGGCCATCAGGCCCGCGAGCGCGCCGACGGCGACGAACTCCGCGACCTGCACCGAGCGCACCTGCCGGTGCGATGCGCCGAGCGCGCGCAACAGCGCCGACTCGCGCACACGTTCGTCGCGCGTGCCGGCGAGCGCCGCGTACAGCACGAGCACGCCCGCGGCGAGCGTGAAGAGGAACAGGAACTGCACCGCGCCGATCACCTGCGCGAGCGTGCGATGGATCTGCGCGAGAATCGGCGCGATATCGATGGCCGTCACGTTCGGATAGCGCGCGACGAGGCCGTCGATCACGCGCTGTTCTTCCGCCGGCAGATGGAAGCTCGTGATGAAGGTAGCGGGAAGATCGGCGAGCGCGTCGGGCGGCATCAGCACGAAGAAGTTGACCTTGAACGAGTTCCAGTCGACCTTGCGCACGCTCGTCACGGGCGCTTCGACCGGCAGCCCGGCGACGTCGAAGCGCAGCGTGTCGCCCATCTTGACGCGGATCGTCTTCGCGATGCCCTCCTCGATCGACACCTGCGGCTTGCCGTCCCTGCCGAACCACGCGCCTTGCGTGACGCGGTTGTCACCCGGCAGTTCGGTCGTGTAGGACAGGTTGAATTCGCGGTCGACGAGGCGCTTCGCATCGGCCTTGTCGTAGTTCTCCGGATTCACCGGTTTGCCGTTGATGGCGACGAGGCGCGCGCGGACCATCGGCGAGAGCGCGGCGTCGGGCTGGCCGTGCGTGTGCAGATAGTCGAGCACGCCCGCGCGCTGGTCCGGCTGAATGTCGATGAGAAACTGATTCGGCGCGTCGGGCGGCGTCGCGTCGCGCCAGCCCTTGATGAGATCGTTGCGCGTCATGCCGATGAGCAACAGGCACATCAGACCGATGCCGAGCGCGGTGATCTGCAGCGCGCTCGATCCGCTGCGCCGCTCCAGCGACGCGAGCGCATAACGCCAGCCGACGCCCGCCCGGCCCCGCTCGCGCCGCACGAAGCGCGCCGCCGCCCAGAGCGCCGCGCGCGCGATCGCCCCGAACACGAGCAGTCCCGCCGCGAAGCCGCCCGCGACGATGCCGCCGAGCTTGAGCTCCCCCGCCGCGACGATCAGGAGCGCCGCGAACAGCACCACGCCGACGCCGTACGCCGCATACGCCACGCGTCGCGCGTCGCCGAGCTCGCGGCGGATCACATGCACCGGCGGTACTCGCGTGATCGGCAGGAGCGGCGGCAGCGCGAATCCGAGCAACAGCACGAGGCCCATCGCCATACCTTGCAGCGCCGGCCAGACGCCCGGCTGCGGCAACTCGACATCGACGAGCGAGCCCAGCCAGTCGAGCAGCACGAGATGGCCGCCGAAACCGAGCACGACGCCCGCCGCGCCACCGATCAGACCGATCGCGAGGAATTCGTTCAGGAACAGCGCGCGCAGCGTGCGCTGGCTGACGCCGAGACAACGCATCGCCGCGCAGCCGTCGAGATGCCGCCGCGCGAAACGATGCGCCGCCATCGCGATCGCGACCGCCGCGAGCAGCGCCGTCAGAAGCGAGACGAGCGTGAGGAAGTGGCTCGCGCGATCGATCGTCTGGCGCACCTGCGGCTGGCCGTCGGACAGCGATTCCAGCGCGACGCCGCGCAGCTTGCCGCCGTCGGCCTGTTCGCGTGCGAACTTCGCGAACTGCTCGACCTGGGCGTCAGAACCGGCGACGAGCAGTCGATACGTCACGCGGCTGCCATAGCCGACGAGTCCCGTGGCCGCGATCTCGTCGGCGCGCATCATGAGACGCGGCGAGAAGTTCACGAACGAAAAGCCGCGATCCAGCTCGCGCGTGATGACGCCCGCCACCGTGAACGTGCGCGTGCCGACCTTGACCGTGCCGCCGACCCGGGTTTTGAGCGCATCGAGCAAGGCGGGATCGACCCAGACGGTGCCGGGCGCGGGAATGCCGTGGACGGGGGCATCGGCGGCGTTCGTGCCGGGCGCGATGCGCAGCGCGCCGCGCAACGGATAACCCTGCGTCACGCCCTTGATCGCCGCGAGCCGCGAGAGCGGCTCCGCGGACGTCGAGCTGATCATGCTGGGGAAGATCGTGGTGCCCGCCGTTTCGAGTCCGAGCGATTTCGCCTGCGTGGCGAACAGCGGATCGACGGGATGATCCGCGCGCACCACAAAATCCGCGGCGATCATCTGACGCCCGTCGCGCGCGAGACCCTGACGCATCCGATCCGCAAGAAACCCGACGCTCGACAGCGCCGCCACCGCCAGCACCAGTGCGAGCAGCAGCATCGTGAGCTCGCCCGCGCGCCAGTCGCGCGCGGTCATGCGCCATGCCTGGCGCACCGTCTGCGTGAAACCGAGCTCGATGGTCGGATGCGAATGCCCTGCCTTGCGTGCAGCCTGATCGTTCCTGAATGCGGTGCTCAATCGTGCTTGCTCCGCAGCCGGTTCATGCGATCGGAGCCCGGCAGCATGTGCTTGGCCATGCGTGAGACGCCGCCGTGCACGCCGCGCGCGAGCCGTGGCAATGCCCAGCCCGCAAGCACCAGAAACGCGAGCAGGAGCACGAGAAACAGGAGCGGTACGAAAAGCGCGAGCGTGATGCCCGCGAGCGCGCCGACATCCTCGGTCGCCGATGCCGCCCAGTTCGACACCGGCTCCGGCGACAGATTGATGAGCGCGCGCGTGCCCGCCTTCGCGAAATGCGATGCCCCGGCGAGCGTGCCGCCCGCGAGCGCCGCGATGGTGAGCATGGCGGGATCGGCGTGGCCGAGCGAGCCGGCCGCGAGCACGGCGCCCGCCGGAATGCGGATGAACGTGTGAACCGCGTCCCAAAGGGAATCGACGGCGGGAATCTTGTCGGCGAGAAATTCGACGAGCGCGAGCACCGCCGCGACGCCGATCACCCATGGCGAGCCGAGCACCGCGAGTGAATCCGGCAGATGAACGAGCCCCATGCGCTGGAACATGCCGGCGATGAAGACGGTGAGGTACAGGCGCAGCCCGCTCGCCCATGACAGGCCCGCTGCGAGCGAAAGTGACTCAAGCATTGCCGCCTCCCTTGTTGCGCCAGCTGCCGGCGTTCGACACTGTCGGAAGATTTGCCGGCTGAAAAGAGCAGTCTTTCCGGAAAATATCGAAAGAAGCCGCCTACATCCGCGAAGATACAACGAAAATCCGGAACATAGGAATCAGACGAAAACCGGATGACCTCAGACCATTATATCCACGCCAATACGCGCGGTGCAGCAACGGTTCGAGCGAATGCCGTTCCCGGTGCGCCAGCGCACTGCAAGGTGGCGCGGGCGCAACGGATGAGACTCAGTGTCCCGACGAGAGCTTGAGCCCGACGAGCCCCGCGATGATCAGTAGCGCGCTCACGATACGCGCCGCCGACAAGGCTTCGCCCAGGAACACGATGCCGAACACGAACGCGCCGACCGCGCCGATGCCCGTCCAGACGGCGTAGGCCGTGCCGAGCGGCAACTGGCGCATGGCCATGGCCAGCAGCACGAAACTGCCGATTGCCGTGACGAGCGTGAAGATCGACGGTCCGAGCCGGGTGAAGCCTTCGGACGATTTGAGGCCCGCGGCCCACGCGACTTCGAGTACACCGGCAATGAAGAGAAGAATCCAGGACATCGGGCGACTCCCTTTGAAAAAATGGGGCCGTCCCCGACGAAACGAGGCGCATGTGGTCGTCCACATAGCCGAAAGATGAGATACGCGATTGTATCAAAATGGTGCATCCACGGCTTGGCGCGTGCGGCGCCTCGTCGCGCGGCGCGTGGCCGCGATCATGAAAACCGTGTATTAAGTAGAAAGCGTGCACGCTGCGCGCGTCCTCGACATAGCCGTTGCAAAAGCCTGAACAAAGGAGCGTTCATGGATGTCGATTCCGTCCTGCTCTCCCGCTTCCAGTTCGCGTGGGTCGTCGCGTTTCATATCCTGCTGCCGGCGTTCACGGTCGGTCTGTCGTGCTACATCGCGACGCTCGAATTCAACTGGTGGATCACGAAACGCGACGTCTACCGGCGCCTCTCGGCGTACTGGCTGAAGATCTTCGCGGTGTCCTTCGGCATGGGCGTGGTGTCGGGCATCGTGATGCCGTTCCAGTTCGGCACCAACTGGAGCCGCTTCTCCGATGCGACCGCCAACGTCGTCGGCCCGTTGATGGGCTACGAAGTGCTGACGGCATTCTTCCTCGAATCGGCGTTTCTCGGCGTGCTGCTTTTCGGGCGCAAGCTCGTGCCGCAATGGGCGCACGTGATGTCGGCGATTTTCGTCGCGGCGGGCACGGTGATTTCGTCGTTCTGGATTCTCGCCGTCAATAGCTGGATGCAGACGCCGCAGGGCCATCGCATGCTGCCCGACGGCCGCTTCGAAGTGGTGAGCTTTTTCGACGTGATCTTCACGCCGTCGTTTCCGTACCGGCTCGGACATACTGTCAGCGCGTTTCTCGTGACGGCGGGCTTCGTCATTCTCGGCATCGGCGCGATGTATCTGCGCGAGCGGCGCGCACTCGAGGAAAGCCGCGTGATGGTGAAGATGTCGCTGATCTTTCTCATCATCATGGTGCCGATCCAGATGATCATCGGTGACGCGCACGGTCTCAACACGCTCAAGCATCAGCCCGCCAAGCTCGCGGCGATGGAAGGCCTGTGGGAATCCGGCACGCGCATCCCGGCCAATCTCTTCTCGATCCCCGATCAGGAAGAAGAGCGCAATCGCTTCGAGATCTCGATTCCGGTGCTCGGCAGCCTCTATCTGACACACGATCCGAACGGCTTCGTGCGCGGGCTGAAGGATTTTCCGCGTGAGGACCGGCCGCCCGTGGCCGTCGTGTTCTTTGCGTTTCACATCATGGTCGGCGTCGCGCTGCTGATGTTCGCGCTCGTGCTGTGGGGCATCGTGCAGTTCGCGCGCGGCAGGATCGAGACGAGCACGCGCTGGCTGCGCGCGGCCACCTGGGCGATGCCGCTCGGCTTCATCGCCGTGGTCGCCGGCTGGACGACGACCGAGGCCGGCCGCCAGCCGTGGACCGTGTACGGCATCCTGCGCACGAAGGATTCGGTGACGCCATCGCTCACGGCCACCGATGTCGGCCTCTCGTGGCTGCTCTACGTGCTGGCTTATCTCGTCATCTTCGGCGCGGGATTCTTCCTGCTGCGGCGGCTCGTGCGTGTGGGGCCGGCGGAAGTCGCGCATGCGCATGAGAAGGACGAACTGGACGCGAAAACGCGCGCGGCGCGCCCGCTCTCGGCGGTATCGGCGGGCGCGAGCGGCACGACGCGGCCCATGGGCGGCGACGATATCGTGCCGCCGGGCCGCGGGCGCAATTAACGTCGAAAACGGAGAGAACGCGATGCTCGATCTCGTGCCGCTGTGGGCTGCCATTCTCGCGCTGGCGGTGTTCATGTATGTACTGCTCGACGGCTTCGATCTCGGCGTCGGCATGATGTTCCTGCTGCGTCGCGACGCCGACTCGCGCAACCTGATGATCAACTCCGTCGCGCCCGTCTGGGACTTCAACGAGACCTGGCTGATCCTCGGCGGCGGCGGATTGTTCGCGGTGTTTCCGCTCGCATTTGCGATCATCGTGCCGGCGGTCTATTTCCCGATTCTCTTCATGCTGCTCGGGCTGATCTTTCGCGGCGTCGCTTTCGAGTTCCGCGAGGTGATCGGCGCGCGCAAGTGGCTGTGGGACGGCGCATTCGGCTGCGGCTCGCTCGTCGCGACGTTGTCGCAGGGCATCGTGCTCGGCATGTTCATTCAGGGCTTTCCGATCGAAGGCCGCGTCTATGTGGGCACGAGCTGGAACTGGGTCGCGCCGTTTCCGCTGCTCGTCGGCGTCGGACTGATCTTTGGTTATGCGCTGCAAGGCACGACGTGGCTCGTGCTCAAGACCGAAGGCGAACTTCAGCAATGGAGCCGCCGCATGGCGCGCTTCGCGCTGCTCGGTGTGATCGCGTTCATTGTGCTCATCAGTCTTTGGACGCCGCTCAAGGATGCGCGCATCGCGGAGCGCTGGTTCGGCTTTCCGCAGAGCTTCGTGTTCGCGCCCGTGCCGGTGCTCACCGTGCTGCTCGCGTGGACGCTCTGGTCGAGCCTCGCGAAAGGCCGCGAAGTGCTGCCGTTCCTGTGCTCGATCGGGCTTTTCTTTCTCGCTTTTACGGGGCTCGTGATTAGCCTGTGGCCGTTCATCGCGCCGCCTTCGGTCACGCTCTGGGATGCGTCGGCCGCGCCGTTATCGCATCAGTTTTTGCTGATCGGGACGATGTTTCTGCTGCCCGTGCTCATGATCTATGTGATCTGGTCGTATTGGGTGTTTCGGGGGAAGGTGCGGGGGGATATGGGGTATCACGCTTAGGTTTTTCGCCGGATCCCGTTTTCGCGTCGGTCTATTGGCACTGCCCCTGTGCGGGGCGGCAGTCACTTTCTTTGCTGCTGCAAAGAAAGTAACCAAAGAAACAGCTTGTCCCAGCCTAAGCACTTCATACCGGCCGCGGCACAGGCGATTGGCCTAATGGCCCGCCAGTAGCGAGTGCCCCCACAAAACTCACCGGGCTTGGATCGCGCACGGTCTGACTCATCGCACCACATAGCAAACTGGTTCAGCACAAAATAGCGCCGGCACGGCGCTACGCGCTGCCGTTGGGCTTTT
>LRBF01000006.1 GCA_001580565.1 Caballeronia megalochromosomata | reverse complement strand
GCAGAAGCCGGCGCCAAGTTCGATCTCACGCTGAGCCTGACGCACACGCAAGACGGTCTGGCCGGTACGTTCAGCTACGCCACCGATCTGTTCGATGAAGCTACCATCGCCCGGCTGGGTGAGCGCTTCACGCGCTTGCTTGAGCAGACGCTCGATCAGCCCGATGCACCGCTGCATGCGCTCGAACTCGTCCTGCCCGAAGAACACGCGCTGCTCGAAAGATGGAACGACACAGAGGCGGCTTATCCCGAACATCTGTGCATCCATCAATTGTTTGAGCAACAGGTTCAACGTACGCCCGAGGCAACCGCGCTTGTCTTCGAAGACGAGTCACTCAGCTATGCGCAACTCAATGCGCGCGCCAATCAGCTTGCGCATCATCTGATCGCGTTGGGCGTGTGTCCCGAAGATCGCGTGGCGCTGTGCATGGAGCGTGGCATGGGCATGGTCGTCGCGTTGATGGCGATTCTCAAGGCGGGCGGCGCTTACGTGCCGCTCGACCCGGCCTATCCCGGCGAACGCCTGAGCCACATTCTCACCGATGCAACGCCGCGGCTCTTGCTCGCCGATGCAACTGGCCGTGAAGCGCTGGGCGACACCGGCACGCTGCGCGTGCTCGATCCCGACGCATCGCTCGACGACGCACTCCCGCAAGACGATCCGCAAACCGACGTCGCCTCGCATCATCTCGCTTATGTGATCTACACCTCGGGTTCCACGGGCATACCCAAGGGCGTGATGGTCGAGCATCGCCATGTCGGGTATCTCCATCACGCGTTGCAATCGACGGTGTTCGCGCATTGCGCTCCGAACTCCGGCGTCAGTCTGAATGCCAGCATTGCATTCGACTCCTCGCTGAAGAGCCTCACTTCCTTGCTGGCGGGACACCGGCTGATCCTGATCCCCGCCGACGTGCGCGCGGATAGCTCAGCGTTGATCGCATTCCTGAATGCACGGGAAGTCGATGTGCTCGACTGCACGCCCACCCAGCTCGACGTGTTGCTCGCCACTGGTCTGCTCGAAGAGCGACGCGCCGAGCTGACGTTGTTCGTGGGCGGCGAAGCACTCTCGCAACAAACATGGGATCGCCTCGCGGAGGCCGATCAGATTCGCGCTTTCAACGTCTATGGTCCGACCGAGTGCACCGTGGATGCCGCTGTCACGGAGATCACGACCGAACAGACGCAGCCTGTCATCGGCAAGCCGATTGCCAATGCACGTATTTATCTGCTCGATGCGCAACGTCGGTTGATGCCGCCGGGTGCGCTGGGCGAACTCTATATCGGTGGTGCGGGCGTGGCGCGTGGTTATTTGAATCGGCCTGAGCTTACCGCCGAGCGTTTCCTCGACGATCCGTTCGTGCCCGGCGCGCGTATGTATCGCACAGGCGACCTCGCGCGTTATCGCGCCGATGGCAATATCGAGTTCCTCGGGCGCAACGATCATCAGGTCAAGATTCGGGGCTTCCGGATCGAACTCGGTGAGATCGAAGCGCAGATCGCCAGTCATCCGGCGGTGCGGGAAGCGGTCGTGATCGCGCGGGCGCGGCATGAGAAGACGCACGATCAGCAGCTCGTCGCGTATGTCACCGGAACTGACGAGATCGATGGCAGTGTCCTGCGCGAAGCGCTGAGTTCGCGTTTGCCCGATTACATGGTGCCGTCAGCCTTCGTCGTCCTCGATGCGCTGCCGCTTACGCCCAACGGCAAGCTCGATCGCCGTGCGCTGCCCGATCCGCAGTGGCAGAACCTCGACGCCTATGTCGCGCCACGTACGTCGCTCGAACATGCGCTCGCGCAGTGCTTCGCCAGTGTGCTCGGTCTCGAACGCGTGAGCGTCTTCGATAACTTCTTCGCGCTTGGTGGTCACTCGCTGCTCGCTACACAACTCGTTTCACGCTTGCGTGAGGCGATGTCCATCGAAGTACCGCTGCGTACATTGTTCGATGCGCCGAGCGTGGCATCGCTTGCCGAGGCGCTGGAAGCAGAATCGCCTCGTCAAGCCGACGTATTGCCCGCCCTGCAAGCACTTGCGCGCCCCACGCATCTGCCGCTGTCCTTCGCGCAGGAACGTCTGTGGTTCCTCGAACAGTTGAACCCCGGACAGTCCACCTATCACATTCCAGTGGCCTTGCGTCTGCGTGGCACGCTCGATGTTCGTGCGTTTCATGCTGCCTTGAACACGCTTGTAGCCCGTCACGAAAGCCTGCGCACGTCCTTCGCGCAGCATGATGGCCAGGCGGTGCAGCACATCACGCCGCAACTGGAACTTGCGCTGCCGCTCGTCGATGCCCAAGCCACCGATGTCCGCCGCCTCGCGCAAGACGAAGCCCGGCGTCCGTTCGATCTGCAACACGGCCCGCTGCTTCGCGCCCGCCTGCTGCGTCTCGCGCACGACGAACACGTCCTGCTGTTCACCATGCATCACATCGTCTCCGATGGCTGGTCCACCGGCGTGCTCGTACGCGAACTCGGTGCGGGCTACGCGGCCGCGCTGCGCAATGAACCGCTCGCGCTACCGCCTCTGGCTGTGCAGTACGCCGACTACACGCTGTGGCAGCGCGACTGGCTCGCCGGCGCCGAACTCGAACGTCAGACGCAATACTGGCGCAACCAGCTCGCCGAACTCGCACCGCTCGATCTGCCCACTGATCGACCCCGTCCCGCTCAGATCAGCGGACGCGGTGCGACGCTGCCTTTCGCGTTGAATGACGCACTCTCTGAACGTCTGCATGCGATGGCTCAACGCGAAGGCGTGACGCCCTTCATGCTGCTGCTCGCCGTGTTCCAGACGCTGCTTGCGCGTCTGTCAAGGCAAGCCGAGGTCGCTGTGGGTTCGCCCATCGCCAATCGCACCCATGCGCAGATCGAGCCGCTCATCGGCCTGTTCGTCAATACGCTGGTGCTGCGCGCCGATCTCTCGGGCACCCCTTCCCTGCACGATCTGCTCGCGCAGGTCCGTGACACGACGCTGGCCGCGTATGCGCATCAGGATCTGCCTTTCGAGAAACTGGTCGAAGCGCTCGCGCCGGTTCGCGACACCAGCCGCACGCCGCTGTTTCAGGTCATGTTCGTGTTGCAGAACGCACCGGCCGAAGCGCTCGCCTTGCCGGGCCTCACGCTCGAATTGCTGCCCGCAGCAGAAGCCGGCGCCAAGTTCGATCTCACGCTGAGCCTGACGCACACGCAAGACGGTCTGGCCGGTACGTTCAGCTACGCCACCGATCTGTTCGATGAAGCTACCATCGCCCGGCTGGGTGAGCGCTTCACGCGCTTGCTTGAGCAGGCGCTCGATCAGCCCGATGCGCCGCTGCATGCGCTCGAACTCGTGTTGCCCGAGGAACACGCGCTGCTCGAAAGATGGAACGATACGGCTGCGGCGTATCCCGAACATCTGTGCATCCATCAGTTGTTTGAACAACAGGTTCGACGCACGCCCGAGGCAACCGCGCTTGTCTTCGAGGATGAATCACTCACCTATGCGCAACTGAATGCGCGCGCCAATCAGCTTGCGCATCACCTGATCGCGCTGGGCGTGCAGGCCGAAGATCGCGTGGCGCTGTGCATGGAGCGTGGCATGGGCATGGTGGTCGCGTTGATGGCGATACTCAAGGCGGGCGCTGCCTACGTGCCGCTCGATTCCACCTCTGTCGCCGATCGGCTCGAATACATGCTCGACGACGCGCAAGTGTCGCTGCTCGTTACTCAGCCACAGCTTCTCGAACGTTTCTCGACCATCGCGCAGAACGTGCCCGTCGTATGTCCCGACACCGAAACGAGTCGCATCGAAGCATACGCCGGGACCGAGCCCGCCATCGACGTGCATCCGCGGCACCCGGCCTATGTGATCTACACCTCGGGTTCCACCGGCAAGCCGAAGGGCGTCGTCCTGAGTCACCGAAACCTTGCCAACTACCTGAGCGGCGTGCTGGCCAGGATGAACGTCCGCGCACCGAGCAGCATGGCCCTGGCATCGACCATCGCCACCGATCTCGGCCACACGATCCTGTTCGGCGCATTGGTGGCAGGCCATGAACTGCACGTGCTGTCGACCGAGCGCACCTCCGATGGTTATCTGTTCGGGCAGTACATGCGTGAGCGCAATATCGGCGTATTGAAGATCGTGCCCGGTCACCTGCGGGCGCTCGTCGACGAAACGCTCGACGCACCGGCGCTGCCCACGCAATTGCTGGTGCTGGGCGGCGAAGCAACGCGTTCCGACTGGATCATGTCCTTGCAGGCGCTCAAACCCGGACTGCGTATCTTCAATCACTATGGGCCGACCGAAACGACCGTCGGCGTGCTGACCCATGGGCTGAGCGATGCTGTCTGCTATGGCACGTCGATTCCCATCGGACAGCCGCTTGCCAACACACGCGCGTACGTGCTCGACGAGAACCTGCGCCATGTGTCGCTCGGCGTCACCGGCGAGCTTTATATCGGTGGCGCTGGTCTCGCGAGCGGTTATCTGCGACGTGCGGCGCTCACCGCGCAACGGTTTGTCGCCAGTCCATTCGTCCCCGGCGCACGCATGTACCGCACGGGCGACCTCGCGCGTTATCGCGCCGATGGCAACATCGAGTTCCTCGGCCGTAACGATCATCAGGTCAAGATCCGCGGTTTCCGCATCGAACTCGGGGAGATCGAGGCGCAGCTCGTGAGTCATCCGGCCGTGCGTGAAGCGGTGGTCATCGCCCGGGCCCGGCACGAAGAGACGCAGGATCAGCAACTCGTCGCCTATGTCACGCTGCTCGATGCGATCGATGTCAGCGCCTTGCGCGAATACCTCGCCTCACGCTTGCCCGACTACATGGTGCCCTCGGCCTTCGTCGTACTCGATGCGCTGCCCCTCACCCCCAACGGCAAGCTCGATCGCCGCGCACTGCCCGATCCGCAAGCCGATGCCTTCGCCCTGCGCCCCTTCGAAGCGCCGCAAGGTCCCACCGAGACCGCGCTCGCCGATTTGTGGGCCGAACTGCTCGGCCTCGAACGCGTCGGCCGGCAGGACAACTTCTTCGCGCTGGGCGGTCACTCGCTGCTCGCCGTGACGCTCGTCGAGCGCATGCGCCGCGTCGATCTGCACGCCAGCGTCCGCGATCTGTTCGCCACACCCGTGCTCAGTGCACTCGCGGCTTCGCTTGAACACGGTGTCTCCACTGCCGAGATCGTCGTCCCGCCCAACGCGATCACGCCCGCGTGCATCGCGCTCACGCCAGCCATGCTCCCGCTCATCGCGCTCACGCAGACGGACATCGATCGCATCGTCGCTCAGGTGCCCGGCGGCCTCGCCAACGTGCAGGATATCTATGCGCTCGCGCCGCTGCAGGAAGGCATCCTGTTCCATCACATGCTCACCACTCAGGGCGACCCGTATCTGCAAACCGCGCGCATCGCCTTCGACAGCCGCGCGCGACTCGATGCGTGGCTCGATGCGCTGCGCCACGTCGTCCAGCGCCATGACATTTTGCGCACCGCCTTCATCCACGAGGGACTCAGCACGCCCGCTCAGGTGGTCTGGCGTGAAGCATCCTTGAGCATCGACGAGATCGAACTCGATCCCGCGCACGGTCCAGCCGACGAACAACTCGCCGCCCTCTTCGATGCCCGCTCGCAGCGCCTTGCCCTGACGCAGGCGCCGCTGCTTCGCCTCACCCTCGCGCGCGAACCCGGCTCGACACGCTGGCTGGTGCTGCTCGTCTGGCATCATTTGATTGGCGATCACGTCACGCTGGAGGTGATCCAGAAGGAGATCGGCGCGCTGCTCGATGGTCAGGGACATTCGCTCAACGCGGCGCAGCCGTTCCGCGATCTGGTCGCTCAGGCGCGGCTCGGCGCAACTCAGGAGGCACACGAAGCCTTCTTCCGCGACATGCTCGCCGATGTGAACGAACCCACGCTGCCCTTCGGCCTCACCGACGTTCATCACGACGGCTCGGCGGTCGCCGAAGCGCGCGTGAGCTTGCCCGCATCGCTCAACACGCGTCTGCGCACGCAGGCCCGAAGCCTCGGCGTGAGTCTCGCGAGTCTGTGTCATCTCGCTCTGGCGCGTGTGCTCAGTGCGGCCAGTGCGCGTGACGCCGATGGACGCATCGTGTTCGGCACCGTGCTGCTCGGACGCATGCAGGCGGGCGTCGATCAGGCTTTGGGGCTGTTGATCAATACACTGCCGATTCGCCTCGATGTGAACGAGGCCTCCGTCGCCGATAGCGTGCGTGACACGCATGAACGTCTCGCCGCCTTGCTGCAGCATCAGCACGCGCCGCTCGCGCTCGCGCAACGATGCAGTGGCGTGGACGCGCCCGCGCCGCTCTTCAGCGCCTTGCTCAACTATCGCCACAACCAGGCATCGGCCGATGATGTTCAGGCCTTCGATGGCATCGAATTGCTCGGCGCCGAGGAGCGCACCAACTATCCGCTGATGCTCGCGGTCGAAGACGACGGCGAGAGCCTCGGACTCACCGCGCAGACCGTCGCGCCGCTCTCGCCCGGACAGTTGTGCGGGTACATGGAGCAGGCGTTGTCGAGTCTCGTGCTGGCGCTCGAACAGGCCCCTCAGACGCCGGTCAATCAGCTCGACGTGCTGCCGCCTGAGACGCGCACGCTGCTGGTCGAAACCTGGAACGACACCGCTGCCGCATATCCCGAACACCTGTGCATCCATCAGTTGTTTGAACAACAGGTTCAACGCACGCCTGAAGCAACCGCGCTCGTCTTCGAGGATGAATCGCTGACCTATGCGCAACTCAATGCGCGCGCCAATCGGCTTGCGCATCATCTGATCGCGCTGGGCGTGTGCCCCGAAGATCGCGTGGCGCTGTGTGTGGAGCGTGGCACCGGCATGGTGGTCGCGTTGTTGGCCATCCTCAAGGCGGGCGGCGCTTACGTGCCGCTCGACCCGGCCTATCCCGGCGAGCGTCTGAGCCATATCCTCACCGACTCCGCGCCGCGGCTCTTGCTCGCCGATACCGCCGGCCGTGAGGCGTTGGGCGACACCGGTGCGCTGCGCGTGCTCGATCCAAACGCACCGCTCGATGACACACTCTCGCAAGACGATCCGCAAACCAACGTCGCCTCGCATCACCTCGCCTATGTGCTCTTCACCTCCGGGTCCACCGGCAAGCCCAAGGGCGTGATGGTCGAGCATCGCGAGATGCTCAACTTCCTCGGCGCGATGCGCGAAGTCACCGCCATGCGCGCGACCGATACGCTGCTCGCCGTCACGACCATCTCCTTCGATATCGCCGGGCTGGAGCTGTATCTGCCCTTGAGCACGGGCGCCTGTGTGGTGCTCGCGCGCGCCAGCGCCGCAGCCGATCCGCTCGCGCTGCAAGCCCTTATCGTGAAGCACGACATCAGTTTCATGCAGGCCACGCCCGCGAGCTGGCGCATGCTGCTCGATGCGCAGTGGCCCGGCAGCGCGCAACTGAGCGCGTTGTGCGGGGGCGAAGCGTTGTCCGAGGGACTCGCCGCGCGTCTGGGTGCCAAGGTCAGGTCGCTGTGCAATCTCTACGGACCTACCGAAACCACGGTCTGGTCCTCGTACTATCGGTGCGGGCTCGAAGCGGCCACATCATCCACGGTGCCGGTCGGTCGTCCGATCGCCAACACGCGCATGTATCTGCTCGATGCGCAACGTCAGTTGGTGCCGCCGGGTGCGCTGGGTGAGCTTTATATCGGAGGGGCGGGCGTGGCGCGTGGCTATCTGAATCGTGCCGATCTCACTGCCGAGCGTTTTATCGACGATCCGTTCGCGCCCGGCGCGCGCATGTATCGCACGGGTGACCTCGCGCGTTATCGTGCCGATGGCAATATCGAGTTCCTTGGACGCAACGATCATCAGGTCAAGATTCGTGGCTTCCGGATCGAGCTCGGTGAGATCGAGGCGCAGATCGCCAGTCATCCGGCGGTGCGGGAAGCGGTGGTGATCGCGCGGGCTCGGTTGCAGGATGATCAACAGCTCGTCGCGTATGTCACGCTGGCTACAGAGATCGATGCAAGCGCCTTGCGCGAGCATCTCGCCTCGCGTTTGCCCGATTACATGGTGCCCTCTGCCTTCGTCGTGCTCGATGCGCTGCCGCTCACGCCCAACGGCAAGCTCGATCGCCGCGCGCTGCCCGATCCGCAGTGGCAGAACCTCGATGCCTATGTCGCGCCGCGCACGTCGCTCGAACACGCGCTCGCGCAATGCTTCGCCAGTGTGCTCGGGCTCGAACGGGTCAGTGTCTTCGATAACTTCTTCGCGCTCGGTGGTCACTCGTTGCTCGCCACGCAACTCGTTTCACGCTTGCGTGAAGCGATGTCCGTCGAAGTACCGCTGCGTACATTGTTCGATGCGCCCAGCGTGGCTTCGCTTGCCGAAACGCTTGAGACGGAATCGCCCCGTCAGGCCAACGCATTGCCGGCCCTGCAAGCACTTGCGCGCCCTGCGCATCTGCCGCTGTCCTTTGCGCAGGAACGTCTGTGGTTCCTCGAACAGTTGAACCCCGGACAGTCCACCTATCACATTCCAGTGGCCTTGCGTCTGCGTGGCACGCTCGATGTTCGTGCGTTTCATGCTGCACTGAATGGGCTCGTCGCCCGTCACGAGAGCCTGCGCACGTCCTTCGCGCAGCATGATGGTCAAGCGGAGCAACGCATCGCGCCGCAACTGGAACTCGCGCTGCCGCTCGTCGATGCCCAAGCCACCGATGTCCACCGTCTCGCGCAAGACGAAGCCCGGCGTCCCTTCGATCTCCAGCACGGTCCGCTGCTTCGCGCCCGCCTGCTGCGCCTCGCGCACGACGAACACGTCCTGCTGTTCACCATGCATCACATCGTCTCCGATGGCTGGTCCACCGGCGTGCTCGTGCGCGAACTCGGCGCGGGCTACGCGGCCGCGCTGCGCAATGAACCGCTCGCGCTGCCGCCTCTGGCCGTGCAGTACGCCGACTACACGCTGTGGCAGCGCAACTGGCTCGCCGGCGCCGAGCTCGAACGTCAGACGCAATACTGGCGCAACCAGCTCGCCAAACTCGCGCCGCTCGATCTGCCCACCGACCGGCCGCGCCCCGCGCAGATCAGCGGACGCGGTGCGACGCTGCCTTTCGCGTTGAATGACGCACTCTCTGAACGTCTGCATGCGATGGCTCAACGCGAAGGCGTCACGCCCTTCATGCTGCTGCTCGCCGTGTTCCAGACGCTGCTTGCGCGTCTGTCGGGGCAATCCGAGGTCGCCGTGGGCTCGCCCATCGCCAATCGCACGCATGCGCAGATCGAGCCCCTCATCGGCCTGTTCGTCAATACGCTGGTGATGCGCGCCGACCTCTCGGGCTCGCCTTCCTTGCGCGATCTGCTCGCACAGGTCCGTGACACGACGCTGGCCGCATATGCGCATCAGGACCTGCCTTTCGAGAAACTGGTCGAAGCGCTCGCACCGGTTCGCGACACCAGCCGCACGCCGCTGTTTCAGGTCATGTTCGTGTTGCAGAACGCACCGGCCGAAGCGCTCGCCTTGCCGGGTCTCACACCTGTCTCTTATACACATCTCCGCGCCCATGACACCTAGGCCGATCTCGTATTCCGTCCTATCTTTCACAACAAACATGTATTCTGGAATTATTAGGTTACTCGCTT
>LRBF01000005.1 GCA_001580565.1 Caballeronia megalochromosomata | reverse complement strand
AACATGCGTTACATCACCCCGCCGTTCCGGCTACGTGCTGTCCTGCCGCGAGCAGCACTGGTCTCCATGTATCGTGTACGCCGCGATAGTCACGGTCGTACTCCGCCTTGCCTGTCTTGCCGGGCTTGCGGAACGTAAAGGACGAGCGATAGCGGATGCCGTCGTGCTCCCATTCGAGTTCTTTCAGCGCACTGGTGCCACAGATGTGATCCCAGTACGAGAAGGCGTCGACCGACAGCTTCGACGCACGCGACGGCATGATCGGATACGGGTGTAAGTTGTCCATGATCGTGGTCTTGCCCGCACCGTTTGGGCCGGTCAAGGCGATCAGGCCATCCGGCAGCGCTTCCAGATCGAGCGTCACGCTCTCACGCTTCATGCCATCGCGCACGCCAACGAAGCCTTCAAGTGTCAATTTCAGAGGCCGCATGGCGGGTCCTCCGACACGCTCATCGAAGCAGATATTGCAGCCATCTGTGCGTAAAAAGCGTCGTCATCGTCGTTGGGAAACGGCGCATTGATGTCGGCAGACGCAATGGCACGAGGCGGCGCTTGGAGCGTCCCATCGAGCGCGGCTGCGACCTGGTCACAGACTCTGCTGAACTCGCGACGCGAGTTCGTCAGAAGCTCTTGCCATCCGCTATGCCCGGTGAGGCTGCGGATCTCGGCAGGAGACCACTGGCTTGCATACCCTTCCTGATACGACCACAGAAGGTGCTGCATCTCAACCGTCGGCGTGACAGCAACCTCGCACGCGCCGGGCGTCGTGGCGAGCAGAAGCAGCGTCTGACCGAACTGCGCCAGTACCGCGCCGCGGGATTGGCCGAACGGCTGATGCTGGATCGCAGCGGTGAAGCTCGCCAGATCGACCAACGACTTTTGAAGATCACGCGATGAGCAATCGCCTAAAGCGAAAGTGCGGACCCAGCTCGGGCCAGCGGGATAAAGACCAAACATAATGCACTCCGTTAGGGTGGGCGGAATGCGGCCCCGGAAGGGATCGCTCCCCGCCAGGGTGAAAGAGAAAATGAACTGCTAGAGAAGGGTCCTGCCACTACTAGTCGATGCGTCAAAGACGCGGTGAAACCTCTGTTTCGATAGCGACGATGACGGGCTATCGGAACACGGCTTGCGTGTTCAGGCAGAGGAGCCGTACTGGCCTCCCTTGCATGCGCGGCTACCTCATTTGCAGATTAAGCCGCGAACAAATCATCGTTGAGCCACGAAAGCTGACTTCCCGTAGCCGACTCGACGATTTCCACCGTCGCATCGGGCATTGGCAGTGCATCGTCGCTAACGTCGTCACTCTGACCTTCTTGGACAGCGACCGGCACAGGCTCGGGCATGCTCGACAATGCGGGCAGCCCGTCATTTGCGAACGGATGCGCCGGGTCTGCATCGCTCAGTCGAGCCATCACGCCAGCGGCGATTGCCTCCGCGTCCCCCGTTTCCAGCAGCTGCAGCCGATCAAGCAAGGGCACCGGATCAACCGCAGTGTGCTCACACCAGCGCTCGAGCTTTCGATCAATCGACGTCTCGAGGCTAATGCCTTGGGCGCGTGAGCGGACCACGGGAAGAATCCGAGCTTCGACCTTCAGCTCGGCCGCGTTGCCAAACAGCGCCGCGATCGCGTCCCGGTCCACTGACTGTTTGTGCTCTTCGTCGACCTGCCAACGAATTCGCACGAACTTGTCGGTCGCGTCGAGCGCGATTGCTATCAGGCGCTGCATGTCGGGCGGCCCGTCAAAGTGGACACAGATCGTCTGCCGGGAAGGCGTCACGACCAGATCGGCTTGCGCGCTGCCCACCTCGACATTCCACATGAGAAAGCCCTTGTCGCCTTCCTCGCCGTAGTGGAACCGCCCGATGGAACCGGGATAGGCCACGACACGCCCCGCCCGCTCCCACTGCTGCGCCTTGTGGATGTGCCCGAGCATGAAGGCATCGCATTCAGCATCGAACAGACTGCCAAGCGAGAACTCATGATCGAACCCCGCCATCGTCACGCCGTGCTCGGTCGTACAACCGTTGACCGTGCCGTGGGAGACCCCGACAGTTCGAATTCCTGCGGCTCGAAGCTGTTGGTTGATGCGCCCTGCAGCGGCCAGATAGTCACCGAGCACGGCTTCAAGAGCCGTCCCCGCTTCCTTGGCACCAACGGCGGCCGCCAGTTGCCCCTTGTTGACCGTGGGCAAGCAGGTGAACACGACATCGGCGCCGATCGCGAGCACCTCGCGTAGCTCCTCATCGGAGTACACCGGACCGCTCGATGGATAGAACCGGCCTTCATGCAGACTTACCTGTTGCACGCGTTCCGCAACATAGATCTGATGCGTCGTTGCCATCAATCCGAAATTGCGTAGCGTGCCCGGCGGCTCATGGGAGAACGTGCCCTGCAGCATCAAGACCGGCATGCTGCCGCTCAGGCCGTTGATGCGCCGCGCTAGCCGGTTCAACGAAGGAGCATGGGCGTCGAGACGATGGTCCGTCGCGTCGCCCGAGATCACCGCAACATCGGCGTGTGCGAGAACCGCGTGGTCGGTGGCAAAGCCAAAGCATCGGTCCGATTCTTCGAGGTTTCCCGGCGCGTAGTGCAAGTCAGAAAAATGAGCGATTTTCAAAGTCGCCTCCTAGAAATGAAAAAGGCCACCCGAAGGCAGCCGATGGATGTCGAATGCGCCACGAGGGCCCGTTCGAAAGGTCGTTTAGGAACTGAGCGTGTCGCGAACTTTCATCAGTGCTTGGCCAAGGAGGTTCTGGCCACGCCACTTCGATTTGTCAGTGATTTCAGGATGGTGCTCGCCTAATCCCACGCCCCAGATCAGATCGTAGGGACTGGCTTCGACAAGCTCGGTCGGTGCCGTTGCGAGCAACAGCGTCCGTAGCCCCGGATGCTGCGCGAACTTCTCCCGGCACCCAACATAGACGATCGACTCGCGCTTGGCCTTCCACGTATCGAGGTCGAAGCCCCTGACCTTGCGCCCGAGCGCTTTCTGCTCTTTCGGCAGGTGTGTGGCGAGCACAGCTTGAGCAATGTCCTCGTCGCCAAACAGCTTGGCTTTGGAGAACATCATGAACTGTTCTACCGAGACAAAATCGACGTCATGGTAGGTAAAGCGGCACGGATGCCAGTTACTAAAAGCGTCCTCCGCGCCGAAGAACAGCGTGAAGTTGCCGACTCTACGCATCGGAATCTCCTTCGCGTGAACAAGTAGATGGGCCGCCGAAGCGGACGAATTCGATGCGCAGGTGCAGCGCGGTCGAAAACATTTGAGCAAGCGGTTCTTGCTGAAATGCTCTCATGCGCGAGCGAGAAAGGTTGTGAGACGCCGAAGAAAGGATGCCAGCCCCCGTAGGGGACTGGCCAACGTTAGACATAACCAGCTTGTGCAATCGCGTCCTGAATTTCGATGTCAAGCGAGGCGGGATCGTCGAGCGCGTTCTTGAGACGTGCATTCATCGCATCGACATCAGCGATGCGTTCGATCCAGCCGCGACCGTACGTATGGTGCGCGTATTTGCGAAAGCCGATCTGTCGCTCTGCCTGACTTAGGCCCAGACGATGCAGCAGGTCGGACATGCGGTGACGCTTGTCTTCCAGCGTCTCATCGGCGTCGGGCGAGTCGTCGTCATGTCCAGCTGTGCCGTCGATGCCCGATGGCTCGCCATCGCCTGCCCGTTCGGCCTCAGGTTGCCCCTGCTCAGGCTGAAGGAGCGGATCACCGATCGACTGTACCGTACCGTCCGACTCAAGCAGCGCGACCGCGCGACTGGCCGCATCAAGCGCCGGTTGAGCTTCGTCCGCGCCGCCCAGCAGCGCGCCCAGGTCGATATCGGCATCGAGTACCGTCAACATCTGCTTCTGACGCACGGCCTGGCCGTTGTCGTCAATCCGCGTGATGTCGAACTCTTTCTTCGAAAGCCAGAAGCGCGTGCCCGTGAGTCTGCCACGCGCCAATGCCACGGTCTGCATCGCAGAATACGCTTTCTGCAGCACGTAGATGGAGTTGGTCGGCAGTTCGATCAGCCCAAGTCCCTTCACGTCCGGAACTGCAAACAAGAAGTTTGCGGTCAGGTTGCATTTGCGGTCCTGATACTGCGGACAGACGTGAGGATCGCAGACGCCATCGGGAATGTCGTCGTCTTGCCGGTGAACGACCAGTCGCCCACCGAAGGATCGCCGTACCCGCTGTGCGCGTGCGTTGGGCTCGACCGGCGCGTAGGTCTTGCAATAGCGCTTGCCGTCGCGGTCGTACTCCGAGAAGTACTGTCGGCCGGCTGTCGTGTACGCGGCCATCTGATTCGGCACGTTGCGCAGCCAGTCGTCGAACGCGAACATGATCGGGAAGCGGTAGAGCCGCAACCCGTGACCGCGATCCTCGCCATACAGCCGCAGGATCTCGTCAGCCGTGTCTGGATTCGAGAAATCCGAGCGTCTGCAGACGAAATAGTCGACGTTTCGCGGAACGAGCGCGTTGCGCAGCTGCAGCGACGTTTCGAGTACCTTGCCGATGGCTTCGAACGACTCACCCGCGGCCACCATGTCGGAGTAGAGCTTGACCGCTTTCTCGTTGGCCTGGTGCGCCCGCGTGAGCACTTTGATACCGGGTCGAATCTTGCCGATCGTGGGCGGGCGAACCGCTCGTTCTTCAACGAGGCTACGCGGTGCGTGATCGAACATCTGAACTACTGCATTCATGAGGGTTTCCGCGCGAGAAAGAAGATGGCGTTGGTCCGCAGCGTTTCAGCCTGAGATTGCATCTCTCGGGCTGCGGCACTGCCGCGACGTTCGCTGATATGGGAGATGAAGACAGAGCGCTCGCGATCGCTATACATCGCGACCTGAGCAACTTCGCAGCGCGCGCGCCAAATCGCAGACGTCGTGTCGGCCTCTTCGCGCTCGGTATTGATTTGATGCTTGATGGCCTCGGCGATACGGTGATTGAGGCGGTCGGGCAACAACATAGAACAGCACCTCCGTTGAGAAAGGTCCGGCTCGCACAAAAGCGACGGACGAAAAAAAAGCCCGCTCCCGTGAGGGAGCGAGCTTCTTGAAATCGAGATAGAGACCTACGCGCCACGTCCCTTCCGGGGACGTGGCGTGCAGGGAGCGGCCAGCATAGGCCGGGGTCGCTCAATCAGAGAACATAAAGTCGTTCTCGCGCAGCATGGTCACGCCGCGCAACAGCCCTTTTCGGAATTACTTCCGCCGCAGGAATCACGGATCAGCCAACTTCGATCGTTCTACCCAGATCAGGCGCTGGAGAGAGACCACCCGAGTATTCCGGGTTCGAACGATGTACCGGCGCAAATGAATGCGGACCGAGGTACGAGTATTACGGCTGAAATCGGGGAGTGTGTAGCGAACACACTCAGCACAAGGAAGAATTCCACACCGGTAGCTATCCGGTCGGCGCATGTCAACGCACGAGGCGGGCACGACTTGCAGAAAAAAGATGGACTCCGGGCTTGGAGTCGAGGTCGATGCGTCGGTGACGCGGGGAATGGAATTGAGTATCCGGGTTATCGACGCGTGCGTGCAGTCGAAAGCTCGCGAAATTGATATAGCTTTCGCTCGTTTGACTCTTGTCTAATCAATGAAAATCTTATGCGAGAGAGATCACAGACAGACCGAGTACGAATATGGCCGTCATCGATATGGAAGCACCCGACGAGGAACCCAAACGCACCGCACCACTAGCCAGCGAAAGCGCGGGTGAGAGCGGCTTGCGTCCTCTCCAAAGACTCACCGGTGACAGCCGGCTCGCCCGTATCAATGGCGACACGCTCGCGCAGACTGAACTGGCCTATCACTCACGGTTTGCGCGTGATTTTCTGCGTGGCGACTTCAACTTTGCCGCTGCCAAGATGACGGTTGCTCGCGGCGGCAAGCTCCTCGCTATCGAGTTCGAATTCCGGGTTGCCGAGGCGTGGTTCAAAAAGGCAACGGCATGGGCAGATGAATTGCCCAAGCGTCAGACGGTGGTCTATCCGGAAATGGTAACGCTGCAGATCAAACACGCGATGTCCGGTCGGCTCGTGCGTCTGCTCACGATCTACGACCAGCTCTTCTTGAAGACGATGAATGCGTTGCTTGCTCGCTCAATCAGCGCTGAAAGCCGGGAACGTGCTTTGAACGCTGGGGAAGCCCGCATCAAGAAGATCGCCTACCTCTGCATCCCGGACAACGACCGGTTCGCGCCTGAAGGCGTGCTGCTTCCGGACTCGGGCGACACACACTGAACATTGAACGCTTCTAGTGCCCAGCGCCGACGACGAAAGCCGTTGCTCTGCGCCGGCGACGCACGACTGACAACACTGGGGAGGCTCTACGCATGGACCTACGCGATATTCAGCGACTGCACGCGCAGTTCGCACCTGACTCGATGACGATTGATCTGCCGCGCCAGCTTGCAGCGCTTCCCGCGCCGGCGGACGTAGGGGCTCGGGACAAGGTGTCGGCGATGAAAGTGCGCCTGCCGAAGGCAGCGCCCCCACGCCGAACGTTCGTTGCGGTGGCGATCGCCGCTGTGGTCGGTATTGCAGGAATGGGAGCCGCTTCCCTCTACAAGTCGTTCGGCGCACCGTCGGTCCACAGCGTCAACGCTCGCTCCGATTCGGGCACAGGCAAGCTCGCGGCAACCGAACAGCCAAGCGCACCAGCGACGCGTGCGATCGACGCGGAACCGCCTCATCCGGTTTCGGTGGCACCGATGCTCACCACGAAGGACCTCGCTCCTTCGGGCGTTGGCTTAACGGTTGACCAGTTCAGAAATTCACTCGGAAGCAACGCTCCCTCCGTTGGCGCAACGCCCGCCAAGTCGGCCCCGGTTTCCACGGAGGAGCAGCGAGCGGCGGCGTCGCCGATTCATCAAGCCCGTCGTGACGCAGACGCGGCACAGCAGCCTGCAGCCAACTCATCCGCGATGAAGGCCGCCGCGCCGGCAGCGCAAAGCGCTGCGCAGCAACCGACGACGTCCGCCACGACGGCAACGCCGGCCGCGACGACGCAAGCCACAGCCGGAGCGACGACAGAGACATCCGCGCCGTCGCACTCGCACAGCTACCGCCGCCACACAAAGCGCGAGCGCGACGAGCAGACCACAGAGTCCGACGGCGCAGCCGCATCGAATAAGAAAGCAGCACCCGCGACCCGAGGCGGGTCGAACGAAGTGCAAATGTTCTAGGAATCGACACCATGAAAACCGAACTCAACATCACGCTTATCGCGCGCGGCTGCGCAATCACCGGCGACATGGTCGTGGATCACGGCATCTCGTGCTTCGGGCTGCTCGACGGCGGCATCATCTCAACACAGGGTCTGTTGCACATTGGCGAGGGCGGCCTCGTCAAAGGTGTGGCACAGGGCGAGCACGTTCGTATCGACGGGCGCGTTGATGGCGACGTTCATGCACGCGGGTCGCTTGAGATCAACGGCCAGGTGTGTGGCGACATCCTCTATTGCGGCACCATCCGACTCGGCCCGCGCGCCGCGCTCAATGGGACACTCAAACGCGTCGCGCGGATGCTCACGATCGAAGCGGAGAGCGAGCAAAAGACAGTCGCAGTCGCCGAGGTGCGAGCTTCGGAAAGCGCGAGTGGCGAGCGAGGTGAATCGAACGTTACTGATATCTCGCGCGCAATCGCGTGAGCGACCAAACGAATGCAATTGATTGCCGATAACGGGTGAAGTCAGCTCTACGGAAACGGCCGTGAAACCCATCGATCCAATCTTCGACCTCATCACTGTGACTTGGGACGCGGCCGCGCAAGAGGCCGCATTTGAAGGCCACTGCTTCTGCATGCTCGACATAGGCCGACTCGTGAATAGCCACGCGATGCCAGCGGACACGCCACACTGGAACCGTCCTGCCTACCGTTCTGTCGCACTGTACAGACGTGCGTTGCAGCCCAACGACTGACGAAACGAAGCCAGACTGGTTCGTTCCGTTATTCCGTCGATATGCTCTGCAGCCCGCCTACAGCGGGCTTTTTCGTTGTATGCGGCGGTCCTTCACCCCAATCAACACGGCACCGGTGAACTCGCGAGTCCGGTCACTACACGCTCGCGTTTGTACGGGATAGCAAAGACGCGGCCAAGGTATTTGGCGAGTTCGCTCGGCAGTTTGCCTTGATGGTCAGCATCTTCAACGTTGCCAGAAATCTGCTTCAGGATATCTGCAGCCCGTATTCCCAGCCGCATCCGAAATTGCTGCGACCACACCATGACCGCATCGAAATCTCCGCTGACGACAAACATGAGCAGGACCGGAGGCGGGGCTTTCCGCCTATTAGGCAGTGCGTGCAGCTTAGCCCAAGGCCCGCGTATGTCCAAATCGGCCGAGGTTTCGGCGAGGTGCAGCAATTCGGCCGCAAAATCTTCGCACTGAGGACTTCCTGACGAGCGACCCATCAGTCGGAATTGAACCGTGACCTGGTCAACGGCATCGTTGGGGACGCGGATAGTGACGTCTTCGCCGCAGTCGTTGAACTCGGCCAGCCAGTCCACGATGCCACGCGGATCGATGGCGTCATGATCAACGTGAGGGGGCAACGTCTCGCCGCGCTCCACCGCAGAGAAGTCTGGCGCTAACCATAAGCCAAGGACGTGGTGAAATGTTGACATGGGCGGTTCCTCTAACGAGGCGGGAGTGCCAGTCCTTGGTAAAGGCGATATCGCGGAACTCCGCTACCGACATCGGTGAGCCATAGCAACATTCGTTCATTGGCGCACGCCTTGCTTTCGTAAACAAAGTGTCTGCAGCGATCGCTGCAAGTTGATTAGAAAGGCCGCGTTGACGCTTCAAGGCCGGGAGAAGCCTATCAAGCCGCCGCAGGAACCTGCTGAACCGGCGCCTCAATCAATAATGAATCGTCAGCGGCTCCGGGTAATGCTGAGTGATCACGTATGAGCTACCGACCGTCCAGGCCGTGATGGTGGTCACGTACGGCGTGCATTCCGAAAAATTGGGATTTTGATGCGTCGACTGAACGCTGGCCGGGCCTGCGTCAGCGTCGCTCGCGATATACACCGTCACATCGGCGCCCTGCCGTACCGCAATCGATGGGCGCGGCCCAGACGTGTAGAGGAGGATCGGCGTCCCACTGCCAAACGAGTAGACGAGGACCGGCGTCCCACTGCAGTCAGAAGAAGGGTATGCGACTGTTCCGATGAGGATCGGTCGGTCCGATCCCCATTGAAACTGCGTGGCAGAAGCTCGTTCGGCGGTGCCGACTCGACCGATCGGGACGAACGTGATTGCCCCGTTGATCTCGATATAGACGCCGTTCTGGCCTGCATCGGACTCGAGTGGTCCGACCTCCCTACCCTGCGCATCAAACACCTTTGGGACGTGCCTGTCGCGGTGGTGTTGGCCGTCATCGTCGCCCGCATGGGCGGTCAAAGCAAGCGTTGCGAGCACGGAAGCAATCAGAATCGAGCGCATGGCGTCTCCATTCAGTAGGTGCCACAAGCGCCATGACTTGGCCGCCAGGCAAATCTGAAGGATAGGCGGGCAACGCAACGCTTTCAAGGAAGCGCGCCGACGATAGGCTCAGGCGGCTGTGGCCATCGGCTGAAGTTGAGCCTCAACAACAAAGCGCGACTCGAAGTTCTTTGACGTACCCGAGATCATCAGGGATTCACGTGCGCGCGTCATTGCGACATAGAACAGACGTCGCTCCTCCGGTTCCGTCGACTTCGCATCCGGGACGATTGTCTCTTCACTGCGCGCGATCCAGACGTGGTCCCACTCCAACCCTTTCGAACTGTGCATTGTCGTGAGGATGAGCGCACCGGGCGTGGGTTCGTTATTATCCTGACGCAAGAAAAGAAGCCGCTCAGCGAAGCTGCCCGACAAGCGACAGAGAACTTCGTTTGTCTCCTCGATGGCGCGGATTGCCGAATCCTTTTTCGCGTACTTCAGCATCCACTCAGCGACGCCCGAGAGCGTCAGCGAATAAAACTTCCGATCGCACAGACTTTGCCATTCCGCCAACCGCTTCATGAACTCACGGTAGTTCGTAGCGACGTCCTCCGGTAGCCCCAGCTCGACCAACTCGGCGCGGCCCTTCTGCGTCAGCTCCGCGCCCATGTCGGCGTGCAATGCGCGCAACTGCTGCGCGGTCAGGCCCAGATGTGCCAGAACGGCATCAAGGCCCGTGTCCTTGATGTGCTCGACGATCTCCAGCAAGTTGCACATAAGCGCGCCCTCGGGGCGGCTTAGGACGGATGCACCCGATGCGCGGTAGTACTTGATGCCGTGAGATCGGCAGACCGATTCGAGCGGGTCAAGAATGCGGTTGGTGCGCGCCAGAATGGCACACGACTGCCCCTTCGCCAACAGCGGACCAAGCACCTCGACTGCTGCGGTCGCCTCCTCGTACTCGTCTGGATGCCGCGATGTGAGGACGCGTCCGCCCGGCCCCTTCTCGGCGCGCAGGACCTTCGCAATTCGGTCAACGTTATTGCGGATCACTCGGTCTGCCGCGGCAAGGATTTCTGCACGACAGCGATAGTTGCTGCCGAGCACGACCGGCTTCGCGTCAAAAACTTCGATGAACGACTCCATGCCGCGATAACCGAGCGCCTCACGGAATGCGTAGATGCTCTGGTCGTCGTCGCCTACGACGGTCACGATCGAACCCGCCTTCGCATGAAGCTCGATCCACCGATATTGCAGCGGGTCAGTGTCCTGAAACTCGTCAACGAGAAGATAGGTGAACGCGTATGGGGCGATGGTTCCTTGCTCCATTCCCTCGACAGCGAGGCGCAGCATGTCTTGAAAGTCGATCTTGCCGTTGCGGGCAAGCGCGTCCTGATAGGCGTGATACAGCTCGCCGTCGTCCGTGTTCGGATCGCATCGGCCGAAGTTCGTTTTAATCTTCTCGATCGTTGGAATGGCGTCTTCCGCCTTCCCGTCGCGGCCAAGTTCCTGCATGACTCGGATGAGTAGCCCGAGCCGGTCGCCATCGGACGCGATATCGAGCGCACGTGCACCGGGGCGCTTCAGTTGCTTAAAGGCAAGCGAATGGAAGGTGCCCGCGATCAGGCGCTTTTTCACCGACTCGCCCGCAGCGGCCAAAATGCGTTCGCGCAATTCGAGCGCGGCGTCTTTCGAGAACGTGACGGCGCCGACCGTCGCGGCGCTGCCTTGCAGCAACAGGGCTGCTTTCGTGGCGATCGTTTTCGTCTTGCCCGCGCCCGGGCAGGCGATCGCCACGCAATGCTGGCGCAACTGGGCGACTTCCCGTTGCTGGGGATTGAGTTCGTCCAGCATCGCGCCTCCTTAGTTGCCGCGGACCGTCGTCATCAGCTTCAGGTGCGTCATGTACCCGCGAATGCCGAGCGGATTGAAGCGCTTGAGGAAGTTGACCGCCTCGTCGTCCACGTCGGACTGGTCGCGGATGCCGTTCCACACCATGAAGTCAAAGTGATCCATCGCGCGGTCGAACTTCATGATGGCGCTGAGCACGCGCATCGAGAAGCGCGAGTAGGCTTCAACCTCGATGTCCATCGCCGGCATCGGAATTGTCGGCTCAAACACGAATTCCTTATTGTCGCGAAGCTCCGCCTCCTTCTGCTGCCGGAAGCCCTCAGCTACGCGCAGTTGCTCGTCCACGTAGCTCTCAATGCCCGTAAGCAGCTTTTCTAGCGCGCTGTTGACGACTTCCTTGTCGTTTTCGCCGAACGTCGAGCGGCCAAAACGCTGCATGTTGATGCTCATGCGGTTGATGTATGGCCACCACTGCTCGAACAGAGGCTTCAAGCGCGTATGGTTCAGGCGCACACGCGCCGTCACGACTGCCGCGCCGGAAAGCTGGCGATCCAGCAACTGCCGACCGATCTCGCGGCGGCGCTTGATGATGGAAATGCGCTCGGCGGCAGGCAGGTCGCGGAACAGCTTGCGCGTCTTGGCCACTTCCGCGCGCTTCATCTGCGCGTCGTCGGACGAGATCACGCCTTCCTTCTGAAGTCGGTCCGCGTCCGCTTCCATCTGCGTCAGCTCGCGCTCAAGCTCGCCGTCGTCCGCACCATCAGTCGTGAGCGGAGGCTCGCCGGTAGCTTGTTCAAGCGCGCCGTGCGCGACCGTTTCTTCGTTGCCGGGTTCGACCACAGTGCTCATTACGCCTCTCCTATCTGGACGCATCCGTCCGGTTTCATCGGTGGGATTCGGGCGCGCGAACGCGCTGCCTATGGTTACATTGTTGCGGGATGACGCTCGGCGCAACGGCTGAAACATTGGCTAATTCGAGCGCCTTTCTGAAGTCAGCGCGGCAAAAGAGAGCCGATGGCAGGCGACGTGCAGATCAACCGGCGCATGCTGGCGCGCCGCGCTGACGGTGGCGGGGGAGTTTGAATGGGGAACTAGATGCACGCGCGCGATTCGGCGCGATTCGGCGCGATTCGGCGCGGCGAGGTCGCGAGGTCGCAGGAACCCAGGAAGGGGCTGAAAGGCGGGCTACAGCGATCTAGGAAATATCATGATATGGGTCGAACCGGGAAAAGAGGCACAAAAACATGTCGCTTTCCCCGCCCACGCGATCAAGAAATCCTATCTGAACGACTGGAAGGATTCTGCTGCCTTCCACAATAGCGCCCCGAGCAGCGCTGCGACGGCAACCCAGTAACCCGCCAGCACCGGAATCGGAACTACCAGCACGCCGAAAAGCGTTCCGGTCACAAGCAGCAGGCCGTGGCCTGCAAGGTGAAACGACAAGGGACTCACGAACCCGGCGGCCGACGCTTTGATCTTGCGCCGCGCCGTCCCGTCGATAAACATACCCAGCGCGAACAGCAAGGTTCCGACGATCCACATCTTCATGACCATCGCGCGGAACATCATCCGGTAGACCAACAACCAGAAATTTTCCGTCCACGAGTGGGCAAAGGCCGAGAATCCGCCGTCGTTCAGGCCGCGGACGTCGCCCGAAGCGTTGAGCGTGCGATGCAAGAGCCCGCTGTCGACGAACGCATGGCGAAACGCCTGATTGGCTTGCCGCACGGCGTCGTCAGCCCGCGCCTGCCCGACAGACTCGACCAACGAACGCGACTCGGTTTGCGGCACCTCGAAAAGGCTCCGCTCGGGGATTGCGGGCATGACGGCGATCGACAGCACAGGCACCAGCAGGAACCAGACTTTCAGGTGCGATCCGAACCGGCTAGCCATGCAGCACCTTGATTAGCGCGAGCACAGGTACAGATGCGAATGTGAGAAGGCCGCCCCAGAACAGCGCTGTGCGGGTCTCCGCTATCGTCGCGAGCGCGTAACAACGCGCGCCCGCCCCATATGTGAATTCTTCGGGGATGGCAGCGCCAACCTCTCCGTCGAACGCGCCGGCCAGATCGCATGCGCGCTTCGCCGCCGGATAATCAACTCCCGACAGCTTCGCTATGATCGTAACGGTGAGCGACATCGTATTCCTCGAAGTAACGGCGAAAGGTCTCGCCATGCAGGACGCGTGCGGCGAGTTGGAATGCAGCGGTGCGTTCGGTGATCTCGTCAGGGCAGGGCTCGTCAACCATCTCGAACTGATATTCGAGGTGGCGCGCCTCAAACGAAGGAATTGCCTCGACCATCGGGCACCACACCGAGGTTTTATCCCCAAACCGCGCTACATACCGGCGGACGTACAGCGTCTTCGCCGGCTCGAACAACCCTTGCATAAAGGCGATGTGCGGCTCACCCTTGCGTTTCGCGCGTTTGTAGCCATCGAGTGCTGACTCGATCATTTCGGCGGCCAATGGCCCCTTGTCTCCCATAAACCGCTCACCGACGAAATCAGCCACTCGCGAGCACGCAAGCTCCAGATCAGGCGCAACGTTAAAGACCTGAAGGAGCCTGTGCGAAAGCTTGTGGTCGCGGATGATGTTTTTGTACGCAGCGGACATAATGTGTTGTTAGCCTTCGATGATGGGAATACGACCCTGATACACGGCGCCCCCTGAGATGCGCATGAAGTACTGCAAATTCGGCAAGCTGTGAAGCAGCTTCACGGGGATAAGCGGCACCTTCTCTAGCTGGATGGAGCGAGACTGAGAACCGCTGAATTCGAGCGCATGGGCCTCGGTCGTCGTGTTGGTGCTATTCGAGATGTTGACCACTCGAATCGCCGTCTCGCCAACTTTGTCCGAGAACCACTTCGCGGTATCGCTATCTTCCAATCTTAAGCAGACCTGGTTGTTCAAATTTCCCAAAACCTGCAGCATTTTTGCAGCGTTTCCGAGTTTCGCTTCCAAGTCTGCGCGTGCCTGGAAGGCTACGAACGCTTTGAAGCCTGCACCCCGCCCCTTGTTCAGGATTTGAATCACCTGCTCGTTGATGGCCTCGGCGATCTCGTCGATGATGAGAACGACGTCCGGCTTCACCGCGTAGAAGTTGTAGATCGCCCCACAGACGGCCGCGACGTCAGACAGCGCCATTGACGCGATCGCCTTCTGGACGATGTTGTTCGAAAGCGAATCGAGGCCCATGTAGAGGACCGCCTTCTGTTTGATGAGCTTGTCGATGTCCCAGATTTCCCGCTCGTCCTCGAAGTCATCAGCCTTCGGCGCGAGCATGAGACCGGTCTCGCCGGTGGCCAGCATCTGAAGCAGCGGCAAGGCGGACGCAATGATGCGCATGTAGTGTTCACGGTCGTGCGTGTGCGTGGCGATCAGCCCGTCGATCGTTTCATGGCCACGATCGTGTGCGGCGAACCGCTCAAGGTAGAGCTTCGCCATACCGTCGGCGAGCGACACGTCATTACGCCGCTGCGCATCCTTGACCGTCGCAGCGACTGTGAGCTCCTCCCAGTTCGTCAGGCCGTTTTCAACGAAGAACCGGCGAAGGCACCGCTCCATTAGCGTGCCAATGCCTGACTGGGCGTACTTCAGGATCGAGCGCAGGTTCGGCTTGTCGCCGACGTAGAGTTCGCCCTTGACCGCGCGGTCGATGAACAGAAAGGCAAAGTCCCGAAATGGCCCTTCTTCCATCAACTGAGCAATCCGGGACGGAATTTCGGATGGCTGCGACCAGTTCTCCAGCGGATTCAGCCTGATCGACTCGTTGGGCTTCGCCTGATTGAAGTAGAGGAACTTCCGTCCCGCGCGAGCACACTCCTTTTCGACCCGCTTTTTCCATTCATCGTCGTTTTTCGGATCGACAATGATCAAAACGTCGTTGGGGTTGTGAATGACCTGCGTCGATATGACTTCGTATGTGCGCGTCTTGCCCGCGCCGGTCGTCCCGCCAACGAGCGTGTGGCCGCCCATCGCCTTGTAGTGAAACGGCACGAGCACTTTCTTCGGCTCCATGCCGTGAATCCACGACGAGCCTTGCGGCATGCGGTCGCGAATGCAGTCGCGCGGGCTGAACACTTGCTCGATGCGCGACTCGAGCGTTCGGCCAATTTCCGTTTTTGAGAGCCACTTGGGCAAGGATGGAATGTCAGTCACCGGCATGCGCAGGATCTCGTGCGCGATTTGCGTGTGCTTCTGCGTCCACTCGAACCCGGTGCCAAGGTACATCGAGTCTGCTTGCTTCTTCATGAGCCTCTGTGTCGCAAGCAGCTTGTCGATATGAATTTTGCTAAGCCACTTCGTGGAGATCGCCATGCGAAAGCTCAACGCCTTCCAAACCTGGAAGCCGCGGATCAGGACGATGAATGCGCCTACGAGCGCAAAGGTCCAGCCGTGCGGCATGCCCGACAGCAGAATGCCAACGATCAGGACCGGCCAGACGAAGAAGGGCCGGAACTCGTAAATCGGGCGGAAGTGATTGACGTATTTCATGATGCAGGCCGTTCCGAGATGAGCGCGCCCGCTCGTTCGAGGATGCAGATATCGTTGCCGTGAGCACGCAGCAGCAAGCTGCGCTTTTTGAGCTGCTCCACGAGCGTGTCGCTGGTCATTCCGTATGCGCCCACCAGACGCTTTTGCACGGCGAGGCCCTTCTCTTCCCAGACAACCTTCGCTTTCCCGGACGTCACGTCGCCAGCGAGTGCCTTGAAGAACTCCTTCAGCATCGAGGCGCCAGGACCCAGAACCTGGTTCAGGTCTTCGTCTGTTGGCCCGGATGCGCTCGCACTACGGCGAGATTGACCGCCGGCCGCCGCTGGATCGACTGCAGCCGGGCGCTGCGGCGCCATACTAGCGCTCGCCGGTTGGGCGGCGGCGGCCGCTAACGCATCCCGAAGCTGCTGAGAAAGTTGCGGGGCCGCAGTTGGGACGGGCTGCGTGTCGTGGGATGAGACATCGACCCCGCTATTTTGCGGGCCGGCCCCGGCAGCCGCCGTGGTGTCCGGACCTTGCGGCGACGAGGCGGCTGCCTGCTGCGTCGAGGCCGCGCCGTGCTGCGTCGAGGCCGCAGCCTGCGGCGTCGAGGCGGAAGCCTGCGGCGATGCAGGCGGCGCCTCGGGCGACACAATTTGCGGCTCAAGCGCGAGCGCCACGTGAACTGCCGAAGGCACGTCGAATTTTACCGGGGCGAACACCTCACGTTGCGCCTTACGTTCGAAGTCGACGGCAACGTCCATCGCCTGCCGGACGACTTTATGCACCAGCGCCTCAAACCCTTGCGGACTGCGCTCTGGATTAATTGCGTTGAACAGGTCCGAATGCACCGCCGTGTCTAATCCGGCAAGGAGATCCAAGGTGATGACCGTCTGCCCAAGCATCGCAGTGCGCATCCGCTCGTTCTTCAGTGGCGTCGCTCGCCTCAGCACGGCGTAGGACCCCGTTCCCACCCACGCGCCGAAGGCACCATGTGCGGCCGGATTCCACTTTTCCTGATCCGACTGCCGCACGAACTCGAAATGACGGAACGGTTCGTCAAGTCGCGAACACGCAGTCGCGAGAAAGACCGCGAAGTTGTATTGCGGCTCTAGCCTGCGCCGTTTGTCGGACGTAAGGTCGGCGGCGAACTTCTGGCCGCCAGCCAGCCGCATCGCATAGAAGGTCGACTCTATCGTCGCCCGAAACGCACCGCCCGGCTCGCAATGTAAGTCGGGGGATAACGGCATCGAGGAGAACCACACCGCACAGCGACGTAGCACCGATAGCCACTTCCGTGCAAATTCAGCTTCGGTGTTCTCGTTGGCACATTGCCGCACCAGCTCGATGCGCTTCTGATGTGTCGCAAACAGTTGTTCCGCCGCGATCGGCTCGTGCAGCGCGCCCATTACAGTGCTCCCTTGAGGAGCTTGAGAGGACCGGTACCCGTTGCGGTAGCACCACCACCGAAAATCGTCGCAAGCTTCGGGATTTCAAACGACAAAAGGAGGACGAAGATCGAAAGGTCGATAACGTAAGCGCCGTTCAAAGTGGTGTTGCCACCCACTTGCGTCGCCTTCGCGATGGCCGATTCAATCGACGTGCCGACTAGCTTGACCAAGATTGCCACGACGACGACGTACATGCCCGCGCTGATCATCCAATCAAGCCACTTCTTGAAGTAGCTGCGCGTGTAGGATGAAAAGCCCAGCGCTATCGCGATTGGACCAAGCACGATGCCGACCGCGGCCTGAACCTGACCGATCGCCGTGAAGAAGATGAAGACGATCGAGGCGACGCACATGGCCACTGCTGAAATAGCCAAAACGAGGACGTCGGCCAGCGATCCGCCAAGATTCATCAAGCCGAAAACCGAGAACTTGCTCTTCAGGGCGTCGAACATGACGCCGGCAAGCTTCCCCATTGCTGCGCCAACGGATCCGTTGTCGCCGCCACTTATATGTGCGGCCAACTGCTCGAACCATGTCCAGAAGCCAGACGCCGACGTGCTGTACCCGAGATACAAGGCGACAAAAATTCCGAGCGTGGCCAGTTCCTCGAATAGGTCGACCCACGCCGAGATCGGGTGATGAGTGCCCGCGAATCGAACGCCCATCAGCACGATCGAGATCACGCCGAGGCCCCATGCGAACTTATTAGCTTCGTCCATGACGTTGGCGCTCGCCGCGACGGCAATTGAGAACACATTACCAAGCAACACATGGATTTGATTTGCGGCATTGGTTGCGCCGCTCGCGAAATCTCCGTCTTTACTTGCGACCGCGTTGCCCTTGGCGGAGCCGCTCGTGTCAGCCGTTCCCGAAGACGTGCCAGACAACGTCCCCGAACCAGCTATGTTCGTGGAACTCGATGTCTGAGCCAGCGCCATCGTGCTCGCGCCACCGATACCGAAGATTACGAAGAATGCGACGACGAGCGCGCGCCAGATTTGCATAACTCTGCGACCCATCACTGCCCCAACGAGGTCGAAGAGCCGATCGTCGCGTTGAATGCTGCCCGCTCGCGTTCCTGCTTGGTTTTCAGCGCGGTTTGCGCGTTATTGTCGACTTGCTCCTGAGCGACGTTGGCCGACTCCTTCACCGCGTCACTTCGTTGCTTTGCTGCCATCATCGAAAGCAGATCGCTGTTCTGACTGGAGATGATGTCGAGCAGGTGCGTGGTCAACTGAGCCGTGGCTTCCATCGTCGGTGACATATTCAGTTCATCCTGAATCTCCTGGCGGCGCTTCGCGAGCGTGCTCACGTGCGAGATGACATCGTTACCCTGCTGAAACAGCTGCTTGGCCGTCTTGTCGTTGTTTTGCAGCAGCGTGTTTTGGTCGGTGAACCACTGGTCCGGCGTCTTGCCTGACTGAGTGATGAGCGCCTGCACCTTGTTCGCGTACTCGGCGTTGCTCTGCAGGCCACCGTACAGGTCCTTCAAGGCGTCGGTGTACTTGGTCAGGCTCGTAATATCGCCCGTGATGCTTTTAAATTGCGCAAGCATCGCCGCAGGGTTGAGGTTGGTCGCCTGCTTGAGCTGGTTGAGCATCATCTGGTACTGGTAGACCAGGTTCGAATCCTGATAAACCTCACCCTTCACGGCGGCCGCCGCCGTCATGGTGTTTTGAATAAAGTTCGATGCATCGAACACGGGCATGTTCGCGTAGGTTTGCTGGACGAGACCAACGGTCAACACGCCGGTCGCGGCAATGCAACGGAGCAGTTTTTTCATCATGGCGGTGCCTTCGAGGTAAAGCGTTAAGCGTTGACGAGTACGTCGCGCACATACTCCTCCCGCCACTGGGGGCTGCCGGATTTGACGTGCTTGTCGAGGATCGCCTGCGCACGACCGTCCGAGCGGAGGTAAGCAAGCGCTTCTTTTGGAAACTGAGCCTGCAGCATCCGGCTCTGCTTGGCCGTTACCCACAGGTAGTCGCGGTTGGGCACTGCGTCCGAGATCATCTTGATCTGGTGCGGCGTGAGGCCGAACACATCGCGGTACAAATTTTGGTTGTTGATCGCGTCGCTGTTCGGCAGGTAAATGAGGTTGGGGATGTTCTCCTTGAGAATTTCGAAGTTCGGCACGCGCGCAAGCTGCCCGAGAGACTGCGTCGCCATCACCAGCGCTGCGTTGAGCTTTCGGATCGTCACCGCCCAGATTTCTAGGCGCGCATAGAACTTCGGGTAGGTGAAGAAGAAGCCCGCCTCCTCAATCTCGATCACGGTGTAGCGCTTGCCGTCGAGAATTTGCGCGATCCGGTAGAACGCGTAGTCCATGAACAATGCAGCGGCAACCGGGAAGTTCTGGAACAAGTCGCCCATCTCGATCGACAGATCATCGGAGATTGCGAAGCCGTCTTCGGCATGGTCGAAGAACTTGCCGTTTTTGTTGCCCTCGGTCCACACCTGCAACCGCTCGCGCAGATCCGCGGGCAGCAGCGTGATCAAGCTCGACAGACGCCATTTCTCAGGCGGGAAGCCGAGCGCCAGCGTCTTGATGCGGTCGTAGATTTCGGCCTGCTGCTGCGGCGTGCAGGTGTAGTCCTCGCCCTCAATGGCAAGCTGCACCCAGTCGGCGACGTACGACCAGTGCTTCTGTTCGCCGATCAGCGAAAGCGGGTTGACCGAGGTCGCCGCCTCAAAGCGTCCCGTTGCATCGATGAACCGGCCGCCGCCGAGCAGCGTGGGGATGCGCGTCGAGCGGTCCTTGTCGAAGCGGATGCGGCGTGCACCGTGGCGGCCCGTCTGTGTCATCAGGTAGTTCAGGAACACCGACTTACCGGCGCCGATTGGACCGACGACCAGCGTGTGCGCTTTGCCGCCCGGATGGTGCAAGTCGAAGTACTGGAGGGTGCGATGGCGGGTGGGCAGGCAGGTGAGCGGCCCGGTTTTAGTGCCAGACTGCTGCGTGAGCCACTCGTTGACCTTCGATCCTTCACCCACGCTACACAGCGGCGCGATGTCGGATACGGCGGGCGTCTCAACGAACTGCAGGCGCTTTTGCTGATCCCAGCGACCTGGCAGGGTCGCGCTCCACGAGGCAAACAGGTTCGTCTTCTCCAGGATCACGCCGAAGCCGGCGTTGCCGATGACACCGACCACTTGTCGGGTCGCGTCCTCGCACTCCTCGGGCGTGCTCCCATAGACGACCACCGAAATATTCGCGAAGCCGTACTGCTGGCCTTCCGCGTCGAGCTTCGCAAGCGCGTCGCCCGCTTCCTTCGCGAGGATCTCGCGGCCTTCGTCGTTTTTCTGCACTTCCTTCGTTGCCCACTGCTTGAGGATCGCGACGGGATTGAAGGACGCGACCTTGTAAAAGCCGCGAATTTTCTTGATATAGGCGCTCGCCCGCGAGCTATCAAGGAATCGGAACATCACACAGACGTCCAGTTCCGCGTCGACCTGCGAGAGCACGTCGAGCGCCGCTTCCTGAAAGCCCATCCATTCCTTGATGCCGATGACGCGGGCGTACACCTTGCCGTGCGCCGATTCGAACATCAGCTCGGTCGCGCCGATCGTGACCTCGGTCTCGGTCAAATGGGTGTCCAGCATCGTGACTGGATAGCGCACACGGCGCTTTGGCGTCGACGGGTTGGCTCGCTGATGCAGGAACGAGAGCACGTTCTGAAGCTGAAGCCGCTTCATCTTCAGGCGCGTGACGCCGCCGACAAATCCGTCGATCACCGACTCGAACCGCTTGATCTCGTTCTGGATCTTGGTCAAGTCGAACGCGAACGCACTGCGCGCGAGTATCGTGTCTTTCGCCGCTTCGAACATCGCCAGAGCCAGGTTCTTGCCGCCGACCGTCATGTGATAGCTGATCTTGTCGAAGATCCGCGAGATGCCGGTCTCAGGCGTGAATGCGAACGCGAGCGAGTGCGAATTCTTAAAGTACTTGCCGCTGCCAATGATCGCCTGATTAATCGCGTCGACGCGCGCATCGGCTTCAGACGCGAACGTGCCGTCGATGCCACCGCGCACGCGCCGGTGCGACATGCGCCACCACGCAGTGACGCGGTGGTCAAAGTTACGGCATGCGTGGTCCAGGTTGTCGCGCGCGGCCGTGATGTCACCGGGATTCGGCGAGTCCGCGTCGATGCCTTCGAACTCGAACACGGTCAGCAGCGACCCGTCCTTGTTGAGCACCAGTTCGGGCGTGACCATCGTCGCCCACGGCGCGATCTCCTGCACCGCGCGCTTGGTGAACATCATTTTCAGCATGGAAGGTCCTGATCAAACCCATACGGACGCTTGAAGCGCGCACTGAATTGGCTGTTGGGTCCCGGCTCATAGACGTCCGGGTAGCGGTTGTAGACCAGCATCACGATTCGCCACCACGGGTCAGTCGAGCTCTTCCAGCGCAGAAACACATGCACGAGCACGCCGACGACCAGAAACGCCGGACTCCAGCTCGTGTAGCAGAGCAGCGCCGTCAACGTGCCGTTGAAGATCGCCAAGCCGCGATCTGCTCCGCCCATCTGGCGTGGCAGGGAGAGCCCTCGACTTACCTTGTGCTGGCGCATATCAGCAGGCGACGGCCATCTTGAAGTGATCGCGCATGATAGGCACTGCGACTGACGCGATACCGAGGCCCACCAGCACGACGGAGAACGTTTTGGCGATATTGCTTTCCGAGTTGGCCACTGCGACGCCGCCGATCGTGATCAACACAATGCCAATTCCATACAGGTACGGGCCGCTGATGAGGTTGCTGATCGTGCAGATGATGTCCGTCAACCCCGTCAGGTTCGAGTAGTCTCCCGCTGCCATGGCGGCCATCGACATAGCGCTCAGGAGTGCGCCTACGATCATCGGCTTGCCCGGACGCAGACGCTTCGCCAAGATCGCGGCTCTGTCGAGTACCTTTTTGCCCTTCATCTGATGCTCCCGTTAAAAAACGCGTTGTAGGTCGTAATCGTTGTTTTTGAATCCCCGGATTTCGAGGATTTCGGAGACGTGCCGCATCTCGCCGGTGCGCTTGAAGTGCACTACGTAGTTGAAGCAGTCAGCGATGTTTTTGCGCATGTCTTCGAGCTCCCACCGCGATCCGGTTGTGATGCCGAGCATGGCAAGCGATTCAAGGCGGCTCAGTGCCGTGCGCCCGTTGTTCGAGTGGATGGATGCGAGACCGCCGTCGTGGCCGGTGTTGAGCGCTTGCAGCAGGTCGTAGGCTTCGCCGCCGCGCACCTCACCAACGATGATGCGGTCGGGGCGAAAGCGCAGACACAGCGCGACGAGCAGTTGCGTCGTGACGTTGGTGTCGGCGTTCGACAGCAACCGCACGCGGTTCGGCACGTGCAGCTTCAATTCCATCGTGTCCTCGATGGAGATCACCCGCTGGTCCGAGGGAATCTGTTCGATCAGCGCATTGAGGAACGTCGTCTTACCTGCGGATGTGCCGCCGGCGACGAGCACGTTCTTGCGCGACTGAACGAGCGCGACGAGCGCACGCATGAGCGCTTCGTCCTCGATACCTTCCTCGAAGTGAATCGCTTCTGCGTATTCCGGTCGGGCATTCGCTGCTGAGAACGCCCCCATGTTCACGTAGTCCGACAGCGTGAGCTTGGACTCGCGGTGCTTCCGGATACTCAGGGCGTGGCCGTCGATCGACGTCGGGCTCATGACCGCCGCGATACGCAAGTCTTGGTGACCCGCGTTGATGATGCCTTTGTCGCTTCCTGCCTTTGCCGACTTTTCGACGGATGACGCGAGCGAATGAATTGCACCTTCGAGCTGTTCCGGACGCAAGTCGATGTTCTCCCGCGTCATTACGCCCCGACGCTCCACCCAGACGTTGCGGTAATCATTGATCATGATTTCCGCGAGTTCGGGCGCACCGAGCAGCGCGCGCAGCGGCGAGAGCGCATGGAAAAACATGCGCACGGCTTCCGCTTCAAGCGGCCGCAGCTTCAGTAGGGAATTATCTGCAGACTCGAACATGCAATGCTTTGTGGGCGATCTAACATGTCGAGTATTGTTGTGCTTGCCTCGCGTCCGCGGATTTGAAAAGAGCACTCAAATCGAGCGGCTTTCAATGGTCTGCGAAACGGGCGCGGTTGGAGTACCGGACGCCGTCAGTAGTGAAGCCGGCTAGGAAATATCATGATATAAGTCAAAACGCGAAAAGAGACACAAAAACATACCTCTTTCCACGGATTGCCTAAGAGAATCTACGGTATCGATTCCGGCTCCGGTGTGAGCGCGCGATCGCCGTCGTTTGGCATAGCGCAACGCTTGGCGCGCTCACTACGGCGAGCGACCGTCTGGACAAGTTCAAGGCCGGCGAGGCATACCAGCCGCTGCAAAAGCGCCGCGCCTGAGCCGCGCGCAGACGAAAAAAAAGCCCGGCAAATCGCCGGGCTTCGTTCTTCAAGGGATGCCCGGCTTAGCCGGGTTCTAGCAAATCACCTCCATCGTTTCCCCGAACGGCGCTTTGCGGGCGCGCGTCAAAGGTGTGGTTGACGCCCATAGCACCGGGTAATGCGGCGCGATGGTCGGGAAGCGCCCCACCATATCTGTCAGGTAGACCAGAAAAGCCGGGGTCATGCCGTCTTCCGCCACGCGATTAAACGGGTCGACGAAAGCCGTCCCGCCCCCACCGCGCACAGGCTTGATATCGGGCGAGTCGCCTCGCTCGAAAATCTGCACCTGCGTCACGCGGGTATCGCAATCCATCACGATGAGCCGCGCGGGCTTCAACGAATGGAAGACCGCAAGGATCTCCGCGTCGAACTGCGCCTGCGTCTCGTCAAACACCGAGCCGCTCGAGTCCCGCACGAAAACCGCATCTCCGATTGCCGGTGTATGCAACGCCGGCAGATAGAACCCGAGATGCAGATACCGGCGATTCGGCGCGGCGAAGCTGTAGTCCGACGGCGACGATTGCTGCGCAAAGCGATGCAGCACCGCCCGCCAATCCACGACAGGCCGCACTGCCTCGCCCGCCATCGCCTGCAGATCGCCGGGAAGCTTGCCGCGCATCGCGGCCGCTTTCGCGGCTTGCGTGACGGCAACCTTCCACTCCGCTTCCTTGACCGGCTTGTCCGGCCCCTTGTAGGGCCGCACTTCACCGAATGAGCCTGGATGCGAAGGCGGATTGCTGGGCGACTGCCCCGGCGCGGTCCCGTTCTGGCAACCGGGCTTCGGAGCCTGGTTGCCGTTAGGCTGCTGCTGATCCTGCGGGCTCGGTTGCGGCTGCTGGTTCTGCAGCTGCTGTTGTTGCGGCGGCTGCTTCTGCTGCTGTTGCTGCTTCTGCTTCGCCTCCTGCGTCAGCAAACCGTAGATTTCCTCGGCCGACTTGCCCGTGTAGCGCGGATCGACCAGTGCCCCTTTCGGCAGAACCATGCCTGACGACAAGACAATCGGGTTGATCGCGTAGTCGCAGGCATCATTCCAACGATCGGGATCGCGAGCGCCCTGCCGCCAGCAATGGCCGTTGGCCACATGCAGCACTTCATGGGCGACGACACCCCGCACTTCGAGGTCGCTGAGCGTTTCCATATACGTCGGGTTGCAGCCCAACGTCTCGCCGTCGACCCAAAACGTCTTGGTCGACGGATCCTCTCGGATGTTCAATCGGAGCGCGAGCGCCCCGAAGAACGGTTGCGAAAGGACGAGCTCGGTCCGCTGCCGGACAATGCGCGGATGGACCGCGCTACTGCCCAACACCACATCGTTGCGGTCCATAACGCCCCCTTACGCGACGAGGCGCAGTTGGCTCGCGTGCGCCGATTCAACTTCCATCGGCTCGGGCTGCATGCCCATGAACGCGACCATCAGCCCTTCAATCTCCTGCGCCTTGCTGGCCACCTGAGAACGAAGCACGCGCGAGTCCTTCAATTCAGCTCCCGTATGCACCGCCAGATGCGTCTTTGCCTGCTCGAGGATATGCGTGAGTTGCGGGTCGTTCGCAAAGTTGAGCTTGGGCAGCAACACGCAGAGGTCCCGGACATTATTGGCCACGTCGAGTCGGACGTTGCCCGTCGCGTACAGCCGGTCGGCCATCTGCGACACGGCTTCGTACAGACGCCGCACCAGGTCCTCGTTCGCGGTCGCGATCGAGGCCAAAACGTGCTGGTCCAGCTCGCTCTTGAGCGTGGTCAGTACGTTTGCCGGCAACTCGACGCCAAACTGGCTAGCGTCGGGAAACGGCAGAACGGCCATCTTCACGCCGAACTTCGTGGTCAGTTCAGCGAGGGTCGGATAGTCCGCCTCGTTGAAGAGCCCATTCAGTTCTTCGCGAGCCGCCTCCTTCAGGTTCAGATAGTCGGTCAGGAACACGGAGACCGCCAAGTCGAACTCGTCTTTCAACGAGCGCATCTTTTCGGCGAAATCCATGTAGACCATCGTCGGCAGCAGCCGCACGCCCAACTGGTCGTACTTCAACGTGTGGTCGTAGAAATACGAGCGGATGCGGCCGGCGAGCGTCACGACTTCTGCGAAGCTCGGCGCGTGCTCGGGCAACAGGCGTTTGTTGAATCTGCCGATGCCCTTCGCGTGGTGCTTGCTCTCGACTTCCTGCGTCACCTTGCCGTCGAAACGGCGAGCAACCCAGGTGGAAATCGTGACGGAGCAGAGCATGACCTTCGATTGGATGGAAGTGATGTCCATGAGAAACCTCGTAGAGAAAAGAATTGGACGAAGCCAAGAAAAAGGCCCTGTGCGTCCGAGGACGCGACAGGGCCGACAGGTGTTGCAGGGAAAACTGAGAAACGTCGAAGCGCTTAATCGCCGCGGATGATCTTGCCGATCTCACCGCCTTGCGCCGCAATGAACGCATACGAGTTCTGGATCTGCGGCGCGCGCTGGACTGCATCGCGCACCAGCAGCGCCGCGAACTCGCGATGCCCCTCACCGATAAGACGCTCGGTGTAGCGCACGACGCGATCGAAGTTGTTTTCGTTCGCGCGTGCCGCAAGCGCGGCCGCGATCGCGTACAACGCGGAAGGCGTCGTCGGGATCATGGCCGTGTCGGGCGCGAGAAGAATCGCGTCCGGATTCGGCAGCTCGCGGAAGATCTGGAGGAACGCGACCAGTTCCGTCGCGGCACCCTCTCCCACAGAACCGGCGTAGGAGATGTGCTCCAGGTGCTTGGGGACTACATCCATGGTTTTCGCCACGAATCCCCAGCTACGCGGGCTCGGTGCATTCTCGATATCGCGCGACGTCTTCTGCACGGACAGCAAGTCCGGACGGAAGCGCAGGAACGCGATAAGCGCGGGCGGGATGTTTTCGCTTACGGCCCACTGCGTCCAGTCGTCGATGGTCGGTTCAAGCTCGACCACCGTGGCAAAACGCGAGATCACCGGATCGAGAATCCCGGAGACACCGGCGTTGTCGGTGCGGCGGTTGGTGGCCGCGAGGAACGTCACCTGCGGCGGCAGAACGTGCTCGCCGACGCGCCGCGCGAGCAGCAACTGCATCTTCGCAGCTTGCACGGCGGGCGATGCCTGCCCCAGATCGTCCAGAAACCAGATGAGCGCGCGTCTGGCGGTCATCGCGCGTTCCAAATCCCCGAAGGGCAGGAACTTGGCGGTCGTGCCATCGGGCGAGGGAAACGGCAACCCTTTCGAGTCGGTCGGATCCTCGACAACCGGGTGGCTGATGAGCAGTTCGTGATCAGTCGCATGCGCGGTCTGTTCGACGATATCGCTCTTGCCGATGCCGGGGCGGCCAGTGATGAGCACCGGCAGGCGCTTCGGCACGTACAGCGAGAGGAGTTCGGTGAGTTGAGCGGGCGTGACTTTCATGATGGCTTCCAAAAGAGAAGCCCCATAAAGACTACGCCCGTAGGGACGTGGTCCCTTAGGGGCAAGATACGAAAAAGCCGGCGCGTAGCCGGCTGGGTCGATGCGTCGGTGACGCGGGAGATAGATGCAGTGTAGGGGTCGGGCGGTGAGGCAATCTGTGGAAAGGTCACTATTTCGCATCGTCTTAAGCTTTGGCGCTGGCTCGCCCGCCGAAAAAAAACCCGGCGCGAAGCCGGGTTGTCGAAAGGGAATCAGCTTGCGCGCTGTTCGAGCGACACGCGCGCATAGGCGAGCGTGCCGTCGTTCGCGCGAAGCGATACTTGCAAGTGCCGCACGGGGTCAGCGAGCGCGTAACGCACGCTAGTGCCCTGCCGCACGCTCACGATCTCGGAGAAGCCTTCGGCGATCGTCCGGTCCACCCAGTCCGCACCGGTCACGACAGCCCCGTCTTGCATGCGGATGCGCGACATTTCAGCCGCTTCGCGAGCGCGTGCGACCTCGCGGGCGACGCGCCTTGCCTCACGTTGCGATACCGACAGCGCCTCCCACTCCGCTTGCTGAAAGGCATTCATACCTGCCAGTTGAAAAATGCCACGGCGCCGAGCCGCGGCGCGGACGCCGATGAGCTTGATGCCGAACACTTCCCGCACGGCCAGCTTCGTTGCCCGGTTGGCATCGTCGGGCCGATCAAGCACGCTCAGCAGATACGACATATCCGCCTTTTGATTCGCTTTCGCGAGGTCGTTGCCGTACGTATGCGTGGCCCTGCCGTGATCGAGGACAGCCACTTGCTTGCCCAGCTCTAAATAACGCTTGCTCACCGAGCCCGCCGCGCGCGCTCTGTCCAGTTCGGCCAGACGCGTGTCACGTGCATGGTCGGCAAGCGTGCGCCTGAGCACTTCAGCGAACTTGCATGATGGCTGTCCGACGTCTACCGGCTTCAGGTAAGCCCCCGGCAAGGGATACGGATCGAGCACGCCTTTCGCGTACAGCAGATCATCGACTTCCACCGCAGAAGGCTCATCTCGTGTCAAGCGCATCACCATGACGAGCAACGCCGCGTTCTGTGACGTGATCGCCTGTTTCGAATGCCGCATGACGCTCGTCAGTGGCACGAGCTTGGAAACCGGGAGCGCACCACGCAGCTCCGGCACAGCAAGCAGCGGCTTTGCCCATCGCAGATCCATGTCGAACTTCGACAACGACGTGTAGTCGTCGATGACTGCTTGCGGGACAGGCCTTCCTGCTGCGAGTGCGTAGGCTACATGGACTTCGTGACGACCATTACGCTGACCGCCTCCGCCCTCCACAACTGGACCCGCGTAGCGAAATCCGAAGCGGCGTTCGCACTCTTGCTGCAGGAGCTCGAAAAGATCCAGACCGCGACGGCCGGACCTAACCGCCTCTTCGTTGGAGTGTGCAACTTGGTCGGACGAAAACAGATACAGCGGCTCGCGAGCGAGATCGAAAGCGAGATAGAGCAGTTGCCAGTGCTCGCGGCGAATTTGCCACGGCTCCAGTGCGGCGAACGACGGTCTGAAGAACGCGCCGTCGATCTCATCGAGGAGCGACAGGAAAACGCCGGTCGCGGTGCCAGGCCTGCGCACGGACAACCTGCCGTTAAAGCGAGTGACCGACACGGGATGGCTGAAGAAAGTCAGGGAGACATCGGCCGCTTCAACGGCGGCGGCGAAGGCGGTGCTCCGAAAGACGCTCAACACTTCGAGCATCGTGCGGAAAGACTGGGAGAACCCCGCAAAGGAAAGCTGATACATGATCGATTGCCTCACGAAAAAGCCGAGCAATCGAGCCCCATCGGGTCGATGCCCGGCAAGGGTTGGTTGCGCTTGGCAGCGCCAGAAAAGGAAACGGCTTTTATGCGGCGTCGAGCAATCGGGCGATCACGCGCGCGAGCGACCACGCGTGATCGCTGGAGAAGACCTTCGCGCGCAGCAACGGCATCATCGAGTACGTCCGCTCGAAAGAGTCACCGCGCGGTCTGCGGCTAATCCAGTCGACGTGGACGATCCACCCTTCCGAGGTGCCCGTGCACACGGACACAGATATCCGGTCGTGCGCGAACGGCTCCGGCCACAATCTGCTGTGGCGGGCGCCGTAGACGGCTTCGTTGGCGTCGTCGACCATGTTGGCCGGGCACAGCCACTCCGGCTCGAGGTCGGTCTTGCACAGAACACGGGACAGGTCTGAGAAAACCTGATTCACTGTTTTGCCTTCGACGTCCAGCCGTGCGACAGCTTTAATATCGGCGATGCTGATGCCCATCGGCAATGCCGCGGTGATCGGTTGAGGCATGAGGGAAGCTCCTGAAACGAAAAACGCGCCCGTGGGCGCGTAAAAACTTTGGACGAAAAAAAACCGCACCCCAAAGGGTGCGGCTTATGTGTTGTGACCCAGCTCGTGCTGCGTCGAATCATTTGCCCCAATCGCGCTCGTGATCCCGCTTCCGTCCGTTGTGGTTGGTCCACAGGAAAAAAGCAGAAATAACGACGGAAAAACCGAACACAACCAGTCCAGTTGTCATATCAATCTTCCTTCATGCAAAGAAACCCTACGTACCATAGTAGCACTCCACCGCCGGCCTGTAACACGATGGACGAGAGTAGACCCCAGTCAAACGAAGGCGCGGCATGCACCGTTGCAGCTGCACTTACAAATGCTGCCGCGGACAACGTGTGTATGAGCCGGCCATTTTGCTGTCGCTGACTCTGTGTCGGATAAGTGATCGAATCAGCGAACTGGCAGATACGAGACCCCCTCCCCTCTGGGAGACTTACCGCATAGGCTCCGGATGCGTCGATGCGCACGTGCAGCGCATAACCGGTGTAGTCCAACGTGAACGCCGGCGCACTTTCAGAGTCCTCCATCATCTTCATCAACGCCGTCAGACGGGGAGGGAGAAAAAGCTCTCCGCTCTCGGTATCCATCGACGCGGTTTCCGTGACGGTCAAGCCGCAGGTGTACGCTACCTTCACCTTAACGAGCCTCATCCTCGCCCTCCGCACTTCAGGTCGATGCCTCCGGCCAGACGCAAGCCTTCGAGCATAGCCTGATAGCCGCCTTTGGTTTCCAGCTGCTTCAGCGAGACGTGGTTTTCACCACCGCCCGTCAGGTCCGTGCGACCACGGCGAGTTCGGAAACTCAGCGCGACACCCGAACCACAGCGAGGCTCGATCACATCGACAAACACCGTCTCCGTGCGAAGCGACACCCGCACCGCCGAACTGCCACGGCGCGAATCGGTGACGATCTCATGCGAACTCGCAGCCAGCCGTAAGTCGTGCGCGACGCGACGCAGGACGCGTGCGGCATGACGCTCGAGGGCCGCTTTCGCGCCGGAATTCGCGCTGCTGCGGTCCGCGTAAAACACTCTGGGAAATTTCATGAATTGCCTCAATGCGAGACGGGACAGGTCCCGTGCGGGGAGCCTGCCCCGCGCGGGAATGACGCGGTATGCACCGCGCGCTGAAGGATGTGGACTACCGGATCAGTGGGTAATCCGATAGCCGGACCCACTGGAGACGAGAAAGACTTGCTGACCAGGCGCAAACTGCTGATCGTCGACCTGCGTTACGACAACGGTCTGACCGTTGGCGCGACGAAGGAAGACTTCGACACCGCTGTGGCGAGACATAACGGCGCTTACGCGCTGAGCCGCCAACCCGGAGACGGAGCCGGAAAGGGCGCCAGCGATATAGCGGCCGCTACCGTTGCCGATGACTTGCGAGCCCAGGAAGGCACCCGCTGCTGCACTGACGATCGATGCAATGCCCGACGAGCCGGAATTGCTCTCGATGGTGATCGGGCGCACGCGCAGGATGGTTGCCTGCTCGAACTGGCCGATGCGCTGGACGTCGTAGCGCTGATAGGTATTGGGCGAGCCGAAGTCCGCTGTGGCGCACGCGGAGAGCATGCAGACCACGATGAAACTGGAGATAAGCTTGAACATGGTTGCCTCAACGAGATCGGGCAACCAAACCCGTCAGGGTCGTTGCCCTGATGGGAAGGAATCGGAAGGAAAACGCGAAAAAAGACGGCGTCCAGTGCAGTGCACTGGACGCGTCATTCACGAAGACCTACTAGGCGGAACGGCCGAGGTGATGCAGTCTGACACGACCGCTTTGCACCAGATGCCGTTCGGCTCGGGGGTTGAGCGCATAGTCCCAATCCACCATTGCCGTGCCGTCGCTCCACACCGAATGAATGCGTCCGGTGTAAAGCTGCGGCGGGCTGGCCTCGACGTCTTGACCGACCACACGCTGATTCGCCATGAAACCGTTCTTGCTGAAAACTTTGACGACAGGTGCGAGATTGCGAGACATAGACAACTCCAAAAAAAAAATGGGAGCTGTCTCCCGAAGGGATGAGCTCCCAACGGGACGAAAAAAGGCGACCAACGAGGGTCGCCAGAAGATTGCCGTCATCGACGGCAGGAGAGAAGATGGTCCGCCAGCACGCTGGAGGGGTAGGTCGATGCGCAAAAGCGCGGGGAATAGAACCAGTCTACGCAGCCCGCCGCGGGGTAGGCATCGGAAAGCTCAGCGATTCGCTATGCCTTTTCACTCAAAACGGCGGCTGGGTCTGGTCCATTTCCTCGTCCGATCTGTTCCAGCACCGCGTGAAGGTCCTTCGCCAGTCGACGCAAGCTTTTCTGACGTACGAGGAAGCACGCCGCGACGCGGAACTCGCTTTGGAACAGTTGCGCGAAGGTCACTGACTGAGAAGCCGTTGGGAACGGGCATTGCGAGACATTCAGGACAGTCGGAGGTCCGCGCCCGTGCCCGCCGCTCCGTCGATACCACCGCTTTGGACCACCCGCGCATTTTCGCCTGTGTCTCCGCCCGTTTGCGTTTTGATCGTAGGCGACGATTATGACCTCGCGCACGCCCTGCAAGCGTTGCTGGAAACCGAGGGCTTCGAGGCACGGACCGCTGACTGTCTGCCTGTCTCACGCTCATCGGGGTCTGGATTCCACACGTCGTCTTCGCCGACATCCAGATGCCGTTGCTAAATGGCTTCGAGGTCGCCCGCGCCATGAGGCAAGTCGCTCATATGCGTCTGGTCCCGATCATCGCCTACAACTCGCTCCCGGAAGAGGACGTCGTCAACGAGAGCCTTGCCGCTGGCATGGATGCTTATTGCAGCAAGAGCGATGGGCCGACCATGCTGTTAGCCATCCTTGGTCGCGTCGCGCCAGTTTCGCTCGGCCTATAAAAAAAGCGCCACGTGCCGGAAAGTCCGGGAGTGTGGCGCTGGTCGAAAGATTATGCGAGACAAAGCGAAAGCTGCGAGCCCGCGTCGAAGAAGACTGGATCCGGCGCCGCGCCTTCGCGCGTGACCGGAACTTCCCACTGCGCTTGCGCGTCGCTTAGACCGCCCAGCCCGTACAGCAACTGGTCCGTGTCCTCTCGTTGAAGCAAGTCACCAAACGCGAAGCTGAACACGTCGGGGGCACGCTCGCCATTGGCGATCCCGAGCGTCCGGGCGATCTCATCTGCTTTTCGAACCCGCCATGCGTCCTCGCCCTCGGGCGAGCGCGTCACGGTGATCCGAGTTGCCGCGGGCAGTGCCGAAGCTCCCCGCACTGCGTCACGAAATGCTGGAATCGCCTTCTTCGCGAATCCAGACGCCTCCATCTCCATCGGATAGGCGAGGTCCGTGATGAAGGAGCCGATGGCGTTGTATTGCCAGCCGGCGTGCCGCCACGGTGCGGAGCCAATGGCAATGAGACGATTCTCGCGGTCAATCGAATGACACCGGACCTGCGGCATACGTTCCATCGCCACCTTTGATGCGGATGGCACCGTGAGGTCGATTTGGACCGTTCCGCAGTCATACTCCTTCAAGACGCGCCAAGCGCTAATCGGCCCGCTGTACCCGTAGATCGCGAGCAGCAGGTCGATGTCCGCGTGCAGCGAAACGCTTAACGTGCCGACGACCAGTTTATCGAAGCGAGACTCGAAACCCGCCCGGATCAACGACAGCCGAACATCCTCCAACTGCGACTCCGGTACCGCCGAGTAGCACGACGAGCCGACCGACAGATCGATCGCCCGGTCGTAAAGCAACGACGGCCTAGCAAGCTCGCGTTTCCAACTGTCGATGAAGTTCTCAGGCTTAATCGACCCGTTGCGGCTTCTCAGCATCCTGCCTTCGCAACTGCTCGCGTGCGAGAAGAGGCGGCGCATGACCTGCGCATAGTTGCCCAACGCCACGGCCGACCAGCTGTCGGTGTGCGGATGGACGTTCGACTCATAGCCGCGTTCGAACAACGCGTAGATCCACTCGCCGTCCGCTTTCTGCAATGCGCCTGCGCGCTTGCCCGTCAGAATTGAAGAACCCATGTTTTGCTCCATTGATGCGCGGAGCAGCCCTTGCGGGCTGTCCCGCAAGGGTAGAGAAAACGGCCCCGCCATGGAGCCGCTCGAAATGCCTGCGTCAGGCGAAGCGTTGGCGAACGCGAACCGCCTGTGCACGGGTCAGCCAGTACGCGGCACACACCAGCCCTGCGACATCGCCTGCCATCTGCGCGAGCTGTGCCGGGTCATGCGTGGCGCGATACTGCTGGTAATCCCAGCCCGTCGTGGTCAAAGCTACATAAGCAATGGCGCCGATGAAACAGGCCAACGTCCGGCAGCGGGTTGTAGCCCGCGTCCAGCAGACCGGCAACACCAGCAGGGAAAGCACGCCAAACGCAGCGAGCGCATGCTCCAGCGTCGATGGCTATGCGGTCCACACTGCCGCCTCGAGCGCTCGAAGGCCCTGATGCGGGAACTTGTAACCGAGCCAGCGATGAGTCATTGCCAGGGCAATAGCCGCAAGCGCGCACGACATACAGCGAAGGATGCCCACGACATTGCTGCCATACAGTGCCGAGGGGCCGGCACAAAACCAGTTACTGATTTTTTTCATCTTGTTTTTCCGTTGATGAAGTTGGGTAATAAGGGGTCGCCCATGCGTATAGCGTGAAAGACTCACCATGGAAGACACCGCCCCTTAAGGGGCGACATCGGGTCGAACGATTAAGCGGCGAGCGCGGCCTTTCGGCCTTTCTTCGCCTTCTTCACGGGCGGCTTCGGAACTTCGTATCCGAAGCGCGTCCACGCGGCCGGGTCCATCGGGATCGAATTCGTGCGCCCCGTTGCGAGGTTCACGAACACGCCCGAGAACGGCACTGCGCCGGTACGAAACATGGTCCAGAGCATGTTGAACGCTTGGACTGCGATCGCCTGGTTGATGACCAGGGACTGTTTGCGCAGCGCCTCGGCCATGGAACACGACGGCGTTTCATCTTTCGCATCGAGCTTGGCGTCGAGCAAATCCGGAAACAACTCACCAACATGCGGCAACCGCTCCGGATGTTTCTGCGCGTAGCTCTTGCTACAGACCTGACCAATGACGACTTGGCCGCGATCGGTGTCGTTGCCGCAGTCGAGGTAATACGCCCCGGTGTGCTTCGCCGCGCTGACGATCGCGCACCGAGCGACACGTGTATCCACGCAGCCGATCACGAGATCGACGTTGTAAAGCGGCTCACCTGCACCGAACCGGCGAGCTTCCGCCCGCCAGTTCGTGCCCATCAACGCATTGAGCCGATTGACGATGAGCGAGGCTTTGTACTCACCCACGTCGTTGGGATAAAAGCCCTGACGGCCGACGTTGATCGGACTGACCGTGTCGTCGTCGAACACCGTGCAGTCGATGCCGCCGGGGTGCCCGAGCTCCAGCATGGCGTGGTGCAGCCGCGCGAGGCTCGGGAGCACCGCACTGCCGGTGCCGCCAGCGCCCACTACGACCACATTCCAGCTTCGCTCGAGCATCCGCGAAGGAAGCAGATGACGAATTGCGCTTGTCATTCCGCCTCCTTCAGCTTGGCCGCCGCGTACCAACTGCTCGGCACACGCTCAACGTCTTCGAAGATGCTCTTCGCGCACAGCCGCATTGCCATGCTGGGAACCGATGAAGCGCAGTTCCCAATAACGAACGCGAACTTCGTCTCATGCCGGTCATCTTCGTCATCGGTCGACGAGAAGAAGGCCGGATGAGCACCATGCGAATGGCAGTCGATGACGCGCAGTTCGTCCGCGAAAAGCTCCGGCCGCTCGTACTTCAGCGAGCCGGTGCCCTGCGACAGCACCCTTACGGGTGCGAGGCGAAACTGCTTGCTCTCTGCGTTCCAGACGATCCACGCACCCGTTTCCAGCGGATGCGCGGCACGTGCCATAGCGACGAAGTCGCCGATCAGTTCCGGCGGCACCATGCCACAGCGCAGCACCGTCGATTCGACCACTCGCCCATAGGGAATCGCAGTCGGAACCGTATAGTGCGCAACGCGGCGAACGACAGACAGCCACGGCAGATCAATTTCGATGAAGACACCGTTCTCGCCGATTAGCAATCGCTCGCCTGCCGACTGCGTGGGCGGCACCGGCTCGCGCCGGGGCACCATGACGGTCGGAAACGAGCGCTGGAGCGCGGCATCACCGGCATTCAAACCACCAGCATTCATTTCAAATCTCCTTTTTTTCCGGCGATCAGCTCAGCGAGAGTAATGTCCATGGGCACGAGCGCCTCTTTCGGGAACTGCTCGCCGTAGTTGCCGTCGAGCATTTCCTTCCAGAATGCGAACTCCCCGTTCGGATGCGACACACGTGTGTTGCCGTGATTGGGGTGGGTGAAGGCAGATTCGAAAAATCCGCTCTCCTATCCGGCGATCGATTCGACGTCGATGCGCTTGGGCACATGAGCCGATCCGATGCAAATCCGCCCCCAGTCCCAGGTGTTAAAGTAAGGCGGTTCGTGCAGCTTCGATGCAGGCGTTGGCCGGCTGTCTTCCTGCAGCGCGAACACGGAAAACCCGTTCGAAGCTGCACGGAACATCAACCCTGGATGCGGGACGACCGCACTGCGCCGCCCGATCTCCTGGCAATCGAAGAAGACTCTTCGCATCGCCGGTCTGCACCACCACATCACCGCCTCTTGCGACACCGCGAGCACCGTCTCAGGCAAAAATTCCGCCTTTGGCGCCGCGTTCTGAGCCAGATCGCGCAAGCAGTCGATGAGTGCCATGCGGTCGATTGGTCTGCCTGCACAGATCGTCGCCCGGCCGCTTTTGCCCTGCGTCACCGGATGAACGGTGCCGTAGACGGCGCTGCGGTCCTGACGGCCGTACAGCAAGATGGCACTGACTGCCGCGAGTTCATCGACGCGGTCCGAGCCGATATCAAGCCCTTTCATACAAAGCTCCTAGTTATGCCGCGAGACACGCGATGACGCGGTCCAGTTGGCCAAGAATGGATAAGCCCTGCGACCAGTTCGCGTACTGCCTGCGGATGGCTTCAGGCGCAGAGGCAAGCGGCGTAAAGCCGTAATAGGTCGTGCCGTCGCCGGCGCTCGCGAGGTGCTCATAGTGCGAATCGAGCACTTCACCCACGCGACTGTCGTTCTGCACCGTGAGCGTGGCGGCTGCATAAGCGCATTGAGGCCGATACTCGCAACCGAAGAGGTCGCGATTACCTACCCGCTGCAGCACCAGCGAGAGCTTTTCCAGCTCCGCACAGATGCGACGCGTGCGGCCGGAGGTGAAGCGCTGAAGCCGCCTGAGCGCGGAAACGCCAAGCGCCCGCTGAGGCAGATAGCGACGGCTTTTTGCATGCCACCGGTATACGTCCATGTCGTCGGGACAGAGCTGCGGACGCACGACGGATGGGAGGTAATGCTCGATCTCTGCTTCGTCCTCGCCGAAGCGGTCCGTCAGCATCTCGCGCGCTTCCTCATCGGTTGCTTGCGAGTCGCCGTCCCAGAACCACGATGCGAATTCGCCCAGGAACTCATCAGGCGTTCTTACCCATATCGTGCGTCCGGCTGCACGATTGATGAGAACCATTGCCGTCGACACCAGCCGCGAATGAATGTTGCGAAGCTCGGCGGCACGTCTGCCGATCTCGAAGACGTTTTCTTCTGCTATCTCAATGCCGAGATAGACAGGCGAGGTCGGATTGAAGTCGCTGCGGTCCTCCTGATACTGGACGGCCTCCAGCACCGCCTGGACGTCGCACAATACGAAGTTGAAGCCGAGGCAGTGCATGCGCGGCGTATGACGCTTGACCCACGCAAAAAACCCGTGAGCAAGCGCGTCACCTGCGCCTTTGAACTCCGGTACATCGCGCGGCCTTAGCAAGCCCGAGTTGAACTGAGCCGAGATGAGACCGGCGACATCCTTTTCGGCGTTCCAACACATCACTGCACGCGTTTGAACGTCCGAACCGATGACCGGCAGACTCAGAAAATCATGGGCAGCTCGACGTCGGGCAGCGGGAGTGCGTCGCGATTGCCAAGGCTCTCCCGAGACAGCGACTTCTGCACCAGACGGGCGAGGATCGAAGAACATTGCTCGATCTCCTTGTCATGAAAAAAAACCGCCCTTCCGGGCGGTTGCTGATGGGAAAGAGCCAGGTCCGGGTCGGACAAGGCTTTGAGAAGGTCGCGCTTACGCATAGATCGCGAGAGGTTCAACTGCACCCTTCGCACCTGCGGCACGCACGAACGTGAAGCGCATGACTTCGCCCTCCATCGCCGGTCCGTCGATCGCCGCGGTCGTCAACTCCGGGTACTGCGCGGAGTACAGATCGCGAACATCGTCGGGCGAGAAGGTCGGCCCCGGATCGGGGAACGTCACGCCGCTGTAGACGAACTCGCGTGTGAGCTTTGCAACTTGGATAGCCATGTCTGCTCCTTAGTCAAAAAGCGATGCGAGGTTGGTCCCGGTGCTCGCCGGTTCCGCCGATGCATCCGACGAAGCCGATGCCGACGAGGCTGTCGGGGCGGTGCTCTGCCCTTCGTTGCTGTCGCTCGCGTCGTCATCATCGGTGTCCGCATCGGTGCTCGATCTGCCGGGCGCCGGCAAAGCCGGCTTGCTGTCCTTAGCCAGCGTCTTGGTCGCCTTCGAGACTTGCGTCGTCGTGGCGGCTTCGAGGATGGCCGTGGTCGCAGCAACCTGCTCGGCGAGCGACGCGTGCGCGCCGGTATAGGCCGCGAGCGCGTCGACGAAACCCGCTTCCAGCTCGGCCGCCGTCGCGGTGAGCGCGAGCGGATGCAGCATGGCGGCGTCTTTCGCCGTGCCATGCGGCATGACGCAGACGAGCATCTCATCGCCCTTCATCTGCAATGACAGGGTGAGCTTCGTGCAGTGACACAGAAGCGGTTCAATAGCTGCAAACATGGAAAACTCCTGAGAAAGAAAAAAGGCCGCGCGGAGGCGGTCTTTACAGGATGGAAACTACAGTCGATGCACGAGCGAGCCCCGCGTTAGAACTTGAGCACCTTCGGAATTTTGCCGGTGTAGTCGAAGCCATCGACCGCCAGAAGCGCGTCGATGACTTCGGATTTGGACTTGCCGAAGACCTTCTTGAAGTTGTCGCCGAGCGCGGCACGAATGCCAAGCTCGTCAGCGACCACCATCATTTCCGACTTCGTGATGAGTTCCAGAAACTCCTTGCAGAGCTTCCAATGCTTCGCGAGGTCGAGGCGATGGTGCTTGCACAGACGCGTGAGGTGCTGGACGTCCAGCCCCTGGATCGCGGCGACCGTCACACCGGTGACGGCATGTGCGAGCTTCGCGTCGTCTGCGGTGGCCGTCGAGGCTGCGGCTTTCGACACATCGCCGGACGCGACTTGCTCCTCTGTGAGCTTTTCCCAGATGCCGGCCAGCGTCTTCTGATCGACGCAACGCATCTGGTCGGACAGGGCGATCGCAACGAGGTATCGCTGAGCGAGCGCGGGATCCGCGCCCACCTCGCGGCGAAGGGCCTTTCGCCACAACGCCACGCGGTACGCTTTGATCCTGTCCGACTCAGCCACCACCGTCGCCGGCGGATTGCTCGTCGTCGACGCGGCAGCGGCGCCAGCCGCTCCCTTCGTTGCTGCGGGCGACGCTTTCGCGCCCGCCTGCGATGCCTCGGGCTTCGGCTGCGTCGCAGCTTTCACCGCTTGCAACTGTGCCGCCACCTTCTTCATGTTGCAGACGGTGTCGAAGCACTGGCCTCGATAGACCTTGCCAATCGAGTCAGGCAGGCCGCTCACTGCCGCGCCGTAGTTTTGGCACGCGTGACACGCCTTCGCCTGCTCGTCGCCGACGCCTTTGGGGCCATCGACCGCGAGTTGCACGCGGGTGTGGTTGTCGCCAGCACGCACGATGCGAACGACCGGACATTCGTCGCGCAGGCCAGTGGCCGTCGCTTCGAGCATCTTTTCGGTCTTCTCGTTGTAGCAGGTGCGATTGGTACAGTTTCCAGTACCGATGGACTCGCCAAACATTTCGCCCTGCGTGGACGAGTTATGCGGACATCCGGTGCAGTCGGCCTTGTCGAAGATTGCGGCCGCCAACGAACAGGCGACCTGTTCGATGGTTTTCTTGACCTCCGCGATCGCCTTCCCCTCTTTGATGACCACCGGCAGCAGCTTGTCCTGCGTCTCTTTGGGGAGCGCAGCAAGCAGCTCGGCGTGACCAAGCAGGATCTGTCGCGTGCTCAATGCATCAAGGACGGCAGTGCTGCAGTTCATCAGCGCGAGACGCTTATCCAGCGTCGCACGCGACCAGCCGAAGATCCGCGCGACTTCATCGCGATCGCCCTTGCACAGCCCGACTTGCTCGGCTGCCGCAATGGCTTCTTCGGCGGGCGACATGTCGGCTCGCTGGATGTTCTCGATGATGGCCAGTTGCTTCGCTTCGACCTCATCGATGTCTCGAACGACGACAGGGATTTCATAGTCTTCGCCGTGCGCCGCGAGCGCCGCCTTGTATCTGCGACCACCAGCAACGAGGCTGAAGCCGCCGGCAGCGAGCGTGCGCACGATGACGGGCTGGATGACGCCCTTTTCGCGCACAGACGCGGTCAGTTCTTCCATCTCCGCTGCATCGAAGTACTTGCGGGGATTGACACTGACCTGGATTTGCTTGAGGGCGAGAGTAGGTTGTTGTTGCATTGCAGGGCTCCTGAGCGGGAACCTGCCCCTTTGGGAGTGGTTCCCAAAGGGTTGAACAACGTGGGCTGACTGCATGTCAGCGCGGAGTCGATGCGTCTAAGACGCAGGTGATGAAGCAAAGATAGCGGTTTACTTTGTGAGCACAACCGCAAAAGCTCGCGATTTCATGCCGTCTTTCACAGCCAGGCGGGTCGCGGCTCGTTCTCCTTTGCGTCCAACGGCTTGCTTCGTGTCCACCCGAGGCGATGGACCGCGACGAGGTCCGCAGCGAGCCGCTCCGAATCGGCGGCGGAGATCGCGAGACCGACCGAGCGAACATCATCAACGCCGACCGCGACTTTGACGAACAATGTGACGTCGCGATAACCGGGCGCATCGAGCTTGTTTTCGTACTGGCAGGAATGCATGACGTCATCATCGGGCAGCGCCGTGTGCGCCGGCTCGCCAGCCAGCCCCCATCGTCTGATCATCGCCTGCCAGCGGCTTTCACCGCCGGGAAAGTAACGATGCACTTCCGTCGCGTGCCGACTGTCCAGCCGCAGCACCTGCAGGCAGTGCTCCAGCAAATCGTCGTCGAGCCGTCGCAAGTCTGTGAGGCAAAATGGGAAGTCGTCGCCGTTGTAGAGGCCTGCCAAGAACTGCGCAGCGACGCGCGCCTGCCTTGAACTGCCCTTCGCCACGTCAACGAGATAAGCGAGCGAATCCAAGCTCGCGTCACGATCCTGAACGCGGATCTCGGCCGCGCGCTGCGCAGGGGTCGTTCCGCTCTCCGCTTTCGCAAGGAAATCGTCGACGGTCTCCTGAAGTGCTTCGGCTAGATGCGTCGCGACGGTAAAGGTGATGGACCGGTTGCTGGGTGTTGGCGAATTACTCATTGCATTGTCTGGCGTAACGGACGCTCGAATTCGCGCCTGTTCGCATGATGCCATGAGCGAAAAAGCGCGCCGGCAGAACACCGGCGCCTAAGGCGGCCGACACATAAACGGGGTACGCCATGCCGCGAACCGAGCGTATTGGCATCAAGGGCCAAGTGATGCGGCGCAGCGAACACTGTCACACGCGATGGCGAAGACACACCGATGTGTGGCGGAACGGTCGCCACCGTTCAGCGTGCAAGGACGAAAAAAATCCCGGCTCGAAAGCCGGGTTGTGATCAACGGTTGTGACGAGCGGCACCCGGGGGCGCCCCTGTTTCTTATGCCACCGCGCCAGTCACGGGCGGCAGCGATCGAGACAGCAATGTCGTGACTGCCCCGGCCAATTTCCACTCGCCAAACTGCTTTTCGTGGCTTTCATGAACGAGGCGGTCGCAGGAA
>LRBF01000004.1 GCA_001580565.1 Caballeronia megalochromosomata | reverse complement strand
TGTTGCGAGTTTGGCGGTCTGTGTTGCGGCTGCGCCGGGTTCTGCTGCTGCATTTGATGCTGCTGCGAGGGCTGTTGCTGCTTTTCCTTCGCCTACTGCGTCATCAAACCGTAGTTCTCCTCGGCCGACTTGCCCGTGTAGGGCGCATCGACAAGCGCCCCTTTCGGCAAAACCATGCCCGACGACAGCACGATCGGGTTGATCGCGTAGTCACAGGCATCGTTCCATCGGTCGGGATCGCGCGCGCCCTGACGCCAGCAGTGGCCATTGGCCACGTGCAGCACCTCGTGCGCGACGACGCCGCGCACTTCAAGGTCGCTGAGCGACTCCATGTACGTCGGGTTGTAGCCCAGCGTCTCGCCGTCGACCCAAAACGTCTTGGCCGACGGATCCTCGCGAACATCCAATCGTAGCGCGAGCGCCCCGAAGAATGGTTGCGAGAGGACGAGCTCGGTGCGCTGCCGGGCAATGCGCGGATGGACCGCGCTACTGCCAAGCACAACATCGGTGCGGTCCATGACGCCCCCTTACGCGACGAGGCGCAATTGGCTTGCACCGGCCGATTCGACTTCCATCGGCTCCGGCTGCATGCCCATGAACGCGGCCATCAGCCCTTCAATCTCAAGTGCCTTGCTGGCCACCTGAGAACGAAGCACGCGCGAGTCCTTCAGTTCCGCGCCCGTGTGCACGGCCAAATGCGTCTTGGCCTGCTCGAGGATGTGCGTGAGTTGCGGGTCATTCGCGAAGTTGAGCTTCGGCAGCAATGCGCACAGCTCGCGCACGTTGTTGGCGACGTCGAGTCGGACGTTGCCGGTCGCGTACAGCCGGTTGGCCATCTGCGAAACGGCTTCGTACAGACGCCGCACCAGGTCCTCGTTCGCGGTCGCGATCGAGGCCAAAACGTGCTGGTCCAACTCGCTCTTGAGCGTGGTGAGTACGTTCGCCGGCAACTCGACGCCGAACTGGCTCGCGTCGGGAAACGGCAGAACGGCCATCTTCACGCCGAACTTCGTGGTCAGCTCAGCAAGGGTCGGATAGTCCGCCTCGTTGAACAGCCCATTCAGTTCTTCGCGAGCCGCTTCCTTCAGGTTCAGATAGTCGGTCAGGAATACGGAGACCGCCAAGTCAAACTCGTCTTTCAACGAGCGCATCTTTTCGGCGAAATCCATGTAGACCATCGTCGGCAACAGCCGCACGCCCAACTGATCGTACTTCAGGGTGTGGTCGTAGAAGTACGAGCGGATGCGGCCGGCGAGCGTCACAACTTCTGCGAAGCTCGGCGCGTGCTCGGGCAACAGGCGTTTGTTGAATCTGCCGATGCCCTTTGCGTGGTGCTTGCTCTCGACTTCCTGCGTCACCTTGCCGTCGAAGCGGCGGGCGACCCAGGTCGAAATCGTGACGGAGCAGAGCATGACCTTCGATTGGATGGAAGTGATGTCCATGAGAAAACCTCGTAGAAATGGAATGGATGAAGCAAAGAAAAAGGCCCTGAGCGTCCGAAGACACGACAGGGCCAACATGGGTGATGCTGAGAAAAGTGGAGTGCTTGTTACTCGCCGCGGATGATCTTTCCGATCTCTCCGGCTTGCGCGCCAATGAAGGCATACGAGTTCTGGATCTGCGGCGAGCGCTGGACAGCGTCTCGCACCAGCAGCGCCGCAAACTCGCGATGCCCTTCACCGATCAGACGCTCGGTGTAGCGCACGACGCGATCAAAGTTGTTTTCGTTCGCGCGTGCCGCAAGCGCGGCCGCGACCGCGTACAACGCCGCCGGCATCGTCGGAATCATCGCCGTGTCAGGCGCGAGAAGAATCGCGTCCGGATTCGGCAGTTCGCGGAAGATCTGGAGGAAGCCAACAAGCTCGGTTGCGGCACCCTCTCCCACCGAACCGGCGTAGGAGATGTGCTCCAGGTGCTTGGGGACTACATCCATGGTTTTCGCCACGAACCCCCAGCTACGCGGGCTCGGTGCATTCTCGATATCGCGCGACGTCTTCTGCACGGACAGCAAGTCCGGACGGAAGCGCAGGAACGCGATGAGCGCGGGCGGGATGTTTTGGCGCACGGCCCACTGCGTCCAGTCGTCGATAGTCGGTTCCAGCTCTACCACCGTGGCGAAACGCGAGATCACCGGATCGAGAATCCCGGAGACACCAGCGTTGTCAGTGCGGCGGTTCGTGGCCGCGAGGAACGTCACCTGCGGCGGCAGAACGTGCTCGCCGACGCGCCGCGCGAGCAGTAACTGCATCTTCGCGGCTTGCACGGCGGGCGAGGCCTGCCCAAGGTCATCCAGAAACCAGATGAGCGGGCGTCTGGCGGTCATCGCGCGTTCCAGATCCCCGAACGGCAGGAACTTGGCGGTCGTGCCGTCGGGCGAAGGAAACGGCAACCCTTTCGAGTCGGTCGGATCCTCGACAACCGGGTGACTGATGAGCAGTTCGTGATCAGTCGCATGCGCGGTCTGTTCGACGATGTCGCTCTTGCCGATGCCGGGGCGGCCAGTGATGAGCACCGGCAGACGCTTCGGCACGTACAGCGAGAGGAGTTCGGTGAGTTGAGCGGGCGTGACTTTCATGATGGCTTCCAAAGAGAAGCCCCATAAAGACTACGCCCGTAGGGACGTGGTCCCTCAGGGGCAAGATATGAAAAAGCCGGCTCGTAGCCGGCTTGGTCGATGCGTCAGTGACGCGGGTGATAGATGCAGTGTAGGCGTCGAGCGGTCAGGCAATCCGTGGAAAGGTCACTATTTCGCATCGTCTTAAGCTTTGGGGCGCTGGCGCAACCGACGAAAAAAAACCCGGCACGTAGCCGGGTTCGTCGAAGGTGAATTAGCTCGCGCGCTGTTCAAGCGCCACGCGTGCATAGGCGAGCGTACCGTCGTTGGCGCGAAGCGAGACCTGCAACTGCCGCACAGGATCTGCGAGCGCGTAGCGCACGCTCGTCCCCTGCCGCAGGCTGACGATCTGCGAAAAACCGTCGGCGATCGTGCGATCTACCCACTCCGCGCCGGTCAGCACCGCGCCGTCTTCCGCACGAACGCGCGACATCTCAGCCGCTTCGCGAGCGCGAGCGACCTCGCGGGCGACGCGCCTCGCCTCACGTTGGGAAACCGACAACGCCTCCCACTCTGCTTGCTGCGCGGCGTCCATACCTGCCAGTTGAAAAATGCCCCGGCGCCGAGCCGCGGCGCGAACGCCGATGAGCTTGATCCCGAACACCTCGCGCACCGCTTGCTTGCTCGCGCGGTTCGCATCGTCTGGCCGGTCCAGGATGCTGAGGAGATAGGACATGTCGGCCGTCTGCACTGCCTTCGCAAACTCGTTGGCGAAAGTGTGCGTGTGCCTGCCGTGATCGAGAATGGCCAGTTGCGAGTCCAGTTGGAAGCGGCGGGCGCTGATGCTGCCCGACTTCCGCGCCTTCTCGAGTTCCGCTAGCCGGTTGTCACGCGCGCTGTCGGCGAGCGTGCGCCGCAGTACCTCCGCAAACTGGCAGGTCGGTAGGCCGACATCGACGGGCTTCAGGTAGGCCTCAGGCAAAGGATGCGCTTCGAGAATGCCCTTCGCGTACAGCAGGTCGTCGACTTCGACTGTCGTTGGCGAGTTCGGCACGAGACCCATCAGCATCGAGAGCAGCGCGGCATTGTCAGAGGTGATCGCCTGCTTCGAATGGCGCATCACCGTTGCGAGCGGCACGAGCTTCGCAAGCGGCAACGCACCACGCAACTCCGGCACCGCGAGAAGCGGCTTGGCCCATTGCAAGTCGGAATCGAACTTCGACAACGAAGCGTAGTCATCGATCACCGCCTGCGGAACGGGCTTGCCCGCCGCGAGCGCATAGGCCACATGAACCTCGTGCCGACCGTTGCTTTGCCGGTTGTCCAGAATCGGGCCCGAGTAGCGGAACCCGAACCGACGCTCGGACTCGTCCTGCAGCAGCTCGAACAGGTCCAGCCCGCGACGGCCGCCCTTAGCCGCCTCTTCGTTGGCTTGCGCCATCTGGTCCGAGGAGAACAAATACAGCGGCTCGCGCGCCAGATCAAAAGCCAGATAAAGCAGTTGCCAGTGCTCGCGCCGGATTTGCCACGCTTCGAGCGCGGCGAACGACGGTCTGAAGTAGGTCGCGTCGATCTCGTCGATGAGCGACAGGAAGAGGCTTGTCGCCGTTCCGGGCCGACGAACGGTCAGCTTGCCGTTATAGCGAGTAACGGATACGGAGTGGCTGACGAACGTGAGCGCGATCTCTGTCGCGTCGACTGCTGCGACGCTCGCGTCGTCTCGCAGGAAACGGAGCACTTCGAGCATCGTACGGAAGGAATGGGCGGAGCCCGAGAAGGAAAGCTGATACATGGTCGATTGCCTCGGAAAAATTGTGGGCAATCGCTCCCTGTCGGGTCGATGCCCGGCAAGGGTTAAGTGCGCCAAAACGGGCGCGGATAAGAGTTGAGAAGCTATTACGCCGCGTCGATTAGACGGGCAATCAGACGAGCGAGCGACCACGCGTGGTCAGTCGAAAACACCTTCGCCCGGAGCAACGGCATGATCGCGTAGGTGCCGTCGAGCGAGTCGCTAAGCTGCGGTCGGCTGATGAGGTCGACATGAATAAGCCAGCCCTCGCTGTTTCCGATGCACACGGAAACGGAGATTCGTTCGTATGACGACGGCTCGGGCCACGGTCTGCTGTGGCGCGCTCCGTACATGGCTTCGTTCGCGTCGTCCTGCAGGTTCGCGTGACAAAGCCACTCGGGTTCGAGCTCCGTTCCGCGCACGATGCGGCACAGATCTTGGAAGACGTGATCGACCGTTTTGCCGTCGGTGTCGAGCCGCGCGACTGACTTGATATCGACTACGCCATCGGCGCTGATACCGTTGGTGACAGGGTCCGACAGCACATCGGCGTTTGCTTGAGACATAACTAGCTCCTTGAAATGAAAAACGCGCCTGGAGGCGCGCTAGAAAAAGGAAGTCAAAAAAAAAACCGCACCCCAAAGGGTGCGGTCTGGTCTGTGGACTCAGCTTGCGCTGTGTCGAATCATTTGCCCCACTCGCGTTCGCGATCCCGCTTTTCCCCATTGTGATTCGTCCACAAGAAGAACGCGGAAATGACGACCGAGAAGCCAAAAACAACCAAGCCAGTTGTCATATTAATCTCCTTTCATGCATCGAAAGCCTACGTACCATAGTAACACTGCGCCGCCCGCCTGTAGCGCGACGGAACCGACAAGATTCCAGCTAAAGGACGTGGCTGAATGCACGGTTGCGGCTGCACTGACGATCGCGGCAGCTGACAAAGTGTGGAGCAGCCGCCCATTTTGCTGACGTTGCCCTTTCGTCGGAGACGCGATCGAATCCACCAATCGCTTCAAGCGTGATCCGTTCCCGGTGGGAACTGCCACTTCCCAGTTACTGCCGTCGGCGCGTATCTGCAGGGTGTGCCCGTCGAAGTCCATCGTGAACACCGGCGGACACTCCGAGCCATTCATCGCTTCGAGTAACGCTATCAGACGCGGCGGCAGAAACACAGCGCCCGTCACTGTTTCGACTGATGCTGTCTCCGTGATAGTCAAACCGCAGCTGTATTCGACTTTCACCTTCGCCAGTTTCATCGACGACCTCCGCACTTCAAGTCGATGCCGCCAGCCAAACGCAGGCCGTCCAGCATCGCTCGATAGCCCGCGGGCGTCTCGAGTTGCGTCAGGGCGACGTGATTCTCGCCACCGCCCGTCAGGTCGGAGCGGCCGCGCCGGGTTCTGAAGCTCAGCGCGACACCTGAACCTCCTCGACGCTCGAGCACGTCGACAAACAAGGTCTCGGTACGCAACGACACCCGTACGGCAGCATTGCCGCGGCGCGTATCGGCGACGATCTCGTGCGCATGCGCCGGAAGACGCAAGTCCTGCGCGACGCGTCGCAGGACGCGCGTCGCATGGCGTTGCAGAGCCGCTTTCGCGCCGGCATTGGCACTACCGCGGTCCGCATAGAACACTCGGGGGAATTTCATGATTGCCTCATTGCAGACGAGGCAGGTCCCTTGCGGGGAGCCTGCCCCGCAAGGGTTGGCGCGGTTTTCACCGCGCATTCAAAAGATGCGTACTGCGATGCCCGGTTAGAGGAATCGCGCCTTGTATGCGTCAAGCGCAGGCTTCAAGCGTCTGAAGCTAGCGTCGCCGTAACCGTCGCTTATCCGCCCAACCTCGGCGAACATATGCGGCCGCGCGCCCGATGGGTTGAACTCCGGGTGAGACACGATCGCCGCGAACTCGTCAACGTCGCCTGCTTGCGCAGCAACCTCCACCGGAAGCATTCCGTAGAGGTTTTTGCCGTTGACGTCATTGCTTGAGGCGTCCCAGCCGCTGGTCTGCCCGTGGGTGATCAATTGATAGTGGTTCATTGATAGCTCATCCAGTCGGTCGAGGCGTTGTCGCCAGTTAGTGGGTGATCCGGTAGCCGGACCCATTCGAGACGAGAAACACCTGCTGACCAGCAGCGAACTGCTGATCGTCGACCTGCGTGACGACCACGGTCTGACCGTTGGCGCGACGAAGGAAGACTTCGACACCGCTGTGGCGAGACATAGCGGCGCTTACGCGTTGAGCCACCAACCCGGAAACAGAGCCGGAAAGCGCGCCGGCGATATAGCGGCCGCTACCGTTGCCGATGACTTGCGAGCCCAGGAAGGCACCCGCTGCTGCACTGACGATCGATGCAATGCCCGACGAGCCAGAATTGCTCTCGATGGTGATCGGACGCACGCGCAGGATGGTTGCCTGCTCGAACTGGCCGATGCGTTGAACGTCGTAGCGCTGGTAGGTATCCGGTGAGCCGAAGTCCGCAGTGGCGCATGCGGAAAGCAGGCTGGCGAGGATGAAGCTGGAGATGAGCTTGAACATGGTTGCCTCAACGAAAATCGGGCAACCGAACCCGTCAGGGTGGTTGCCCTGATGGGAAGGAATCGGAAGAAAAGAAACGAAGAAACGGCGTCCAGTGCTATGCAACTGGACGCGTCATTCAAGAAGACCTACGAGGCGGCATGGCTGAGGTGATGCAGTCTGACACGACCGCTTTGCACCAGATGCCGTTCGGCTTGATGGTTGAGCGAATAGTCCCAATCCACCATTGCCGTGCCATCGCTCCACACCGATTGAATGCGTCCGGTGTAAAGCTGCGGCGGGGTGGCCTCGACGTCTTGACCGACCACACGCTGATTCGCCATGAAACCGTGCTTGCTGGAAACTTTGACGACAGGTGCGAGATTGCGAGACATAGACAACTCCAAAAAAATTATGGGAGCTGTCTCCCGGAGGGACAGGCTCCCAACGGGACGAAAAAAGGCGACCAACGAGGGTCGCCAGAAGGTTGCCGTCATTAGACGGCTGGAGAGAAGATGGTCCTCCAGCACGCTGGAAGGGTAGGTCGATGCGCAAAAGCGCGGGGAATGCAGCCAGTCTACGGAGTCGGCCGCGCCGTGGGCGCCGGAAAGCTCAATGAATCGCAGTGCCTTTCACTCGAACGGAGACAAACAGCTTTCGGGACGGTGGCTTACCACGACGAATCGTCCGGAGCGCATTGACAGCATTAGCCGGGATGAGAAGCGCTGCCCCCATCGCAGAAGGCCCCAATTCGAGTCCGCGACCGCACGCGTTACAACGAGAATGAAAAAAAGCCGACACAGAAGCGCGTCGGCCGTAGAACATCCGCGATCGAGGGGAACAGGCGGATGCTGAGAGAGATTTAAGTATATGACTACCGCAAACGTTTGCAAGGTGATTGTTAGCCCCGGGCAGCGAGCGATGCAAATTCGCCGGATGGATGGCACATACATTGCGCTAAGCCAACCTTTCTTTCTCACGCAGCAGAAAAACGTGAATAAATTCAAGCGACTGCCTGCATCGACGCCTGCAGCGACGCATAAACGCACGGCGCGCGAAGCCGACTTCGAAATCGCTCATCTGGAGGCCATCGTCAAATGTCTGCCCGCTGACCCGATGCGAGCACCTGGACTGACGCCCGCCTACTGGCGGAGCCGAGCAACGGCGCTGGAACGTAATTACATGCTGCTTCCGCCGCAGACCGCGCGGATCAACGCACTGCATCGCGCGATCGACGAATTTGAGGGAGCCACCGCTGAAAGTGCGCCGCTGAAAGAGGAGCGCGCGGCCGCCTAAAGGGCATCCAAACGTCGCACTCACGCGTGAGGAAGTGGCGGTGCTCGCGACCGACGCGGTCGTCGCGTTCGGCGTGGAGCCGGCGGCACGCAGCGAAGACAAAAAAAGCGCCTGCTCCATTGCTGAAGCGGCGCTTGAAAGTCCGTCGCAAATCCGAGGGCCGTCGACGAGCTGGTGCCTGCCTATTTCAGGCGAAGAAAAGGCCATCCAGGGATGTGCCCTGGATGGCCTCAGTTTTTATTGTTTTTGTATGGTCTGGTCTCTCAGCACCCTTATCAGCGGGTAGGGGCAATATAGACTGACAAAAGGACACAAACTGTTGGATACGTCACGTTTTGGTTCTCTCCACCCGCATCGGCCGGTCGGATGTCGACGAGACCGTCTTTTGTGAGCGGGCTTTTCTTGCTCATCGCGGCTTACCGACTAACCTATTACTGCGCGTCCCCGTGGCTGTGGGCGCGCGCTGTTGTAGATCACGTCCGTTAGCCCGCTTTCGTTCACCGTGATGCGGGCTTTTCTTTCGGTAGCTCCTCCTAAAGCCCCGCCCACTTGACTTTGCGCTGTAGCTGCGAAGATGAATCACCTACCCCGATTCTTCTTCGCCCATGCTCCAGACCATCGACCTGTCCTCGCTTCGCACCCGTTCAAACGCCTACGCTCCGGCTCGTGCCCGCGACGTCGCACTTACCCCGGAGGTGGCGGCCCTGCTCACAACGGACGCTGTCGTCGCTATCGGCGTGAGCGGCGGCAAGGACAGCGTCGCCTGCGCGCTCGCGGTTGCCCGCCATCTGGACGCCATCGGCCACAGCGGTCCGCGCGTCCTCGTTCATTCCGATCTCGGCCGTGTTGAATGGAAGGACAGCGGTCCGGCGTGCGAGCGGCTTGCCGCCCATCTCGGCTGGGAACTGCTCACGTTGCAACGGCAAGCCGGTGACATGCTCGCCAGATGGGAGAAGCGCTGGTCGAACAACATCGAGCGCTATCGCGATCTCTCCTGCGTGCGGCTGATCCTCCCGTGGAGCACGCCGTCTATGCGCTTCTGCACCTCTTATGGTGACTAGCCAAGAGTAAACGAGCGCGCTACACGCTGACTACCCGCGACTCGAAGGTTCCGATGCTTGCGAGGAACTGAAAACGGTCAACAACCTTCATTCAACGCGATCGGACGGCGCGATTTGTTGACAGCTGTTACGCGGACAGCATGGCGCTGCGGCGCAGGTCCTGGTCACGTCCGCAGGTCTCAGGGCGGCCACAAGCGTTCGGTCGGGGTCGCCATCCAATGCGGATCTCCAAGGTCTCGTCCGCCCACGCTCAATGGCTGGTCTTCGGCGAGCAGATCGCAGGTGGCATTGCCTCTACGCGGCCAGGAGGCGACGTTCACCAGATGACGCAATTGGACATTCGGGAGTCGATATAATACCGAAAGCGGTCACTGAACCTGCCAAAGTCGATGGTGGCCCGCCCATTTCCGAGGTGACGCGGCCCGCATTCTACCTCTGAAACGCGGCGGTATGCTGAAGGCGATGACACGCTGCGCCATCGAACCATGTGACCGCATGGAGGTTCCGCACCTACCATCTTGGCTGATGCAGCACGCGCTGATGCTAGCGTGGCACCGCTATTGCCCGCAGCTTGGACCATAAAAAAACGCAGCACGCTGGGCGTCTCCGATTCTCTGATTTCTTTAATTCTGGGACACGGTTTCGCGACGGGCGTCTTTTGGCACCGTTTAGTCATACTAGGGCAGGCGACAAGCCAGACACCCAAATGATTTAGACCTTGCGGATGTGTTGTTCGTTTATGTCATCGATCGCGGCTATGCCAAGTAAGCCAAGGTCCCGCTGAATCTCTTCGTGCAAAAGCTTTATCGCATGAGAAACGCCAACTTCACCTCCGATTGAAGCGGCATAGCCAAAGGGGCGACCCACGAAAACGAACCTGGCACCGAGTGCGAGTGCCTTCAGTGCGTCGGTGCCGCGTCGAATGCCGCTATCAAGCATGACCGGGACCGTGGGGACAGCCTGCACAATTTCGCTCAAAACAGACAAAGGAGCAATCGCACTGTCAAGCTGACGGCCTCCATGGTTCGACACGATGATGGCATCGGCGCCTGCTTCGACCGCCGTCCGTGCGTCTGGTGCGCTCAAGATTCCTTTTATAATCATAGTGCCAGGCCACATGCGCCGAATATTGTTAAGGTGCTTCCACGTTAGATGGCCTCGGTCTGAAAAGTCCCGAAGCACCGTCGACGACAATATTGGCGCGCCGCGTTCGGCGTAGTTATTCTCAAAGTGAGGCATTCCGTGCTTCGCGATTGTCCGAAAGAAGGTTCCGAAGAGCCATGAAGGATGCGTGATGCCATCCAGAGCCAGACGTAGCGAAGGTTTGAGAGGGGTCGAAAATCCTGTTCGAATATTGTTTTCCCGGTTGGCGGCGACCGGGGTATCAACGGTGATAACGAGTGTCTTGAACCCAGCTCTCTTGACTCGCTCTATTAAGGCGGTGATGCGAGAATCTTCGCCAGGCAAATAAGCCTGGAACCAGGCATCAGGATGTTCCTTGACGACCTCTTCGAGTCGAATCAGCGACGACCCGCTCATAATCATCGGCAGGTTCGCGGCGCGGGCCGCACGCGCCATCACTATGTCACCGCGGTAAGCGAAAAGCGCACTCAATCCCATCGGTGCAAGACCGAATGGAGAAGCGTAGCTATGACCGAACAAGGTCGTGGCGGTCGAGCGCTGTGAGACATCCACCAGCGCTCGAGGTATGAACGCGTAGGAACGGAAGCTCTCGCGAGTCATGGACAGCGAAACATTGTCTTCCACCGCGCCGTGCACATAGCCAAAGATAGGGCGTGGCAGATGTCGTCTGGCTGCCGCCTCGAAGTCATCGAGGCTGAGAATTCTGGAGAAGCGAGAACCACTGCCAGCCGGCGATTTCATTTTCTTGGTAGCGTTAAGGAGATAAGAGTCAGGCTGCGAATCCGAGCGAGAGCGTGTAGTCAGCTTCTTCTTTCGCGAATTGAGCGAGGGCCGATATGAACGCGCGGGTGTCGTCGGTCCGCCACTTGAAACAGTATTCGATGCTGGGTAGCTCCGGCACCGTCTTGAAAGCGTTCAGGTGACCTGCGTCGACCAAATTGCGCATGAAAAGGCGCGGCAGGAAACTGATGCCAACGTCAGCCAAGGTCAGGCCAACGATTGCGCTCAGGCTGTTGCACGCTAGGATGCGTCGACCGTGCGACCTATTGGCGGCAGCCCATGCCTCATATTCTGAAGTCAGTCGAGACTCAGCAGTCATCGTCAAGATTGGATAACGCGCGATGTCCTCTGACTTCAATACGGTACCAGCCGGTATGCGCTTGGGTGACGACATCCATGCAAAATCCAGTATCGCCAGCGGCAGGGAGGTGAGCGTCGGATTGTCTTCGCTGCTCTGGGGCAGGATGGCGAAGTCAATCTCGCCACGAACTAGGCGTCGCTCAAGCCCTGCCGCTAAGTCGACATACGGCTCTAAAGCCAAATCCGGATGCTCGGTCGTAATCCGGGCAACGAACTTCGGAAACCAGGTAAGTGCCGTGAGCTCGCTGACGCCGAAGCGGCACAGCCCAGACAGTCGCGGCGGTGTGCCGAGAAGTTCATGAATCTCGCCCTCGAATTGCAGAATCTTGTGAGCGTGGCCGAGAATTCGAGTGCCGTGTTCCGTCAAGACAGACCGCTGCGCCGAGCGGTCGAAGAGCGGTACGTTGAGCGCCGCTTCCAGTTCAGCAATGCGCTTCGAGAGAGTGGATTGCGTTACGTGGAGGCGGGTGGCGGCCACTGAGAAGCTGCCAAGGCTTGCCGCCCAGTAGAAGGCCTCAAGCTGTTTGAGAGTCATATCGCTTTGGGAAACCTACAAGGGACACCGCGACTTCGCGGCGTCCCATTATAGGTTGTCGAGACGGGCAAGGACGAGGTGCGGAGGTGACGGGCAGGTGCTCCTACGCGTTTCGCTCGACAAGCCGCTTGCTCTCGGCGCGCGCGCCTTCAGTCACCGTCTCGCCTGCGCCAGATGCAGCGGTGCGCGGTTCGATGATGCTGAGCACGAGGACGAAAGTCGCCGCTGAGCAGGCCGCAAGGAAAGCAAACACGGCAGGCCAGCCTGACTTATCGAGAATGAGCCCGACGATGAAGGGAGCAAATGCGCCGCCAAGAGAGCCGCCTGTGTTCACGATAGACGCTGCGAGCGGCACCTTTTCGCGGGTGGCAATGCCCATCGGATACACGAGAAATGTCGAGTACCCAAGGTTCAGGAGCACGCCTGCAGTGAAGAAGAGCAGCGCGAGCAGCGTCGGGTCGTTGGGTGCAAACAGCAGCGCATACATCATTCCGACTGTCGCAACCGAGGTAATCAGCATTACCGGCTTGCGGCGCCGCGCAAACACTCTGTCCGAAAGCCATCCGCCAAGCAAGTTGCCCACGATTGCGCCAACCCAAGGGGCCGAGGCTACTGCGCCCATCTTCATCACCGAGAAGTGTTTCACGCTGACGAGGTAGGTTGGTACCCAAGTCATGATGGCGTAGGTGATGCCAACCAGGAAGAAATAGCCTAGCGCGCACCCCCATACGTTCCACGAGGTAAAGATGGAGCGAGTGGTCGAGAGCAGTTCCGTCCGGCGGGTACGAATCAAACGGTCAACCCACGAGTGTTCAACAGAGTTGACGGTCTTTTGGCCTTCTTTCGCTTGTTCTACCGGCGGAGGTGACTTGATGTACTCGACCTCGCTCTTCGAGACAAACCGGGATTCCTTCGGTTCATCGCGAACCAACCAGAACCAGAGAAGCGAACTGATAAGTCCCGGCACGGCAAAGATGAAGAACACTTCTCGCCATCCGAATTTCAGAAGCAGCAGCGCGCACAGCGGTGGCACAAATGCCGGAGAGAACTTGATGGCTGAGATGAATACACCGGCCGCTAAGCCCTTCTCCTGAGGTGGGAACCATCTGTTGATGGTGGACACGATACCGATGTTGAGGGGACCTTCGGCAAGACCGAGGACGGTACGCGCAGCCTTGAGTTGAAAGACGCTTCCAGCCATGCCCATGAACAACGTTGACAAGGAGGTCAGGACCATCGAGCCGACCATGATTCCTCTGATACCGAGCTTGCCGAACAGATACCCGGACGGAATTTGGACGATGGCATAGCCGAAATAGAACAAGCTGGCCATGGCCCCGATGTCAGTGTTTGACAGGTGGTATTCATTTCGAATCGTCGGGATGACGACTCCGAGGTTTGCGCGGTCCGCACCTGCAATGCAGTACGTCACGAATATCATCGTGAGCACAATCCATCGATAGCCTGTACGGCCGTCCTCACTGCGCTTCATACGTGTCTCCTTCGTGGCTGGCAACGCCGGCCGATTGTTGCGGCTCTCTGACCGTGGCTCATCCTAAGGCGTCTGAAAGGGCTGGACATAGCGACTTTTCTCGATGTTCCAGCATTCATTTTTTGACTTGGGTAGAAACCCTTATGGGAACGCTGGACGTCCTGCATCTCGCAGGCATCGGGCTTGCCACACGCTTGGTGTTGATATCACACGTCCAATTAAGCGTTTGCCATTAAGGGTAATACCGGACAGTCGAGAACTGAATGGTCCCGCGTCGAAAAATGTCGCTACGTGCGGGCTCCTTGACGCTCTTATGCTTCGTTCCGTTACCTCTCCTACAGCGGAACAAGCACATGAAAGTTTTCGTCATGGACCAGATTGACGCGAGCGCAGTTGAACTGCTCTCGAAGGCTCACACGGTCGTTAACTACCCCGAATCGCGCGACGCCGATTGGCACGCAAATGCAGACGCTGTTGTCGTCAGAACCTTTGAAGTTAGAGCAGCTGACTTCCCGAAGGCCACGAATTTGAAGATTGTCGCAAAGCACGGCACGGGCGTGGATAACGTAGACATTGAGGCCGCAAGCGAAGCAGGTGTTCTGGTGACGAACACACCTGGGGCCAACGCCAACGCCGTCGCTGAATACGCGCTCGCCATCGCTTTGGCGCTCGCCAGAAAGGTCAGCGTCGCAGACCGGACGCTACGTCTACCCAAGCAAACGCAACTTCAGGGCGGCGTCGAACTGACGGGAAAGACCGTCGGGCTTCTCGGCTTCGGCGACATTGGCCGCAGAACGGCGCGTCTCTTTCAGGCTGCCTTCGGCTCTGAACTCGTGGTGTACGACCCGTACGCCCCGGACACTGCGTTCGAAGAGCTCGGCGCACTCCGCGTGAATTCCATCGAGGAACTGCTTCCGCTGTGTGACGTTGTCAGCCTGCACCTGCCGCTCCTGGCCGCCACGAAGAACCTCATTGGGGAGGCTGAATTCAAGCTCATGCGCGACTCCGCACTTTTCATCAACGTGGCGCGCGGCGGCATTGTAGACGAAGGCGCTCTGTATCAGGCGCTGGTTGACGGAGAAATTGCGGGCGCGGCGAGCGACGTGTTCGAAACCGAACCGGTGCCGGCGTCGCATCCGCTGCTGACGCTCGAAAACTTTGTCGCATCCCCGCATATCGCGGCCAGTAGCAAGGAATCACTCGTACGGATGGGCCATGCGGTCGCACACGCGGTCATCGAGGCGCTGGCTGGCCGTACTCCGCCGCACCAAGTCCTCCCGAAGCCGAACGCCATCAACGCAACTGTTTAAGGTCATCACATGAAAACGAACCGTTTTAACGAAACCGCCAACTTCGAACGCGTCACACCGGAACAAATCGAGCGCGCCCGTGAGTTTCAATCAGCGGTGTTGTGCGACGTCGCTGGCCGTCGCGGAGCTCTGCACGGCGATATCCAACCGCTCACGCCGACCATGGTCGTTGCAGGCCCTGCATTTCCGGTCGAAGTCCGTCCGGGCGACAACCTGATGTTCCACGTCGCGTTGGCTCTCGCAAAACCCGGTGACGTCATCGTCGTTGATGGTAAGGGCTACCAGTCAGGCGCGCTCTTCGGAGAGTTGATGGTGTCGCAGGCCGAAGCAGCGAAGCTCGGCGGTCTGGTCGTCGACGGTGCCGCGCGCGACGTGGCCACGCTTCGTAACAGCACCATGCCGATTTTTGCCAATGGCCGTAACCCTGCCGGTCCGACCAAGGGCCTCGACGGTCGTATCGGCGTGCCCATTTCGTTGGGTGGCGTGTCGGTTGAACCGGGCGATTTGGTCATCGGTGACTGCGACGGCGTCGTCGTTATCCCGCGCGCCGACGTCGACAAAGTGCTAAAGGCCGCTGAGAAGAAGCTGGAAGCAGAGGCTCAACGCCTCTTGGAAATCCGTGACGGCATCCTCGTGTCGCCGTGGCTTGATGACGCGTTGCGTGCCGCAGGCGTGATTGGTAAGGACGAGTCGCTCGAGTAATCGCTTTCGCGGCCATAAGACTATATCTGGAGACAATGCAATGAAACGCCGATATTGGATATACCTGTTCTTGTTCCTGCTGACGGTCGTAAATTACGTCGACCGTGTGGCGTTGTCCATTGCTTCATCCCAGATAAGCAAGGAATTCTCGCTGTCTCCGGTAAACCTCGGCTACCTATTCTCCTCGTTCCTGTGGCTATACGCGGTGGCGTTGATTCCGATGGGGCTGCTCGTCGACCGCTTTGGCAGCAAACGTCTTAACGCCTGGGGCATCGGCTTTTGGTCCCTCGCCACCGCGTTGACTGCATTTACCGGCGGGTTCATCTCGCTCTTGGCGACTCGACTTTTAATGGGTCTCGGTGAGTCCACTTCATATCCCGCAGGCGGCCGCGTCATTCGTGAATGGGCACCTGCTTCCGAGCGCGGAATCGCAACGTCTATCTTTCATGCTGGCAGTCTCCTCGGACCGGCGATTGGCGCCATCGGCCTTGGATGGGTCGTGATGACCTACGGTTGGCGCGCTGCATTTTTGGTTGCTGCTTCGACCGGCTTTGTCTGGTTGGCGGCATGGCTCGTGTGGTTCAGGCAGCCGGAAGACGCCAAGTGGTTGAGCAAAGAGGAGCGCGACCACATCCTGGCTTCCCGGAACTCCGCGGGGACCTCGAATCTGGTGGAACCGCCGCGGCTTGGTTTCGCTGCGCTGGTCCGTTCCAAGACCATCTGGGCTATCGCGTTCACTCACGGGTGTGCCGTGTACGCGACCTACCTCTTCCTCACTTGGTTGCCAAGCTACCTGCAGGCGGAAAAAGGCATGAGCATCACGCGAAGCGCGTTGTTCACCGCGCTTCCTTACGCCGGCGCAGCGATTCTTGGCGTGCTCATTGGCTTGTGCAGTGACCGATACCTTCGCGGAAAGAACATCTCAGGTGGAAGTCGACGCGCTGTCGTCGCGGTCTGTTTGCTGATGTCGGCTCTGATTCTTCTGGTTCCGAGGGCGAACGATTTGTGGCTCGTCACGCTGCTGCTGACCCTCTCCCTCACAGGCTGCACCGCGGCGGTCGCGTCGAACCTCTCACTGGTCAATGACCTGTTGCCTTCGAAGAAAGACTCGGGTACGGCTATCGCAATGATTAGCGTAGGCGGGAACGCGTTCGGCTTGATGGCTCCCATTGCGACCGGGTATGTTGTTTCCATCACTCACAGCTATCACGCTGGCTTTGTCATCACTGGCATTCTGGTTTTGGCCGCAGCTGCTGCAACTTTGACGCTTACGCGACGTCCCATCACTGCAACGGAGGCTACGAGCGATGTATGCATTGCCCGAAACGCTTGAGGCACAACCATTCGCATGCTTGCCCGACGAACTGCGCACGGGCAACGAAAAAAGCGAGTGGAATGCGGGTCAGCCGGCAGGACTTCATGCGTCGAGCTTTCTTGAAGGCCCATCATTTGACCGGAACGGAGTGCTCTGGTGTGTGGATGTGGTGAACGGACGGATTCTGAACGTCGACCAGAAAGGCCAGTTCTCGGTGGCTGTCGAATACGACGGGTGGCCGAACGGTCTCAAGATTCGCGAAGACGGCCTAGTCTTCATCGCCGACTATAAGAACGGAATCATGGTCCACGAGCCTTGCTCGAAGGAAGTGAAGCCCTTTCTTGTTAGGGCCGGCATGGAGCGGTTCAAGGCCGTCAACGACTTGTTTTTTGCGGCCAACGGTGACTTGTTCTTCACGGACCAAGGACTCACCGGTTTGCACGACCCAACCGGACGCGTCTTCCGCGTAACGCGAGACGGAAGGGTCGACTGTCTGCTATCGAATGTTCCCAGCCCGAACGGTCTGGTGATGGACCTCGATGAGCATGCGTTGCTACTGGCGGTAACGCGGGCGAATGCGGTCTGGCGGGTGCCACTCCTCAACGGCGGCGTCGCAAAGGTCGGTACGTTCATCCAGCTTTCGGGCGGGGCCGGTCCTGATGGGTTGGCGCTCGACTCCTCGGGCGGTCTGCTGATTGCCCATGCCGGCATGGGAGCCGTCTGGGTTTTCAACGCCCGAGGCGAGCCGACATACCGCGTAAATACGTCGGCCGGCAATCTCTCCACGAACCTCGCGTTCGGTGGACCGGAAAACCGAGACATCTTTATTACCGAATCTCGGAGCGCTCAGATTTATCGAGCACGCGTCGAGGTCCCGGGGAACGTGATGGCTTCGCATCGGCCCGCAGGCTAAAGGCGCGCCACAGCAGGCGAGGCAACTCGCTCCGCCACGCCTCCGCTGCTCTCGCCACACACATCGCATTTCACTTGCTAGCCAAGGAGCTTGAATCTTTTCCGACGAGACACGCGTCGCCTATCCAGTTTGCGACAGCCACATTCATTTCTACGACAACGACTTTCCGACTTGGTCGCAGTCACTTCTTTCCCACCGCACGACCACGCTCGCGGACTACAGGCCGGTGCAGGCGATAAACGGAGCAAGTCGGTTCGTAATTGTGCAGCCGTCGACCTACGGATTCGACAATCGGGTGCTCGTCAAGGCATTGCGAGCAGCAAATGGCGCCGCGAAAGGGGTTGCCGTCGTATCGGCTGATTCTTCTAGTGTGGAACTCGAGCGATTGCGAAAGGCAGGCGTTGTCGGGTTACGTGCGAACCTCACGCTTGGCCCACACAATCTCGACGATTTATCGAACCTTGCTCGTCGCGCGATGGTCTTCGGGTTCCATCTGCAGCTCAACATTACTGGACGCCAGCTTATTGACCACATTGAAGAGATTGAGACCCTTCCAGTGCCCGTCGTCATCGACCACTGCGCTTATCTCTGCCGCGAGCCGTCGCTCGCCGCCTCAGTGTTCAATGCGCTCCAGCGGTTTCTCGCCATAAAGGGGCGTTGGCTCAAATTGTCTGGGCCCTACGTCGCAAGTTTGGACGCAAAGAACAATTATGCGGACCTTTTGCCATATGTCACAAGGCTCGTCGAGCGCTTCCCGCAACAACTGGTTTATGGGAGCGATTGGCCGCATGTGACCGAAAGCTCGCAGCCGGGTGAGCGTCATCTTTTTAATATTCAGCGGTCATGGTTTGGAGGCGATGAGACGGCGCAAATGATTCTTTCGTTGAACCCAGCTCGACTGTATGGCTTCGACGAAGAGTTCTCAACGAACCGGTCAAGCGAATTCTGCGGAGACAAAGAGCATGTCTGAAGAGCACTTCAAGAAGGGGCCCGTGCTGGGCGCTAGCGTAGGGTCGGCAATCGAGTATTTTGATTTCTCGGTTTACGGTCTGCTCGCCCCGACGTTGGGACCATTGTTCTTTCCCAACCAGACCACGTCGGGTGCAATTCTCGCGTCGCTCGCCATCTTCGGAAGCGCGTTCGTTATTCGCCCGCTCGGCGGAATTGTGCTCGGTCGGCTCGGCGACAAAGTCGGCCGAAGCCCCGTGCTCATCACAACGATTCTTGGCATGGGATTGTGCAGCACCATCATGGGCCTTTTGCCGACCTATGCGCAGCTGGGTCCTGAAGCTGCCTGGCTCTTGCTCATCTGCAGACTGGTCCAAGGGTTCTTTGCGGGTGGCGAGGTCAGCGGTGCAACGACGTATATCGCAGAGTACGCGCCCAAAGAGAAGCGCGGCTTCTACGGCGCCTACAATCCGGCTGGCGTTTCCGTCGGCATCGCACTCGCTGCAGCGGTCGTTGGAGTTTCCTACGCGCTAATTCCTTCGCAGGAAATGGCCGCGTGGGGGTGGCGCGTACCGTTCATTTCAAGCATCGCGCTCGTTGGCGTTGGCCTGTGGCTTCGGATGCGCTTGGAAGATACAGAGCAGTTTCATGAATTAGCAGCACACGGCAAACTCGCGAAGGCACCACTCTCTGAGGTGCTTCGTGAGCACAAGCGGTCTCTGGTGAAGACAGTCGGTATTGCCTTCGGTATGACCTCCACCGCGTATCTCGGGTTGGTCTACTTCAACATCTATCTCACCCGAGTTAATCATTACGACAAGAAAAGCGTTTTCTGGTTACTTGCGATAGCCCCACTTCTTGCCTCCCTGTGCATGCCATTTTTTGGGGGACTGTCTGACCGGTTCGGTCTCAAGCGATTGCTTCTCGTTGGGTTCACCGGCTATTTTGTCATGACGCCGCTCGCAATGGCCTTGATGTCCCGAGGCAGCTTTTTGTTGGCATGCTTGGCAACGCTCCTCGCGTTTGCGCCGTTCGCGATTGTTCAGGCTGTCGCGTACCCATCCTACGCGGAGTTGTTTCCAGCACAAGTGCGTTATACAGGCGTGTCTCTAGGCGTCAATGTCGGCAGCATCCTTGGTGGCGCGACGACTCCTTTTATCTGCACATGGCTTCTCGAACGCTCGGCGATAATGCTTTCCCCGGCCTTCTACATTATGTTGTGCAGCTTTATCGCAAGTTTTGCGGTTCTTGGCCTAAAGGCGACTGGAAGACAGAGGTGGCGCCGGGAATTCGGACAGCTCGGTAAGTGGAAAAAGCTGCGGTCCGAGTCGGCCATAATGGCTGGCAAATAGGAACCCAGAAATGACGAAACGAAATCGACGCGCGCATTCCCCGGCGTTCAAGGCGAAGGTGGCGCTGGCGGCCCTGAAGGGCGACAAGACGCTGGCGGAGTTGGCGCAACAGTTCGAAGTGCATCCGAACCAGATTACGGACTGGAAGAAGCAATTGC
>LRBF01000003.1 GCA_001580565.1 Caballeronia megalochromosomata | reverse complement strand
TTGTGCCCGGCAGCGCACCGGATTCCGAGCGAGTCAGAAAGCGGTCTGCCGTCACGAGTACGTCGACCGGCGAGCACTGCTCTTACCAGTGCGGGATGAGTTCATCGAGCTCCCGCGAATCCATGACTGCGCGCGACAGGATATGCGCGCAGATCTCAGAGCCTATGTCCAGCACGCACACGCCGAGTTCGACGCCCTGCTCCATCGCGCGCTGCTTCAGGCGAATCCCTGCAGACACTCCCACCGGGCCGACGCCGACGTTCACCACGTCGTAGTCCATCGATTCGCGTGGACCATATTGTTCGAGGACATTCGTTTGAGACATGAGCTTCGACTTCCCGATACATGAAGGCTTCACGCCACGCCGAGTTCGCGCAGCGCCTGAATTTCCGCGTCGCCATAACCGGCTTCGCGCAGAATCTCCGTCGTGTGCTCGCCGATGGTCGGCGGCCGCGATTCAATCGAAGGCGGCGTGCGCGACAACATCGCCGGCGACACGACGATCGGCGCCTTGCGCGCGAGCCCCGGATAGTCGACCCAGTCGAAGGCGTGTGACGCGTGGATCGCCGGATCGTCGAGCGTCTCGCGCGGCGAATAGACCGGACCGGCCGGAATGCGCGCCGCTTCCAGCGCGCCGAGCGCTTCCTCGCGCGTGCGCGACGCACACCACGCCGCCATCATGTCGCTGAGCGCCGCGCCGTTTTCGCCGCGTCGCAGGTCGTCGCTGAAGCGCGGATCGTCCATCAGCGCAGGATCGCCGATCATGCGCACCCAGCGCCTGAAGAGCGGCTGCCCGATCACCTGCACGATGATCCAGCCATCGCGCGTGCGGAAGATGTCGGACGGTCCGTGTATCGGGCTGCGGTTGCCGGTCGCCTGGCGATCGATGGACAGCACCGCTTCCTCGATCAGCGCGCCGCTCGCGAACATCAACGCGGTTTGCAGAAGCGACGCTTCGACCACTTGCCCCTTGCCGCTCGTGCGCCGCTCATACAGCGCCATCACGGTGCCGAGCGCGCACGACAGCGCGGTGGCGAAATCGACGACGGGCACCATCGCCTTGGCCGGGCTTTGCGGCGTGCCCGACATGTAGACCGCGCCGCTCATCGCCTGGCCGACGCCATCGAAACCGACACGATTGGCCGCATCCGCATGCGATCCGAACGCCGACGACGCCGTGAGAATGATGTCCGGCCTGATCGCGCACAGCGATTCATAATCGAGGCCGAGATTGGCGAGCGTGGTGGGCGGCATGTTGGCGATGACCACGTCGGCGTCGCGCACCAACCGCTTCACGACCTCGCGGCCTTGAGGGTGATCGATGTCGAGCGTGATCGAGCGCTTGTTGCGGTTCGATTGCAGAAAGAACGCGCCCTCGCCGCTCTCCGTGACCGGCATCACGAAGCGGTCCTCGCTGCCGCCGACACGGTCGATGCGAATCACCTGCGCGCCGAAATCCGCGAGCAGCGCTGCGCAGAACGGCCCTGCGATATAGCGTCCGAAATCGAGGACGCGAATGCCTTCAAGAACCTTGGCCATGTGCGATCGTCCTGTCAGGCGTTGCGCGCGGGCGAGACCGGCGTGGTCACCGGAAAAGCGGGCGCGCGCTTTTCGCGGAACGACGCCACGCCTTCGCGCACTTCCGCGCCGCCGAAGCCGAACATCTCCAGCGCGAGCGATGCATCGAACGTGGGGCCGGCCTGACGCAGCCAGTTGTTGAGCGCGTACTTGGTGAGCCGCACCGCCGAAGGCGCGGCGTTCACGAGGCGCGTGGCGACGGAGAGCGCGGTGTCCTGAAGCTCGGCATCCTCCACGGCAAGCGATACGAGGCCGATCTGTTCCGCCTTCTCGCCGCTCACCGGCTCGCACAGCATCAGGTGATACTTCGCCTTCGCCATGCCGCACAGGAGCGGCCAGATGATCGCGGCATGATCGCCTGCCGCGACGCCGAGGCGCGTATGGCCATCGACGAGTTTCGCCGAGCGCGCCGCGATCGACACATCCGCGAGCAGTGCGGCGACGAGCCCCGCGCCGACCGCCGAGCCGTGTATCGCCGAGACGATCGGCTTCGAGCAGTTGATGATGTTGTACACGAGGTCTTTCGACTCGCGCCACACGCGCACGCGCGCATCGAAGGACTCGATCATTTCCTCGACCATGTCGAAGTCGCCGCCCGCCGAAAACGCGCGGCCCGCGCCGCACAGGATCACGGCGCTCACGTCCGGGTCTTCATCGACATCGCGCCAGACGCGCGCGAGTTCATCGTGGCCGCGGGCATCGAGCGCATTGAGCCGTTCCGGCCGGTTCAGCGTGATGCGCAGCACGCCGCGCGCGGGGCGATCGAATGCGAGCGCGCCATACGACGCATATGACACCGTGGACTTCGTATGCTCCGACATGGATTCTTCCTTTCTCTCTGGAATTCGTTGAATCCATCGTGACCATCGGGGCCGATAGCGTCAACGCAGCGCGCCGCGTTGTTCCGTACGTCAAAACCGGCTCGTCTGCATGGCGCCGCGCGCGCGAGGCGAAGCGGGTTTCGAAGTACGGAATCAGGGCTCGCAATCGACATCCGCGAGCAGTTCGGTGAGCCTGCGCCCGGCCGCGTGAAGCTCGGGAATGGCGCGCTTGCGAATGGCGGTCATGTCCGGTTCGAGTTCGACCGCGCCGCAATTGAGCGACATCAGCGTGCGCGTGCGGCCCACCGTCAGCGGCAACGCGATGCCATAGGCATTGCGCTGGAATTCGCCGACTGCCATGCAGACGCCCGTCTTGCGCAGATCCTCGAACGCGGTGTCGAGATTCTTGCGCACGATGTCCGCGTTCTTGCCGGGCGACGCCAGGATCGCCGCAATGCGCGCGCGACGTTCCGCTTCGGGCAGCGCATACAGATGCGCGCGCCCGACCGATGTCGTTTCCATCGGCAGCAAGGTGCCGACGCCGAGCCGCAATGTCGCGATTCGCGCGCTCGTCCTGCACGCGATATACAGCATGTCCAGATGATCGGGCACCGCGAGCGCGACGCACAATTCGAGCTTGTCGGCGAGCTTCTGGAGAAACGGATTGACGAGGCGCGTGACGGGACTGGCTTCGAGATAGGCGTGTCCGATGCTCAGCGCGCCCGCGCTCAGCTCGAACTGCCGCCCGCCGCTCACGCGCCGCAGAAAGCCGATGCGGATCAGTGTCGCGGTGATGCGCGAGATCGTCGCTTTGGGAAAGCCCGTGCGACGCACCAGTTCCGCGTTCGACAAAGGCGCGCGCTCGGCGCGAAACGCGCGCAACACTTCGAGACCGCGTTCGACGGTCAGCGTGACGGGCGTGGTATCGGCTATGGTCGTCATCGTTGCCTCAATCGTCGAAAAGCACCTGCTCTTGCAGATGCTGCGCCGCCGCCACGAGACGCGGCCCGAGTTCACGTTCCACGCGCGCGCGCCCGAGCTTCGCACTCGGCCCGATGCACGCCAGCACGAGCGGCGTCTGGTCGCGAATCACGAGCGGCGCCGCGACGATCGCGAGGTCCGGCTCCCATTCGCCGAGCGAGGTGCAGTAGCCGGCGTTATGCGTCTGCGAAATGCCTTCGCTGATGCGTCGCCGCAAATGCGGCCAGTCACGCCCCGCCCGGCGCTCGACGTTGCCGAGCAGGTAGAAGCGTTCGAGTTCCGGCAGCGCGGCGAGCAGCGCCCAGCCCATCGGCGATGAAGCGATGCGCAGGCGCGCGCCCGCATGGAGTTCGAGATCGATGGCCGCAGGCTTGCTCGCGCATGTCTCGAGGACGATGACATCGAGCCGGTCACGCGCGGCGAGCACGACGTAGGTGCCGTGCGCATCGGCGAAAGACTGCATTTCGAGGCGCGCGAGGCGCTGCACGCTCGAATGCGCGATGGCCGCATAGCCGAGCGAGAGCACGGACGCCGCGAGCCGGTATTTGCGCTGCCCGGGCGAATAGCGCAGATAGCCGAGCGCCACCAGCGAACGCAACATGCGCGACACGGTAGGCGCGGGAATGCCCGTTTCGAAGACGATTTCCTGATTGCCGAGCCACGGCTCCTGCGGTGTGAATGCGCCGAGTATCGCGAGGCTGCGGGCGAGCGGCACGACCATCGCCGCACTCGATTGCTCGCGTGCCGCATGCGCGCTGTCCATCAGCGCCGGATCCCAACGCGTCTGATGTGTTCCGGCAATGCGGCTCGGCTGCGTCGACATGATTCACTCCACTGTGTTTGAAGCGATGCGCGCTTCTTCATGCTTTCGATTACAGGATTTCGCGCCGGGAACGTCAACCGCTTCACGAATGTGTTCCGTACTTTGAAATACTGAAATTGGCGTGAAACGCGGCTTCCGACAGCGCGAATCTCGCGCACCGAACGCTCGTTCGGCTGCGTGCGGCTTTTCAATGTACGGACTGTTCCATCGCATCGAATTCTTCTAAGGGCTAATACGCATGGCGACGTCTTCGCCGGTTGAACAGACTACCTAACGTTTGTGAGTTTAAAACATCGAGGTCGCGCGTGCACGCACCGCGTGATGTCCAACCAGGGAGCATTGCTTTGACGAATCAATCTCGAGACCTTGCCGCTGCGCCGCTGGAGCGCGCCGTGGTCCGCTTCATTCAGGAACTGAAGTTCGATCATCTCGACGACACCGCGCTCGACGGCGTCAATCGATTGTTGCGCGATCAGATCGCGCTGCAGATCGGCATTTCGCAGATGCCGTGGTCGAAGCAACTGCTGTCGTACGCAAGCGCGCAGCAGCGCCCCGGCCGCAGCCGCATCAGCGCCAGCACGCTTACGATGAGCGCGCCCGACGCCGCGTTCGTCAATGGCGCGTACGGCCACGGCTTCGAGTACGACGATGCGCACGGACCGAGCGCGAGTCATCCGGGAAGCTGCGTGATTCCGGCCGCATTCGCGATCGGCGAGGAACTCGGATCGAGCCTCGAGGACGTCATCACGGCGATGGTCGCGGGTTACGAGGTCTATACGCGCATCGGCATGCTGGCCGCGCCCGATCTGCTCAAGCGCGGCTTTCATCCGCACGGCGTGCTGTCCACGTTCGGCGCGGCGGCGGTCGCAGCCAAGCTGCGCAAGTTCGATGACGAAACCACGTTGCACGCGCTCGCCATTGCGCTGAGCCATGCATCGGGCACGACCGAATACACCTCGACAGGCGGCTCGGTCAAGCGCGTGCATGCGGGCATCGGCACGCGCAACGGCATGGTCGCGGCCGACATGGCGAAGGCGGGCATCACCGGGCCGACTTCGTTTCTATCCGGAAACAAGGGGTTTTTTCGCACCTTTCTGCAACGCGGTCCCGCTGAAGACGCGCAGGCGCGCTTCACGCTAGACCGGCCGTTCGAAGTCGGCACGGCATGGCTCAAGGCGTATTGCGCCTGCTATTGCACGCATGCCTATATCGATGCGCTGCGCCCGTTCGCCGGACGTCTCGCCGGCATCGAACATATCGAAGCGCGCATTCATCCCGCGTTCAGCGTCGTGGTGGGCGCGGCCAATGCCAACGCGTTCACGCCGCGCAACATCGAGCACGTGCAGTTCAGCCTGCCCGTGCAGATGGCGTTCACGCTGCTCGGCAAGGGCAACGGCTATGGCGTGCATCGCGATTTTCTGAAGGGCGAGGTCGATATCGATGCCGTGATCGCGGCGGCGCGCGTCATCAGCATCGTCGAGGCGCCGGAACTCGAAGCGAAGTATCCGGGCAAGTTCGTCGCCGATGTGAACATCGCGTTCAGGGACGGCACGTCGCAACATGTGTTCGTCGAGGACCCGATCGGCACGACGGCGAACCCGATGCCCGAAAGCGAACAGGACGCGAAGTTCATGGCGCTCACCGCCGATGTGATCGGCGCCGAACGGGCGCGGACCCTGCTCGCCGCATTGCGCAAAATGGACCTGCGCATGAAGGTGTCGGACCTCACCGGCATGTGGACCGCCTGACTACGGAGATACCATCGTGCATGCGCAATTCATCGGCGCCGACACCGCATCCGATCTCGACGTGCTCAGACGCCTGTCGTCGGGACGCTTCACCTGCCGCGCCTACCAGACGACGCCCGTCCCCGATGACGTTATCGCGAGCATCGTCGGCATTGCCGGGAAAAGCGCGTCCTGGTGCAACGTGCAGCCGTGGCACCTGACGATCGCGTCGGCGCACACCACCGAAGCCTTCCGCCGCGCGCTCGTCGAGCACGCGGCGCACGCCACCGAGGTCGATTCGGATTTGCCCTTTCCGGAGGAATATCGCGGCCCGTTCGGGGATCGTCGCCGGGATGCGGGGTATCGCCTCTTTCAGGCGCTCGGCATCGAACGGCACGACCACGATCGGCGCGCCGCGCAGAGCTTCGAGAACTTCCGCCTGTTCGGCGCGCCGCACGTCGCCATCGTCACGATTCCCGCCGAGCTGGGGCCGTATGCGGCGGTGGATTGCGGCGCGTTCATCGGATCGTTTCTGCTGGCCGCGCATGCGCACGGCGTCGCCACGACGCCGCAAGCGGCACTCGCGCGCCACGCGAAATTCATTCGCTCGTACTTCGGCATCGGCGAAGCGCGGCAGATGGTGTGCGGGATCGCGTTCGGTTATGCGCGGCACGATCATCCGGTCAATGGCTTTCGCACGACACGCGTTCCCGTTCATGAAGTGATGACGATGGTGTGAGCAGCGCGCGCTTTCGAACTACGGAACGCACGCGGCCATGACGTGGACATCGCATGACGAAGCGGCTTACCGTATGAACAGCATACGAGGCGAACCCATGGCGATTGAACACGAAGACACAACGCGCGAAGAGCTGCATCATCGCCAGATCGACCTGCGCGGGTATCGGCGCAGCGACGGTCTGTTCGAGGCGAGCGCGATCCTCGTCGATTCCAAGTCACACGATTTCACGCCGCCCGGCGGCGCGCGCATGGTGCGTGGCCATACTCCGATTCACGACATGGGCGCGACGCTTGTCTTCGACGCGGACATGATCGTGCGCGACGTGCGCACGTACATTCGCGCGCATCCGTACGATCAGTGTCCCGGCGGCGGCGATTCGCTGCGCGCGCTGATCGGCTTGCGCATCGGCGCGGGCTGGAACAGCGAGGTGCGCAAGCGTCTGCCTTCGTGTGACACGTGCACGCATCTGAAAGAACTGCTCGGCCCGCTCGCGAGCGCCGCGTTCCAGACGATGGTGGGACTGCGCCCCTCGACACTGAACGACCGCGACCGCGACGGCAGACCCGTCAAGATCGACAGTTGCCACGCCTACGGCGCGACGCGCAGTCTCGTGAAGCGGTTGTGGCCCGACTATCACACGCCCACATGAATTTCTCCGCGCTGATCCGCCCCGGCGATACCATCATGTGGGGCCAGTCGCACGCCGAACCCGTGACGTTGATGCGTGCGCTCGTCGAAGCGCGGCATCGCATCGGGCGCGTGCGGCTCTTTCTCGGCATCGGTTTGTCGGACGTGCTCGCGCCCGAGCACGCCGACGCCTTCGACTTTCTCGCGTATTGCGGCAGCGGCGCCAATCGCAGACTCGCGCGCGCGGGCGTGCTCGACATTCTTCCCGCGCACTATTCGCAGCTCCCGCAACTCGTGCGCAGCGCCACCTTGCGTGTCGATGTGGTGATGCTTCAGGTATCGCCGCCGGATGCGCTCGGCCGTTATTCGCTCGGCCTCGCGCGCGAATATCTGGTCGAGGCGTTGAATAGCGCGCGCACGATCATCGGCGAGGTGACGCCCGGCGTGCCGTGGACGCATGGCGGGCCTTATCTGCGCGCAACGGACTTCGATCTGCTCGTCGAATCGGATGCCCCGCTCGCGGACACGCCTGCGAGCACGCCGGGTCCGGTCGAAACGGCGATCGGTAAGCATGTAGCTAGCCTTGTAGAAGACGGTGCGACCTTGCAGACCGGCATCGGCGCGATTCCCGACGCCGTGCTCGCGCAACTGATGGACAGACGCGATCTCGGCGTGCACACGGGCAGCATCGGCGACGGCATCGCGGCGCTCTGTGAAGCGGGCGTCGTCACGAACGCCAGGAAAGCGATCGATGCGGGCGTCAGCGTGGGCGGCGTCATAATCGGCTCGGCGCGCGTGCGCGAGTTCGCGCATCGCAATCCCGCCGTGGAACTGCGCGGCACGGAGTACACGCATGACGCGACCGTGCTGAGGCACCTCGATCGCTTCGTGGCGATCAACTCCGCCGTCGAAGTCGATCTGAGCGGGCAGGTGAACGCGGAAGTCGCGGCGGGCACCTATGTCGGCGCGGTCGGCGGCGTCGGCGATTTCCTGCGTGCCGCGCAGGCGAGCCGCGGCGGCGTGCCGATCATCGCGATGCCATCGATGGCGGGCAGGCACAGCCGCATCGTCGCGCAACTCTCCGGGCCCACCACGATTGCGCGCAGCGACGCCTGCGTGATCGTCACGGAATACGGCGTGGCGGACCTGCGCGGACTGTCGCTCGCGCAGCGCGTGTCGCGCATGATCGATGTCGCGCATCCCGATCATCGCGAGCGGCTCGAACGGGAAGCGCGTGACGCGTCATTGCGCGTCGTCGTGCCGCGCTGATTCATCGCGCGGCTGATCGAGCAACTGCTGCATCAGCGCGCGCGTGATCGGACTCGGGCTGCGCCCGCGCGGCGTCGCGATATGAATCCTGCGCACGGCCCACGGCTCCGCCAGCTCCATCACCGAAACGCGGTTCAGCAGTTCGTGGCCGAGAAAGCATTCGGGCTGCACGGTCACGCCGAGACCCGCCTGCACCAGACTGATCGCGACGCCCGCGCTGCGCACGCAATGGCGCGGCTCGAATTCCGCGCCGAGACGGCGGGCAGCCGCGCGAAACGCGCCGAGCATCGCATCGACGGTGACGAGTTTTTCCGGCAGCAGTTCCTTGAAGGTGACGCTCGAATGCGCGCACAGCGGATGCCCTTGCGGCACGACCACGACCATCCGGTCATGCCGGTACGGCGTGACATCGACGCCGCCGAGATCCAGTTCGTGCGCCGCCGCGAACAGGCCGATATCGGCCTCGCCTCGCGATACGGCGTGAATGATCTCGGCGTTCTCGAGTTCGCGCAGGACGAGATGCACGAGCGGATATTCGCGGCTGAACTCGCCCAGCTCGCGCGACAGGAACGGCACGAAGATGGACCGCGCCGACGCGACCGTCAACTCGCCCTGCATGCCTTCCGTGAAAGCGGCGATCTCGGCGCGCATGTCCTCCAGGCTGCCGAAGATCGTGCGGATATAGCGCGCGAGCACGTTGCCCGCCGGACTGGCGACGACGCCCTTCGGGCTGCGTTCGAGCAGCTTGACGCCGGCGATGTCCTCCAGGTCCTGAATGCGCTTGGTGGCCGTCGATGCGGCGATGTTTTCGCGGATCGCGGCGAGGCCGATCTGCTGTTCCTCGACCGCGGAAAGAAAGAGCTTGAGCGTGAACAGATCGACCTGACGAATCAGATGAAGCCGGTTGAAGGTTCCCATGTCTCCTCTCGCGCATCGCTGGTGCGCTCATTGTGCGCCTTTCGTATGCGCTACCGGCTGGCGACTTTCAGCAGGGCTTCGAGCCGGTCATTGTCCGCGCCGATGTCCCGTGCCGCGTGCAAGGGCGGCGGGCGCTTGCCTTCGAACGACAGCGGCAGCCCGACCAGACCGATCTCGTCGTCCGGCGGTGTTTCGATGATGCCGAGCGCCTTCGTCTGCGCGTGATGCACGAGTTCGTCCGTCGTCTGGACAGGCGCGACCGGCAGGCCCGCCGCCTGCAGGCGCGCCTGCCAGAACGCGCGCGATTGCTGCGCGAGCCGCACGCCGATCAGACCGTCGATCTCCCCGCGATACTTCAGCCGAGCCGCGTTAGTCGCGAAACGCGCGTCGCTCGCCCATTCGGGATGATCGAGCGCGGCGCACAACTTCGCGAACAGCGCATCGTTGGCGGCGCTGACGATCAGATAGCCGTCCGCCGTCGCATAAGCCCGATGCGGCACGATGAACGCGACGCCCGATCCATGCCGCGCGCCCGTTTCGCCGTCCGCGTTGAAGTTGGCGATGCCCACCGACATCCACGCGATCGCCGTCTCCAGGAGTGAGCTGTTGACGCTCGCTCCGCAATGCTTCGCCTGCCGCCGGTAGAGCGCCGCGAGAATGCCGATCACGGCCCACATGCCGGTGCCGAAATCGACGATGGACACGCCCGCGCGCACCGGCGACTGCCCTTCCTCGCCCGTGATGCTCATGATGCCGGAGAACGCCTGCATCAGCGGGTCGTAGCCGGGCAGATCGTTGAGCGGACCGGCGTGTCCGAACGCGCCGATCTCGCAATGCACGAGTTCGGGCTTGGTCACGCGCAGACTGTCGGCGTCGAGGCCGTAGCTCGCGCTCGTTCCCGGCCGCAGGTTATGGATGAACACGTCCGCGTGCTCGGCGATCAGCCGGTGCAGCATCGCGAGCTGCCCCTGATCCTTGATGTCGATGCTGATGCAGCGCTTGCCCCGGTTGATCGCATGAAACGCCGCGCCGCTGCCCTTCCATGTGCTCGGCCCCCAGCCACGCGAGGAATCGCCGCTCGGCCGCTCGACCTTCCACACTTCGGCGCCGAGCGCGGCGAGAATGCGGCCGCTGAACGGCGCGGATGCGCTGTCGCTCAGCTCCACCACCACGACGCCCGACAGAGGCAGGTCACGCAGCATGTTCGTTCTCCGGTTGTGCCCGCTGTGCGGCCCATGCGCCGCCAGAACGCAAGATGTCCTCGATCTCGTCGCGCGCGAAGCCGTATTCGTCCAGCAACTGCTCCGTGTGCTCGCCGAGGCGCGGCGCGGGATGACGCAACCCGGGCGCGCTCTCGCTCCAGCGCTGTGGAATGCCGATGCTCCGTAGTCTTCCTTCCGACGGATGCTCCTGCTCCTCGAAGAAGCCGACCTGCTTCATGTGTGGATCGTCGAGCAGCGTCGCGGGCGTGTTCATCTCGATGACGGGAATGTCCGCTTCGACGAGCAGCTCGATCCACTGCGCGGTGGTCTTCGTCTCGAACGTGCGCGCGAGAAACGCGTACAGGTCGGCGATATGCTGCGTGCGGCCGTGAATGTCGGCGTAACGCGCATCGTCGGCCATCTCCGGATGACCGCTCAGCACGAAGAAGCGCCGCCAGTGATGATCGGCATAGACGTTCACGCCGATGTAGCCATCGAGCGTGCGATACGGACGGCGGTCGCCGTTCATCATGCGCGCGTAGCCCCAGTCGCCGATCGGCGGCACGAAGGTGTGTCCATAGAGATGGTCGCCCATCACGAAGTGCGCGAAGGTCTCGAACATCGGCACCTCCACTTCCTGACCGACGCCGCTTTTCTCGCGCCGGTACAGCGCCATCGAAACGGCCGAGCACAAGGCCATGCCGACGACGCGATCCGCGACGGCCGTCGCCACATATTCGGGCTCGCCGGTCTTGCGCGCCTGCAGCACCGGCATGCCGACGCCGGCCTGAATCAGATCGTCGTAGGCGGGCCGATTCGCATAGGGACCGTTCTGGCCGAAGCCGAACGCGCCGCAGTAGACGATGCGCGGATTCACCGCGCGCACGTCCTCATACGCGATGCCCAGCCGCGCCATCGACGCGGGCCGCAGGCTGTAGATCACCACATCGGCGTGACGGATCATGCGTTGCAGCGCCGCCGCGCCGCGCGGATGTTTCAGGTCGAGCACGATGCTGCGCTTGTTGCGGTTCAGATGCAGGAAGATCGCGCTCATGCCGCGATGCCTGCAAGGTCCGACGCCGCGCGTCGTGTCGCCTTCGCGCGATTCGATCTTGCACACGTCCGCGCCCATGTCGGCGAGCAGCAGCGATGCGTACGGCCCCATAAAATTCGACGTGAGATCGAGAATGCGCACGCCGTCGAGTGGTCCTGCCATGATGTCTCCTCCAGCTCGTTCGTTATTGGTCGGATAAGGCGAAGACCGGCATCGTCTGCGCGCCGCGTTCGACGAAGCGCACCGCCACGCGCGCGCCGATGCGCACGGCGTCCGGTTCGGCATCGATCTGTGAGAACAGATAGTAGCCTTCGTCCATCCGGATGAAGCCGACCGTGTAGGGCGTGATCGATGCCCACACCGGCGTCGGGCCGCGCGTGATCGTGCTGTGCGACCAGACCTCACCGCGCCCTTCCGACTGCGCCCAGCCGAGCGATTGCGAACCGCAATGCGGGCAGTACGAATGCGCGGGCCACACCGCCTGCGCGCAACCGGCGCAGCGCTGAAACGTGAGTTGATTGTCGGAGAGTGCGGCCCAGTATGGCTCGGCATCGGGAAGGCGGTACGGCTGCGGCCAGCCTTGCGCTGCAATGGCTTCTGTCATGTGCGTTCTCTCAGGTCGTGGAGGACAGCATCAGCACGGCGCCCGCGGCCAGCATGCCGCCCGCGCCCTGCACCAAGACCGTTTTCGGACGGTTGCGCGCCGCAAGGCCGAGCGGCGTGCCGCGCAACTGGCGGATGGCCTCGACGATGCTGTCCATGTTGCAGGAAATGCCAGGCTGGCCGAACGAGAGCCAGCCGCCGTTGGTATCGGTGGGCAGATCACCGTCGATGCCCGTGCGTCCCTCGCGATACAGATCGATGCCGCGGCCCTTTTTCGCAAAGCCGAGGTCTTCCATCACGATCGGCCCCATGTGCGCGAAGTTGACGGAGATCTGCGTCATGTCGATATCCGATGGCGTGAGGCCGGACATCGCATAGGCCTGACGTGCCGCTTCGGCGGTCGCGGTGTGCGTGAGATTCGGGAACGCACCGAGGCCTTCGAACCTGCAGCGGCGCATGTTCATGCGATCGGTCAGATACTCGTGTGTGGTCGCCGATCCATAGCCGAGCACGTAGATCGGATCGCGCGCGTCCTTCACGTTGTCCGGCGATGTCACGACGAGCGCGCCGCCCGTGCCGCCGCCCCAGGTCGAGCACATCCAGCGGCGCAGCGGCGAGGCGACATACGGCGAACTCAAAACCTTCGCGCGATCGATCTCGCCGAACTTCGCCTTCGCCGCGTGCGGATGATGCCGCCCCCAGCGCTGGTTCGCGATCACGACATCGGCGAGATCGTCTTCCGTGATGCCGAACTCGTGAAAGTAACGGCACGCGGCCTGCGCGTACAGCGCGGGAATGGTCGGGCCGTACGGAATCTCGAACTGCGGATCGGCGTCGGCTTCGGCGCCCATCGCGACGGCATCGACGAAGAGTTCCGTCGCATCGCTTTGCAGGCACAGCACGTACTCCGCGCGGCCCGCTGCGATCATCTGCGACGCAATGGCGATGGTCGATGTCAGCCCCGCGCCGTGCATCGTCACCTCGCTCGTGATGGTCACCGGCATCTGCATGTGCGAGATGAAGATGTTGCTCCACTGCGAGCGCTTGTCGGCCCACGGCGAGCGGCCGGTGAACACGGCATCGATCTGATCGCGACCGATGCCCGCGTCGGCGAGCGCGTGGTGCGTGGCTTCGGCTGCGAGCTGCAACGGGTCCTTGCGATTCGCGAGCGATGCGTAGGCATCGCCCATTCCGACGATCGCGGCGACGGGTTGAGGCGTCATGCTCGCTCTCCTCAGTCCTGAAGCTCAGGCTGCGAACCGGCGACGAGCGCACCGAGATCGGCGCGCCGGCGCATCATCAGAAGGCTCCATTCGCTGCGCTGCACGACTTCGCCGCGCTGGTTGAACGCCTTGATCAGAAAGGAGCCGACGCCGTACGTTTCGTCCTTCTCCTTCTTGCCGATGACTTCCGCGCTCACATAAACGGTATCGCCGATCTTCACCGGATTGAGAAAGCGCATCTTGTCGACGCCGTAGTTCGCCTGGATCGCCGGGCCGAACTGAAGCAGACCCGAGAGCAGCGAGAAGGTCAGCATGCCTTGCACGAGGCGCTCGCCCCAGCGCGTCTTCGATGCGTATTCGGTGTTCGAGTGAATCTCGATCCAGTTGCCGGTGAACATGCAGAACATGACCACATCGCTTTCAGTCACGGTGCGGCCCGCCGAGCGGAATTTCTGGCCGATCTCCAGCTCGTCCCACGGCACGTTCACGCTGTTATTGACGACGCTCATCGATATCTCCTGTCTATTTGATGGATAGTTCGGATTACTGACGCATAGATTTGGCGATGATCGTGCGCTGAATCTGCGACGTGCCGCCACCAATCGTCGACTGGATGCTCTCGCGCAGATAGCGCTCCATGTCCGCCTCGGGCAGATTCGCGTAGCCGCCGAGCACCTGCATGCCGGCGAGCGCGCATTCCTTGAGCGTCTCGGAGCCGTAGAGCTTGGCCATCGACACTTCGCGGCTGCACGGCACGTGCGCAGCGGCCATTTGCGCAGCGCGATAGCACAAGAGACGCGCGGCGTCGACCTTGGTCTGACAATCGGCGAGCATGTGGCGGATCACCTGAAACTCGTACAGTTGCTTGCTGAACTGGATGCGCTCGTGCGCATAGCGCGTCGCCGTGGTCACGGCCTGTTGCGCGTTTCCCGTGTACGCCGCCGCGACCGCGCAGCGTTCCAGCTCAAGATGCTCCGTGATGATCTTCCAGCCCTGGCCGACGTCGCCGAGCAACGCATCGCCGGGCACGCGCGCTTCGTCGAGAAAAATTTCGGTGGTGCCCGTCGCGTGACGCGAGAGTGTCGGCAGCTTGTTGATGACGACACCCTTCGTGTCATTCGGAATCAGCAGCACCGACAGGCCGCCGTGCTTGTCGTCGTTGCCGGTGCGCACCAGCATCGCGATGGTCGTGTCCTTCGCCGCCGCGCCGCTGCACCAGAGCTTCTGGCCGCTCACGATCCAGTCGCCGTTGCTGTCACGACGCGCGCGCGTTTTCGTGTTCGCTGCGTCGGAACCCGCGTCCGGCTCGGAGATCGACACCGAGAAGCGGATCTTGCCGTCGATGAAGGGCTTCACGTACCGCGCTTTCTGTTCCGGCGTGCCGAACTTGATGATGTTCATCGCGGTGAAGGTCGGCACGAGCACCGAGCATGCGAAGTCGAAGCCGAACTTGCCGAGGCCTTCGGCCATCAGCGAGTAATCGAAGATGTCACCGCCCGAGCCGCCCGCTTCTTCCGGAATCAGAATACCCAGCCAGCCTTGCTGCGCGATCTTCTCGTAGGCCTCGTACGGATACTGCCGCTCCATGTCGCACTTGCGCACATATTCGACGGTGATCTCGTTGTCCATGAACTTGTTGACGGTATCGAGCCACATCGTTTGCGACTCGTCCAGAAAGTTTGCGGGCATGTCTTCTTGCTCCTCGTTGAATGACCGATGTATCGGTATTTGCAGGTTAGAGCGATGCATGCCGCGATCCAACTGGCGTTTTTCGAAGCCCGGTTTCGATGATGTCGAAACGTGTTCCGCGTGCGGAGAAACGCAAACAGCGCCCTCTGGCGCTGAATGCTGGTTGCAATGAAGCGTGCTCAGATGATCGCGCCGGCCTCGCGCAATGCGCTCAACTCCTCGGGCGTGAGCCCCCAGTCGCTCAGCACGGCGTCCGTGTCTCCACCGAGCGACGGCGGCGGCCGCTGGATCGCGCCCGGCGTGCGAGAAAAGCGCGGCGCGGGCGCGGGTTGCACGACGCCATCGTTCACGACGAACGTCTCGCGCGCCCGCAAATGCGGATGATCCGGCGCTTCGGCCATCGAAAGCACGGGCGCGATGCACACCTCGCGCCCTTGTGCGAGCGCGCACCATTCATCGCGCGTGCGGGTGCGAAAGCGCGCGGCGAATATCGCGTGCACGGCGGGCCATTGCGCGCGGTCGTGCTGGGCCGGCATCTCATCTTCGCGCAATTCGAGCAGCGCCAGCGTGTTGCGCCAGAAACGCGCCTCGTTCGATCCGAGGCTCAGCCAGCGACCATCTTTCGTCTCGTACACGTTGTACCAGGGCGCGCCCGAGTCGAGCCGATTGACGCCGCGTTCATCGCGCCAGTAGTCACCAGCGCGAAGGCCGTAGAAGAGCGTCATCAGCGATGCGGAGCCGTCGACCATCGCGGCGTCGATCACCTGGCCCTTGCCTGAGCGCTGTCGTTCAAGCAGCGCCGATACCACGCCCAGCGCGAGGTACAGCGAGCCGCCGCCGAAATCGCCCGCGAGGTTCAGCGGAATCGCGGGACCGCCTTCCGCGCGCCCCACGGAATGCAGCACGCCCGTGAGCGAGATGTAGTTGATGTCGTGTCCCGGCGTCTGCGCGAGCGGCCCGTCCTGGCCCCAGCCGGTCATGCGGCCATAGACGAGCGCGGGATTCGCGGCGAGGCACGCGTTCGGTCCCAGTCCCAGTTTCTCCGCGACGCCCGGGCGAAAGCCTTCGATGAGCGCATCGGCGGAGCGGACCAGCTTCAGAACCGCATCGGTGGCTTCCGGCTTCTTGAGATCGAACGCGGCGCTGCGCCGCCCGCGATGCAGCAGATTGAAGCGATGCTCCACCGGCGCGCCGCCGTCATAGCCCGGCGGCCGGTCGATGCGGACGATATCCGCGCCCAGATCCGCGAGCAGCATGCAACAGAACGGCGCCGGACCCACGCCGCCCAGCTCGACGATGCGAATGCCCGCGAGCGGTCCTCGTGCGTTTTCCATATCGGTCGTCTCCGCTCACGTGCTCTTCACTTGGGCATACGGTACGTCGGATTGCGTGGCCTTCGGTATCAGCGTCACCACCACGGCGCCCATCACGGCGGGAATCGCGAACGCATAGAAGTTCCAGTGATGACCGAGGTTCGAGCCGAGCACCCAGCCGCCGATCATCGGTCCGAGAATCGAGCCGATACGCCCGAGACCCTGCGCCGCGCCGATCGCGGAGCCACGGCACGAGGCCGGAAAATATGCGCCGATAAAGCCATAGACGAGCGTCGAGGAACCGATCGACCCGAGGCCCGCGCCGAACACGGCCAGCATGAGCCACGCGTGATCCGGCTTCTGGCTCAGCACGAGCAGCGAGATCGAGCAAATGAGGAAATACGGCACGAGCACGCGCTTCGAGCCGAACCGGTCGGCCAGCCACGAGCCGAACAGATTGCCCGCGACGGCGCCGAACTGCATCACCAGAAGGAACTGCAGCGACGAGCCGAGCGGATAGCCCGACTTGCGCATCAATTGCGGCAGCCACGCATTGAGGCCGTAGACCACGAGTTGCCCGCAGAAGCACATCAGCGCGAACAGCAGCAACGCCGAGCGGAATTCGGGCGATGCCAGCAACCGATACCCCCGCGTGCCCGCCGCCGCGACGCGCAACGGGCGATGCGCTGCTTCGTCTCGCACGGCTTCGTCCAGATCGATTGCGTAGCGGGCTGCGAGCGCGCGCGCTTCGCCAGTGCGGCCACGCTCCAAAAGATGGCTCGCCGACTCGGGCAGAAAGAACCACATGACCGGCAGAACCAGCACGTAGAGCGCGCCGAGGCCGTATAGCACGCGCCATCCCTGATCTTGCAGCATCGCGATGGCGAAGAGCGCGCAGACCACGCCGCCGACCGGGTAGCCTGTGAGCGCGACCGCGCTGTAGAGTTGCCGCCGGCTGCGGGGCGCGTATTCGATGGTGAGCGCGACGGACGACGGCACCACGCCGCCCAGCCCGATCCCGGTGACGAAGCGCGCAATGCCGAGCGCCTGCGGCGAATGCGCGATCGCGCAGAGCAGCGAGCCGAGCGAAAACCACAACACGCCCGCCATGATGAGCTTGCGCCGGCCGATACGGTCGGTCATCGGGCCCGCGCCGAGCAGGCCGACCATCAGGCCGGCGAGCGTCCAGCTGCCGATCATTCCCGCGCTCGCGGGACTCAGGTTCCAGCCGGGTTCTTCCAGCAGGCGCGGAATGGTCGCGCCATAGACGATGAGGTCATAGCCGTCGACTGCAATCGTCAGAAAGCAGAGCATGACCACGAACAGACTGCTTCGTGGCGGTCTTGAAGATAGGTTCACTTCGTCTCCTGGGTCGGGTTATTCGCATGTCTGCCGGTGGACTCATCGCGTGAGCCGTCCCAATATAGGCACGCGAATTTTTCAGACCTAGTGACGGTTTTCGAATCAGGTATTCGGTGTTGTCGAATCGCGGCGCGGCAGGTCGTTCGAGTTATGCGAATCGCCGGTTCGAAACATTGCAGTTGCCGCGGTGAGCGTTGCGCGTCTAACGTGGTGATCGGCACGAGACGACTCGTCAAATCATCGAGGGCGCAATGCAATGAGCGATCTGGAAGGAAAAGTGGCCATCGTCACAGGCGGCACGGGCGGCATCGGCAAGGGCATCGCGTTGCAGCTCGCCACGCGCGGCGCCGTCGTGGTGATCAGCGGGCGCAGCGCGGCGAAAGCCGAAGCCGTGCTCGCCGAACTGCGGCAGGCCGGCGCCACGGCGGGCTTCGTCGCGGGCGACGTGCGATCCCGCGCCGACATGACCGCGCTGGCTGAAGAGACTGCGCGCAGATTCGGCGGCATCGACATCGTCGTCGCGAACGCGGGCGGCAACGACGACGAAGCCCGCTCGCCGCAAGTACGCGGCCCTTTCGCCGATATCGAGCTGGCGCGCGTGGCGGCCGTCGTCGCGGAGAACACCTGTGCGAAGCTCTTTCCCGTGCAGGCGGCGCTGCCTCATATGCGCACGCGGGGGGGCGGCAGCGTGATCTTCCTGACGTCGGAAGGCGGCCGTGTGCCTACGCCGGGGCAAACCGCGGTTGCGACGTTCGCCGGCGGGCTGATCCGCGCAAGCAAGGTGATAGCGAAAGAACTGGCGCGCGACCGCATCCGCGTGAATTGCGTGTGCGTCACGGTCGTGCGCGACAGTCCGTCGTGGGAAGCGGTATTCGGCGAGAAGAGCAAGGTGTCGGAGCAGCATCGCCGACAGTACGAGAAGATCGTCGCGGATTGCCCGCTCGGCGTCGCGGCGCCGGCGGACATCGGACGCGTGGTGGCGTTTCTCGCCTCCGACGAATCCGCCTACCTCACCGGCGCGACGCTCAGCCCGACGGGCGGGCTCACGCTGCACTGAGGTCCGTCGCGCCCCTGCTCTTCAGCCTTTCTCGTCGATGATTTTCCGGATCGCTTCCTCGAACGCTTCGGAGGGCTGGCCGCCACTGACCAGATACTTCCGGTCGAAGATGATCGCGGGCACGGACTGGATGCCGAGTTGCTGGAACTCCCGTTCTTCCGCCCGCACCTCATCGGAATACGTTCCGTTTGCCAGCACCTCGCGCGCCCGTTCGCCGTCGAGGCCGGCGCTTCGGGCCGCTTCGACGAGCACGTCCGGATCGCTCGTATCCTTGCCCTCGCCGTGATAGGCACGCAACAGCGCGAGCTTGAGCGGCAGTTGCCTGCCTTCGATGCGCGCCCAGTGCAGCAGCCGATGCGCATCGAACGTGTTGTACACCCAGCTGCGTTCGCCGAACGCGAAGCCTTCCTGCGCGCCGCGTTCGCGGATCATCGACTGCGTCTCGCGGATCTGCTCCGGCGTGCGGCCATACTTGCGGCGGATATAGTCGACGATGGGCTCGCCTTGCGGACCCATGTCCGGGTTCAGCTCGAACGGATGCAGCGTGATACTGGCATCGACGGTATCGCCGAGACGCTCCAGCGCGCGTTGCAGGGAAGACAGGCCCACGGCGCACCACGGGCAGGCGATGTCGGAAACGAAGTCGATTTGAAGAGCGCGAGACATAGGTTCGTTGAAAGTCGAAGATGAATCGGACAGGCTAGCGCAAATCGGCATGGCCTGCGTTTTTGGCTGAGTCCGCGAACAGATCGATCACCACCGCGCGCAACCAGCGATTACCTTCGTCGTGCTGCACGCGTGCGTGCCAGAGGAGATGGATCGGCGCGGCGGGCAGCGTCGAAGGCAAGGCGCGCAGGCTGAGCGAGAACGGCTGCGCCAGTTGCAAGGCCAGCCGCTCCGGCACCGTGGCGATCAGATCGGTGCGTTGCAGGATGTAGCCGACGCTCATGAAGTGCGGCACCGTCAGTCGCACCCGGCGCTGCACGCCGCGCCGCTTCAGCCAGTCTTCGACCTGGCCGTGCCCGGTGCCGGCGGACACCACGACCAGATGCTCGGCTTCCCGCCACGCCGCAAGCGTGAGCGGCGCCTCCTCCAGCGCGTGGCCGCGCCTGAAGAGGCAGACATAACGCTGATCGAACAAGCGGCGCTGATAGAAGCCGCCCTTGAGTTGCGGCAGCAGGCCGATGGCGAGATCCACCCGGCCGTCGGCCATTTCGTCGCTCAGATTGACGCCCGTGTCGCGAACGGTATTCAGCGCGATGCCCGGCGCCTCGCGCGAAAGCCGCTCGACCAGCGCGGGCAAAAAGACGACCTCGCCGATATCGGTCATGCCGATGGTCATCGTCGCCGTGGCGCGCAGCGGATCGAAACCGGTCGCGGGATTGAGTGCGGCGTGCAGGGTCGCGAGCGCGTGCGAAACCGGCTCGGCCAGACGCAACGCGAAAGGCGTCGGCACCACCCCGCCCGGCCCGCGCACGAACAGCGGATCGCCGAGCCGGCGGCGCAACTTGGCGAGCGCGTTGCTCACGCCCGGCTGACTCATGTTCATCTGCTCGGCGACGGTCGAAACGCGCCGTTCCTGCATCAAACGCTGGAAAAGCAGCAGCAGATTGAGATCGATGTCGCTCAGTTCCATGATCCAGTCATCTCGCGCTCATTGATTGTGGTGATGAAGTGCATTCATCCCATTTTATTGTGGAATGAAGCCATGCTGCCGAGAATACGGACACGGCGTTCAAACACACGGAGACACATCATGGAACAGCTTGATCTGAAGATTGCCATCGTCGGAGCGGGAATCGGCGGCCTCACGCTCGCGCTCGCACTACGGGAACACGGCGTCGACGTTGAGCTTTACGAACAGACCGACGAGCTTCGCGAAGTCGGCGCGGCCGTTGCGTTGTCGGCGAACGCGACGCGCTTCTACGAGCGCATGGGACTGCGCGCGGCCTTCGACGCGGTGTGCGCCGAAATCCCCGCGCTGATCTATCGCGACGGGCGCAGCGGCGAAGTCATCGGGCAGCATCGGGGCGAGCCGAGCTATCGGGAGCAGTTCGGCGGTTCGTACTGGGGCGTGCATCGTGCCGACCTGCAGGCGGTGCTGTCGAAGGCGGTCGGCCTCGAACGCATCAATCTCAGTCACCGGCTGACCGATCTCGTGCAGCATCCGGATCGCGTGAGTCTGAGTTTCGCCAACGGCCGGCACATCGATGCCGATCTGGTGATCGGCGCGGACGGGGCGCGCTCGATCACGCGGCGCTGGATGCTCGGCTACGACGACGCCCTTTATTCGGGCTGCTCGGGCTTTCGTGGCGTGGTGCCCGCCGGGCGCATGGATCTGCTGCCCGATCCCGAAGCCATCCAGTTCTGGATGGGTCCGCAGGGCCATCTGCTTCATTATCCGATCGGCGATGCGGGCGACCAGAACTTCCTGCTCGTCGAGCGTCATCCGTCGCCGTGGCCGTCGCGTGACTGGGTCGCGCCGGCGAGCGAGGGCGAGCAATTGCGCCTGTTCGGGAACTGGCATCCGGCCGTCGTACAGATGGTCACGGCGGTGCCGATCAGCCAGCGCTGGGGGCTGTTCCATCGTCCGCCGCTCGGACGATGGAGCAAGGGCCGCGTGACGCTCATCGGCGATGCCGCGCACGCACTCGTGCCGCACCACGGCCAGGGCGCCAATCAGTCGATCGAAGATGCCGTGGTGCTGGCCGCGCAACTGGCGAAGGCCGGTCCGGGGCGCTGGCGCGAGGCGCAGGAAGCCTACGAGCGGCTGCGCCGGGGCCGCACGCGCAAGGTGCAATACGCGTCGATCACGACCGCGGACGTGCTGCATCTGCCGGACGGCCCCGAGGCGCAGGCGCGCAACGCTCGCCTTCGCGGACGCGACAGCCTGATGCGCCACCTCGACTGGATTCACGATTTCGATGCGCTGGAGCAAGAGCCGAGTGAGCGTCAGGGCGGTACATGGCTTTGATTTCACGGGGCATCGTGATTTGTTGCGTGACGGTCGCCGGTCCTTGAGCGGCGTCGTCACGAAATCGAACGGCGAGCGCGAGAGCGTCTCGCCCGTTCACACAAGACGCCGCATCCGAGCCGACGAAGGTATGCCCCGCGGGCGTCTCGATGGCGAAGCGAAGGGTGGGCGAAGCCAGTGAAGACCGTTAGTTGCATATCGAGAGATTGCGCCATTGCGGCGCGTTTATCGTCTCTGACGTGCCTGCTTAGCCCCTGCTCTTCGCGGATCGCGTTTTGTTGAACACATATCCCGAGAATCCGTCTCTCAGGTCGGGATATTTCTGGACGATGGCGTCCCCAAGCTCGCTCGATGGATCGATGCCCAACCTGCGCAGCGTGAGCTTTCCGCCCGGGCTCGCCTTGTAAGTGCGGCGCCAATCCTCGCGTTGCCGTGGCGTTGCGGCTTCGTACATTTCCCAGCCCCGTCGAACTTCGTCGACGATCCGGTTCTGGGCATTCACGTCTTGCGCCGCGACCTGCAACGCCCGACGCGCCTCGGCTTGCTCCTTCGCTTCGGCCTCGCGTTGGTCGGTCAGCGTCAGGCTCTCCTGGATCTGCACCATCTGACGTTCCGCGTCCGAAACGATCCAGCCTTCTTTCAGCGCCTTCATGAAAAAGCCAGCCGGACTCTTCGACACTTTGCCCAGCTTCAGGCTGAACCGCGTACGCTCGATGGCCTGTTCGAGGCGTTCGTCGGTGTAGGTGTCCCTGTCGGAAGCGATCTGGCCGAATTGCGCGCTGGACAGACCGATTTCCTGCTTCAACGACTGATACAGCGCCTGCGCGTGCTCATGCGTATGAAGCAACCGCTCGGCCATCTCCTTTCGCTCGACGCGAAAACGCATGCGCCCGATCTTGCGAGAGCCCGGTTCATTGCGCGTCTCGTACGACAGGGAAAGATCGGACACCTCATTGATCTGATCCACGGCAGGCGCAAGCCAGTCCCGTTTGAAGTACTTGAATTCCTGCGCCTTCGCGCCCATCGTTCCCTGCCACGCGCGCAGTTCTTCGAGCGTGAACCAGTCGGTTACACCCTCGCCCGCGTAAGGCAGAAGATGGTCGTACATCACGCGTGCGTAGCTGAGCGTGAAGAGCGAGGTGATGCGCAGGCTCAGCCAGTGAGATTTGCCCGGGCCACGAATGATTCCGATGAGATCCGGCGGAACACGGAACTGGAAGCGTCCGCCGACGTATGAGATACGTCCAATCAGTTGAACCGATCCGAACGGCTTGGATCCGTCGGCATCGGGATCTGCGGTCGCCTGAATGAGCGCCCGCTGCGCCTCGGTAATCACCTGTTCCAGGTGCGCATTGTTCCGGCTCGAGTAGCGCATGAGCCACTTGAAGTAATCCAGCTCGACGTCGTACAGGTCGAAAACCTTGTCTTCTTGAGCGACGATGAAATAAGCCGCATCGATCAGGCGGCGGGCGGCCACGCCCAGATCGACGATCCGGATCAGAACGTTCTTGCGCGAGAAGCCGATGTCCGAGCGGGCAGCGTCGACGGGCAGGTCTTCTGCACTCGCATCGTCGAATAGCGCCAGCGCCAGTTGTCTGGACGTGGCCACCTGCCCTGCTGTCGTCATTCCGCCTCCGCATTGAGCACTGCCGCAATGCCGGTGTGCTGTCGAGCGGTACGTTAACGTCTGCAAGGTGAGCTGTCAACACAAAGCACCTCACCTTACGGAGACGTCGACACAGGAAACCTCACCTTTCCCGGAATGCTTCACAATTTTCCTCACCATCGCCGCCCAAACGTCTCACCGCAGGCGCCATTTCGCCTCACCCTGACGGGGTAAACGCAGCACCTTGGCGCTCAATCAACATCACTTCGATCACAATAGATCTCACCTTGCTGGCGCAACTCGTTGATTTGGAAAGCATCTGGAACTGCTGTTAGTGGTGGTAGGTTCTGTTGTTAACAAAAAATCCAACCAACCGCGATCAAAGACGGACGCGCGCGATGATCTTGCACAGGACCGACTCGACGCACTTCTACGGTTCAAAGCAGCGGAAATGTTGACGGTTGTGGTGAGGCGAATTGTGACTACGCGATCGGCGAGCCAGTTGATCTGCCATTTGAGTGACTGTTGAGGTGAGGTGTTTTGTGATGACATGCCAGGCAGATGGTGGCCCGGCCATACTGATCAGTCCACAACAAGCTCTTGCATAGCTCAAACCTGTTCATGCAAGCCACGGAAAGTTAAGGCCTTTTTCAGACCGCAACTTTGCGCTTGCAATATTCCTTCGATAGCGATAGCCATTCGTCGCTCCGGCGAGTATTCTACGGTTCGACATCTAGTTACACCAAAACCGTGGAAACGCCACAGAGCGTGGAGAAAACACCTCACCGTGGACTTATAAGGAAGCGCCAGAATGAATTTGAGTGAACTGCCTGGGATTAATCGAACGGTGAAGCTCTCCAATCTCGGAGAGTTCGCCGAACGTTTGTCGGTCATGACGAACGAACTGCGGGATCAGATCCTGGCGCCCCGACCGCGAAAGACTGCTCCCGTCTTCACGATCGGTGAATTGTCGGACATGTGCGGGATCGACCGCCAGAAAATCAACTATCTGGCAACCAAGGAAGGCAGCGGCTTGCCCCCTGGCGAAACGCACGGGACCGGGCGCGCGCGCATTTTCTCTCTGCAGGATGCGCGGACCTGGGTTCAGCAGGTCTCGGACATTTATCAGACGCCGCTCGTCACAGGCACGCGTGAACATCGGGGGCGCGTTCTGATCACGGCCAACTTCAAGGGTGGCTCGTGCAAGACGACGACGTCGATGTGCATCGGCCAAGGGCTGAGTCTGCGTGGACGCAAGGTTCTCATGATCGACCTCGACCCACAAGCATCGCTTTCGGAGCTGTGCGGCTTGTACGCCGAGAAGGATCTGACTTGGGAGGATACCGTCCTGCCGTACATCTATGATCCGGAAATCGAAGGAGGCCTCACGTCGAAAGTACAGACTACCTATTGGGACGGTCTCGACGTGATCCCGGCACACAATTATTTGCACGACGCCGAATTCCATCTGCCTACCGCTCAGAAGACGAACGCAAACTTCGAGTTCTGGTCAGTGCTGCGCAAAGGCATTGAACCGCTGCGCGCGCAATACGATTACATCATTCTGGACACCGCGCCGTCGCTCTCTTATATGACGCTCAACGGGTTGATGGCTGCCGATTCGATGGTGATGCCGCTCGTGCCCGAAAGTCTCGACTTTATTTCTTCAGTGTCGTTCTGGTCGCTGTTCGCAGAAGTCGCGAATGGGTTTGTGGAGCACGAGGTCGACAAAACCTACGATTTCGTCTCGGTGCTTCTCTCCCGAGTGGACTACGGCAGTACGTCGTCTGCGCCGGTCGTACGCTCCTGGTCCCAGCGAGCTTACGGCGACTGGCTGCATACCACCGAAATCCCGGCCAGTTCCGTTATGAGCAACGGCGCGTTGGCGTTCTCGACAGTGTTCGACCTTTCGCGTGCCGAGACGGTGGCGAAAACCTTGGCGCGTGTAAAGCAACCGATGGTGGACTACTGCAAATGGATCGATGACCAGTATGTCGCCCAATGGAGGGCAGGACAATGAGCAGCCTTCGCGACCGCATGATGAGCAAGACCGCAGAAGTTCGGGCGGCGAAAGACATTCAGCTCGATCCGCAGCAAGAGAAGGCCGCAAGTCCGCGGACTGCGCCGGGGATGGCGGCGGCGCTCGCCGCTGCGCAACAGCGCATTGCTCAGCTCGAGCACGCGGGTCCTGCGTCGGAGGCTCCAGTCTCGGAAATTATTCCGAATCCGTGGCAGCCGCGCCAGGTGTTCAACGACGCAAAGCTGGTTCAACTGGCCGAGTCGATTCGGGAAGCTGGACTCGTTCAGCCGATCGTTGTCCGTCGTGTCGGAGCAGGGTTTCAGATCGTGGCGGGCGAGCGTCGATGGCGCGCGCACAAGATGATCGGAAAGGAATCGATCAAGGTCTTGGTCGTCGACCTCTCGGATGAAGAGATGGCGATGCTTGCGCTGGTGGAGAATGTAGCGCGCGAGGATCTGTGTGACTACGAGATTTCGCGATCGATTCGACGGACCGAAAAGGAGTTTCCGAACCGCAAGAGGATGGCGGAAGCGTTGGGGATTTCTCGGTCGGAACTCTATCGATATTTGTCGTTCGGCGAATTGCCCGATTTTGTCGTCCAGGATTTGGATGTGCAACCCCGCTTGCTTGGCGCGACCGCCGCGGAGAACGTGGTTTCCGTATTGCGCGGCCGTAACGGTGCTGCATTCGACATCGCGAGGGGTCTCTGGGCGCGAGTGGTGGCGGGCGATTTGGAACAGTCGAAATTCGGACGTGCGATCAAACAGGCTCTGGATGATCAGGGCAAACCAGCGGCAGTCGTTAGCGATCGCAGTATCGACAAGATATTTGCGGGCGGGTCGCAGGCCGGATCGATCACGAAGGATTCAATGGGGCTGACGGTCAAAATCAAGGCTGGAATGCTGACGGCGGACAAGGAAAGACAAATCAGGGATTTGGTCACGCATTTGTTCGCGGACAACGGTTAGGTCGGTCAGAACGTTTGTTCAAGCGACATCGTTTTCTCCGGCTGATTGATCTGAACGGCCAACAATCCTTCCCAACTCCCCATGCGAGTGTCTCAACTTGGGACACTCGCGTCACCCGACGGATCTCTAAACACGACTCAGCAGAGTGTCCCTAGTTGGGACGCTTCGCGGCAACGTCGAGTCGATGTTTCTCATCATATCGAACGCGTTCTACGAGATAGTCGCTTATTCTCAACAGTCGACGCTGCGGCAGAATCCGGTCGCTATCACTGTTATGAACCCGCTCTGAGTGATTCGACCTCTCTTAACGACTGACGAAATACCGCAATCCAGTCGGGCGGTCTCGGTCTCAAATCCCGCATTTGCCCCTACCGGATGGAAGCGGCCGTTCGCCGCGCGACTCACGACCAGTGGTGATCGAAATGGCGTGGACCCAGTGGAGTAGGCGAAGCAGATGCGCTCGTTAGCAGATCGAGAAGTGAAGGCTTGTCGTTCCACAAGACAAGACGAAGTCGAAGGCGGAAAACGATCCGTGAAACGGATGCATAGATTCCGCGGCGCGCCGCTCGGCCTATAAGTCTCTGAAGCGCGATTCAGTAGGTGTCCCTACTTGGGACACGTTGTGGTGCGATTCCGGTCGACGACGCTCACGATGGCGAGTGTGCCCTGCATGAGAGAGTCCCCTTTCAAGACCGCCAATGCAATGGCACAAGCGGTCGAGTTGGCTCGCTCTCAAACGCCGTATTGGAATCAAGTTCTCATCGAACGGTATCGCTCAGTCGTCGCGCGACTCATGAAGCGCGAAGATCAAAATGGCGCTGTGCCTGCTGAGAACGCGAAGCAGATATGCGCGTAGCAGACCGCGAAGCGGGGCCTTGCCATTCCATGAGATAGCACACGGAGTCGATTGCCGGAGTTGATCGCGAGACACGACGCATTGATTCCGAGACGGATCGGATCATCTCTTCGTGCGACGGCCAGCCAAAAAAAGTGTGGTTCGTTTGCGATCGGTTCGACATGGCCCAAATTCGATTTTCAAACCAATTCGCACTGGGGAGACGGGCGCGCTGTAGCGAAGCACCCCCTCGTTGCCAGGCCGAAGCGGGGTTCCCTCGCACGACGCGATCAGGCATGAGAGCTACAACAAGTCCCAACAATATGCCGAGCCATGGACGCACTCGCTTCGCACGTTGATGAAGCGGCCCTGGCGAATTCGACGCGACGGCCCCCCTCGAAATCGACGTTACATTTCCCCTGTCTGCGAACAGGAGCGCATCAGAGATGCGGCGGCTGAGTCTTCCCACTCTGGAGCGAATTGACGCGAATGCGAAACGCTGCGGCGCTGAAAGGGTGCCTGTCCGTCCGCGACTTCGCTGCGCCTCTAATAGTCCAATTGGGGGTCAACGCAGACTTTGCGAGCGCACATGGTCGTGTTGAGTCGTCCAAGTTGGCAGCCAGTGGCCCGGTGAGAACGGCCGGCAACCAATTGACCGGCGCGAGCCAGACCCCTCACCGGACGAAGTCGTGAAACAATCAGTGCATAGGTGCTGAATCCGCTGACGCCTTACTGACATAGGCTTGGCCGCCGTTTTTCATCCCTCTTCGAGGAATTGTTTCACGGAGAAACGGCCAACCGGGAGCGAGGAATCGTGTGCGCCACTGATCCTGAGCGTTGGGATCGCCGCAAAAGCCGGTTCGTAATGATTAGAACGAGTTATGTAGTGTTTGATACGACGAGCGTTAGTACAAGCTCTCGGCGCATTAGACGCGCGGCACCATCATTCCGATCCGGATGCTCTCAATCGACCTTTGAGAAAAGCGATAGTCCGAGCCGTAAGTCGCCCGAGGAACCCGTCGCGCATCCCGATCAAGCCTCAACAGAACGGGTATGCACGTCTGTCGCATGCCGCTGACGACAGACCAATATAGATGACGATCGACGTAGAGCACGCACCATCGTCATGCTCTTGCGTAAAGGGCCATGAGCAGACGCTCGACGGACCAGCGCTAAAAAAGAGAGCGGAGAACCGATCCGCTTCTTGTTGTGACGAACTGCTTCCGGATCACTGCACGCGCGTGTTCGCCTTTGCGAGCTTGCGTGCGCGCAACTGATTAGACGAGCGTCGCGCGCTCAAGGCAGGAATTCGGCGCGGTACGAAAATATCCAACACCGCCACTAGCGAGAGCAATGCGATTGCGACGAACACCATCGTGCCAAGGAATTCAAGCAAAGCCATATTCACCTCGTCCGGTCGCGAAAATAATGTGTCGGAACATCTATGGCGTTCAGTATGCGTGCGCCGACACCGCATCAATGCCGCGATAAAACGTCAGAACATGCGTCTGTTCGACGGTTGAGTGGGTGGGCGGAAATCGTCTCTTCGCGCATAGCGTCGTGTGTTATTGCCTCGGCCTCAGGCCAGTCGAAGGGGCGTTATCTGCCGAAGTGGATATCAGACAGCCGCTCATCCGAAGCCTTTTCTCGGGCCGCACAATTCGCGCGCAAGTTTTGCACTTCCGACCGCCCGGACGCTTCGGCCGCCTGCGACTGGATTTCCCGGCCCGGTAACCATCTGATCCGCGCAACAACAGACATACGTTCAATGCAACTAACGGTCCATCCCGTGAATCAACAGCCAAAGGGCAGGCGCCAGCAGCCTGAGGTGCCAAACCAAGGCGCCGGCATCTGATCCATCGAGCTCTCGGAAGTGGAACGCGGGGTACTTGGAGCGGGGCGCTGTGCAGCGATTGGCTCAAGCGCCCTCGTACCTTATTTCGTACCGGCTGCAACAAACGCATCCGACCGGTCAGGCAACGTCAGCGCCGCCAGCACTTCGCTGTTGCTGAGAAACACGACGCCCGTAAGCGTTGCGCCCGGATAAAGGCAAGGAGCGGGTCCGAACGTGATCGTGGCGTCGAGCACGTTCTTGTTTCCGTGAGGGGTCGCCGTTCCACTGAACGTACATCCGCTCAGCCCCGCGCCTTTGATTGCGCCGTCCTGGCCGATGGTGAACGTCGCAGACTCTCCGCCCTTCGTCGATCCGGCCGCGCCCGAATATGTCCCGGCGACGGAAGACAGCGAAATCGGGCGTTCATAGTTGGCGTCGTAAAGCACATTGAACTTGACGCTGGCCTGCTTCGCCGTGCTCGTGTAGGTCACGCCCTGGACACTGTTCTTCTCGTTGTAACCCGCGAGAACCGGTGTATCGCTCGCGCCCTTGCCGCTGATGTCGAAGGTGCGCGCATTGTCGGACTGAAACGTCCCGTGAGACGCGGAAGCCGAGCCCTGTACCAATCCCAGCGCGTTCGTCGTGGTGTTCGCGTACACGAAATAGAAGGCGCCTGTGTCGAGCACGACTCCGCCTATGACGTTGCTGTTTGCATCGGTTCCCGAGTAGAGGCCTTGGGCGGCATTTGCTTCTGGCGCGGCTGGCGTGTTATCCGATCCACCTCCGCCCCCACCTCCGCCGCATCCGGCCAAAACGATTGTAAGTGCAGATACCGCAACGACGAGCTTCATACTTATTCTGGTGATTTGACTTGCACTCGCGGCAAGGGAATGAAAAGTCCAACGTGGATTTCGAACGTTCCGGAGACCCGAAAAGCGGTGGCCCATCCTCGGCGTTCTTCCTAAGTAACGGCATCGTGAAACGGGACTTTAGGGGAACGTCGTCATCGACGCTCTACCACCGATGCCTCAACCCGACGACAGCGGACACTTGCGTCTTCGTCGTCGATGGCGACAGCGTGTAGATCTGCGCATACGGCGCGTCCTTCGCCGCATGCTGATAGACGCCGACGAGAAACAGGTCCGTTCGCTTGCTGAGGAAGTAGTTCGCGCCCACATTCACCTGATGCCACGCGGGCGACACGTCCTGCGGATGATACTGGCCGGTCGTGTAGATGTACGCTGCACCGAGCAGCAGATCGGGCAACACATAGTCCGTCAACGAGAGCTCGAAGTTCTGCAACGTCAATCGCGATTCATCGAGATAGTCGAAGCGCGCGTTCGTATAGAGGAACGACGCGCTTGCGGTTCCGAACGCGTACGCGCCACCCGCGCCGAACATCGTTTGCCTGCGCACGCCCGCGCCCGTCGCCGGATTGGTGATGAAAGGCGACGTGAAACCATAATCGCCGACCACCGCGCCGTTCGGGTTGTTTGGATCGTTTGGCTCGTTGACGAGCAGGAACGCCGCACCCAGTGACAACGGGCCTCTGCGGTATTGAACGGCCGCGCTGTACGCGTTGTTGTCGGAGAAGCCGCCCGCGCGATTCGAGAAACCATACAGCGCTTCCGCCTGAAAGCCGCCGTAGTCGATGGTCTTGTACTGCACGGCGTTGTTGATGCGGAAGGTGTCGAAGACGTTGTCGCTGTCGCCGATATGCGCGCCGTACGCCGCGAACTGGCACGCCGATTCGAACATGCACAGTGTGACCGCCTCGTCGTATTGACGCCCGAAGGTGATCGTGCCGAGCGTATTCGACGACAGCCCGACGAATGCCTGCCGCCCGAATTCGCGTCCGCCTTGCGACAGCGTGCCGTTGCCGATGTTGTAGCCGCTCTCCAGCGTGAAGATCGCTTTCACGCCGCCGCCCAGGTCTTCGGTGCCCTTCATGCCCCAGCGCGGCGTCTGCATCGGACCGCTCGCGAACTGCCAGGTCGAGTGTCCCTGCTTGTCGGCGCCGCGCTGGTTGTTCGCATAGACGATGCCTGTCGAAACCAGTCCATAGAGCGTCACGCTGCTCTGGGCGAAGGCACTCTGGGCGCACAGCGCGCTTGCGGCGATGACCAACAAACGTCGTTTCATGGCTTTCCTGTTGTATGAGTTTGAACGGAAACGTCTCAATCGATAAGGATGACGAATCAAGCTGCCGATATTCCGACGCCAGCCTCCCATGAGGTCTCGCCCGATGCCCGCAGGCATCGGCAATTGCGATTCGCCCCGGATGCGACAGATTCTTGCGGAACAAAAAACGCGCGGGATAGCACCGAATTTGGCCACCAGCGAGCGAATTTTTAGTGCGCATGCGCCGCGCATCCGTGCGCACTGCGTACGCCTTTTCACCGGGTTCGACGCGCCGGGTATACCCACCCGATCTAATTTCGGCATCACTCATCGCAAAAAATGATGCTATGCGGGGACACTTTTGGCTGCTGACAATGGGGTCACTCGGCATCACCCGTCAGAGGAATGACAGTTCAAAAGGGGAGCCCATGCTGGAAACACCGGAGACGAAAATGGCAATGATCGAAAACGCGGGAAGGCGGCGCATGTTGCGCACGCTCACCGCGGGCGCATTGGCGACGAGCGGCGGCCTGCTGTCGGTGCGCGCCTTCGCGGGCGGACTCGCGACCGTCAACATGCAGCTCGGCTGGGTGCCGGGCGGCAATCAGGTCGGTGAGGTGGTGGCCAAGCGCCTCGGCTATTACGAAAAGGAAGGCATCGACTTTCACATCCAGCCGGGCGGCCCGAATATCGACGGTGTCGCGATCGTCGCGTCGGGGCGCTATCAGGCGGGCGAGATTTCGTCGAGCCCGTCGATCATGCTGGCTGTGTCGGAAGGGCTGCCCATCAAGTGCATCGCGGTCGGGCTCCAGCAGCATCCGTATACTTTCTTCTCGCTGAAGAAGGCGCCGATCCGCTCGGCGCAGGACATGATCGGCAAACGCATCGGCATTCAGTCGACAGGCATGGTCCTGCTGCGCGCGCTGCTCGCGAAAAACAAGATTCCCGAGAGCCAGGTGAAGATCGTGCCGGTCGGCGCGGACATGATGCCGCTCGTCGCCGGTCAGGTCGATGCCGTCACCGGCTGGCAAACCAACACCACGGCGCTCAAGCCGCTCGGCGCGGATCGCGTGGACCTGCGCCTGTGGGACACCGGCGTGCGCCTCTACGCGCTGCCGTATTACGCGACCACGTCGAGCCTGAAGGAACATCCGGAGATCGTGGCGGGCTTTTTGCGGGCCACCGCGCGGGGGTGGATGTACGCCAATCAGAATCGCGATCAGGCCGTCGACATGCTGGTGAAGGACTATCCGAACCTGAATCGCGCAGATGAGCGCGTTGCGATCGACTCGCTGATGAGCTACGCATTCGACCAGACCACGCAGACGCAGGGCTGGGGCGCGATGGACGCGAGCGTCTGGGAAGAGCAGATCGCGATGTACGGCCAGCTCGGCCAGTTCCGCGCGGGACAACCCAAAGTCGACGACGTCATGACGATGGACGTGCTCAAGGCCACTCACTCCTCTCGCCTGAAGGTGTAACCCATGCATGCAGTCACTTTGAATCCGCCGCGCGCGGAGCGGGCGAGCTCGCACTTCGCGTTGCCGCAAGACGTCGATTGCGCCATCCGCTGCCGCGACGTCAACGTGCGCTTTTTCACCGACCGCCGCAGCGTCACCGCGATCGAAGGCTTGAGCCTCGATGTCGCGGCGGGCGAGTTCCTCACGCTGCTCGGACCATCGGGATGCGGCAAGTCGACATTTTTGCGCGTGGTCGCCGATCTCGTGAAACCGAGCCGCGGCAGCATCAGCGTGCTCGGCGCGGCGCCGCAGGTCGCGCGTGAACGGCGCGATATCGGCTTCGTGTTTCAGGACGCGGCGCTGCTGCCGTGGCGCACCGCGCTTCAGAACGTCGAATTGCCGCTTCAGGTGGCGAATGGCCGCTCGCGCGCCGGACGGGCGACGCCGCGCGAACTGCTGGAGCTCGTCGGTCTGAAAGGACGTGAGGATGCGTTTCCGCACGAGATGTCGGGCGGCATGCGCCAGCGCGTGGCAATTGCGCGCGCGCTTGTCTGCGACCCGAAAGTGCTGCTGATGGACGAGCCCTTCGGCGCGCTCGACGAGATCACGCGCGACCGCCTCAACGAAGAACTGCGCCGCGTCTGGAAGGAGCTCGGGCTCACGACGCTCTTCGTCACGCACAGCATCTACGAAGCCGCGTTCCTCGGTCAGCGCGTGCTCATGCTCGCGGCAAACCCGGGACGCGTGAAGGAAATCGTGCCGGTGGACCTGCCCGAGGATCGCACGCTCGATATCCGCGAGACGCGCGAATTCGTCGAACTCACCGCGCACCTGCGGCGCGTACTGGAGACTTGCTGATGGCTACGTCCGAAATGAACCTGAACGTGCCGGCCAACATGCCGGACGAGGAATCGCAGGCGTGGCGCGCGCGCCGTCGCCAGCAGATGTGGCGCGCGCGGATGCTGCCGGCGCTCGGCGTCGCGAGCCTGATCTTCGCGTGGTGGGCGGTGGTCGCGGGCTTTCATGTGAAGCCGTTCATCGCGCCGTCGCCGGCGCTCGTGTTCGAGACGCTCTTCGCCAAGAGCGACGTGCTGCTGCAGAACCTGGTGCCGACCGCCATCGAAGCCGCGCTCGGCTTTCTGCTCGGCAATCTCGCGGCCATCGTGCTCGCGACGATCTTCGTGCACAACAAGACGCTGCAGGACATCTTCTATCCGGTCGCGGTGATGATCAATTCGATTCCGGTGGTCGCCAAGGCGCCGATTCTCGTGCTCATCATGGGCAACGGTCTGGAGCCGAAGATCACGATCGCGGCGATCGTCTGCTTCTTCCCGACGCTCGTGAACATGGTGCGCGGTCTCGAAGCGGTCAACCCACAGGCGATGGAACTGATGCACGTGCTCTCCGCAAGCAAACGCGAGATCTTCTTCAAGCTGAGGCTCTATGCATCGCTGCCGTATCTGTTCTCCGCGCTGCGTATTGCGGCGTCGATGGCGGTGATCGGCGCGGTCGTGGGCGAATGGATCGGCGCGACCGAAGGCATCGGCGCGATGATCATCCAGGCGACCTATGCCTTCGACTCGGCGCTGCTCTACACGGCGATCATCATGAGCGCCGTTCTCTCGGGCTTCTTTTTCCTCGTGATCGCGGCGCTCGAGCGCTGGCTCGTCAAGTGGCAGCCGGAAGGCGTCCGCTGAATCCGACGCGACACGAACCATCAACACAGGAGACGAAATGAACATGATCAGCGACTGGATTCAGGAACCCGCACGCGACGTGCGCGTGGCGGCGCAGGCGAACGTCGTCGTGGTCGGCGGCGGACCGGCGGGATTGTCGGCAGCGATCGCGGCGGCGCGCAACGGCGCGGAAGTGATTCTGCTCGAACGCTACAACCATCTGGGCGGTCTTGCATCGGGCGGCATGGTGCTCGTGCTCGACGACATGTGGGACAACCACTTGCAGGAGATCTCGGTGCGCGGCACCTGCATGACCTTCATCGAGCGCATGGCGGCGCGCAAGCTCGCGTATTTCCCGCGTGCCGACGAATGGGGCGAGGATCCGGCGGCGTATCGCAAATGGGGCCGCTGGGGCACGTTCGATTTCCATAGCCAGAAGAATCCGCATCCGGTGTGCTTCGCCGCGGCCTTCGATCCCGATGCGATGAAACGCGTCGCGCTCGAAATGGTCGAGTCGCTCGGCATCAAATTGCGGCTGCATTCTTGGTTCTCGCGCACGCTCGTGGAGGACGGCAAGGTCAAGGGCGTGATCTGCGAGACCAAGAGCGGGCGCGAAGCGATCCTCGCCGATGTCGTCATCGACGCGACCGGCGATCTCGATGTCGCGGCTTCGGCGGGCGTGCCGCATGTCGGCGGCAGCTACATCACGACGACGGTGTTTCGTCTGGGCGGCGTCGACACCGAAGCCGCCGAACGTTTCGAAGCAGAGGATCCCGAAGCATTCGCCGCGATCGATCGACAGATCAAGCGCATTCTCGGTGGCTCTTGGGGCTACTGGTGGCTCAAGACGCCGCTGCCGGGCGTCGTGTGGTGCAACTGCCCGCATATGGCCGGTCTCGATGGCCTGAAGCCCGAGGACCTGACGCGCGCCGAAATGCAGGGCCGCAGTCACATTCATGCGGTCGTCGAATTCGCGCGCGAGAAGCTGCCGGGCTTCGAGCAATGCTATGTGATCGATGTCGCGCCGCAGACCGGTGTGCGTCAGACGCGCCTCTTGCAAGGCGAATATGTGATGACGAAGGAAGACCTCGCGCAGCGCACCCGCTTCACCGACAGCATCGCGCGCGGACGCGACTACTACATGCCGTATCGCGTGCTGTTGCCGAAGGAGATCGACAACTTGCTCGTCGCGGGCCGTCATTACTCGGCGACCTCGCAGGCGCAGAAGATGTCGCGCGAAATCCCGCCGTGTATGGCGATGGGCGAAGCCGCGGGCGTCGCGGCGGCGCTCGCGCTGAATGCGGGCGTCACGGTGCGCGACGTCGACGTGCACGCGCTGCAAAAGACGCTGCGCGCGCAGGGCGCGGACCCGGGCGACCAGAGCGGACGCAACGCGGACGTTCCGGCGCTCGCACGGCATATCGATGCGAGGGAAGCAGCGTGAGCAAGACCAGCAATACGGAGAACAAAATGAAAAAGCATGAACTTCCTTTGACCGGCGTGCGCGTGATCGATCTCACGCAGGTGATGATGGGCCCCGTCTGCACGCAGATGCTCGCCGACTACGGCGCGGATGTCGTCAAGATCGAGCGCCACGGCGCGGGCGATCTGAGCCGCTCGACTTTCGAGCCGGTCGCGGGCGCGGACAACCCGATCTTCTGCAGCCTGAATCGCAACAAGCGCAGCGTCGCGCTCGATCTGCGCGATGCGTCGCAGATGGACGCGCTGAAGGCGCTGATCGCGGAAGCGGACGTCGTCGTGAACAACTTCCGCGCGGGCGTGATGGATCGTCTGGGTCTGGGCTACGAAGACTGCCGTGCGCTGAATCCGCGCATCATCTACGCGGTCGGCACGGGCTTCGGCGAGACGGGACCGTATGCGCACAAGGGCGGGCAGGACGTGCTCGCGCAGGCGATGAGCGGCGTGATGGCGCGCCGCGCCGACGACGCGCTGCCCGTCTCCGTCTATCCGACCGCGCTCGCGGATTACTCGGCGGGCATGCACATGGTGCAGGGCATCCTGCTTGCGCTCCTGCATCGCGGGCGCACGGGCGAGGGGCAGAAGGTCAACGTGTCGCTCTACAACTCGATGCTCGCGATGCAGATGCAGGAAGCCGCGATGATCATGATGGCGGACTCCGAAGTGAACTGGGCCGCGATGCCGCTTTCCGGCGTGTTCGACACGACGACCGGTCCGCTCGTGCTGGTCGGCGCGTTCAAGGCGAATCCGTTGCGTGACATCTGCGCGGCGCTCGAAATCGAGGATATGTCCGTCGATGCGCGCTTTTGCAACCTGAACCAGCAGTTCGCACACAAGGCCGAATTGCAGCGCACCTTCCGTGAGCGCTTCGCGAGCAACAGCCGCGAGTACTGGCTCGCGCGGCTCGAAGAACAGGATCTTCTGTGCGCGCCGGTGCGCGATCTGCGCGAGGCGCTTGTCGATCCGCAGACGCTGCATAACCGGCTCGTCATCGAAGGCGACGGAGAAGGGCAGCCGGTGCGCCTGATCGGCAGCCCAATCGAGCTGTCGAACGCGCCCGTCGAGCTGCGTCGCGCACCGCCGCGACTGGGACAGCACACGGCGGAGGTTCTCGGCCTCACGACGACGACGGAGGCCGTATGAGCGTGCGTCTCGTCATCGATCGACACGTCGCCACCGTGACGCTCGCCCGTCCCGAAGCGCTCAACGCCGTCGATCTGGAAACCGAAGCCGAACTGCAACGCATCTGGAGCGAACTCGAGCATAACCGCGACGTGCGCGTCGTCGTGCTGACGGGCGAGGGCGAGCGCGCGTTTTGCGTCGGCGCGGATCTCAAGAATCCCGCGATGAGCGGTCTCGAATACTGGGCCGCGCCGCGTCCCGGCGGCTTCGGCGGCATCGCGCTGCGCGAGACGCTGAACGTGCCGGTGATCGCGCGCGTGAACGGCTACGCGCTCGGCGGCGGCTTCGAGATGGTGCTCGGCTGCGACCTCGTGATCGCGTGCGAGGAAGCGAGCTTCGGCCTGCCCGAGGCGCTCGTCGGACGCATGCCGCTCGACGGCGGCATGACCCTGCTGCAACGGCAGATTCCCTACCGTCAGGCGATGGCGATGCTCATGACGGGACGCCGCATTTCAGCGCACGAAGCGCGGGAGATGGGTCTCGTCAACGAGGTCGTGGCGCGCGCCGAACTGGACGCGGCCGTCGAGCGATGGGTCGATGCCGTGCTCGCCTGCGCGCCGCTGTCGGTGCAGGCGATCAAGCAGGTCGTGCGCCGTACGTCGACGCTGTCCGCCAGCGAAGCACAGGCGCTCAGGCTCCCCGCGCTCGTCAGCGCGCTGCAGTCCGAGGATGCGCACGAAGGCGTGCGCGCGTTTCAGGAAAAGCGCAAGCCGCAATGGAGGGGACGCTGATGGCCTATGTGATCGGGTCGCCTTGCATCGACGTAAAGGACGGCGCGTGCGTGCAGTGCTGTCCGGTCGACTGCATCTACGAAGGCGGGCGCACGCTGTATATCCATCCGGAGGAATGCATCAACTGCGGCGTCTGCGTCTCGGTGTGCCCGACCGAGGCGATCTATCACGAGGAAGAACTGCCGCACGCGCAAGCCGCGTTCGCGGCGGTGAACCGCGCCTTCTTCGACGCGGACGTAAGCGCGCTCGGTTCGCCGGGTGGCGCATCGGACGTCGGCAAGGTAGCCTTCGATCACCCCGTGGTCGCGTCGTGGCCGCGAAGCAGCGTTACGGTGACGGACTGAGGGCAAGCAATGCATGCGAACGTTTTGAAGTATTTCGTCGAGGTCGCGCGGTGCGGCTCGATCCGCAAGGCCGCGCAGAATCTCTATGTCGCGTCGAGCGCGGTGAACCGGCAGATACTCAAGCTGGAATCGGAAATGGGCACCGAGCTCTTCGACCGGTTGCCCAACGGCATCCGCCTGAACGCGGCGGGCGAGCGCGTCCTGCAGCACATTCGCGGGACGCTGAACGATTTCCACCTGATGCGCAGCGAGCTCGACGAACTGAAGGGCGACCGCAAGGGCCACGTGTCCGTGGTGGCGATGGATTCGCTGTTCGTCGATTTTCTGCCCGCGACGGTCGAGGAATTCTCCGACGCGTATCCGGCCGTGACCTATTCGATCGCCGCCGTACCGCCGCACGATGTCCCGCCGCGCGTGCTGAGCGGCGAGTACGACGTCGGCATCACGTACATCACGAAGCTACCCGCCGGGCTCGATGTCGTGACCGAGGTGCCTTGCCGCCGGGCGTCGTGATGGCGTCGTCGCATCCGCTCGCCAAGCGCGAGCGCGTGACCTTCGATGCGTGCCGGCATCACGCGTTTCTGCGCCTCGAAGGCCGCTCGCCGATCCAGGGCGCCATGAGCAGCGACTTCCCCGAGTTCTGGGAAACGTTGCAGCCGAGCGTCACATGCAATTCCACGACGCTGCTCAAGCGTCTGATCGCGTCCGGGCGCGGCATATCGTTCTTCTCCAAGCTCGCCTTTCTCGACGAACTGTCGCGCGGCGACGTGGTGTGGCGGCCGATCGACGACGAGAACATCAACGAGCTGACGGTCGGCATCATCGTCCCTAGTCAGCGCGCGCTGCCGCACGTGACGGGCGAGTTCGTCGAACGCATGGTGCGCAGGCTGAAGCATGTCGAGCTGACTTTGCGGGAGTTTTGAGTTGCGCCCGCGTCTTCGTTAGTTCCCTTTGCCCAGATCGCGCAGCCGCTTGCCGGCCATCAGGTCGTTACCGAGTCTCTCGAGCGAGACACCGCGCGTCTCGGGTACATAGAAGAACACGACGACCCCGAAGATGACGTTGAGGATGGCATACAGCACGAAGGTGTTCGCTTCGCCGACCGTGGACAACAGGCTGAGAAACGTGGCCGCGACCGCCATGTTCGCGACCCAGTTGACCAGCGTCGAAACAGCGATGCCGAAGTCACGTCCCTGCTGGGGTTGAATCTCCGAGCAGAGAATCCATACGAGCGGACCAGCGGACATCGCGAAGCCGGCGATGAAGAGCAGGAGCGACGCGACGGCCAGAACCTGTGCCGTGAGGCCTGCTACACCGATATGCATGAGAAATCCGAGCGAGCACATGCCGATTGCCATGACCGCGCATCCCGCATAGAGAATCGGCTTGCGGCCCCAACGATCGACGAAGGCGATCGCCCCGAATGTCGCCAGTACGTTGACGAGGCCGACGATGACCGTAGCCCAGAGCTGCTGCTCGTGCGTCGCGAAGCCGGCCAGTTCGAAGATGCGCGGTGCGTAGTACATCACGACGTTGATGCCGGTAAGTTGCTGGAAGACTTGCAGAACGACGCCCAGCAGCACGGAACGGCGGAAGTTCATGTTCTTTCGCAGCAGGCTCCATCCGCGCTGCGGACGTGTATTGTCCTCGCTGACCTGTTCGAGCTCGGCTTCGACGTCGGCCGGATTGGTGTAGAGGCGCTGCAGCACGGCGCGCGCTTCCCCGGCGCGATTTCGCTGAAGCAGCCAGCGCGGGCTGTCGGGAAGGGCGAGGACGCCAGCCAGGAAGAACGCGGCGGGAATGGCGATTACGCCGAGCATCCAACGCCAGTCGGCCACGTAGGACAGCCCGATGTTCGACAGGAAGGCGGCCAGAATCCCGACCGTAATCATCAGTTGATAGGTCGAGATCATCGCGCCTCGAACCTGCCGCGGCGCGACTTCGGAGAGGTACAGCGGCGCCGTGAACGACGCCATGCCGACCGCGAGGCCGAGTATCAACCGTGCGCCGATCAGATGAGCCGGACTACCCGCGAACCCCGACCACAGCGATCCCGCGATGAAGAGTATCGCCGCAAGGACGAGCGCCTGGCGGCGTCCGAGACGCCACGACAGCCAGCCCGCTCCCAGTGCGCCGATCGCCGCGCCGACCATCATCGAACTGACGATCCATTCCTGGGAACGATCGTTCAGAACAAAATGCTTGGCGATAAAGGGCAGCGCGCCCGATATCACGCCGATGTCGAGGCCGAACAGCAGGCCGGCGAGCGCTGCCATGAGGCAGACGAAGAGGCCATAGCGTCTGGACCGGGGCGGTGTGTGGGTGTGGGTATCGGCGAGCGTGCTCATTTGAGGTGTCTCCAGGTTGTTTTCATACCAATCACGGTCGCGGTCGGACGGCTGCGCGCCAACCGTTTCATCTGCATCCATGATCGGACATGAGAATTAGCGCGGGATGAGAGCACGCCGAAGGCCTCCGCTCGATCTCACGATTTCGGTTTGAAATGGCCCGATTATTTATTTTGAAAAAGACGCTTGACGGCATCGAAATAGAGCCGCATAATTCGCCTCCCGTTGAATGACGGCGCGCAAGAAAGCAAGCGAAACAAGCAGTTCGCGAAGCAAATTCCTG
>LRBF01000002.1 GCA_001580565.1 Caballeronia megalochromosomata | reverse complement strand
TAGTCCTTCAATCGCTATGCTCTGTTTGATCTGCTGAACTTTCATGTTTCTGCCTCGTTTGGTTTTTTTCGCTGGATCCCGTTAGCGTGTCGGTCTTTTTTTTCGCCGGATCCCGTATTCGCGTTGGTCTATTAGCACTGCCCCTGTGCGGGGCGGCAGTCACTTTCTTTGCTGCTGCAAAGAAAGTAACCAAAGAAACAGCTTGTTCCATCCAAAGTGCTTCATGCCGGCCGCGGCACAGGCGATTGGCTGAATGGCCCGGCTGTAGCGAGTGCCCTCAAAGGTCTCACCGGGCTCGGATCGCGCACGGTCTGTCACATCGCGCCGCATGACTGGCTGGTTCAGCACAAATAGCTCCGGCCCGCTGCGCGGCCGATGGGTCAATCGGGTCTGCGTGTGCTTCTGCGTTTCTCTTTCTCGTCGGTTTCCCTCGCATACCCAACGGCAGCGCGTAGCGCTGTGCCGAAGCTATTTCGTGCTGAACCCGCGCGCTAAAACTACTAGCTTGTCAGACCGTGCGCGGTCCAAGCCCGGTGAGTTTTGTGGGGGCACTCGCTACTGCCGGGCCATTCAGCCAATCGCCTGTGCCGCGGCCGGTGTGAGGCACTTTGGATGGGAAAAGCTGCTTTCTTTGCCTACTTTCTTTGCAGCAGCAAAGAAAGTAGGTGCCGCCCCGCACAGGGGCAACGCTAATAAACCGACACGAATACGGGATCCGGCAAAGTGCTAATTGGATCGAATACGCCGCTCGATCTTGCCAAGCCGCACAACCGTCACCCCCGGACGCAACTGCCGCAACGAAGGCATCACGAGCATGCAATCGTCATAAGGCGTCGTGACAGCCACACCATCCGACCAGCCAATCACGCTGCCCGCATCAGGAAACACTTCGAGCCCGGTGTAATCGCCCGCGAACCGAAAGTCCATGCTCTTCGCAACGACGGGCTCCGTCACACGCACGACAACCGTTTCCTCCGGCGATGGCTGAATCCAGCCCACAGGCACGTCATCCTCACCGACAACACCGGAGAGCACGAGAAACCGCGCAGTCACGTCGCGCGCCACCGTTACGGCGCCTGCTTCCCAATGCTGTCCACACTCGATGAGCAACGCGTTCCTGCTGCTCGATGCATCGCCGAAGCCCTCGTAATCGCGCATGCGCCGGCCTTCGGGATGGCCTTCATCGCAGATGACGGTCGCGGGCGTGCCGAGCCGCGCCGACAATTCGATGCCTTTGTCGAGCGGCCCAGCCACGATCAGCGGCTTGCTCTTTTCATGCATCGAATGAAGATCGAGCAGCAGATCCACAGTGTCGATGACAGGCCGCATCGCCCGGGCGCGGCGCAGTTCGCTCGAATCGCGCGAGGTGTCGTCGAGCGCCTGCGCGGTCCATACGCGATTGAAGTCCTGATCGACGAAGCGCGATGCATCGGGCTTGCTCGCGTCGAAACGCGCGTATGCGTCGACGTTTGCGAAGGCCAGCGTGAGCTTGCCGCGACGCGGTCTCAATTGCGCGCGCAGCAATGCATCGACGACGATCGCGCCGCACACCTCGTTGCCATGCGTGAGCGCGTTGATCATCACATGCGGACCGTCGATGCCCGAGTCGAACGTATGCACATACGGCACGCCCGCGTTGCCTGATGCATGCGCGCCGATATCGGGGAACGTGATCTCGATCGGATAGGCGTTCATTCGAGACCGCCCTGGCAGAGATATTTGATCGAAAGATAATCGTCGAGGCCGTACTTCGAGCCTTCGCGTCCATAGCCCGATTCCTTCACGCCGCCGAACGGCGCGGCTTCGCTGGAAATTGCGCCTTCGTTGATGCCGACGAGGCCCGCTTCGAGCAGACGCGACACGCGATCGATGCGCTTCAGGTTCTGGCTGTAGAAATACGCGGCGAGGCCGAACGGCGTGTCGTTAGCGGCGCGGATCGCTTCGGCTTCGTCGTCGAAACGGAAGAGCGGCACGACCGGGCCGAAGGTTTCCTCACAGCTCAGTTGCATGTCGGGCGTGGCATCGGTGAGCACGGTCGGCGCGTAGTAGTTCGGGCCGAGTTCGGCGAGACGCTTGCCGCCCGTGAGCGCGCGTGCGCCGCGTTCGACCGCGTCGCTCACGTGTCGCTCGATCTTCTCGACCGCGCGTGCGTTGATCATCGGGCCGATCTGCGCGTCGGGGTCGGTCGCGGGCGCAACTTTCAATGCGGCGACGCGTTTGGCCAGCAGATCGGCGAACTTGTCGTACACGGACGACTGCACATACACGCGATTCGGGCACACGCAGGTCTGCCCGCCATTACGGAACTTCGACACCATGAGACCCGCGACGGCGGCATCGAGATCGGCGTCGTCGAACACGATGAAGGGCGCATTGCCGCCGAGTTCGAGCGAGAGCTTCTTCAGCGTGCCCGCCGATTCACGCGCGAGATACTTGCCCACCGGCGTCGAGCCCGTGAAGGTGATCTTGCGCACGCGGCCATCTTCGAGCCAGTCGGCGACGGCTTCCTGCGCGTTCTTGCGCGATGCGCTGATCAGGTTCAACGCGCCCGCCGGCACGCCCGCTTCATGCGCGAGCATCACCAGCGCGAGCGCCGTGAGCGGCGTGTCTTCCGCAGGCTTGCCGACGACCGTGCAACCCGCCGCGAGCGCAGGCGCGATCTTGCGCGCGATCATCGCGAGCGGGAAATTCCACGGCGTGATCGCCGCGACGATGCCAACCGGCTCCTTCACCGCGCTCATGCGCTTGCCGCGCTGCTGCTGCGGAATGATGTCGCCGTAGATGCGCGTGGCTTCATCCGCGAACCATGCGACATACGACGCGCCGTACATCACTTCGCCGCGGCCTTCCGCGAACGGCTTGCCCTGTTCGAGCGAGATGAGACGCCCGAGCGCATCCGCGTTCTCGACGATCAGCGCATGCCAGCGATGCAGCACGGCCGCGCGGTCTTTGGGCAGCGTGTCGCGCCAGGCGGGGAAGGCGCGCGCGGCGGCATCGGTGGCGGCGCGCGCGTCGGCGGGGCCGCTGTCGGCCACTTGCACGATGAGCTCGCCCGTCGCGGGATTGGTGACGGCGAAGCGCTTGCCGCTCGCGGCGGGAACCCACTTGCCGTCGATGAAATTGTCGGCGCGAATCAGATCGCTCAACTCGTATCGTTGCGTCATGATGGTCTCCGGAAAGCTCAGGCGAGCAGATGCGCGATGGCCGTGCCGACTTCCGTCGTGTTCGCGCGGCCGCCCAGATCGCCGGTATGCGGTCCTTGTTTCAGCACGGTTTCGATCGCGGAGAGCATCGCGTCGTGCGCGTCGCGTTCGCCGAGGAAGTCGAGCATCATCGCCGCCGACCAGATCATCGCGACCGGATTGGCGATGTTCCTGCCCGCGATATCCGGCGCGGAACCATGCACCGGCTCGAACAGCGAAGGGAAGTTGCGCTCCGGATTCATGTTGGCCGAAGGCGCGATGCCGATCGTGCCCGTGCATGCCGGGCCGAGGTCCGAAAGAATATCGCCGAAGAGGTTGGTGGCGACGACCACATCGAAGCGATCCGGGCTCAGGACGAAGCGCGCGCACAGAATGTCGATGTGCTGCTTGTCCCACTTGATATCGGGGTATTGCGCGGCGATTTCGGCGGCGCGTGCGTCCCACCACGGCATGCTGATCGAAATGCCGTTGCTCTTGGTGGCGACCGTCAGTTTCTTCTCACGCTTTTGCGCGAGATCGAACGCGAACTTCAATACGCGTTCCGCGCCCTTTCTCGTGAAGATCGATGTCTGCGAGACGAACTCGCGGTCCGTGCCTTCGAACATCGTGCCGCCGACCGACGAATATTCGCCTTCCGTGTTTTCGCGCACGATCATGAAGTCGATGTCGCCCGCCTTGCGGTTCGCGAGCGGCGAGGGTACGCCGTCGAAGAGACGCGCGGGACGCAGGTTGATGTACTGATCGAACTCGCGGCGGAACTTCAGAAGCGAACCCCACAGCGAGATGTGATCCGGCACCGTGTCCGGCCAGCCGACCGCGCCGAACAGGATCGCATCGGCATCCTGCAATTGCGCCTTCCAGTCGTCGGGCATCATCTGGCCGTGCTGCGCGTAGTAATCGCAACTCGCCCACTCGATATGCCGGTACTCCAGTTCGATATCGAAGCGCTTGCTCACGGCATCGAGCGCGCGCAACGCTTCGGGCATCACTTCCTTGCCGATGCCGTCGCCCGGAATCACGGCAATACGATATTTGCTGGACATGTGCTACTCCGCTTGAAGATGATCGACGATAAAAAGCACGCACGTGCAAAAAGCGCGTGCGTGCATTCGTGCTGACAAAGAATGAGGCGCGCGCCTCAGTGATGATTCTGCGAGAAGAGCGTTTCGAGCGGGTAATGCGTCTTCACGAAGGATGTCTTGATGATGACGTAGCTGAAGTACTTCTCGATGCCGATGCCACGCTCCAGCAGCCCTTCGATGATGCTCTGGTAATGGCTCACGCTGCGCGTGACGAACTTGAGCAGATAGTCGTAACCACCGCTCGCGAGATGGCATTCGACGATCTCGTCGACATCCTTCACGGCATTCACGAATTTGATGAAGTCTTCGCGGCGATGATCGGCGAGCGTGACTTCGGTGAAGACCACCTGCACGTCGCCGAGCTTCTCGAGTTGAATCTGCGCGCCGTAGCCGACGATATAACCCGCCTTCTCCAGCCGCTTCACGCGAATCAGGCAAGGGCTGGGCGACAGACCGACCGCATCGGCGAGCTCCACGTTCGTGATGCGCCCGCGTTTCTGCAATTGCGCGAGGATACGCAGATCGATTCGGTCCAGCTTGCTGTCGGTGCTCATTGCGGCGTGGTCGGTCTCGCATGTCGGCGGTCGGTCGATGTTATCACGCAGCCGCGCGGGAACTGAAGCCCGATCCGCCTTTCAGTGCGGCGCGCACTTCGCCTTGCGCGAGCACGTCATCGAGCGTTTTCGTCAGGCGCTCGAAGAGCATGTCGAAGTTCGCTTGCGAGTAGCACAGCGCCGGTGCGAAGCCGAGAATGTTGTCGCCGAACGCGCGAAACACGAGTCCGTTGCCATAGGCTGCGGCGGCGATACGATCCGGCAGCTTGAGCGATGCATCGAAGCCGCGCTTGCTTGCCTTGTCGCTGACGAGTTCGAGCGCGCCGAGCAGGCCGCGATGACGCGAATCGCCGACGAGCGGATGGTCGAGCAATGTATCCAGCCCTTGCGCGAAACGCGGCGCCTGCGCCTGGCCGTTCGCGAGCAGACCGCCTTCGTGATAGAGCCGCATCACTTCGAGGCCGATGGCCGCGCTCACCGGATGCGCCGAATACGTATGGCCATGGCCGATGGCAGCCGTCGCATCGCCGCCATCGGCGATGCCCTGATAAACGGCGTCGGACATGAGGACCGCGCCCATCGGCGCATAGCCGGCGGTGAGGCCCTTCGCGACCGTCATCAGGTCCGGCTCGACGCCTTCTCCTTCGCACGCGAAGAGCGGACCCGTGCGGCCGAAGCCGGTGATCACTTCATCGGCGACGAAGAGGATATCGAGCTTGCGGCACGCTTCGCGCATCGCCTTCAGCCAGCCGGCCGGCGGCACGATCACGCCGCCCGAGCCCTGAATCGGCTCGCAGAAGAATGCGGCGACGTGGTCCGCGCCGAGTTCCGCGACCTTTGCTTCGAGCGCCTGCACCGAAGCCGCGATGAGCGCGGCGTCGTCGGCATATTCGTTGCGATACGCATAGGGCGACGGAATGTGATGCTGGTTGGGCAGCGGCAGATCGAAGTTGCGATGGAACGCGGGCAACGCGGTCAGCCCCGCGCCGACCGACGACGAACCGTGATAGCCGCGTTGCAGCGCGATGCAATGCTTCTTCGACGGACGGCCCGTCGCGTTGTAGTAGTGCGTGATGAAGCGCAGCGCGGAATCGACGGCATCCGAGCCACCGAGCGTGAAGTACACATGTTGCAGCGACGCGGGCGCGAGCTCGACGAGTTTCGCGGCCAGTTCGATCGCGGGCTCGGAGCCGAAGTGGAAATAGCCCGTGGCGTAAGGCAGTTTCGCCATCTGCTTTGCGGCGGCCTCGACGACGCTCGCGTGCCCATAACCCGTGTTCACGCACCAGAGGCCCGAGAACGCGTCGAGCAACTGCTTGCCTTCGATATCGCGCAGGAACACGCCATCGGCGGAATCGAGCACGGTGACGCCGCGTGCCTCATGCGCGCGATAGCTGACGACGGGATGAATCAGATGTTTACGGTCGGACTCGACAAGCGACTTGATCGACATGATGCGGCTCTCTCTTCGCGAAGGGGCGGAATGGCTCTTGACCGTTTCATACTATCGGCAGAGCCGTATCGCGCGCATCGCCAAAAAAATCGCCAAAAAGCGAATTCGCGGTTTTTTTCGGGGGGCGCGCAGCATTTTGTGCTGCGCGCTCCGGCAGACAGGTTCAGTAGCCGCGCGTGCGGTCGATTTCGCCCGTCATGCGCTCGCCCGCGCGATGGCGGCGCAGATTCTCCAGCACCACGTCGACGGCGCTTTCCGGCCGCGTCGCGCTCGCGATATGCGGCGTGAGACGCACGCGCGGATGCGTCCAGAACGGATGCGCCGGCGGCAAGGGCTCGGGATCGGTGACATCGAGAATCGCGGCATGGAGAAGGCCGCTGTCGAGCGCATCGAGCAGATCCTGCTGAATCACATGCGGGCCGCGCCCCACGTTGATGAACGATGCGCCTTTGGGCAGCGTCTCGAACACGCGCTTGCCGATCAGGCCGCGCGTCGCATCCGTGAGCGGCAGCAGGCACACGAGGATATCGGTGCGCGCGAGGAACGCATCGAGCGATTCGACGCCCGCATGACATTCGACGCCTTCGATCTCGTGCGGCGAACGGCTCCAGCCCGCGCAATCGAAGCCGAAGCTACGCAGCGTTTTCAGTACCGCGGTGCCGAGCATGCCGAGGCCGAGCACGCCGACGCGCCGCGTCGCGGCGGCGCGCACGGGCATCTCGCGCCATACGCGCTCGCGTTGCTGCGCGGCGTAGTCGAAGAGATCGCGATGAATGGTGAGCACGGCCTGCGTCACATACTCGACCATGCCTTCGACGATGCCCGGCTCGGTCATGCGCACGACGGCGACATGCGGCGGCACGCCCGACAGATCGAATTGATCGATGCCCGCGCCCACCGAGAAGATCACTTCGAGATTGGGGAAGGTCTGCATGACGTCGGCAGGCGGCTGCCACGCGGCGAGATAACGCACGGCCGCGGGATCGCCGATGTCGGGCCACAAGCGGAACGGCACGTCCGGCGCCTTGTGTGCGAAGTGCTGCGCCCATTGCCGGCCGCGTTCGGGATCGGCCTTGTAGAGAATCGTCATGCGTGTCAGCCCAGCGCCTGATTGATGATCGCGAATTGCGCGACGGAAGCATCGTGCGGCGGCGTGCCGTTGCGCGCCATCCTGATGACCGTATCCACGCGCGTGAGCCCGATGCCTTCGAGCCAGTCCAACAGACCGCTTTCATCCGGCGTGTCGATGCGCGTGAACGTGCCTTCGTTCTGCGCGAGCTCATGCGCGACGAGCGCCTGCGCGCGGCGTACGTGCTGTTGATCCGTGGCGACTGCAACCACCGGTCCGATGGCATGACCGCGCCCGAACTCGCGAATGAGCGAGAAGCCGAGCAATGCGCCATCGCGTTCGAGCACCGTGCCTCGGGCGACATTCAACAGCGCGGGCAACAGCGCGCTTCTGTCGAATCCGCTTGCGCGCGTGGCGAGATCGACGATGGCTTGCGTATCGCCCGGTTCGATCGCGCGCAGACGTTCGCCTTGCGGCAAGTCGACGCGAGGCACGGTGAAATCGGCGGATTGATGCTGATGGATCGCGCCGATGCGCTGGAAGCCGAGCTTGGCGTATAGCGGTTCGCCCGCGGGCGTCGCATGCAGCACGGTGACGCGATGACCGAGCGCTTCGAGCAGCAGTTCCATCAGCTTGCGGCCGATGCCCTTGCCCTGAAAGTCGGGCGCCACGATCACCATGCCGAGCGAGCCGCCGTTGTCGCCGTGCTTCCAGTACAGCGCGGTGCCGACCACACGCTCGCCGTCCTGCGCGATGAAGCCTGCGCCGGCATCGAGCACGAAGCGCCAGTCATCGGCGCGATGCGGCCATTTGACTTCGACCGAGAGCGCGTGCGCGGCAGCGATGTCATCGGCGGTGAAGGGGCGATAGAGGAGAGCGGATGTTTCGGTGGCAGACACGGCATGCTCCACGAAAGAGGATGCCCGTCACTTTGACACGCGGCCCTGGCACGCGGATAGGACGATCCTGCTGCTTCAGGCGTTCGCGCCGCGCATCCCGAGCCAGGCCAGTCCGGCCGCGCCGAGCGCCAGCGCCGCCACCGCGATCCATAGCGCGATGGTGAAGGAACCGGTGTGCGCGGCGATCGGCGCCGCCACGAGCGGTCCGGCGATCTGTCCCAGTCCGTAGGCGGCCGTCGCGTAGCCCATCAGGCCCGCTGCGGCCTCACCGCGCAGCCGTCGCGCTTCGCGCATCGCGAACAGGGTGATGGCGGTGAACGGCAGGCCCAGCAACATGCTGCCGATACCGAAGCCGAGCGCGTTCGGAAACGCGATGCCCAGCAGGATGCCCAGCGCCTGGATCAGATAGCACGCCGCCGACAGCAGCCGGTTGTCCCACGATAGCGGCAGCCGCGCGGCGATCAGCGCGCCCGCGATCAGCGCCAGTCCGAACGCCGGCCAGAACAGGTCGGGCCACGGCGAATCCGGCAACGCCTGCCGGGCGATGACGGGAAGAAACGTCGCGGTGATGATGTAGCCGAATCCCGCGAGACTGTAGAGGCCGATGAGCCCGATCGAATCGGCGCGTGCCGGTGCGCCCGCCACGCTATCGGCGACATGCACGCGGCCACGCGTCGCCGATGCCGGATGCGTGAGCGTCTTCCACACCATCGCGCCCGCCAAACCCGAGCAAACCGCGAATCCGATCCATACCCAGGGCGCCGGCACGCCGAACGCCGCGGCCGCCGCACCGAGCAAACCCGTCGCGACGATGCCGACGCCGGGCCCCGCATAGATCACGCCGCCGAGACCGTGCGCGTCGAGTTCGGCGAGCCGCCGCAGGCCCCATTGCGATGCGAAGACGAACGCCCACGCGCTGACGACGCCCGCCGCGAAGCGGATCGCGCACCACAACCAGAAGAGATGGACGAGGCCCATCGCGAGCGTCAGCACGATGGTCCACGCGAGCGCGAGGCGCACCATGCGCGCATGATCGATACGGATCGCCGCGCACGACAACGCGCCGATCAGATAGCCGGCGTAGTTGGCCGAGGCGAGCCAGCCGCCGTGGCGGATATCGAGCGCGCCGCTTTTCAGCATCAGCGGGAGCAGCGGCGTGAAGGCGAAGCGCCCGACGCCGAGCGCCACCGCCAGCACGACGGCGCACGCGAGCGCGGCGTATCGCGCGTGATGGGCGGGCAGCGACGAAGCGTGGGCGGTCGAGGCCATGATTGGATGAGCAAAGCGGAGACACACCGATCCTAACTTGACCGATGCATCTTGAAAAATGAATAATCGAGATGCAACCAATCTTCTGGAAAGATCATGGATCTGTCGGCATTGACGATTTTCCGGGCCGTCGTGCGCGAGAACGGCGTGACGCGGGCGGCGGCGAAGCTCAACCGCGTGCAGTCGAACGTGACCACGCGCATTCGTCAGCTCGAGGAGACGCTCGGCACGGACCTGTTCATTCGCGATGGCCGGCGTCTCGTGCTGACGCCGGCCGGCGAGACCTTGCTGCCCTACGCGGAACGTCTGCTGGCGCTTGCCGAGGAAGCGCGTCACGCGGTCAGCGAGAATCGCCCGCAAGGCCGTCTGCGGCTCGGGACGATGGAAAGCACGGCCGCGAGCCGCCTGCCGCGCGTGCTGGCGGCGTATCACCAGCGCTGGCCTCAGGTGACGCTCGAACTGGCGACGGGCGTGACACGCGCGCTCATCGAGAGCGTGCGGACGTTCGAAGTGGATGCGGCGGTGATGGCGCGTCCGATCGAGCCCGACGCGCTGCCCGTCGAGCAGTTCGAGTTCGTCCCGGTGTTCGAGGAAGAACTGGCGCTCGTCACGCCGCGCGGACAGCATCCCGCGACGAAGGCGCAAGATGTCGCGGGCCTGACGCTGGTGGCGTTCGAGCGCGGCTGCGCGTACCGCTCATACGCGATGCGCTGGTACGAGCAACAGGGCATCAGGCCCGCGCGCGTGCTGGAGCTGGGTTCGTATCACGCGATCGTCGCGTGCGTGGCGGCGGGGGCGGGCGTCGCGGTCGCGCCACGCTCGGTGCTTGAACTGGCGCGGCTGGATGGCGAAGTCGATCTGCATCCGATGGGCGCACTCGGGCACGTGGACACACTGCTCGTGTGGCGCAAAGGGCACTTCTCGGCGGCACTCAACGCGATGCGCGAACTGCTGTTGAGCGGGTTGGACAGCACACATTCGAGGTCGAGCCATGCAACTGCAAACGGGTAACCTCTTCAGCCTCGAAGCGAAGCGCGGCGACGAAGAGCGGATCGACATGCTCGTCACGGGGCAGCGCTTGAACGTGGAGCGGATCGTGTCGATGGGACAGGCGAGTCCCGAAGGGTTCTGGTACGACGACTCGCGCGCCGAATGGGTCGTGCTGCTGACAGGCGCGGCCGTGCTCGAGTTCGAAGAGAACTCGACGCGGCACGACATGCGTCCGGGCGACTACGTGCTGATCGAGCCGCATTGCCGGCATCGCGTCGCGTGGACGCATGCCGACGAGCAGACCGTCTGGCTCGCGATCTATTACGAACGCTGAAGGCGCGTCGAGAGAGCCCCGACCCGCGCTCAAAGCAGACGCGGATCCTGTGTCGCAGGTTGCGGCGCAATCTGAAACGGCAGCGGGATGTGCAGATCCTTCAGGAGCGCGGCGGCGCCGGGCAGCGACGTCGGCAATCCGGGAAGCGTGTTCGTGCTGCCCGGCAGGGTTATATGCGCGATGCCGCCTCGCACGGCGCACATCGCGTCGCGATCGATGGTATCGACGCGAGGCAGATCGGTGATGGTCAGAGTAGTCATGGCTGGTCTCCCGGCAAAAGTAGAGTGGATGGCGAAGCGAAAGTCGCCACTCACTCATTTGCACGGGGCGTGCCAACGCGTGCGAAACGCGCTGATTATTGGCTTCCGTCGAATTTATACGCAGATAACGGCGTACTCCGAACGAATTCGAGCGCACACGCATTTCGCGCGACGGCTCGCGAGCAACAGTTCCATCGCTTGCTGTCGGCGAGCGCCCGACATTCGCACATCAGGGCATCGGCTGAACCCACCGACTGCGCCAATCCGGCGCGTCGAAGGGATAAGCAAAATATTGGGTCTCGTGAATCACCTTGCCGTTGCGAAATTCCATGATGCTTACCGTGCAGGCCGCCTGACCCTCATACGTGATCATGTATTCCGTGATCCAGAGCCTGCCTTCGCCCTGAATCCGCTTGACCTGGAAACCGGATGGCTTGCCCGGATGATGACTCCGCAGTGCCTGCAAGTTCTTTCGTCCGTGGATGCGTTCACCGGATTGAGGGTAATCACAGATGGCATCGTCATCGTAGATCTCGTGCTCCGCGTCGAGATTCCCGTCCGCCGATGCGCGCCAGTGCGCATTCAGTGCCTCGCGAATCTGCTCTTCATGCATCGAGTGCCTCCGCTTATCGTTCGCGCCGGGCTATTGCGTACTTCGCGGTATGAAGCCGGGGCTGCCCGTCTTCACGACTTCGTTGAACCGCTGCCTCGTCTCGATCCGGTTGATATCGTCGAACGCGTCCGGCGGGAGCGCGGAAACATCGAGATTCTCTCGCGCGCGCTCGGCGGACTTGGGCGTCGTCAGCAACGCGCCGCCTCGCTGGATCGCCCAGGCAAGCAGTATCTGTGCGGGTGTCTTTCCAGTTCGCGCGGCAATTCGCAAGATGACAGGGTCTTCGAGCGGTCCTGGCCTGATTCCGTGACCCAATGGCGCAAAGGCCAGAAACACGATCTCGTTCTCCTTGCAGAATTCCAGGAGTTCCGTTTCTGGAAGATACGGATGCGCTTCGACCTGTACCACGGCGGGCTTGATTCGCGCCGATTCGCACAGCGCCCGCAATTCCGTCAGGCCGATGTCGGAGAGTCCAATGGCACGGCATTTTCCGTGATCGACGAGACGCTCCATTGCGCTCCACGTGTCTTGCAGCGTCACGCCTTCGTCGTAAATGACAGCGCCGTTTTGATCGCGCGGATCCTGCTCATCGCCCGGCTGAAATGCAAACGGAGTGTGTATCAGATAGAGATCCAGATACTGGAGTCCGAGTCTTTCCCGGCTTGCATCGAAAGCCGGTTCGACACGCTCAGGCCGATGATTGGAATTCCATAGCTTGGTCGTGACGAAGATGTCTTCGCGCGCAATCCCTCCGTCCGCGAGTCCCGCACGCAGCGCCTCGCCCACTTCGCGCTCGTTCCGATAGCGCTCGGCGCAATCGAAGTGTCGATAGCCTGCTTCCAGCGCGTCACGGGTCGCACGGACCGTCGTGGCCGCATCGGGAATGAGTGTGCCGAATCCGAGCGCGGGCATATGCCCGCCTCCGTGATTGAGCGCCAGCGTCCTGCTCCGGAAATCGCACTGCTCGTTCATGGCGATACCTCCGTGCTTCTTCGTGACGATTCAACGATAGTACGCCGCGTCTACGCAAAGGGCTCACGCATGCGCTGCTTCCATATCTGGTTCGTTGCATTGTCGATGAGGCCATGGAACACGCCGCGTACTTCGTCGAGCGTGATGGCCGCGGCAACCCGATGCTCGATCCAGAGTCCGTGCACCAGCCCCATGGCCTGTATCGCGTAGATCGTTGCCATGGTTCGATCGCATCCCGCCTGCCTGAGATCGAAAATGAAGTTCGACCGCAAGCGGCGCGAGAATGCCGCGCACAGTCGCTGGACTTCGGTGTCGTGCGTCGATGAACTCCACATGTACGGCCAGACATTCGCGACGCCGGGGCTCATCACCTCGTCGCTGAAGCACAGGTCCGCCGTGAATTTCATTCGCTCCACCGGATCGTGAACCTCACGCCGTCCCGCGATGAGTTGTTCGCGAACACGCCGGATGAGATAGATGAAGGTCTTGTGGACGAGGTCGCCCTTGCTCTGAAAGTGATGATGAACCAGACCGACGGACACGCCCGCGTACTCGCTCACTTTGCGGATGGTGAGGTTTTCCAGTCCCACTTGCCCGACGACTTCGAGCGTGGAGTCGATGAGTCGATACCTCATGCCTTCCAGTCGAAACGCCTCGCCCACTGGTTCGTTCGTGCGCATCGCGCGACCTCCTCAACTAGCGCTCCCATACTGAACGACTGTTTAGGGAATTCACAGATCGCACGGATAGGGACTTTCCCGGAAGTTTTCGAATACCGCGTGAAAACAGCAAGTTATGGCCGATCGCAGGATTTTGACCAGCGCAGGATTGCGGCTATAGTGGCTTCGTGCAGTACACGCTATCTGAACGATTGTTCAGTTTCGAAAGATAAGACTAGCGAGGGTCGTGCTCACCATGAAAAAAATCCTGTCACTGTGTCTGGCCTCCGCGATGGCGATCGCATCGATTTCAGCGAGCGCTCAGCAGACAATCCGCATCGGCATTTCGGCGCCCTTGACCGGCATAGGCGCGGCCAATGGCAAGGACATGGAGAACGGCGTGCGGCTTGCGATCGAAGAGGCGAACAGCCAGCACATTTCCATCGCAGGGCAGCCGGTCCAGTTCGAACTCACTTCGGTCGATGATCAGGGCGATCCGCGCATCGGTGTTCAGGTTGCGCAGAAGCTCGTCGACGACGGCGTCGTGGCCGTAGTGGGCTATTACAACTCGGGCGTCGCGCTGCCTTCTTCGCCGATCTTCGCGCGTGCGGGCGTTCCGCTAATCGATCCGGCCGCGACGAATCCGGCCATCACGCGTCAGGGATTCGACAACATCTTCCGCATCATTGCGACCGACGCCCAGAATTCCGGGAATGCGGGCACCTATGCGGTGAAAGTGACCAAGGCCAAACGCATCGCGGTCATGGATGACAGAACGGCCTTCGGTCAGGGCGCGGTCGAAGAGTTCAAGAAGGCGGTTCAGGCGGCGGGCGGACAGATCGTCGCGGAGGAGTACACCAACGACAAGGCCGTCGAGTTCAACGCGCAACTCACTAACATCAAGGCGGCGAACGCGGATCTTCTTTACTTCGGCGGCGTCGATAATCAGGCGGCGCTCCTCACGAAACGCATGAAGCAACTGGGTATCCGTGCGCAGTTCGTCGGCAGCGGCGGCATCGCGGACAGCGTGTTCATCAAGGTGGCGGGAAGCGCCGCTGAAGGCGCGATGGCATGGGAATATGGCCGCCCGGTCGCTTCATTGCCCGAAGGGCGTGCATTCGCTGAGAAGTTCAAGAAGCGCTTCGGCGACGACACGCTGACCTACGCGCCCTTCGCCTATGACAGCGCATGGCTGGCTATCACAGCCATGAAACAGGCGAACTCCGCGAAGCCGGCCACGTTCATGCCGGTGCTGCGCTCGATGCAATATACCGGCATCACCGGCCACATTTCGTTCGACAAGAACGGGGATCTGAAGAATCCGACTTCGACGCTGTATCAGGTGAAGTCGTCCAAGTGGGAGCCGGTCACGACGATCGGCGCCGAGTAAGGTGGCGAAGCGCATGATCAGGCTTGGCGTGCTTGGAGTCGGCGATCTCACCGAGAAGATGATTCGAGGGTTGCACCGTAGCGGCAGCGACACGACGTTTCTTCTTTCACCCAGGAGCCGCGCAAGGGCGGAAAGTCTCGCACAGGATATCGGCTGTGAGTTGATGCGCGATAACCAGGCCGTCGCGGATGCCGCGGATGTCATCCTCGTCGGCGTTCGTCCAGCCCAGCTCGGCGAGCTTGCGCAGGAGATCGTATTGAAGCCGGGCGTGCCGCTCATTTCCGTTGTCAGCGGCGTGCCGGTCAGCGACTTGCAGCGGATGTTCGGCGCCCGGGAATATACCCGCGCCATGCTGTCTCTCGCCTCCGAGATCAATCGCTCGACAGTCGCGGTCTATCCCGCCAGCTCAGCGGCGGCGCAATTGCTTGCAGTGCTGGGTAATCCGGTGCTCCTCGCAACGGAGCGCGAATTCGAACTTGCCACGGTCGGCGCGTGCATGAACGGATGGTTCTATTTCCTGCTCCACGACCTGCAACAATGGTTCGTTCAGAAGGGCTTCGCGCCCGACGACGCAAGGCAACTGGTGCTCAGCAGTGTCGAAGACTGCGTGGCTTACGCGCGATATAAATCACCATCCGGAATGGGTGAAATCGGTTCATCGATCGCGACGCCGGGCACTTATACGGCGCAAGGACTGGACGTGCTGGACAAGCTCGGCGGCAACGCGGCGTGGAAGGCCGCATGCGAACACGTGTTCGATCAACTGAACGCGAAGAACGTCTAGCCTCGCATCGCCGTGAAGGCGCCTGCCTGTTCCAGCAGCCATGTCCGGAACACTTCCAGCGGCCGGCCGTGACTGAGTTCCGTCGGGTACACGAGGTAATAGGCCGAGTCGCCGCCGGACCGCGCTTCGAATGGCATGACGAGGCCGAGATGGTCCAGTTGCCCTTCGACGAAGAATCTCGGCACGAGCGCGATGCCGAGCCCGGCCGCCGCTGCGGCGATGAGCATCGTGTGCAGTTCATAGCGAACGCCCTGCATCGTAGTGTTGTCCTCGACGCCCAGATCCGCGAACCAGCGCGTCCATGCATCCGGTCTCGTCGTCGAATGGAGCAGAGGATATGCCAGAAGCTCCTGCGGTTTCCTGACCGGCTTCTTCAGCAGCGTCGGCGAACAGATGGCGACCACTTCCTCCCCGAACAGATAGTCCGACGACGTGCCCGGCCATGTCGGCTTGCCGTAATGGATCGCCGCCTCGAAATGCGAGTCCTCGAACGAGAACATGTCCGTGCGCACACCCATGTTGACGCGGACATCCTGAAAGCGCTCGTTGAAGTCAAAGAGGCGCGGGATCAGCCAGTGTGACGCGAATGTCGGCAGCACCGCCAGTTCGAGATAACCGCCGCCGCTGCCGTGCGCGATGATGGACAGCGTCTCGCGATCCAGCGTCTCCAGCGCGCGCCGCACTTGCGTGCCATAGATCCGGCCGGCGCGCGTCAGCACCACGCGCTGCTTCGCGCGCACGAAGAGGCGCACGCCCAGGTTCGATTCCAGCGTCGCGATCTGACGCGAGATCGCGCTTTCCGTGAGAAACAGTTCTTTCGCCGCATGCGTGAAACTTTCGTGGCGCGCGGAGGCTTCGAAAGCGAGCAGGGCGCCCATGTTGGGGATCTTGAATTTGCGCATGTTCTTTCCGAAAACTCATCAAGTAGCAATTTAATCTCGCTTTACGCGCTGGACAAGTCTCTCAATAATGCGTGGCATGCAAGACCTGCGGTTCGGCCGTGACACGCGAAAGCGGCCGCATTTTCCTCATGAGACCAGCAATGCGTAACGCGAATATCGAAAGCCTCCTTCGAACATTCATCGGATGCGGGAAGACCGACTTCCTCTTTTCGGCGCTCAACATGCCGTCGATGCTGCACGACTGGGAAGCCGGCACGGTCACGCGCGCCGAGCTCGCGCAAGCCATGAACATGGCCCTGTTCGAAGACCTGCTCGAGCGCTCGTCGAACGGCCGCACCTACACGAATGACGCGATCGCGGGCGGCGGCTCGGTTCATTTCGATCACGGCGCGCTGCGCACGGTGCGCTGGCCTCACAACGGCGCGTTGCCGCCGGGCGAGGGCGCATTCACGCGCATCTTGCGTCCGCTGGGTTTCCGGCTGAACGGACGTTATCCGCTCGACAAGCTCGGCATGACAGGCCGCGCCTATGTTCACGCAGACGCGCCCGACGAGATCGCGCAATTCTTTCTGAGCGAATTGCATCCCGAGCGCTTTTCAAAAGCGTTTCAATCGGCGGTCACGAATGTCGTGAAGTCCTCGAAGGATCCGCTTACGCCGCTCACCATCTCCCAGCTTTCCGATCTCGAACGCGATGGCTCGCTGCCGCTCGACGTGGCGCATGAATTGCTGCCCGTGATCGTCGGCGCATTCGCGCGTCAACACGAGATGCCGGCCGAAGCCGATTACGAAGCGCTTCTGCGGGAATCCGCCGAAATGGCGTGGATCGCCACGGAAGGCAACGCCTTCAATCATGCGACCGATCGCGTCGAAGACGTGTTCGCGCTGTCGGAAAGCGAAAAGGCGAAAGGCCGGCCGATGAAACCGGACGTCGAGCGCTCGCGTTCGGGGCGCGTCTTCCAGACGGCGTATCGCGCGGATCGCGTGAAGCGCGAGTTCAGATCGCTCGATGGCGGGATCGTCACGCGCGAAGTGCCGGGATCGTTCTACGAGTTCATCACGCGCAAGCGCACCTTCGATCAGCAGGAACGCCGCTGGCAGACCGACCTGCGTTTCGACGCGGGCAACGCCACCGGCATCTTCAAGATGACCGCTCAGGCAGCGAACTAAAGTGAAACCCGCCACACCGTTTCAGGCAAGCGCAGCGCTACTCGATGATCTTCAGCGCGAGTTGCGCCGTTCCATGCGAGGCGAAGTGCGTTTCGATGCCGCCTCGAAGGCGTTGTATGCGTCGGATGCGTCGAATTATCGGCAGATTCCGCTGGGCGTCGTCGTGCCCGCGGATGTCGACGATCTCGTCGCGGCGCTCGACGCGTGCCGGCGCATGGACGTGCCCTTTCTGACGCGCGGCGGCGGCACGTCGCAGAACGGCCAGTGCGTGAATGTCGCCGTGGTGGCGGATACGAGCAAGTACGTGAACCGCGTCGTGTCGGTCGATCCGCACGAAAGGACGGCCATCGTCGAGCCGGGCGTGATTTGCGATGCCTTGCGCGACGCCGCCGAAGCCCACGGTCTCACCTTCGCGCCCGATCCCGCGACGCATAGCCGCTGCACGCTCGGCGGGATGATTGCCAACAACTCGTGCGGCGCGCACAGCGTCATGGCGGGCAAGACGGTCGAGAACGTCGAGGCGCTGGAAATCGTCACGTATGACGGCGCGCGCTTCTGGGTCGGACCGACGAGCGAAGCGGAACTCGATGCCATCATCGTCGAGGGCGGACGGCGCGGCGAAATTTACGGCCGCCTGCGTGCGTTGCGCGATCGCCATGCGGCCCGGATCCGCGCGGAATTTCCGCAGATCAAGCGGCGCGTGTCGGGCTTCAATCTCGATCAGCTTCTGCCTGAGAACGGTTTCAATGTCGCGCGCGCTCTCGTCGGCACGGAAGGCACGTGCGCGCTCACGCTGCGCGCGAAGGTGCGTCTCGTGCATAGCCCCGCGTGCCGCGTGCTGCTCGTGCTCGGCTTCAGCGATATCTACACGGCCGCCGACGCCGTGCCGCATTTCAACCGCTTCAACCCGATCGCGATCGAAGGACTGGATCGCGCGATCATCCGCGGACTGCAGGCGCGAGGTCTGAAAGCCGAAGAGATCGCGCTGCTGCCCGAAGGCGATGCGTGGGTCGTGCTCGAATTCGGCGCCGACACGCACGCCGATGCCCGCGATCAGGCGATCAGTGCGCACGCGTACTTCGCAGCGGGCTCGGCCGGACCCGGCGTGACGGGTTTCATCGTCGAAGAGAAGGCGCAGCAGCAGAAGATCTGGTCGATACGCGAGACCGGTGCATCGGCGGTGGCGTTGTCGATCGATCCATCGAAGCCCGATCCGGTCGTCGGCTGGGAAGACGCCGCCGTCGATCCGTTGCGGCTCGGCGCGTATCTTCGACGCTTCCAGGCGCTCGTCGATCGCTACGGATACGAGACTTCGCTTTACGGCCATTTCGGCGACGGTTGCGTGCACGCGCGTATCAACTTTGATCTGCGCAGCGCCGATGGCGTGCTGACATGGCGCGAATTCCTGCGCGAGGCGGCGCGGCTCGTCGTCGAGTTCGGCGGCTCGCTGTCGGGCGAACACGGCGACGGGCAAGCGAAAGCGGAATTCCTGCCGATCATGTACGGGCCGGAAATCATGCAGGCGATGGAGGAATTCAAGGCCATCTGGGATCCGGCCAACCGGCTGAATCCCGGCAAGGTCGTGCATGCCTACCGTGCCGATGAAAACCTGCGCATGGGACCGGCCTACAAGCCCGTGACGCTCACCACGCGGCTGAACTTCACGTCACCCGAAGGCAGTGGCATCCAGCGCGCGGTGGAACGCTGCATCGGCATGGGCAAGTGCCGTTCGCTCGATGGCGCAACGATGTGCCCGAGCTTTCGCGCGACGCGTGAAGAAAGCTATTCGACGCGCGGCCGCGCGCATCTGTTCTGGGAAATGCTGCAGGGTGAAGTCATCACCGACGGCTGGAACAGCGAGGAAGTGAAGCACGCGCTCGATGCGTGCCTCGCGTGCAAGGGCTGCAAGTCGGACTGCCCGACGCATGTGGACATGGCGTCGTACAAGGCCGAATTCCTCTCGCACTACTACGAGCGGCATCGCCGGCCGCGTCAGGCGATGTTCATGGGGCGCATCGCGCAATGGGCGCCTGTCGCGAGCCGTTTTCCGTGGCTCGCGAATTGCCTGACGTCGTCGCGGCCATGGGCGCGCATCGGCAAATGGATGGCGGGCGTCGCACCGCAGCGCAAGCTTCCGGTGTTCGCGCGGGCGAGCTTCAGCCGGGCGCAAAGAGGGGCGCAGCACGTTGCATCGCCGGCACCGCGCGGCAAGGTCATCCTGTGGGTCGATACGTTCAACGAGCATTTCTCTCCCGAGATCGCCGCCGCCGCGATGGACGTGCTGAGGCGCATCGGCTATGAAGTCGTGTTGCCACGCAAGCGGCTGTGTTGCGGCCGCCCGCTCTACGACTATGGTTTGCTCGATCAGGCCAGGGCGCTGCTGAAAGCCGCGCTCACGGAACTGGGCGACGAGATCGCGCGCGGCACGCCCGTCGTCGGTCTCGAACCGGGTTGCCTTTCGGTTTTCAAGGACGAGTTGCTGAAGCAATTGCCCGATGATCCGCTCGCAAAAAAGCTCTCGGCGCAGACGTTTCTGTTTGCGGACTTCATCGTCCGCACGGATTTCGACTGGCCGGCGCTCGACGCCGACGTGATCGTGCACGGCCACTGTCATCAGAAGGCGATCTTCGGCATGAAGGGCGACACCGCGCTGCTGGACAAGCTCGGCGTTCGCTGGACATTGCTCGATACCGGCTGCTGCGGCATGGCGGGCTCATTTGGCTTCGACGCGGACCACTACGAGATGTCGATGAAGATCGGCGAAGACACGCTGCTGCCGCTCGTTCGCAAGAGTGCGCAAGAAACCATCGTGGTGACGAACGGCTTCAGTTGCCGCGAGCAGATCGAGCAGGGCGCGAACCGCAAATCCCTGCACATCGCACAACTGGCGCTGAAGGCGCTCGTGCAGGATCGGGCGAACGCGCGTGCGCCGTCCGGCGCGAGACGTGATGATGAAAAGTCATCGAGTCTTGCATAGATATCGTTTGATACGCGAATTCAGGTTGCCGACAATCGGCTCCACATATTCATTTCAAAGGGCATTGCCGTGAAAGCATCGAACATCCTCTCGGAACTGGGTATCTCGCATCTGGCTGAAGCGGGCGATATCGCGGTTCACTCGCCCATCGACGGCGCGCTCATCGGCCGTGTCGCGAGCCAGTCCGCCGAAGACGTCGATGCAGCGCTGGCGAATGCGCAGCAAGCGTACAAGCACTGGCGCAACGTGCCCGCGCCGCGCCGTGGCGAACTCGTGCGTCTGCTGGGCAACAGGCTGCGTGAGAAGAAGCACGCGCTCGGCAGCATCATCACGCTGGAGACGGGCAAGATCCTGCAGGAAGGTCTCGGCGAAGTGCAGGAGATGATCGATATCTGCGACTTCGCGGTCGGCTTGTCGCGACAGTTGTACGGCCTGACGATCGCGTCCGAGCGACCCGGTCATCGCATGGCGGAGACGTGGCATCCCATCGGGGTGTGCAGCGTCATCTCCGCGTTCAATTTTCCGGCCGCGGTGTGGTCGTGGAACGCGGCGCTCGCGCTCGTATGCGGCAACGCCGTGATCTGGAAGCCATCGGAAAAGACGCCGCTGACCGCGCTCGCGGTGGACAGGATTCTGCGCGACGCGCTCACGGAATTCGGCGATGCGCCACAAGGCCTCACCGCGCTCGTCATCGGTGGCCGCGATGTTGGCGCACAGCTCGTTGCGGATGCGCGCTCGAATATCGTCAGCGCGACGGGCAGCACGGAAATGGGCCGCGCGGTCGGCATCGAGGTCGCGCGCCGCTTCGGCCGCTCGATTCTCGAACTCGGCGGCAACAATGCGGGCATCGTCTCCGGCACCGCCGACATGGAACTCGCGTTGCGCGGCATTCTGTTCTCGGCCGTCGGCACCGCCGGGCAGCGCTGCACGTCGCTGCGGCGTCTCTTCGTGCACGAGCGCGTCTACGATCAGGCCGTCGAGCGCCTGAAGACGCTGTACGGCAAAGTGGTGATCGGCAATCCGCTCGAAGCGGGCACGCTGATGGGCCCGCTCATCGACGAGGCTTCGTTCGGCCGCATGCAGTCCGCGCTCGAACAGGCGAAGCGCGAAGGCGGCAGGGTTTTCGGCGGCGAGCGCCACACGGCGCCGGGACTCGACAAAGGCTTCTATGTGCGCCCGGCGATCGTCGAGATGCCGTCGCAAACCGGCGTGGTGCTGAAGGAAACCTTCGCGCCGATTCTCTACGTCCTCAAATACACCGACTTCGATGCGGCCATCGACGCGAACAACGCCGCGCCGCACGGCCTGTCGTCATGCGTGTTCACGACGGACCTGCGCGAGGCCGAGCGCTTCCTGTCGGCATCCGGCAGCGATTGCGGCATCGCGAACGTGAACATCGGGCCGAGCGGCGCGGAAATCGGCGGCGCGTTCGGCGGCGAGAAGGAAACGGGCGGCGGCCGCGAATCGGGTTCGGATGCGTGGAAGGGCTATATGCGCCGCGCGACCAATACGGTGAACTATTCGTCGGCGCTGCCGCTCGCGCAAGGCATCGATTTCAAAATCGACTGATCGATTACTGGAGCAAGCCGTGAGTTCTCAAGTCGTAATCGTCGGCGGCGGTGTCATCGGAAGTTCTATCGCGTACTTTCTGCGTCTTGCGGATCCGACCGTATCGGTGACGGTCTTCGAGCGCGATCCGAGCTATGCGAAGTCATCGTCGGCGTTGTCGGCGGCGTCGATCAGGCAGCAGTTCTCGACGCCCCTGTCGATCCAGATGTCGCTCTACGGTATCGAGTTCCTGCGCACGATCGGCGAGCGGCTCGATGTCGACGGAAGCAGGCCATCGATCGATCTGCACGAAGGCGGCTACCTCTTTCTCGCGACGCCCGCCGGAGAAGCGACGCTGCGCGAGAACCACGCGTTGCAGCAAAGCCTTGGCGCGAACATCGACCTGCTGTCGCCGGACGGATTGAAAGCGAAGTTTCCGTGGCTCAACGTCGGCGATCTGGCAGCGGGCGCATACGGCGTGAGCGGCGAGGGCTGGTTCGATGGCTACGGTCTCGTGCAGGCGCTTCGCAAGAAGGCCCAGGCGCTGGGCGCGCGCTATGTCGCGGCAGACGTGGCCGGCATCGGGCGCGACGGCCGCACCGTGACGCATGTCGAAACGCGCGATGGCGAACGCTACGCATGCGATCAGCTCGTGAACGCGGCGGGCGCGTGGGCGCGCAAGCTCGCCACGATGATGGGCATCGATATTCCCGTGTATGCGCGGCGCCGCAGCATCTTCAACGTGTCATCGCCCGCGCGCCTGACGAACAGTCCGCTCCTGATCGACCCGAGCGGCGTCTACTTCAGACCGGAAGGCCGGACGTATATCACCGGCACGTCGCCCTGCGCGGACAACGATCCGGACGACCTTCCGCTCGATGAAGTCGATCACGCCATCTTCGACGAGATCATCTGGCCGACGCTCGCGCATCGCGTGCCGGAATTCGAGGCCTTGCGGGTGGAGAACTGCTGGTCCGGCTACTACGAATACAACGTGTTCGACCATAACGCGATCATCGGGCATCACCCGGACATCGAGAATTGCGTGTTCGCGAACGGCTTCAGCGGGCACGGTCTGCAGCAGGGACCGGCGACGGGGCGCGGCGTCAGCGAGCTCATTCTTCATGGCCGGTACACGACGCTCGATCTGTCGTCGTTGAGCTGGCAGCGCGTGCTGGAGAAGCGGCCTATCGTCGAGAAGAACGTCGTGTAGTCGTTTCACCGGCAATCCTCTGGCTATCCACTTCGCTACCGGACACGACATGTACGCATTCACCCAGCCATTCCAGCACCCTTCCGGTTCGCCGATCCGCGAGTTGTTCAAGTATCTGGGCGAGCCCGGCATGATTTCGTTCGCGGGCGGATATCCCGCGAACGATCTGTTCGATGTCGAAGGCTTGCACGCCGCATCGCTGCGCGCGTATGAAACGCCCAACCGATGTCTGCAGTATGGCCCGACCGATGGCCTGCCGATCCTCAAGGACGAGCTCATCGCACTGATGTCGCGCCGTGGCGTCGCGTGTACGGCCGAGCAGATGCTCGTGACGACAGGCTCGCAGCAAGGGCTCGATTTGCTGCTGCGCGTGCTCGTCGGCGCGGGCGATGCCGTGATCACCGAGGAGCCGGCCTATCCGGCAACGCTTCAAGCGTTGAAGCTGCAACAGGCCGACATCACGACGATTCCCGTCGATACCCGTGGCCTCGATGTCGAAAGACTGGCGGCGCTGCTCGCGTCGGGTGCGATCGCGCGTCCGAAGCTGCTCTACACGGTGCCCACGTTCGCGAATCCGACCGGCGCGACGCTCACGCGCGAACGCCGCGTCGCGCTGCTCGCGCTGGCGGTGAAGTACCGCTTCGTCATCGTCGAGGATGACCCTTACGCGGACCTTCGCTTCACGGGCGACCGCGTGCCCTCGATGCTTGCGCTCGCCGATGAAGTGCCCGGCGCGCGCGACTGGATCGTGCATTTCGCGAGTCTTTCGAAGATCGTGGCGCCGGGGCTGCGCGTGGGATGGACCATCGCGCCTGTCGAGATCGCGCGGCGCTGTGTCATCGCCAAGCAGACGGTCGATCTGTGCAGCGCGCCGTGGATGCAGGCCACGGCCGCGCAATATCTGGCCAGCGGCGCGCTGGAAAGCCATCTTCCGCACATCGCCGGGGCGTATCGCGACAAGTGCCGCGCGCTTTGCGACGCACTGCGCGAGCATCTCGGCGACGCCATTCGATTCGACGAGCCCGAAGGCGGCATGTTCCTCTGGGCGCGCATGGCGGGTATCGATGCATCGACGCTATTGACGCAGGCCATCGCCAACAAGGTGATGTTCGTGCCCGGCAAGGCGTTCCATGTGAACGCCGGCGATGCATCGACGCTGCGTCTTTCGTTTGCCGCGCCGAACATCGAGGAGATCAGGGAAGGCGTGGGGCGGTTGAGGCGCGCTTATGACGCCGCTGTCGCGCTGACCGCTCACTGAAACGCGAAGTTGCGCCGCGAGTAGAAGCGCTGAAGCTCGTGCTTCTTCGGCCGCACGCCCGTGAATACTTCGACGTATTCCGGAATGCGCGTCATGCGCACCGACATGTCCTCCTCCGGCTTCGTCGAGACGTAACCGGCCTGCGTGAAGTAGGCCACGCGCGCGCGGACATCGGCTGCGCGCGGCTCGTAGCCGAAGCGCGCGAACATGGCCGTCAGCGCCGCGATGCGTTGCGCGTCGTCCTGCGCCATCTGCGCGGCGATCTCGGGTGATTGCTGCGCCCAGTTGCGGATCGCGGCCTCGAAGCGCGTGTCGAAAATCGCGTCGTCGAACCAGCAGTCGAAGACGTTCAGCATCGCTTCGCACACGCTGTCCGCATAAGCGTCCGTACGTTCGATCCAGTTGCCCGTGTTCTTCTGCTTCCATCGGTCGAGCAGGGCCGACAGCAACTCCTCACGATCCTTGAAGAACCAGTAGAAACTGGTGCGCGAAAGAGTCAGCTTTTTTGCGAGCGGAAGTATGCGGACCGCATCCACGCCGCCTTCGAGAAGACCTTCGTACGCCGCATCCAGCCACATCTCGGCGGAGCCGCGCACTACGTCGAGCGTCTCGTCCATTTCGTTGTTTCCCTCGTCAGTCATGCGCTCACTGTACACCATTGTCTCCCTACTTGACACATGTGTACAGAGGTTCTACTCTTGGTTCACAACGGTCGTTTCGTCCCCACCCGCTTCGAAGAGGCACCCATGTCCACGGACCCGCTGCTGCAGCCTTACACGCTGAAACATCTCACCTTTCGAAACCGGATCATGACGACCTCGCATGAACCGGCGTATGCCGAGGACGGGATGCCGAAGGAGCGCTATCGCGCGTATCACGTCGAACGGGCCAAGGCCGGGATCGCACTGACGATGACGGCAGGCTCGGCGGCGGTGTCGAAGGACAGTCCGCCGGTCTTCAACAACATCCTCGCGTACAGGGACGAAGTCGTGCCGTGGATGAAGGATCTCGTCGACGAATGCCACGAGCACGGCGCCAAGGTGATGATCCAGTTGACCCATCTCGGCCGCCGCACGCGCTGGGACAAGGGCGACTGGCTGCCCGCCGTCTCGCCGTCGCACAATCGCGAGCCCGCGCACCGGGCTTTCCCGAAGAAGCTGGAGGACTGGGACATCACGCGCATCGTCCGCGACTTCGCGGACGCGGCGGAGCGCATGAAAGCCGCCGGGCTCGACGGGCTGGAAATCGAATCGTACGGCCACTTGATGGATCAGTTCTGGTCGCCTCTGACGAATACGCTCGAAGGTCCGTATGGCGGCTCGCTGGAAAACCGCATGCGCTTCACGTTCGACGTATTGCGCGCGATTCGCGAGCGCGTCGGCGAACGCTTTCTCGTCGGCATTCGTTATACAGCCGATGAAATGATCGCGGGCGGCATCACGAAGGAAGAAGGCATCGAGATTTCGAAGCGCCTGAAAAACAGCGGCCTCGTCGATTTCCTGAATGTGATCCGCGGGCATCTGGAAACCGACGCCGGGCTGACCGACATCATTCCGATCATGGGAATGAAGAGCGCCCCGCACCTCGATTTCGCGGGCGAGATCCGGCAGGCTACGGACTTCCCCACCTTCCATGCGGCGCGCATTCAGGACGTGGCTACCGCGCGCTATGCGATCGAGTCGGGCAAGATCGACATGGTCGGCATGACGCGCGCGCATATGACCGATCCGCATATCGTGCGCAAGATCATCGAGCGCAGGGAGGACGATATCCGGCCTTGTGTCGGCGCGAACTACTGTCTCGATCGCATCTATCAGGGCGGCATGGCGCTGTGCATTCACAACGCCGCGACCGGTCGCGAACTGGAGTTGCCGCAAACGATCAAGCCTGCCGCGACCAAGCGCAAGATCGTCATCGTGGGCGCGGGGCCCGGGGGTCTCGAAGCCGCGCGCGTGGCGGGCGAGCGCGGGCATGAGGTCGTCGTGCTCGAAGCGATGAACGATCCCGGCGGTCAGATCCGCCTGACCGCGCAGAACGTGCGCCGCAAGGAGATGATGGGCATCATCGACTGGCGCATGGCGCAGTGCGAAAGACTCGGCGTGCAGTTCAAGTTCAATACCTGGGCGGACGCCGAAACGGTGCTGGCGGAGAACCCGGATGTCGTGATCGTCGCGACCGGCGGCATGCCGCACACGGAGGTCTGCAGCGAAGGAAACGAACATGTCGTCTCTTCATGGGACATCATTTCCGGCGACGTGAAGCCCGGCGCGAACGTGCTGATCTTCGACGACGCCGGCGATCACGCCGCGCTTCAGGCTGCCGAAACCATCGCACAGGCCGGCGGCAAGGTCGAAGTGATGACGCCCGATCGCTCGTTTTCGCCCGAGGTCATGAGCATGAACCTCGTGCCCTACATGCGTTCGCTGCAGAAGCTCGCGACCACGTTCACGGTGACCTTCCGCCTCGAGTCCGTTCGCCGCGAAGGCAGCGAACTGGTCGCGACGATCGGCAGCGACTACGGCGGCGTGAGGAAGGAGCAGAGGCACGATCAGATCGTCGTCAATCACGGCACGATTCCGATGGACGAACTGTACTTCGAGCTCAAGCCGATTTCTAAGAACCGTGGGTCGGTGAACTACGACGATCTCATCGGCGGCAAGCCGCAGACCGAAGAGACGAATCCGGAAGGGCGCTTCCAGCTCTTCCGGATCGGCGATGCCGTGGCGGCGCGCAACACGCACGCGGCCATTCATGACGCGCTCCGGCTGGTGAAGGATCTGTAAGCACCGTTAGCCGATTGCAACATCCCGCGCGCGTCGCGGGATGTTGTATAGGTTAGATAGTTAGCATTCCGAACGTAAAAACGGGCCGAAATTCGCTAACGGGTAAACACCATTTTTGATCTCGTTGACAGTTGGTTCCATGTGGGACTAATGTGAACGCATCATCGATTCCCCGCTTTTGCACGTTCATCGAACTCGGTTTTCAAACCAAGGAGCTGAAGTGAACAACGTCCGCCCGATCGAACACGCTGCATTTTCGGACCCTCGCATGATTCGCACCGATGCCGCGGTCGGGGATTATCGAATCGGTTCGATCGACCGTTCTCTCATCGATGCTTTCGAATCCATCGATCGCAAAGCGCTCAGACAGTACCGCCTCGCCCGACTGCGCGATCAATTGCGTCAGCACGACTACGCGGGCATGCTGCTCGCCGATCCGCTGAATATCCGCTACGCAACCGACACCAATAACCTCGGCTTGTGGGTCATGCACTCGCCGAGCCGTTATGTATTCGTCGCGACCGAAGGTCCGGTCGTGTTGTTCGAATTCACGAGCAGCAAGCACAACAGCGAAGGCATCGAGACCATCGACGAGATTCGCCCGGCCATTCCATGGATCTACTTTCTGGCCGGTCCGCGCGTCGAGGAGAAGGCGGACGCATGGGCGAAGGAAATCGCGGATCTGGTGCGCACGCACGGCGGCGGCAACATGCGGCTCGCCGTGGACCGCTGCGATCCGTGGGGCAGCGACCGGCTGAGGCGCGAAGGCATTCAGCTCTTCGATGCGCAGCCGCTCACCGAGCAGGCCCGTCTTATCAAAGGCCCCGAGGAAATCGCGCAGCACAGGGTTTCGATGGATGTATGCGACCTGGGCGTCGCACGCATGCATGAAGCGCTCGAACCCGGCATCACCGAGAGCCAGTTGTGGAGCGTGTTCCATCAAACGAATATCGCACACGGCGGCGAGTGGGCCGAATCGCGCCTGCTCTGTTCCGGCTACCGCACCAACCCCTGGTTTCAGGATGCGAGCAATCGCGTCATCGAGGCGGGCGATGTCGTGGCGTTCGATACGGATATGGTCGGTCCGGGCGGCTATCTGTCGGACATCTCGCGCAGTTTCATTTGCCCCGGCAAGGCGCCGAGCGCGCAGCAGCGCGATCTTCTCGGATTCGCGGCGGACCAGATTGCGCACAACGTCAGCCTGCTCAAGGCGGGCATGTCGTTTCGCGAGTTCGCCGAGCGATGCTGGCCCGTACCGGAGCGCTACGTGCACAACCGCTACATGATGATGCTGCATGGCTGCGGTCTCGTCGATGAGTATCCGAGCATCGCGTATGCGGTGGATTTCGATGCCTGGGGCTACGACGGCATGCTTCAGGAGAACATGGTCGTGTCCGTCGAGAGTTATATCGGCGAGAAGGGCGCGAAGGAAGGCGTGAAGCTCGAAGAGCAAGTGCTCATCACCGCGAACGGCGCCGTGCCTTTGTCCCGCTCTCCGCTGCTCGATCTGGACTAAGGCAATGGACGGCAACCCGATGAAGTCCCACGCCGCAACGGAGACGCCCGCGCAGTCGGTCGACGATACGGCGTACATCGATGAGGTATTTCACGCCGTCGTCACGAACGGGCCGATCAACGATGCATGGCGGCTGACGATGTGGGCCAACTACTACAACGAGCCGATCTTTACCGCGCTTGCCGAAGAGGTCGACGTGGGCCGCGACGAGTTCAACGTGATGAGTTGTCTTGCATCGTATGGATCGATGCTGGCGAAAACCATCTGCGATGTCACCGGCAGGCCGAAGAACAGCATCAGCCGCGCGGTGAACAGGCTGGCCGGGCGCAAGCTGATCAGGCGCAAGGTCAACGCGAACGACCGGCGCGAAAGCCTGCTCATCCTGAACGAAGACGGCCGTCGTCTCTACGAGCGCACGCTTCCGATCGTGGTGGGCCGGCAGACGCTCATGCTCGACGTCCTGAGCGCATCGGAGCGGCGTGTTCTGGACACCATACTGAACAAGCTGATGAGTGCGAGGCATGCGTGGTGATGGCCGTCGCCGGATCAAATCCGGGTTCCCAAAGCGGTTGATGGAGAGCGTTTCATGAACAGCGTGACATCCCCTTTCCTCGATACACGAGCAGGCCGAGGGCCGAACATGAATCCGCAATCACCCTTCCTGCGTGTCGAAGGCGTCGGCAAGACCTTCGGCGCGCATCGCGTGCTTCAGGATGTCGGCTTCGACATGCAGGCAGGCGAAGTGATCGCGATCATCGGGCCGAGTGGATCGGGCAAGAGCACCTTGCTTCGCTGCATCAATCAACTGGAGCCGCCGACCGAAGGCCGCGTCACGATCGGCGACGTCACCATCGAAGCGGGCCATGCGCCGTCGCGCCGCGAACTCGTGACCTTGCGCAGACGCATCGGCATGGTGTTTCAGTCGTTCAATCTGTTCCCGCATCTCTCGGTGTTGCGCAACGTGAGCCTCGCACAGGAGCGGACCATGGGCCGCAGCCGCAAGGAAGCGGATGCGCGGTCGCTGGAATTGCTCGATCGCGTCGGGCTGGCGAGCAAAGCGTCGCAGTTTCCCGCGCGCTGTTCCGGCGGGCAGCAGCAGCGCATCGCGATTGCGCGTGCGCTCGCGCTCGAACCCGAGATCATGCTCTTCGACGAACCGACGTCAGCGCTCGATCCCGAACTCGGCCTCGAAGTGCTCGCCGTGATGAAGGAACTCGCAACGTCGGGCATGACGATGATCGTCGTGACGCACGAGATGCACTTCGCCGAAAGCGTGTCGGACCGCGTCATCATCATGGCGGACGGCCGGATTCTCGAACAAGGCGACAGCGAGCAGATCATGCGCCGTCCGAGGACCGAGCGCGCCGCAAAGTTCCTGAGCGCGGTGAGGGACCGCTAGATGAACACGCTCCTCGCCATCATTTCGGGCGTGCCGTGGACCATCGCGCTGACGCTGACGACCTTCGCTCTCGGCGCGATGCTCGGCCTGCCTTTGTGCGCGATGCGCCTGTCGCGCTTCTTCATCGTTCGCGCGATCGCCACGTGGATCGTCGTCATCTGCCGTTCGATTCCGCCGATCGTCTGGCTCTTTTTCGTGTTCTTCGGCATCGGCAACGATCTGTTCGCGATGAGTCCGTTCGTCGCCGCGGCCGTCGGGCTCGGCATCGTGACGGCCGCGAACATGTCGGAGGTTTATCGCGGCGCGCTGACCGCGATTCATCCGGGTCAGTATGAAGCGGCCAAGGTGCTGAATCTCAGCCGTGTCCAGCAGTTTCGCGACGTGGTGTTTCCGCAGTTGATCCGCATCGCGTTGCCCACTGCCGCGACATACCTCATCGGCCTTCTGAAGGACTCGGCGGTCGCGTCGACCATCGGCGTCACCGACCTCGCGTTCCAGTCGTATCACGTGTCGCAGCAGACGTTTCAGGGTCTCAGCGTCTATGGCGCGGCGGCGCTGCTTTATATCGCGCTCAGTCTTCCCGTCGCGTGGCTGTCACGCTGGGCCGACGTTCACCTTCGCTCGCGGGTGTCACGATGAACAATCTCCTCGCGCAATGGAAGGAATGGTTGCCGAGCCTGCTCGAAGGCTATCGGCTTTCGCTCGAAGTCACGGCGCTCAGTCTCGCGATCGGCATTCCGCTGGGCCTGATTCTCGCGCTGATGGTGTCGGCGAAATCGCGTGCGGTGCGCACGGTCGCGCTCGTTTTCGTGGAAGTCGGACGCGGCGCGCCCGCGCTGATTCTGCTGCAGTTCTTCTACTTCGGCCTGCCCAACGCGGGCCTCACGCTCACGTCGTTCGCCTCGGCCGTGGTTGCGCTGGCGTGCTGCACGGGCGCCTACACGAGCGAGATGATACGCGCGGGTTTCGATGCCGTGCCGTATGGCCAGAAGGAAGCGGCGCTCGTGATCGGCCTCAATGTCGTCGATGCGTTTCGCTTCGTGATCATCCCGCAAGGCATGCGGGTCGCGCTGCCGTCGCTGCTGGGCTTCTCGATCATGATGCTGCAGGCCACGTCGCTGTGCTTCACGATCGCGCTGCCGGAACTCGTGAGCCGCGCGTCGAACATTGGCTCGTCGACGTTCGAATACATGCCGGTTCTGGGCCTCGCGGGTTTGCTCTTCGCCGTGATCTGCGTTCCGTCGACGTTCGCGGTTTCCGCACTCGAACGCAGGCTCGGACGGCACGCCGTCCGCTAGTCCTTCCATCATTTTCTTCACTTGCACGATAAAGGATCGACCATGAAGCCATCGATGAAGCTATGGTCCGCAGCGTGTGTGCTGGCGGCCGCCGGCGCCGCGCAGGCAGCGGAAACCTGCACGCCCGCGCACAAGTTTCCGACCATCAAGTCGGGCGTTCTGTCCGTCGCGACGTGGGACTTCCCGCCGTATTCGATCCCATCGGGCCCGAACGAAGCAAAGGGCGTCGACGGAGAAATACTCAAGCTCATCGCCGCAAAGGAATGCCTGAAGCTTTCCTTCTCGAACGTCGATGCGGCGGCGGTGATTCAGTCGGTCGTTTCGGGCAAGGCCGACATCGCGATGGGCGACTGGTACAGGACGGCGGATCGCGCGAAGGTGCTGGGGCTGAGCGGCCCGATGTATCTCGACCAGATGGGCGTGATCTCGAAGCAGGGCCTCGATACCGTCACGTCCCTGCAGGGCAAGAGGGTCGGCGCCGTTCAAGGCTATCTCTGGACCGCCGATCTGCAGAAGGTCTTCGGCAGCACGCTCACCATCTATCCCAATCCGGTCGCGATGGCGCAGGATCTGGCGGCGGGACGCATCGATATTGGCACGGACAGTTATGCCGTCTCCATGTACAACCAGAAGAAGGGCGGCTATCAGAGCATGAAGGTCGCGGTGGTCAAGCCGGATCAGCGCGTGGCTGCGTCGATCCAGCCGGGACAGACAGCGTTTCCGTTCACGAAGGCGAACCAAGCGCTCGGCGATGCGCTGACCGCGGACATCGACGCGCTGCACAAGTCGGGTGATATCGCCCGCATCCTTAAGGATCACGGACTCGAACCGACCGCGGCGGATGTCGGCACGCCACGTCTCGTGCAGTAGCGCAAGATGCGATGCAACCAGCGGGAAGCGCTTGAGCTTGCGTATCGCGCGATCATCCGGGCGGGCGCGCGCGAGGACATCGCAGCTTCCCTCGCGGAGGCTGTCGTGTCCGCCGAGCGTGCGGGCAACAGGGCGGTCGGCTTCGCTCATCTGATCGACTACTTGCGCGCGTTCGCCGAGGGCCGCATCGCGCGGGACGCGGTGCCCGTCATCACGTATCCTTCGCCCGCGCGCATTTGCGTCGATGCAGGGCAGGGCATCGCGCAACTGGGTTTCGATCTCGCCTTCGGGCAGCTCGTCGAGCGCACCGAAGCGAACGGCGTCGCGACGTTTCAGCAGCGCGACAGCTACACGGTCGGCGAGCTCGGCTACTACACGCGACGGCTCGCCGAGAAAGGACTTTTGGCACTGGCCGTATCGAACGCGCCCGCGTTGTTGACAACGCTCGAATGCCGCAAGCCGGTCCTCGGCACCAATCCCTTGTCGTTCGCCGCGCCGACGCAAAACGGGCCGCCGCTCGTGATCGATCAGTCGTCGAGCGCGACGGCGTTCGTGAACGTCAGACGGGCAGCGGAACAGGGCGATCCCATCCCCGATGGATGGGCGCTCGACGGCGCGGGCCAACCCACGACCGATTCACGCGAAGCGTTGAACGGCGCATTGCTCGCGTTCGGCGGCGCGCGCGGCGCCAATATCGCGCTGATGATCGAGATTCTCGCGGCAGGCCTGACCGGTGCGAACTGGTCGCTGGATGCGCCTTCCTTCGAGCACGGCGGCCAATCGCCGTCGGTCGGCATGACGGTCGTTGCATGGGCTGCGGCGCCCGCATTCCGCGCGCGGCTGGAAGATCACATCGAACGTCTGTCGAGATGCGGGATGCGGATTCCCGGCCGCCGCGAAAGCCTCGATCAACTGGAGATACCCGACAGCATCATCGAGCAGATCGAGCGTTGAAGGACATTGCTTACTTCTCGATCTGCTGATTCCAGCGCTGATCCCACTGCGCGCGATTCGCGTTGATCGTGTCCCAGTCCACGACGGTCACTTTCTTCACGAGCGCATTCAGGTCGCCGAGATTCTTCTCCATCTCGGGCGTCATCTTCGCCTGCGTATTGGTCGGAATCTGCTTGCCGGCTTCGGCCGCCTTCGTTTGCGCGGGCGCGGACAAGAGGAATTGCGCGAGCTTCTGCGCGAGCGCCGGATCCGGATTGTTCTTCACGACGCATGCATCGACAAGCAGCAGCACCGCGCCTTCCTTAGGCGCGACATACGCGACCGGCAGGCCCTTGTCCTTCAGATCGCCGATGGCGGTCGGCGTGAGCGGAAAGAGGCCGGCTTCGCCCGTCGTGATCATCTCCGAGAGCTTCGCCGAGTTCGGAATGTATTCGACGACATTCGGGCCGACCGTCGTCGCCCATTTGGAAAAGCCCGGCTCGACGTTCTTCTCGCTGCCGCCGAGGATGCGGTTGATCGCGAGGAAACCATGCAGGCCGAACGTGCTGCTCGACGCCGACTGGAACACCACCTTGCCCTTGTACTTCGGATCGGCGAAGTCCATCCACGAGGTCGGCGGTGCCCAGCCCTTTTCCTTGAAGAGCTTCGTGTTGTAGCCGATGCCGGTCATGCCGAGTTGCACGCCCGCGCCCATGTCGTCCTTGAGGCGCGCGAACGGATAGAGTTCCTTCAGCACGGGCGAATCGTCGAGCTTCTGGCATACGCCCATGCTGACGGCGCGCGCCATCACGCCGTCATCGAGGAAGGCGACGTGGATCTGCGGACTGTTGCGATTCGCGAGCAGCTTCGCGAGCACGTCGGAGGACGTCCCCGGCACCACGACGACCTTCACGTTGTTGGCTTTCTCGAACTCGGGCAGGACCTGGCTCGTGTAGGCCTTTTCCATCGGGCCGCCGTTCATGCCGATATAGAGCGTCTTGGTCTGCGACCAGGCGGACGACGTGACGCCGAACGCAACGAGCGCGGCGAGCGATACGAGTGTGCGGGGCAGCTTCATCGTGAGTTTTCCTTGTTCTGGCTAATGAGTGGCGGATAGAGGCATCAAACTGAACCGTCCGATCGAGAACGCGTCGATCGGCGTGCTGGTCTCGCCCGCTGTGACGAGCTCGGCGAGCACTTCGCCGACGCCGGGCGCGAGCAGAAAGCCGCCGCCCGAAAAACCGAATGCATGCAGCAGACGCGGCGTGGTGCGGCTCGGCCCGATGACCGGATTGCTGTCGGGCGTCTCGCCTTCCACGCCGCTCCAGGTGCGGATCAGGAGCGCGTCGCGCAGGGCGGGCAAGAGCGCGCACGCGTCGCGCATCACGGCGCGCGTCGTGGCCGTCGATGGCTGCGCGTACTCGCCATCGCCCTGTCCGCGCCCGCCGCCGATCACGCAGTTGCCGCGTTCGACCTGCCGCGCATAGATGCCGCCGCCGACCACGCCGAGACTGTGCCCGATGAAAAGCGGCAGCGGCTCGGTCACCCACATGTTCGGATAGATGGGCTTCATCGGCGCGCTTTCACCGAAGCTGCCCGCGATGCGGTTCGCCCACGCGCCCGCGCTATTGACGAGCCAGTCGGAACTGATGCGCTCGTGGCCCGCGCGCATCTGGAAGCGCGCGCCGTCGAACGTGATGTCGGACAGCTCGGTCTGCTCGCGCACGTCGGCACCCGCGCGCCGCGCGGCATGCGCGAAACCCGGCGAGACGAGACGCGGATTCGCGTGACCGTCGCTCGGACAAAGCGAGCCGCCGATCGCCGCGGGGCCGAGCCACGGATAGCGCTTGCGGAACGCCGCGCCGCTCATCACCTGCGATTGAACGCCGTGTTCGCGCGCCATGGCGGACCATTGATCGAGCACGTCGAGATCAGCTTCACGCCGCGCGAGACGCAGATGACCCGACTCGACCATTTCGCCGTCGATGCCGATCAGCTCGGGCAAGCGGCCATAGACGCGCCGCGCGCGCACGGCGAGGGGCATCTGTTCCGCCGTGCGTCCCTGCGTGCGCACGCCGCCGTAGTTCACGCCGCTCGCCTGCGCGCCGCAGAAGCGCCGTTCGATCAGCGCGACGCGCATGCCCGCTTTGGCGAGCGCGAGCGCCGTCGACGAGCCGACGAGCCCGCCGCCCGCGATCACCACATCGTAATGGCGGGCATCACTCATCGTGGGCTTCCTCCGGCTGAACCTGCACGCCGTCGTCGTAGAGCATCGGTGTGATGGGGATGGGTTTGATGGGCGCCTGGCTGCGCAGACGGCCGACATCGGCGAGCGGCTTGCCGGTTTCGGCGGCGAGGAGCGCAACGGCGGATTCGCCGCACATGCGGCCCTGGCAGCGGCCCATGCCGATGCGCGTGAGCGCCTTCAGCCGGTTGACTTCCGTGGCGAGCCCGCTGCGGATGCACGCGCGCATCGTGCCCGCGGTGACTTCCTCGCAGCGGCAGACCGTCATGTCGTCGGGCCAGCCTTGCGCGGCGTTCGCGGGCGGCGCGAAGGCATGCTCGATGCCCGCGCGGAACGCGGCGATGCGTGCGAGTTCGCGTTCGAGCTTCACCGAATCGGGCTGAGCGCTTGCGTGAGCCACAATGCCGATGTCCTCGATCAACGCGAGCGCGGCGCGCCGTCCCGCGAGCTCGGCGGCGTCGGCGCCCGCGATGCCCGCGCCGTCGCCGGCGAGATAGACGTTGCGCACCGAACTGCGGCCCGCCGCGTCGCGCTCGGGGAGCCAGCAGCGATTGAGCGCGTCGAAGCGGAAACGGCATCCCGCGAGATCCGCGAGTTGCGTTTCGGGGCGCAGGCCGAAGCCCATGCCGACGGCGTCGCAGTCGAGCGCGCGTGATTCGCCGCGACGCGTGCGCCAGCGGATGCCGCGCACGGCGTCGTCGCCATCGATGCCATCGAGTGTCACGCCCCGTTCGATACGCACGCCGCGCGCCTGCAGCCATCCGACGTAATAGACGCCCTTGGCAAATGTGGACGGCTGATTGAGCATGCGCGGCGCGGCGGCGGCCTGGCGCGCGAGCGGGCTCGTATCGAGCACGGCCGCGACCTGCGCGCCCGCCTTCGCGTACTGATAGGCGACCAGATACAGGAGCGGCCCGGTGCCCGCGAACACGACGCGCGAACCGATCGCGCAGCCTTGCGCCTTCAGCGCGACCTGCGCGCCGCCGAGCGTGAAGACGCCCGCGAGCGTCCAGCCGGGCAGCGGCACGATGCGATCGGTCGCGCCGCTCGCGATGATCAGATGCGTGAACGGCACGCTCGCTTCGCGTCCCGCGTGAAGGGTATCGAGACGGTTCTGTTCGCACGACCACGCGAGCGTGTCGGGACGGTAATCGATCTTCGGCAGCAGCTTCGCCATCGCGTCGTGCACGGCCTCGGCCTTCTTCGCCTCGAAGCCGTAGAGCGTCGACTTGGTGCGTCTGAAGCCGGCGTCGGCGGGCGGCTGCCGATAGATCTGTCCGCCCCAGCGCGCGTTTTCATCGATCACGACAGGGCGCACGCCCGCCGCGACGAGCGTCTCTGCTGCGCGAATGCCAGCCGGTCCCGCGCCGACGATCACCACACGATGCGCATCGTTCATCGCGCGTCGTCCGTGACGACGCGCATGCCCGCTTCGACGCGCGTCGAGCACGCGCGCATGCGCTTGCCGTCCTCGCCGCGCACCCAGCAGTCCTGGCACGCGCCGATCAGGCAGAAGCCCGCGCGCGGCTTGCCGCTGAACTCGCTGTGCCGCACGTGACGCTGATGCATGAGAATGGCGGTCAGGAGCGTGTCGCCCGCGAGCGCTTCTGCCGGGACGCCGTCGAGAACGAAGGAAATGCGCGCGCGATCCGTCTCGTCGAGACGAACGAACTGCGGCGCATGATGAATCGTTGCGGTGCTCATGAGTGTGGGTTCAGTGCTGGCCGATCAGAATGCGGTTGAGCCCGTACACGCGGTCGAGAACCAGCATCGCGCCCGCGGTGATGAAGATGACGAGCGCCGAGACGGAGGCCATCATCGGATCGATCGATTCGGTCGCGTACATGTACATGCGCACCGGCAGCGTGACCGTTTGCGGCGACGTGACGAAGACCGACATCGTCAGTTCGTCGAAGCTGTTGATGAACGCGAGCAGCCAGCCGCCGGTGATGCCGGGCAGGATCATCGGCATCGTGATGCGGCGGAAGGTCGTCCACGAACCCGCGCCGAGCGACGACGCGGCGTGCTCGATGCTGCGGTCCATGCCGCTCACCGAAGCGAGCACGAGCCGCATCACGAACGGCGTGATGATGACCATGTGCGCGAGGATCAGCCACGCGAACGAGCCGGTCGCGCCGATCAGCGCGAAGAAGCGCAGCATCGCGATGCCGAGCACGAGGCCGGGAATCACGAGCGGCGAGAGCAGGAGCGCGTTCAGGAAGCTGCGCCCCGGAAAACGCGCGCGGCCGATCGCGAGCCCGGCGGGCAGGGCGATCACGAGCGACAGCGTCGCCGATGCGAATGCGAGCTTCACGCTGTTGAAGAACGCCGAGATGAAGTCGGGATAATCGAGAATCGCGCGGAACCAGCGCAGCGAAAGGCCGCGCGTGGGCAGTGTCAGCGTCTCTTCGGGCGTGAACGCGACGAGCACGACGATGACGAGCGGCGCCAGCACGAACAGGATCACGATCGTATGGAACGCCAGCGCGATGGGACCGTTTTTGCGCATGATGGATCGCCTCGTTCAGCCCATGCTGCGCGCGTAGCGCCGCTCGAGCACGCGGTAATAGGTAAGCATCACCACCAGATTGGCGATGAGCAGCAGCACCGCGATGGTCGCGCCGAGCGGCCAGTTCATCGAACTGAGGAACTGGTCGTAGACGGTGGTGGCGGCGACCTTCAGACGCCGTCCGCCGAGCAGGCCGGGAATGGCGAAGGCGCTCGCGGACAGGCCGAACACCATCAGGCTGCCCGACAGGATGCCCGGCACGAGCTGCGGCAACACGATGCGCCACAGCGTGACGGCGGGCGAGGCCATCAATGAGAGCGCGGCGTTCTCCGTCTGCGGATCGATGCGCTGCAGCGCGGTCCAGACCGGGATCACCATGAACGGCAGCATCACGTGAACCAGCGCGATGACGATCGCAAACGTCGTGTAGAGCAGCTTGTACGGACCGAAGCCGAATACGCCGAGCAACTGGTTCACGATCCCGTTCACGTTGAGCAGCATGCTCCAGCCGAACGCGCGCACGACCACGGAGACGAGCAGCGGCGCGAGAATCACCAGCAGAAAGATGGATCGCCAGGGATCGCCCATGCGCGACAGGACGTATGCCTCAGGCGTGCCGATCACGACGCACAGCAAGGTCACGAGCGCGGCGATGCCGAAGGTGCGCGCGAAGATCGTATGGAAGTACGACGAGCCGAGCACTTCGGCATAGTTGTGCAGGTCGAACGCGGCAACGGAACCCATCGCCGGATCAAAGCGATAGAACGTGAGCGCGAGCGTCATCGCGAGCGGCACGATCACGAGCACGGCGAAGAGCAGCAGCGCGGGCGCGCTCATCATCCACAAAGGCAGATACGCATGCCACGGCGCGCGCCGCGTGCCTTTTGATGCGGCTGTCGCGGCGGGTTCGGAAGAGCGCAGCGTGCTATCCACGGGCGGCCTCCTGCTGGATGAACCGGATCGATTCCGTGTTCCAGTCGATGCCCACGTGCGCGCCTTCTTCGAGCGGCTCGTCGCCGTGATTCTGGCAGCACACGAGCATCTCGCCCGCGCGGCTGTCGAGCCGGTAGAGCCACTGGCTGCCGAGAAAGAAGCGACTCGTCACGCGGCCCGGCAGACGTCCGCTGCCCGCCGCGCCGAGCCTGAGCTTCTCGGGGCGGATGCACACGGTGACCGCGTCGCCGATGCCGATCGCGCGCTCGCGCTCCGGCAGTTGCGAGGTCGAGCCCGTCTCCGCGAGATCGTGGCCGAGATCGATGCGAATGGCGTCGCCGTCGCGCGCGACGATCGTGCCGCGCAGCATGTTGGCCTTGCCGATGAACTGCGACACGAAGCTCGTCTCGGGCCGCTCATACGCGCGATAGGGCGTATCGACCTGCGTGATGCGGCCCGCCTCCATCACGACGACGCGATCGCTGATCGACAGCGCTTCGGACTGATCGTGCGTGACCATGATCGTCGTCGTGCCGATCTTGCGCTGAATGCCGCGCAACTCGAACTGCATGTCTTCGCGCAGCTTCGCGTCGAGGTTCGACATCGGCTCGTCGAGCAGCAGGACGGGCGGCGCGATGACGATCGCGCGCGCGATCGCCACGCGCTGACGTTGCCCGCCCGACAGCTCGCGCGGAAAACGCTGCGCGAACGGGTCGAGCCGCACGAGCGACAGCGCCTCGCGCACGCGTTCGCGGCGCTCGCTCTTGTCGATGCCGCGCATCTCCAGCCCGAAGCTCACGTTCTGCTCGACACTCATGTGCGGAAAGAGCGCGTAGCTCTGAAACACGATGCCGAGGCCGCGCCGGTTCGGCCGCATGTGCGTGATGTCGCGGCCGTCGAGCATGATGCGGCCGCGCGTCGCTTCGATGAAGCCCGCGATCATCTGCAAGGTCGTGGTCTTGCCGCAGCCCGACGGCCCGAGCAGCGATACGAATTCGCCTTTCTCGACCGACAGATTGACGTCGGCGACGGCGTGCAGATCGCCGAACGATTTCGACAGATCCGTCAATGTGAGGAACGACATGGCCTGCCCCTTCGGCGCATCGCGCGCCGGCTGTGTGCGACGGTTTCCAATGAACGGACTCTAGCTAGCCAAATTTCGGTGCGTCAATTTCAAATTCCATTGAATGAGTGAAACTTGCAGTTGGATTCCGTGGAACGGAATGATTACGGCCATAATGCGAAGATCGTTTCGCTGATCGTGATTTGGGTAATCCCTTAGATTGCGCAACGCAGCCGAATCGGGTCGAATAGTCGCTGAAAAATTGGCTGGCGCGAACATTCCAATGAATGGAATAAACGAGGCGAAGATGAAGGCTTCTGACGAGAGAAACGGAACATCGGCGCCGGATGCCCCGGGCGTCGGCATGCTGCAGCGTGCGTTCGCCGTGATTCGCGCGCTCGGCGAGGATCAGGCCGAAGGCAGCCGGGTCACCGCGCTCGCGAAGGCGGTCGGCCTCACGCAAGCCACCGTGCACCGGATCCTGCATGCGCTGATCGCGGAAGGCGTCGTCGAACAGGACGAAGGGAGCAAGCGCTATCGGCTGAGCGTGGATTTCTTTTCGCTGGCGGCGCAGGCGGGCAACCCGAGCCGGATGCGCACGCTGTGCCGGCCCGCGTTGCTGCGGCTATGCGCGAGTCTCGGCGACACCATCTTCCTGCTCGTGAAGAGCAGCTTCGATGCGGTGTGCCTCGACATGTGCGAAGGCCCGTTCCCGATCCGCTCGTTCACCGGCGATGTGGGCGGCCGCATCGCGCTGGGCGTCGGGCAAGGCAGCCTCGCGATTCTCGCGTTTCAGCCCGAGGAAGAGCGCGAGGAGATCATCCGCTTCAACGTGCCGCGGCTGCACAACTATGGCGTGTTCGACGAGGTCTATCTGCGCACCGAGATCGAGCGCGTGCGCGCGCAGGGTTACGCGGGGCGCAACAGCGGGCTGATCGACGGCATGGCGGGCGTCGCGGTGCCGATTCTCGATCGAACGGGGCATGCGGTCGGCGCGTTGAGCGTCGGCACGCTGTCGACGCGTCTCGGTGAAGACCGCCTGCCCATGGTGGTCGAGTTGCTGAAGCGTCAGGCGTCGGCGCTCGGCCCGCAGATCAATCCGTTCGATGTGGCCGTGCGCCGCCCCGTCCACGGTCTGACCCGGGCGATGGCGACGCGGCCCTTGTCGGGCCCGGCGGAGTGAAGCTCAGGGACTCAGCCGGCTGACCTTGGTGCCTTCGAGCGACACGCCGGCCATGAGACCGGCATTGGTCAGAACGAAAACCTCGACGGGGTTGGTTGCCGTCGTCGTATCCAGCTGGCCGTTTGCGCCTAGCCTGGCCACGGCGACGGTTGCGTCGGTGCCGACAGCCCAGCCGTCGCGCTTGCGGAATTGCGCGAGCGCGTCATCGGTCAGGAACACATAGATGAGCGCTTTCGACTGAGCGCCGATCTGCAAGCCGAACGAACCGCCCGCCGTGCTGTAGTAGCCGTCCGTGCGGCCATCCACGCGCAGCGCGCCTTCGCCATATTGCGCGCCCAGCCAGAATCCCGCCGCAATCACGCGTGGAAAGACGAGCACGCCGCGCGCCTTGTTCACGAGCTCGCGCGAGCCGTTCACGGAGACATACAGCCGCTGCAGGGTTGCATCCACGGCGGCGTCGATGGCGCGGTCGCGGTCGGCGGTGCCGGCTGCGGTTTCACCGGACGATGGACCCGTGGTCGTGCATCCGCTCAACGCCAGCGCCGCCGCTGCTGCGGTGCCACCGGCCAACAAGAGACGCCTTTTGTTCTTCTGGTTCATAGGGTTCCTGGGATCAACTGTTCGTAGGCTCTCGCACTATACAAGCTGTGATCCGACGCGTGTGGCAGCGTATTGAGCAGAGGGATACGGCCCGAACCCTGCTACGTTCAAGCAAAGCGAGGATCGGAACATGAAGTGTCATCGTCCACAGTGGGTGCGGGCAATCGTATGCGTGGTCCTGTCGTGCGGGCTGAGCACGGCGTATCCGGCGCACGAAACCGTGTCCTCGAATGATCGCCACCACGCGGTAAAGTCCGCCCATCAGGGCGGTGTCGACCGCTCCGGAAAGCCGCGCAAAGGCAAGGCTTCGTACTATGGCCGGAAGTTTTACAAGAAGAAAATGGCCGATGGCACGCCGATGAATCCGCAATCCAACGCGGCCGCCAGCAAGACGCTTCCGCTTGGCACTACGGCTCGGGTCACTAATCTGGAGAACGGTAATAGCGAAGTGGTCCAGATCCGGGATCGCGGGCCGTATGTGAAGGATCGGATCGTCGATGTGTCGCCGAAGACGGCGGATAAGCTTGGCATCAAGAAGGACGGCACTGCTGCCGTTGAGGTTAAGCCGATTGAGGTTCCGCGGCCGGATGGTAGTGTGAAGGCTGGGGCTGCGGCGGCGCCCTAAAGTACCTTTCCTTTGACACGCTTCGGGGTTTCGTCGTTGGATCCCGTTATCGTGTCGGTCTATTAGCACTGCCCCTGTGCGGGGCGGCAGTCACTTTCTTTGCTGCTGCAAAGAAAGTAACCAAAGAAATGGAATGAACGCTTCCCCCTGCTCGGAGATTTGCGAGGGGAGATGACGAAGGGATGTAAGGCAGTGGACCCTCGCAGGCCGACGGCATCGAGTGCCAAAGAGGGAAGACAATGGTCTTCCGGGCAAACAGGAGGGTCCAGTCATGAAGTCTACGCCAGTCGGAGTTGATATTGCCAAGCAGGTGTTTCAGATTCACTACGTGGATGAGCACCTGT
>LRBF01000001.1 GCA_001580565.1 Caballeronia megalochromosomata | reverse complement strand
GAGCGCGACCGCGGCTAATGTCAACTGACTAGATCGTGGGTAGCGTCAGTTCTGTATAGAGGACAGGCTCGACAGACCGTGCGCGGTCCAAGTCCGGTTCTGCTTGTGGGGGCACTCGCTACAGCCGGGCCATTAGGTCAATCGCCTGTGCCGCGGCCGGTGTGAAGTACTTTGGATGGGGAAAGCTGTTTCTTTGGTTACTTTCTTTGCAGCAGCAAAGAAAGTGACTGCCGCCCCGCACAGGGGCAGTGCCAATAGACCGACACGAATACGGGATCCAGCGAAACCAAAAGCTCTAAAACGAGTGATGAATCCCCGCAAGCACGATAACCTGATTCGCCGTACTCGACACACCCGCCGTAAAGAACGCCGCCTTCGCACCGCCCGTCGCATGCTCATAGAGCGCATTCACATAAAGCTGCGTCGACTTCGACAACATATAGATATCGCCGATTTCAAACTGCGTCCAGCGCCCGCCCGCAAAGGTCGTCGTCGCCGCGCCCCCGGCGATCCAGTTCCACGCCACCGGCTTGAAAGTCAGCCCCGCATCGTAAGACTGAAACGTGTCCGACTGACCATTCGATTGCAGCTTCACGCGCGTATAGAGACCGTGCACAACGAACTTGCCGATTTCATACGACGCGCCCGCCCCCATCTCTTCCTGCTTGTCCGCCATGTAGGTCGCGGCGGGCTGGCCCTGGAAAGTCGTAAGACCAGTCGTCGCAATCGCGGGCGTGCGGTTGTGCTCATTCGAATACGTGGCCGCCGCCTTGAACGGACCATTCGCATACGTGATGCCGAAGCCGTAATTGCGCCCCGTCGAAAAGTTCGTCGTATTGCCGAGGCCTATCATCGCGCCGGCGGAAAAGCCGTAGAAGCTCGCCGAGCGGAATTTGGCCGAGTTGTCATACGGCACGACGCCCGTGTCCGCGAGCTGGTCGATGTTGCCCGGATGGAACGCATACCAGCTCGCCGCGAGATACGCCGTGGAAAGCGGCCCGAGCATGTCGAAGCTGAACGGCGTCTGATGGCCGAGCGTCAACGTGCCGACGTTTTCCTGATCCAGCCCGACATACGCCTGGCGATTCCATAGCGTTCCGGCCTTCGCGAAGTTGCCGCTGTTCGTATAGAAGCCGTTCTCCAGTTGCGCGACCGTCTTGAGCCCCCCGCCCAGATCCTCGACGATGCGAAAGCCCCAGCGGTCAGGCTGCATGTTGCCCTGCTCCTCCATCCATTTCGGATGGCCGCCGACGTTGTTGATATATGCGATGCCGGCATCGAGGCTGCCGTAGAGCGTGACTGTGCTTTGCGCGGCCGCGCCGGTCGCGACCCCGGCTCCGATGAGCCCCGCTGCGATGATGTGCTTCACCCTTCGTTCTCCTAACCGTATGGTCCAAGGACGGGCCGTGCCCGCTTTCCCGTTCCCGCTTGTAGCCGTTGTTTCGCTTTATCCCGGTGCCGGATGGCTGTGATTCGCGCCGTCCGGATAAGGCAGTTCGTCGATCGCGATTTATGTTCCATATATGGATCAACGTACTGCCTATGGAAAGTATAGTGAGGTTTCCGGCGTCAAAACAATAAATTTGAGATGACTTCGGGTAGACCCTGAGGCACGTTGGATGCGTGTCGTTCGTGACAAAAAGAGCTTACGAATCAATGTCGAACGAGCGTTCTTACGTCTGAGCAAATGCACGGGCGAACTTTTTAACGGGACGGTTTCAGTGTTTTCACCTAGAGATTCATTTTTTTATTTTCCCGGGCTCAGACCGCTCCTATAATGCCCATACACGAACTGATGTTCCTTTAGTGGAACACAGACGAACCAGAGAAAGGGTGAAAGATGTCTGAACAATGGCGCTGCGCCGGACATGCCGGCGATCTGTCGGAAGACGCACCGATCGAATTCAAGCTCGATGACGGCGCGGAAATCGGTATCTACAAAGTGGGCGACGCGCTGTATGCGCTCGAGAACGTCTGCCCGCACGCATATGCACTGCTGACGCAGGGTTTCGTCGATGGCGACACCGTCGAATGCCCGCTGCACGAAGCGGTGTTTCACATCCCCACGGGCAAATGCCTGAAAGAGCCCGGCGGCCGCGACCTGAAGACGTATTCGGTGCGCCTCGCCGGCGAGGAAATCCAGATCAAGGTAGCGTGACATGGAAAAAGTCGTGAACTTCAACCCGAATCTCAAGCCGTGGCTCGCGCCGCAGCCGAACAACGTCGCTGGCAAGGGCGTGATCGAGAAGCCGGGTCAGACCGAGAACTTCATCTGGCAGACGCGCCGTGCCGAGCCGACGCAATACGAAAACGACTTCGGCGATGCGCTCGAGCGCGTCTTCGAAGCGGGCGCGCTGGAGCTGGAGCAGGTGGTCGCGGGCTTGAACAAGGACGGGTTCCGCACGCCGGAAGGCACCGCATGGACCTCTGATCGCCTCGCCGCCGAACTGCGCACGCTCGCCGAATAAAGAAGGAGCCCTTCCCCATGACGTCCCCTCAGCAATCCACCAGCGCCGTCGATCCCGTTCAGGCTTATCTCGATCGCGGCTTGCGTAACTACTGGTATCCCGTCGCGCCGAGCTGGCAAGTGGCGAATGCGCCCATCGGCCTCACGCGCCTCGGCGATCAGATCGTCCTCTGGCGCGACAACGAAGGCAAAGTGCACGCGCTCGAAGACCGCTGCCCGCATCGCGGCGCGCGTCTGTCGCTCGGCTGGAATCTCGGCGGCAGCGTCGCATGCTGGTACCACGGCATCGAAATCGACGGCAGCGGCACCGTACAGAAAGTGCCCGCCGTGTCGGCGTGTCCGCTCGAAGGCCAGAAGTGCGTGAAGTCGTATCCGGTCGAAGAGCATGCGGGCGCGATCTTCCTCTGGTTCGGCGATGACGCCAACAAGGAACCCGCGCCGCTCGTGCTGCCGGAAGAACTCGTCGGCGATGAATACGCGAGCTTCCTGTGCATGTCCCACTGGAAGTGCAATTACCAGTACGCGATCGACAACGTGATGGACCCGATGCACGGCGCCTATCTGCACGCGACCTCGCACTCGATGGCCGAAGGCGACAAGCAGGCCGACATGCGCGTGCGCAAGACCGAAACCGGCCTCATGTTCGAGAAGGTGAATCAGCGCGACGTGAACTTCGACTGGGTCGAGCTCGGCGAAACCGGCTGCCTGTGGATGCGTCTCGCGATTCCGTACAAGAAGAAGTTCGGTCCCGGCGGCAACTTCGGGATCATCGGCTTCGCGACGCCTGTCGATGAAGACAACTGCCAAGTCTACTTCTGGCGCACGCGTAAGGTCTCGGGATGGCAGCGCGATGCATGGCGCTTCCTGTATCGCAATCGTCTCGAAGGGCTGCATTGGGCCGTGCTGGAACAAGACCGCTACGTGCTCGAAAGCCTCGCGCCGAACGCGCGCAATCACGAATTTCTCTATCAGCACGATGTCGGCATGACGCGTGTACGCCGCATGCTGAAGCAGCGTGCGCAGCAGCATCTCGCCGCGCTCGACGCCCTGCCGAAGAACACGGAGCACGCTCATGCGTGACGCGCTCAACGGCCGACGCGTGCTCGTGACGGGCGGCGCTCGCGGACTCGGCGCGGCGTTCGTCAAGGCGCTCGTCGAAAGCGGCGCGCGCGTCGCGTTCGGCGATGTGCTGCATGCGGAAGGCGATGCGCTCGCGCGTGAACTGCCGAATGCGCACTTCTTCCCGCTCGATCTGAACGAGCCGCAGAGCATCTCTGAATTCGTAGAAAACAGCGTGAAAGCGCTGGGCGGGCTCGATGGCCTCATCAACAACGCCGCGATCACGAACTCGGGCGGCAAGTCCGCCGATGAACTCACGCCGCAAACGTGGGACGCCGTCATGAACGTCAACGTGCGCGGGACTTGGCTCATGAGCGTCGCGTGCCTGCCGCATCTGAAGGAATCGGGACGCGGCGCGATCGTGAACATCGCATCGGATACGGCCTTGTGGGGCGCGCCGAAGCTGCTCGCCTATGTCGCGAGCAAGGGCGCGGTAATCGCGATGACGCGTTCGCTCGCCCGCGAGTTCGGCACGAGCAACGTGACCGTCAATGCAATCGCGCCCGGCCTCACCGAAGTGGAAGCCACCGCCTACGTGCCCGCCGAGCGCCACGAGTACTACCTCAAAGGCCGCGCACTGACGCGCGCGCAAGTCCCCGACGACGTGAACGGCCCCGCGCTGTTCCTGCTCTCGGATGCGGCGCGCTTCGTGACGGGCCAGTTGCTGCCGGTGAACGGCGGCTTCGTGATGAATTGATTCGCTCTACATAGAACCTGGAGAAAGAAATGGCCGATGCAGACATCGAACGCAAATCGTGGGACCAGCCCGCCGAGGCGAGCTTCGAGCAATGGATGGACTCGCGTGTCGCGCGCCTCGAAACGCGCCGCTACGACTGGGACGCGCTGAAGTTCCAGGCCGACTACGACCCGAAGTATCGCCGCGCGCAGATGCGCTATGTGGGCACGGGCGGCACAGGCGTCGCGAAGGACATGAACACGGTCCCCTCGGGCAGCTTCACGTTTTCGACGATGGTCATCCCCGCCGGCAACATCGGGCCGAGCCATATTCATATCGACGTCGAAGAGATCTTCTTCGTGCTGCGCGGAAAGATGAAGGTGATCTGCGAGAAGGACGGACAGACCTGGGAAGCCGTGCTCGGCGAGCGCGATCTCATTTCCGTGCCGCCCGGCGTGTATCGCACGGAGATCAACATCGGCGAGGAAGACGCGCTGATGTGCGTGATGCTCGGCGCATCGAAGCCGATCACGCCGACGTATCCGCCGGATTCGCCTTTGGCGAAGCTCAAGCGCTGAGGCTGCGATGAACATCGAGACGCTCGCGTGCTTTCCAGACATGCACATCGATACCGCGCACGGCATCACGGGTTATCGCGAAGCAGGTACGTCGCATCTGCGCACCCTGCCCGTCGTGTTGCTGCATGGGATCGGGTCGGGCGCGGCGTCGTGGGTGCGGCAACTCGACGTGCTGGGTGCGAAGCGTCGCGTGCTTGCGTGGGATGCGCCGGGGTATGGCGTATCCACTCGCGTGACGAATGAATCGCCCATTGCTTCTGACTATGCGAATGCACTGCGCGCGTGGCTCGATGCGCTGGACATCACGCGTTGCGTGCTCGTCGGTCATTCACTCGGCGCCATCATCGCGGGTTCGTTTGCTGCAAGTTCACCGGAGCGCGTGGCGGGCCTGTTGCTGATATCGCCCGCCGCGGGTTACGGCGCTGCATCGAAGGACATGCGTGAAGCGAAGCGTGATGCGCGATTGAAGATGCTGAACGACCTCGGCCCGCAAGGGCTCGCACGCGAGCGCAGCGCGAACATGGTTTCGCAATATGCCGATGAAGCCGCGCGCGAATGGGTCCGCTGGAACATGGCGCGCATCGTGCCCGAAGGCTACGCGCAAGCGACGCATCTGCTGGCGAACGCGGACCTCGCAGCGGATATCGCGCGCTTTCGCGGACGCATCGCGGTGGCGGTCGGCGCGGAAGACGCGATCACGCCGCCCGCCGCGTGCGCGCCCATCGCGCAGGCCGCGCACGTCAGCCTGCAAGTCATTCCGCGTGCCGGACACGCGGGTTATGTCGAATCTCCCGCCGCCTATACGGCGCTGATCGACTCGTTTTGCCAGGGCATCGAATGTCACATGAAAGACGGAGTAACGCAATGACATCCATCGCCACGGAAGAAGCCGACAAGGGCGAACCGACCTACATCGTGCCGGGACTCGAACGCGGACTCAAGATTCTCACCGAGTTCTCGCCGCGCGAACCCGTGCTCGGCGCGCCGGAACTGTCGCGACGCCTCGGCATTCCGCGCACAACGGTTTTCCGTCTGCTTCAGACGCTCGAATCGCTCGGCTTTCTGGAACGCGCGGACAAGGACCGCAACTATCGCCTCGGCGTCGCGGTTCTGCGCCTCGGCTTCGAATACCTGAGCTCGCTCGAACTGACCGATCTCGGCCTGCCGATCATCGAAGCATTGCGCGATGCGACCGGTCTCACAAGTCACATCCTCATTCGCGATGGCCGCGATGTCGTGTTTGTCGCGAAAGCGCAGAGTCACGCACCGATCTTCAGTTCGGTGAAGGTGAACGTCGGCACGCGCCTGCCCGCGCATGCAACCACGCACGGTCACGTTCTCATGGGTGATCTCTCGCTCGATGAACTGCGCGTGCTTTATCCGGAACAACCTCTGGAGCGCTTCACGAAGTCGACGCCCGAATCCGTGGAAGAACTTTACGAGCGCGTGAAAGAAGACGCCGAACGCGGCTACGCGACGAGTCAATCGTCGTTCGAGCGCGGCATTTCGGTCGTCACCGCGCCGGTTCGCAACGACACGGGCCGCATCGTCGCCGTCATCACGACGACGATACCGCGTCCGGAAATCGATGCTGCATTGCTTCGCAGCGGCCTCATCGACAAGGTTCGCGAAGCCGCCGACGCGCTCTCGCTGCGTCTCAACTATCGTCCGGCCGCGCGCGCATCAGCGTCGAGCCGATATATGAAGTCTCTGGGGTTGCAATGATTCAGATCGATCTTTCAGGGCAGGTTGCGGTGGTGACCGGCGGTTCGTCGGGCATCGGCTACGCGACCGCGCGTTTGTTTTTGCAAGCGGGCGCATCGGTGGCTATTTGCGGACGCGACGGCGAACGGCTCGAAGCCGCGCAAGCCGCACTCGCGAAAGAATTTCCGCAAGCGCCATTGCTCGCTTCACGTTGCGATGTGCTCGATGAGAACCAGGTGAACGCCTTCGCCTCACGCATCAAAGAGCGCTTCGGCCGCGTCGACATGCTGGTGAACAACGCGGGACAAGGCCGCGTGTCCACCTTCGCCGATACGACCGACGACGCCTGGCGCGACGAACTGGAGTTGAAGTACTTCAGCATCATCCGCCCGACGCGCGCCTTTCTGCCCATGCTGAAGGACGCGCCCTCGCCCGCGATCGTCTGCGTGAACTCACTGCTCGCGTTGCAGCCGGAACCGCACATGGTTGCGACTTCGTCGGCGCGAGCAGGCGTGCTGAGCCTCGTGAAATCGCTCGCGACGGAACTCGCGCCGCAACGCATCCGTGTGAATTCGATTCTGATCGGCATCGTCGAATCGGGGCAGTGGAAGCGGCGTTATCAGGACTATTTCCAACAGGCGCAAGAGCCGCGTCAAAGCTGGCAGCAGTGGACCGGCGAACTCGCGCGCAAGAAAAACATTCCGCTCGGCCGCTTCGGGCTGCCCGAAGAAGCGGCTCAGGCGCTCTTTTATCTCGCAACAACGCTGTCGTCGTACACGACCGGCAGCCATATCGATGTTTCCGGAGGCTTTGCTCGTCATGTCTAAGAAAACCACGGTCGGCGAACTGATCGCCGCGTTCCTCGAACAATGCGGTGTGCGCACGGCGTTCGGCGTGATCTCGATTCACAACATGCCGATCCTCGATGCGATCGGCCGTCGCGGCAATATCCGCTATGTCGGCGCACGCGGCGAAGCAGGCGCGTTGAACATGGCCGATGGCCTCGCGCGTGTCTCGGGCGAACTGGGCGTCGCGTTCACGTCGACGGGCACCGCCGCCGGCAATGCGGCGGGCGCGATGGTCGAAGCCCTGACCGCGGGCACGGCGCTCCTGCATGTCACGGGGCAGATCGAAACCGAATATCTCGATCAGGACCTCGCGTATATCCACGAAGCGCCCGATCAGTTGTCGATGCTGCAATCGATCTCGAAGGCCGCGTTCCGCGTGCGTACCGTCGACACCGCATTGCCGACGATTCGCGAAGCCGTGCGTGTCGCATTGACTGCGCCGGCCGGTCCGGTCAGCGTCGAGATTCCGATCGACATCCAGGCGGCCGAAATCGAATGGCCCGCCGATCTGGCCGCGCCGCATGTCGGCGCACTCACGCACGACAGCCTGCGCGTGAAGCAACTCGCCGATGCGCTCACCAACGCCAAGCGCCCGCTGCTCTGGCTCGGCGGCGGCACGCGTCATGCCCGCAGCGCAGTCGAACGTCTGGTCAAGCTCGGCTTCGGCGTCGTGACGAGCGTGCAAGGGCGCGGCGTGCTGCCGGAAGATCATCCGGCGACGCTCGGCGCGTTCAACGTGCATCCGTCGGTCGAAGCGTTCTACAAGACGTGCGATGCGCTCGTTGTCGTCGGCTCGCGTCTGCGCGGCAACGAAACGCTGAAGTACAAGCTCGCGCTGCCGCAACCGCTCTATCGCGTCGACGCCGATGCGCTCGCCGACAACCGTGGCTATCGCAACGATCTCTTCGTGCATGGCGATGCATCGCGCGTGCTCGATGAACTCGCGACGCTGCTCGAAGGCCGCATCCGCATCGATCCGGCGTTCGCGGGCGATCTCGCCGCCGCGCGTGAAACGGCTGTCGCTGAAGTATCGAAGGGACTGGGACCGTACAAGCGTCTCGTCGATTCGCTGCAACGCGCGGTCGGCCGTGATTACAACTGGGTGCGCGACGTCACGATCTCGAACAGCACGTGGGGCAATCGCCTGCTGAAGATCTTCAATCCGCGCGCGGGCGTGCATGCGCTCGGTGGCGGCATTGGCCAGGGCATGCAGATGGCGATCGGCGCGGCGCTCTCGGGCGCGGCGAAGAAGACCGTTGCGCTCGTCGGCGATGGCGGTCTGATGGTCAATGTTGGCGAGCTCGCCACAGCGGTGCAGGAAAAGGCCAACGTGATGATCGTGCTGATGAACGATCAATGCTATGGCGTGATCCGCAACATTCAGGACGCGCAATATGGTGGACGCCGCATGTTCGTCGATCTGCATCAGCCGGATTTCGCGCAGTTCTGCGCGAGCCTCGGTCTCGCGCATCGCCGGATTACGTCGCTCGATCAGGCCGATGACATCGTGCGCGAAGGACTCGCCATCGACGGTCCGGTGCTCGTGGAAGTGGACATGCTGTCGGTCGGCTCGTTCGCGACCGCGTTCGCGGGGCCGCCGGTGAAGAAGGAAGAGCCGAAGGAGCCGGAATATGCGTGATCCCCGTCATGCACAGCATGCGATCGATATCGCGATGATCGGCTTCGGCGCGATCGGCTCGGCGGTGTTTCGCGCAGTCGACCGCGATCCGCTCGTGCGCATCTCGCATGTCATCGTGCCGGAGCGAGATCGCGATTACGTGCGCTCGGTGCTCGGCGATGACGTCGATGTCGTATCGCACGTCGATGCGCTCGCGAGTCACCCCGAGTTCGCGCTCGAATGCGCGGGCCATGCGGCGCTCGTCGATCATGTCGTGCCCTTGCTCAAGTCGGGCACGGATTGCGCGGTCGCATCGATCGGCGCGCTGTCCGAAGCCGGTCTCTTCGACGCGCTCTTTCATGCCGCCGACGAAGGCGCGGCCACGATCACACTGCTGTCGGGCGCGATCGGTGGCGTCGATGCGCTCGCCGCGGCAAAGGAAGGCGGCCTCGACGACGTGCAGTACACGGGCCGCAAGCCGCCGCTCGGCTGGCTCGGCACGCCTGCGGAAAACGTCTGCGATCTGCGGTCGCTGACCGAAGAGCGCGTCATCTTCGAAGGCACCGCGCGCGATGCCGCGCGGCTCTATCCGAAGAACGCGAACGTCGCGGCGACCATCGCGCTGGCAGGACTCGGCCTCGACGGTACGCGCGTGCGCCTGATCGCCGATCCGGCTGTCGAGCGCAACGTGCATCGCATCGTCGCGCGCGGCGCATTCGGCGAGATGTCGCTCGAAATGTGCGGCAAGCCGCTGCCGTCGAATCCCAAGACATCCGCACTCACCGCGTTCAGCGCAATCCGTGCGTTGCGCAATCGCGCCGCGCGTTGCGTCATCTGAAGGAGCTTTTGGAAGATGAATCATCCCGACACTTCGCTCGTGACGTCCGGCGATATCTATATCGGCGGCGAATGGCGCCAGGGGCGCGGCAATCAGTACGCGAGCATCTATCCCGCCGATCAGACCGTCAACGTGGAGATCAGCACGGCGAACGCCGACGATACGCGCGAAGCGGTCGAGATCGCGGATCGCGCTTACCGGAAAGCCGACTGGGCCGGATTGAAACCGCATCAGCGCGCAGCCGTTCTGCATCGCATTGCGAATCTGATCGAAACGCGTCACGAAGCGCTCGCGCAATTGCAGCGGCGCGACAACGGCAAGCCGATCAGCGAAACGCGCGCGCTCGTGACAAGCGCCGCGAGCACGTTCCGCTACTTCGCGTCGTGCCTCGAAACGCTCGAAGAAGAACTCACGCCCTCGCGCGGCGATTACCTGACGATGAGCGTGCACGAGCCGCTCGGCGTCATCGCGGCGATCACGCCGTGGAATTCGCCGATCGCCTCGGACGCGCAGAAACTCGCGCCCGCCCTCGCCGCCGGCAACGCCGTCGTGTTGAAGCCCGCTGAAGTCACGCCGCTCGCGTCGCTGGCGCTCGCGCGCATCTGCGAGGAAGCTGGCGTGCCGAAGGGTGTCGTCAGCGTGCTGCCGGGCAAGGGCTCCGTGATCGGCGATGCGCTCGTGCGTCATCCGCTCGTGAAGAAGGTGGCGTTCACGGGCGGCACGGAAGTCGGTCGCGGCATCGCGCGACTCGCCGCGGAAAAACTGATGCCGGTATCGCTCGAACTCGGCGGCAAGTCGCCGACCATCGTTTATGCCGACGCCGATCTCGATCACGCGGTGAACGGCGTGCTGTACGGCATCTTTAGTTCATCGGGTGAATCGTGCATCGCGGGTTCGCGGCTTTTCGTCGAGCGCAAGGTGTATGGCGAGTTCATGGCGCGTCTGGTCGAGGGCGCACGCAAGCTGCGCGTCGGTGACCCGACGCGCGAGAACACGCAGATGGGCCCGCTCATCACGGGGCAGCATCGCGAAAGCATCGAACGCTATGTCGCGCTCGGTCTCGATGAAGGCGGCACGCTCCTGTGCGGCGGCGAACGTCCCAGCGGCGACGGCCGCGAGAAAGGCTTCTTCTATCTGCCGACGATCATCGAAGGTCTCACGAACGACGCGCGCATGTGCCAGGAAGAAATCTTCGGCCCGGTGCTCGCCGCCCTGCCATTCGACGACGAAGCCGCACTGCTCGAACAGGCGAACGACAGCGTATTCGGCCTCGCGGCCGGCATCTGGACGCGGGACTACAAGCGCGCGTGGAAGATGGCGCGTGCATTGAACACCGGCACGGTCTGGATCAACACCTACAAGCAGTTTTCGATTTCGACACCCTTTGGCGGCTGGAAGGATAGCGGCATGGGACGCGAGAAAGGCCGTCTGGGCCTGCGCGAATACATGCAGCAGAAGAGCCTGTACTGGGGCTTGAACGATGCCCCGCTGCCGTGGGCGAACTGAAGGAGTTGCCATGACGATTCTTGGCATTGAACGCATCACTTACGGCGTGACCGATCTCGACACCTGCCGGCGCTTTTTCGCTGACTGGGGCCTGAAGGAAGTCGCGCACGACGAAACGCGCGCGCGTTTCGAAACACTTAACGGTTGCGAAGTGCTGCTCGTGCTGTCCGACGATCCCGCGCTTCCGCCCGCTTTCGAAGGCGGTCCGACGCTGCGCGAAGTCACGTGGGCCGTCGCGACGCGCGAAGAACTCGACGCGCTGCGCGGACGCTTCGCGGGCCAGCCGGGTCACTTCGAAACGGATGACGCGGTCGGCTGTATCGACCCGAACGGTATGGCGATTCGCGTCGAAGTCACGAAGAAACGCGATATCGACGTGAAGGGTTCGCCTTCGAACGTGTGGGGACAGACACTGCGCATCGATACGCCGAGTCCCGTGTACGAACGCGCCGAACCGGTCGAAGTGGGCCACGTCGTGTTCTTCACGAACTGCGTCGCGGAGCAGGAGAAGTTCTATCACGAGCTGCTCGGCTTCGAGACGTCAGACCGTTATCCGGGTCGCGGCGCGTTCATGCGCTGCGCGCCGCACGGCGGACATCACGATCTGTTCCTGCTGCAATTGCCCGATGGCAAACGCGGTCTGAATCACGTCGCGTTCACCGTGCGCGATATCCACGAAGTCTTCGGCGGCGGCCTGCATATCAGCCGCTGCGGCTGGACGACGCAACTCGGGCCGGGACGTCATCCGGTGTCGTCGGCGTACTTCTGGTACTTCAGGAATCCGGCGGGCGGTCTCATCGAGTATTACGCCGATGAAGACGTGCTCACGCCCGACTGGCAGCCGCGCGATTTCGAACCGGGTCCGACCGTGTTCGCCGAATGGGCCGTCGATGGCGGTCTCGACGGCAACACGCGCCGCCAGAAAGACGCGAAGGCGCCGGAAGGCAAGTTCATGACGGAGCGGAAAAATGGCTGATCTTCAGACAGTCGTGGTGATCGGCGGCGGACAGGCGGCGGGCTGGATCGTGAAGACGCTGCGCAAGGAAGGCTTCGATGGCCGCCTCGTGATGATCGCCGACGAGATTCATCTTCCCTACGAGCGTCCGCCGCTGTCGAAAGCCGTGCTTGCGGGCGACGCGGATATCGAAACGGTGCGGCTCGTCGATCAGGACGCGTTCGCCGAGTTGAACGTCGAAGCGTGGCAGCCGGAATGCGCGGTCTCGATCGATCGCGACGCGCGCATCGTGCGGACCGCGAGCGGACGCGAAGTGCAATACGACCGCCTCGTCATCGCGACGGGCGGCGCGGCGCGGCGTCTGCCGGAATCGCTCGCCAGGACCTCGCATCTTGCCTATCTGCGCACGCTCGACGATGCGATGCACATCGGCAAGCGTCTGCGCGAGAGCCATAGCAAGCGCCTCGTCGTGATCGGCGGCGGATGGATCGGCCTCGAAGTCGCGGCGACCGCGAAGAAGCTCGGCGTCGATGTCACCGTGATCGAAGGCGCGCCGCGTCTGTGCGGACGCTCGGTGCCCGAAAGCGTGTCTGATTTTCTGTTGAAGCTGCATCGCGATAACGGCGTCGATGTGCGGCTGAACGCGTCGCTCGTGTCGCTCGACGACTTCGGCGACGGCGTGCGCGCGCAACTCGCCGACGGCACGACACTCGACGCCGACTTCGCGGTCGCGGGCATCGGACTGACGCCGCATACGGGTATCGCGGAGCGCGCGGGCATCGACGTGAACGATGGCATCGTCGTCGATGAATTCGGTGCGACGAGCGATGCACATGTGTTCGCTTGCGGCGATGTCGCCAATCATCCAAACGCGTGGCTCAAGCGCCGCGTGCGCCTCGAATCGTGGGCGAACGCGCAGAACCAGGCGATCGCGACGGCGCGCGCGGTGCTCGGCGTGCGCACGCCGTATGCCGAGATTCCGTGGTTCTGGTCGGATCAGTACGACGTGAACCTGCAGATTCTCGGCGACATTCCGGCGGGCGCCGTGCCGGTCGTGCGCGGCGATCTGGAAGCGCGGCGCGCGTCGCTGTTCTTCCTCGATGGCGATGCATTGCGCGGCGTCATCGCGATCAACGCGACGCGCGATCTGAAGGTCGCGAAGAAATGGATGAGTCAGGGGCGCGCGGTCGATATCGCGGCGCTCGTGGACACGGCGAAAGCACTCGCATAACTCAAAGACGGGAGCAGGCATGAGGAGCATGGGCAATACGGCCGTTCAACACGGCGGCACCGCCACGACAGTCGCCGACGCGGCCACTGCCGCTCACGCGGTCACGAAGGGATCGATCATCGCGCGTATCGAGCGGCTGCCCGCCAACGCGATGCAGGTGCGCGCGCGTATCCTGATCGGCGCGGCGACTTTCTTCGATGGCTTCGATGTCATCGTCATCGCGGCGACGCTGCCGCTGCTCATCCAGAAATGGGGGCTCACGCCGGGGCAGGTCGGCTTCCTGATCGCATCGGGATCGATCGGGCAACTGGTCGGCGCGTTCCTGTTCCCGTCGCTGGCGGAACGCTTCGGTCGCGTGCGTTCGATCGCGTGGAGCTCGGGCATTATCGGGCTGACGAGCATCGCGTGCGGCTTCGCGCCTTCGTTCGCGGTGTTCGTCGCGTTGCGGATCGTGCAGGGGCTCGGGCTGGGCGGCGAGCTGCCCGTTGCGGCGACTTACATCAACGAGATCACGCGTGCGCATGGACGCGGCCGTTTCGTGCTGCTCTATGAGATCGTGTTCCCGATCGGCTTGCTCGCATCGAATGCGCTCGGCGCGTGGATCGTACCGCGTTTCGGCTGGGAAGTGATGTACTTCATCGGCGGCGTGCCGCTCGTGCTGTTCTTCCTGCTGCGCACGCTGGTGCCGGAATCGCCGCGCTGGCTCGGCGAGCGCGGCCGCATGCGCGAAGCCGGCGATGCGCTGTCCGCGTTCGAAGCGACCGTGAAGCAGCCGCTGCCGCCGCTCGGCAATCTCGCCGAGTTCGAAGCGATGGCGAACCGTCATCCGAAGCGCCGCCGCCTCGATCTGATCGGCCCGGCGTATCTGAAGCGCACGATTGCGGTCGCGCTTTTGTGGATGACGTGCGGCGTGCTCCAGTACGGCCTCTCGACGTGGCTGCCGACGATCTACAAGACCGTCTATCACACGCCGTTGCAACTCGCGCTGAATCTGGCCGTGGCGGCGTCCGTGCTGGGCGTGATCGGCTCGCTGACATGCGCGCTGATCGTCGACAAGGTCGGGCGCAAGCCGGTGATCAACTGGTCGTTTGTTTTGTGTGCGGTGTCGCTGGTGTTCGCGGGCGTGTTCGTCACGCAGTCGGTGTATGTGGTCGCGACGTTCTGCGCGTTCGCGCTTGGGTTCATGGCGTGCGGGTTCATCACTGCCTATGTCTATACGCCCGAGCTTTATCCGACGAGCATTCGCGCGTTCGGATGCGGGCTTGGCGGTGCGTGGCTCAAGATCGCGGCGATTTTTGCGCCGGCGCTCGTCGGTAAGACGTTGATGGGCGGGAACATGAATGTGGCGTTTTATGGGCTCGCGGTGGTGCCGCTGGTGGCGGCCGTCGCGGTGCATTACATGGGCATCGAGACGAAGGGGAAGGTGCTGGAGCAGCTCGAAGTTTGATGGATTTTTGGTGAGGCCCGGCGGTGCGCGCCGCCGGGTCTGGCTTTTGTGTGCTACTGGAATTTGACGGGGACGGGGCGCGTCAAAAGATCGACATAGAACTTGAAGAATCGATCGTTGTCGTAGCGCGTCACATAGGTGATCTTCTGCGGCGATGCGCCAGCCTGCGGCGCATCCGGATACACCTTCACATGCCCCTGATCCTCGCCGGGCGTCGTGTCGATGTCGAGATATGCGCTCTGAGTCTGCGTCGCGTAGGTCGGATCAAGGAAATAGCCGATCGTCAGCGTGTCGTAGATATCGGTGTTCGTCGAAAATGCGCCCGCGTTCGCGATTGCGTAGGCTTTCGTCACCGCCGTCTGTCCGGTCGGCGGATTGACGATCTGGTTATAGACCGATTCAGTCAGCGGCACGGTGTTGGTCACGTCGAGCGGGATGACTTTCTGCGGGATCGTCGTCTGCAAGAGCGTGCGTACCGCGACGGGATCGAACCACCAGTTCAATTCGCCGACGGCGTTCGCGTTGCCTGGCACGTTCATCGCGCCGCCCATGTAAACGATGCCCTTGATGAGCGGAACGATCTCCGGCGCTTTCTGCACGGCGGTCGCGAGATTGGTCGGCGGCCCGACTTCGATGACCGTCACCTGATTCGGATAGCGCTTGATCGTGTCGATGATGAAGTCGGCGGCGCTCTGGCTCTGCAGCTTCGCCGATGTCGCGAAGCCGTCCGGCGGCGCCGTCAGTTGCGACTGGCTCGTCGGCTCAGGACGCATCCAGGCGCCGAAGTAGCCGTTCGGATTTGCAGCCTGCTGCGCGCGAATGCTCGCGACATCGTATTGCAGCGGATAATTTGCGCCGGCATAGACGCCGATCGTGTCCTGCACGCCCATGCGCTCGACCGCTTTCAGCGCATCGGCCTCTTCCTGAAGCAACCAGTCGTTGCCGGTCACCACGCATAGCCCGAGCAGATTGATCTTGCCCTCGGCCATCAGTTGCGTGGACATCGCGAAGAGCTGGCCGTCGTCGCCCATCGTGTTGAAGTCCGAATCGATGATGATTTTCGGCGCGCTGGAATAAGCGGGCTGATTGTCGCCATCGGAGCCGCCACAACCGGCGAGCATGCTGACCATGACAACAGGAAAGATCAGGAATGCAGCGCTGCCACCTCGCATGATGTCGTCTCCCGAATCAGGTTGTGTAGTAAGTGCGTCATTGCATGACGCCGCTCATTCTACGATCGATCGAGAGGGCTCGTTTGACGGCCCTTGAAACGACAACGCCGGGACAATCACGCTCTGTCCCGGCGATCCACACAAAAAAACTATCGCGAAGAATCAGCTCTTCGCCTTCGGCATCTGCGAAACGAGCGACAAGCCGATATCCATGCCTTCCACCTGGAAGTGCGGCACGATGAAGAGCTTGATGCGAAAGAAGCCCGGGTTGTCCTCGATGTCCTCGACCATCACCTTCGCCTCACGCAGCGGATGCGATGCCTGCAGTTCGTCGCCCGGATCCTTCATCTCGGTGACGAGACTCTTGATCCAGTTGTTCAGCTCGAGCTCGAGCAAACGGCGGTCCTTGGTCGTGCCGATGTTCTCGCGCTGAATCAGCTTCAGATAATGCGCGATGCGCGACAGCAGGAAAATGTACGGGAGGCGCGCATTGATCCGGCTGTTCGCGGTCGCTTCCTTGGTCTCATAGAGCGCGGGCTTCTGCGTCGAGTTCGCCGAGAAGAAGCACGCGAAATCGTGGTTCTTGTAGAACGAGAGCGGGATGAAGCCGAGGTTCGCGAATTCGAATTCACGCGTCTCGGGAATCAGCACTTCGGTCGGGATCTTCGGCTGCACGCCGGTGCCGAGGTCGTACAGATGCACCGGAAGATCCTCGACCTTGCCGCCCGCCTGCGGGCCGCGAATCTGCACGCACCAGCCGTTGTTCACGAAGCTGCGCGTCATGTTCGCCGCGAACGCGAACGACGCGTTCACCCACAGATAGCGGTCGTGGTCCGGACCCTTGACCTGCTCTTCGTAGTTGAACGCCCGCACGGGTGTCGTGTCCTTGCCGTACGGCAGGCGGCCGAGCACGCGCGGCATCACGAGACCGACATAGCGTGCGTCGTCCGTGTCGCGGAAGGTCTTCCACTTGATGTATTCGGCGCGATCGAAATAGTTGCCGATGTCCTGGATCGCCGCGACTTCTTCCATCGACTTCTTGCCGAAGAAAGCGGCGCCCACGGAACCGATGAACGGCATATGCGCCGCTGCGGCGACCTTCGAGATATTGCGCAACAGCGCCACGTCCTGCGGCGTGTTGGCGAATTCGAAATCGCTGACGAGCGCGCTGATCGGCTGGCCGCCCGGCGTGTCGTATTCTTCGATGTACGTGAGGCGATACAGGCCGCTCTGGATCAGTTCCGACGCGTCGTCGAAATCGCGCACGAGCGCGTCCTTCGATACGTCGAGCACTTCGATGCGCGCGTTCTTGCGGAAATCCGTGCGCGACACGAGCATCTTCAGGCCGCGCCAGCGGCCTTCGAGCGCCTGGAATTCGGGATTGTGCATCACCGAATCCAGTTGCCGGCTGATCTGGCGATCGAGCTGACCGATGAAGAAATCGAGCAGCGACTTGTCGAGGCGATCCACAGGCTTGCTCGTTTGCGCGACGAGATCGAGGAACGCGCCCATGCCACGCGCCAGGCGCTCGTCGGCCGAGGCCTCGGAAAGCATGTCGTTGTCGCGGAATGCCTCGAGCGGACGCGCCTGCGACACCGGGCTCAGGTTGATCCTGCTGCAGAGTGATGCATAGACGCTGTCGCCATACGACTCTTGCGGAGCATCGAGCACGACGGTTTCGCCTGCGGCGCTCGCGCGGACTTCTTTCTTACTCATTGATTGTCCTGTCTGGGAAGCTTGTCGGTTGGAGGCTGAAGGGAATCAGGCGTGCCCTTCGGGCTGCGTCGCCGCCGTGGCGATCTGCGAAAGTTCTCCGCGCAGCTTGTCCGATAGCTCCTTGTTTTTCAGGATCTTTTCGAACTCGCGACGGAACGTGCCGTTGTCGAGCAGGTTCGACTTCAGGTCGCGCAGCAGATTGCGCACGGCAAGGAGCGCCTGCAGTTCGGGAATCTGACGCGCCACCTGCTCCGGCTCGAAGTCCTTCATCGAACGGAAGGAGAGATTCACCGGCATCTCCGAGCCGTCGTTCGCGATCGTGTTCTCGGCGGCGAAATTCAGGTCCGGCGCGTAGTCGGCCAGAACCGCGTCGAAATTGTTCTTGTCGATGTTGACCTTCTTGCGCTCCGAGAGCGGCGCCTGCTCGCGTCCCGCGCTGAAGTCGCCGGCAACAAGCAACTTGAGCGGCAATTCGACCTTCTTTTGCGCGCCACCAGTATGCAGATCGAGTGTGATCGAAACACGGCTCTTGGGAATCTCTCTCTGGAAACTATCCATCAATAATCCTTAATAAACAGACGACATGCATCTCAATATCGAGAAGCGAAACAAAAACCTTGCACCACTACTACGTGAGCGGGCGGAAGGAACACGCCCCTTTATGAATCTGTCTTATTGACTTCATTAGGGTCGCATTAGAACAGGTTTTCCTCCAATTAAAAAGCTTCCTCAGTCTGCCTAAATAGTTGGCAAGACACAGCGTAGATCCTTCAAGCCATTGATCAATAACGGCTTTTCTGACCTCATCGGATACTTTCCTTCGGGTTCTTACCTGCTTCCGAAATCAAAATTCAGACACTAATTCACATTCTTCCCTGACCCGCTGTTTATCTTGAAAATAGTCCGCGCGTCGTCACTCAGAGCAAGTTCCAGTTGCCGATCGATCTACATTCTCTTCATCAGACAAAGCTTTTCATCGAATAGGTATACGAAATAAATGTCTGCCTATAGAATCCTGTCCCCAATACGAACAAATAGCATAACCAAATACATTCATGCGGATCGATAAACCGCTCTGGCACGAAGGCCTGATTCTCACGCAGCAGCATTTCCAGCAACAGGAGCGGTGGACGGAATTCGCCCTGCGCCAGTTCACGACGGCCGCGCTCGCGCAGCCGTGGGGAACGCTCGACGTCGAGGTCGACGAAGATGCGCTCGCAGCCGGCCGCTTCAAGCTGTCACGGCTCAGACTGCGCTTTCCCGATGGAACGCCCATCGACACCTCGCTCGCACAAGCGCTGCCGCCTGCGCGCGATCTCACGCAAGGCGTGAGCGCGGAACGACAAAGCGTGACCGTGCTGGCCGCGCTCGCGCTACCCGACGCAAACGGCAACAACTGCCGCATGGACGAGACGACGCTCACGCGTCCGCGCCGCTCGTATCGCGAGTTCGTCAAGGTGGTCGACCTCAACGGCACGGACGAAACCGAGATCGCCGCGGAGCGTCACGCCGTGCGCCTGCTTCTCGACTTCGAGCCGCATGCCGACGACACCGTCTGCGCCATCGCGCGCCTGACGCGTTCGACGAGCGGTCAGTTTCAGCTCGACCGGCGCTACGTGCCGCCATGCCTGTCGCTGGGCGCGCATGCACTGCATGTCGAGCGCGTGAGCCGGATCGCCGACATCCTGCTCGCCAAGAGCCTCGCGCTCGGTGCGCGACGCAGCGAACGCATCGAGCAGGTCGCCGAATACGGCGTGGCCGACGTGCAACTCTTCTGGCTCCTGCACTGCATCCACGCGGCATGGCCGAAGCTGCGGTTTCTCGCGTCGAATCCGAACCTGCCGCCCGAGCGGCTGTATGCGGTTCTGGCAGAGCTCGCCAGCGCGTTGACGACATTCTCCACAAGCGTGCAGCTCACGGATATTCCGTCCTACGACCACGTTCGTGCCGACGAGATTTTCGTGGAAATCGAATCGATGATCCGCAACCTGCTCGACGCGATCATCCCGTCGCGCGTCGTGCCGATCAATCTCGCGCACGATAACGCAACGACGTGGAGCGGCAAGATTCTCGACTCGCGCATCGCCGACGGCGCCGCCGACTGGTATCTCTCGGTCAACTCGACGCTGCCTGCCTTCGAACTCGTCGAGCGAATTCCGCGTCTTTGCAAGATCGGCGCGCCCGACGAAGTCGATCACATCGTCAATTCCGCGCTCGCGGGCATCGCACTAAAGGCTGTTCAGCGCGTGCCGGCGGCGATCCCCGTGCGTCTGGACAACCAATACTTCGCGCTCGATGCCGCGAGTCCCGCGCACGCGCGCATGCTGGCCGCACGCGCATGCCAGATCTACCTGCCGACCTCCGTGCCGGACGTCTCGCTCGAACTCTACGCGGTGCTGCGCTCATGAACATGCTGTCCAGGTCTTCCGCAAATCCGGGCCTCGTCGAACCGGCGACGGGTGCCGCGCCAGCCACCGTGAGCGGCATCCGCGATCTGCTTCGCGACACCGCCCTCTTCGTCGTGAATCTGTCGACGGGCGGCACCGCCGAGAATTTCGAAGCATTGCGCAAGCGCTGCGCAGCCATGGTCGCGGATCTGAGCGACGTGCTCGAACACCGCGGCTATCCGGACGACGTCTGCGAAGACGCCGTAAAGGCGCAGTGCGCGCTGCTCGACGAAACGGCGCTGCTGCACCTCTCCGATCAAGACAAGCCGCTCTGGTCGGCGCAGCCGTTGCAAGTCGAGAAATTCAAGCAGCACGATGCCGGCGAGCGCGTGTTCGAGCGGCTGGAGCTGCGCATGCGGGAGCGCTCGCCGCAGGTCGACCTGCTCGAGTGCTACGCAGCGATTCTCGGCCTGGGATTTCGTGGCCAATACGCGGTTCACCGCGAAAACGAACGTCAGGCGCTCATCGCCGAACTGAACGCGCTGATCGGGCGTCTTCGCCCCGAAGGCGAGCGCTCGCTCGTCATCGATCAGCCGGGCCAGCGCTTCGGCAACTGGTTTCGACGCGTTTCTCCGTGGGCTTTCGCCGGAATCGGCTGCGCCGTCGCCCTGGTCACGTGGCTCGTCTGGCACGTCGCGCTCGATGTGCAGCTCGCCGCGTTGATTCCCAGCGCCGCCAAGCCGTGAGCGCCATGCAGGGGTTGGGTTATCCGGCGCGCACGATCGTCGTTTTCGCGGCGCTTCTCGCGCTCGCCGTGCACTGGTTCGTGCAGCCGTTCGGCAAGGAATGGATCTGGCTTTCCACGGTCGGCATTCTGTTCGCCGCAGCGGCGCTCATCGGCTGGCGCACCCGGCAACTGGCACGCGCGCGCCGGCGAAGCGCGCATATTCTAAGCGCGCTGGGCGCCGCGACCGTCGACATTCCGCTGAACCTGCGCACCCGCATGCCGCTCGTGCTCGTCACGGGCGATGCGCTCGCCTCGCTGTTCGACCACGGCGCGGGAACGTCGCGCCTCGTGATCATCGGCGATGGCGCGATCTGGCTGCGCGTGGATCGTCCGCAGGATCTGCCCGAGGTCGCGCTTGCGATGCGCCAATGGCGCGACGGCCAGCCACCCGACGGCGTCGTGCTGAGCGTGGCGCCGTCGCTCCATGCCGATGCCGACGCGCTGTCGCAACGGCTGCGCGTGGCGCGTCAGGCGCTCGCCGATGCGTCGCGCATCGTGAGTGCGCGCCTTCCGGGTTACATCGCCGTCTATCAGCGCCTGACGAGTATCACGCCCCGCGATCCGAACATGGCACGCCAGTGGTACGGTGCGTCGGCCGGCAAACCGCTCATCGACGCGCGGCGCTTCGAAGCCGTGATCCGCAATGCGGAAAGCGAAGCCTGCCGCCACGCCGGCGATCGCTACGCGGCCGCGCATGTTGCCGCGCTCGCGTCGATCGTCGGCTGGACGCAGCGCGTCGTGCTCGGCACGCTCACCGATCCGCGCCAGCCCGCGACGCCGTGGGCGCTCTACGGCGCCGGCTGGATCGACTGCGGACCCGCGAGCGACGCGGCAAAGCCGTGGGAGCGGGACGTGCAGATGCAGACGCGCGTCGCGCCACCGGCTGTCGATGCAACACCCGCGCCGTGGCCATTGCCGCAGTCGTTGCTCGAAGCGATGCCGCGGCGTGTGGCGATGTCGCCGCGCCTGACCGCGTTCGCGCATGCCGTCGGCATCACGGCGCTGGCTGCAGGCGCCGCGTTTCTCGGCGCAGGCCGCCACAACGCGCAATTGCTCGACCGTGTGCACGCGGATCTGGACCGCTACGCATCCATCACGCCTGATCGCGACGCCGCCCGCCGCGATGCGCTGCAGGCGCTCGTCGCCGATCGCGACGAACTGGATCGTTACGCGCGCACCGGCGTGCCGCTCAGATTGTCGTTCGGGCTGTATCACGGCGCGCAACTGCTGCCCCCGCTGAATGCGGCGATCGCAAGTTATCAGCCGCCGCCTGCGCCGCCCGCCGTGGTAACGCTCGACAGCATGTCGCTCTTCGACAGCGGCAAGGCGCAGTTGAAGCCCGGCTCGACGCGCGCGCTCGTCGACGCCCTCGAAATGATCAAGGCGCATCCCGGCAAGCGAATACTCGTCGCGGGCCACACGGACAACGCAGGCGACGCCGCCAGCAACCTGAAGCTGTCGAATGCGCGCGCCGCGGCGTTGCGCGACTGGCTGATCGAAGCCTCCGGCATTCCCGCCACGCAGTTCGCGGTCCAGGGATACGGCGACACGCGCCCCATCGTCGCCAACGACACGCCCGGGGGCCGCGCGAAGAACCGTCGTGTCGAGATCACACTGGTGCCGGACACGACAAACAACGCGAACTAGCATCGCTAATCGAATCCCCGGGGTTCTTTCCCCGGGATCTTGTCGCTCAGGAACTATCCTGGGCATTGCTTGGCAGTACCAAAGAGGAGTAGTAAATGGCAATTCCCGCATACATGTGGCTCAAGGATGACGGCGGCGCCGACATCAAAGGTTCCGTCACGGTGCAAAGCCGCGAAGGCAGCGTCGAGATCGTCGCGTTCGATCACGGCATCCACATTCCGACCGACGGCAACACCGGCAAGCTGACGGGCACGCGCGTGCACGCGCCGGTCACGCTGACCAAGGAAACCGATGCATCGACGCCGTATCTGTACAAGGCGGTGACGAGCGGCCAGACGCTGAAGTCGGTCGAGATCAAGTGGTACAAGATCGACGACGCGGGCAAGGAGAAGGAATACTTCAACACCAAGCTCGACAACGTCAAGGTCGTCGCCGTGCGTCCGAAGATGCTCGACATCAAGAACCCGGACTACGAGAAGCACAACCATCTGGAAGAAGTCGAACTGCGTTACGAACAGATCACCTGGTCGTACAAGGACGGCAACATCATCCACAAGGACACGTGGAACGAGCGCGCCTGAGCGACTCGACTAAGCGTCTCATGACGACGTGAGTCGTCGAAGCCAGTCCGCCTCGCGGGCTGGCTTTTCTTCTGCAATTCAACCGGCCCCGCTTGCCCTCTTTCATTCCCTTCGTCACCGGACTTCATATGACAACGCGCGACTCCACTCATCTGCTTCGCCGGCTCAACCCGCACTGCGCCCGCACGCTCGAAGCGGCCGCGAGCTTTTGTCAGACGCGCCTTTCCGATGAAATCACCGTCGAGCACTGGCTCCTGAAGTTCATCGAAGCCGACGAAGGGGACATCCCGGCGCTCCTGCGCCACTATGAAATCGATGTCGATTCGATCTGGAACGCGCTGCTCGCCGCAATCGACCGTCTGCCGCGCAATCTGCGGGGCATGCCATCGCTTTCCATTCAACTCGCGAGCGTGCTGCAGGACGCGTGGAATCTGGCCTCGCGCGAGGATATCGACGGCACGATCCGCTCGGCGCATCTGCTGCGCGCGATCATCGCCGCGCCGCACGTGATGCGCACGCAGGACGCGTGGCCTCTGTTTTCGCTGTCCGGCGCGCAGATCGAACGTCTGTTGCCGCGACTCGGACGCGCATCGTGCGAGAACGCGCCCGAGCCGGACGACGATGAAGCCGATGAAACAGGCGCGCCGTCATCCGATACGAACGCGCCCGCTCAACCGAAGCCGCCGCGCTCGACCGATGGCGAAGCACTCGAGCGCTTCGCCATCGATCTGACGGATAAAGCGCGTAGCGGCGAAATCGATCCGGTGTTCGGCCGCGATCGCGAAATCCAGCAGATGATCGACGTGCTCGTGCGCCGCCGCAAGAACAACCCGATCCTCGTCGGCGAGCCGGGCGTCGGCAAGACGGCGCTCGTCGAAGGGCTCGCGCTGCGCATCGCGGAAGGCAGCGTGCCGGCGCTCTTGCGCGAAGTGCGCATCCTCACGCTCGATCTCGGTCTCCTGCAGGCCGGCGCGGGCGTGAAGGGCGAGTTCGAGCAGCGCCTGAAAAACGTGATCGACGAGGTGAAAGCGTCGGCGACGCCGATCGTGCTTTTCATCGACGAAGCGCACACGCTGATCGGCGCGGGCAATTCGGCCGGCGGTTCCGATGCGGCCAACCTTTTGAAGCCGGCGCTCGCGCGCGGCGAACTGCGCACCATCGCCGCGACGACATGGTCGGAATACAAGGAATATTTCGAGCGCGATGCGGCGCTGGAACGGCGCTTCCAGATGGTCAAGGTCGAAGAGCCGAACGACGACGCGGCCTGCCTCATGCTGCGTGGCCTCGCAACGCGATACGCGAAGCATCACAACGTGCATATCCGCGACGAAGCGCTCGTCGCGGCCGTCCGGCTCTCGCGCCGCTACATTCCCGCGCGCCAGTTGCCGGACAAGGCCGTCGATCTGATCGACACGGCCGCCGCGCGCGTGCGCATGGGTCTCGATACCCCGCCCGCCGAGTTGCAGCGCGCCCGCGCGGCCGTGGCGGCGCTGGCTCTCGAGCGCGCGACCATCGAAGCGGACGAACGCGCGGGCATCGACGATGCAGCCGCGCGCCGCGACGCGCTCGAAGCTGCGATCGCGCAGGCGGATCAGGATCTTGCGGAAATTCAGGCGCGTTATGAACGCGAACTGTCGCTGGTTCGCGCGCTGCTGGACCGGCGTGGCGACGGTCAGATGAAGCCCGACGCAGGCGCCTTCATCGCGGCAAAAAGCGCGCTCGCCGAAGCTCAAGGCAAGACGCCGCTGATCTTCGCCGATGTCGATGCACACGCCATCGCGCGCGTGGTCGCCGAATGGACCGGTGTGCCGGTGGGCAATCTGGTCGAAGACGAACTGCTGAATCTGCTCACGCTGGAAGATCAGTTGCAAAAGCGCGTGGTCGCGCAAGAGGATGCGCTCGGCCTGCTCGCGCAAAGCCTGCGGACCGCGAAAGCGGGACTCAAGAGTGAGCACGCACCGCTCGGCGTGTTTCTGCTGACGGGCACATCGGGCGTCGGCAAGACGGAGACGGCGCTCGCGCTCGCCGACGTACTCTTCGGCGGCGAAGCCGCGCTCACGACGATCAACATGTCGGAGTATCAGGAAGCGCACACGGTGTCGCAGTTGAAAGGCTCGCCGCCGGGATACGTCGGTTATGGTCGCGGCGGCCTGCTCACTGAAGCCGTTCGTCAGCGTCCTTACAGCGTCGTCTTGCTCGATGAAGTCGAGAAGGCGCATCGCGACGTGCTCGACATGTTCTATCAGGTCTTCGACCGCGGCACGATGCGCGACGGCGAAGGCCGCGAGATCGACTTCCGCAACTGCGTGATCCTGATGACGTCCAATCTCGGCAGCGAACAGATTCACGAAGCGATGACGGACACGCCGGACATCGCGCACGCCGCGCTGCTCGACGCCATTCATGACCCGCTCGTGAAGCACTTCCAGCCCGCGCTGCTGGCGCGCTTTCAGACGCTCGTCTACCGGCCGCTGGACGTGAACGCGCTCGGCCGCATCGTGCGGCTGAAGATCGCGAAGATTGCCGATCGCCTGAAGCGTCAGCACGACGTGACGCTCGTGTGCGACGAGTCGCTGATCGCATCGCTCGCCGAGGTGTGCCTGTCGCGCGATTCGGGCGCCCGCAATATCGACGCTTTCCTCGATCAGCGCATCCTGCCGACAGTCTCGCGCGAACTGCTTACGCGCATGGCGAGCGGCGTCGCGCCTGCAGCGATTCATCTCGCGCAATCCGACGAAGGCAATCTGACGATCGAATTCATCGATCGCGCAGCGCCCGATCAAGCAGCCGTCTGAGGCGAACGACTATGCCAGCCGGCCCGTCCCTCTATGAAATGCTGCTCGGTCAGATCGACGGCGAGCCGCTCGCCGACTTCGACGACCGCACGCTCGAAGTCCTGAGCGTGCAGCAAAACGTGCGGCGCATCTTGAACACGCGGGCCGGTGCGCTCAAGCATCTGCCCGACTACGGCTTGCCCGATCTGACCAACATCTACAAGGCGCTGCCCGCGTCCTCCCAGGCGCTCAAGGAGCAGATGGAAGCGACGCTCCTGAAATACGAGCCGCGTATCCGGGCGATCGACGTCGAGATGGTCGACACGCCCGAACCGGGCCTGCAGGTGAGCTTCGAGATGACCTGTCACCTGAAGCGCGCGGGCCTCGTGCGCTTCGGGACATACTTCGTGCCGCCGGGCGTCTTCCGGCTCGAACGGCGAGTGCGCGAGGGGAAGATTTAACGCCATCCCCTCCCGCTACTCGTGCCACTGCCCCGCCCCACCCGCGAACACCGGCACGCCCATCTCCTCGCGCCTCTGCTGCGCCTCGCGCGCCTCATCGGCTTCGACCGTCTTGCTCGTATCGATGAAACAGGCCGCAACCGCGCCGACCGCGAGCAACCCGGCCGAGATCGTGAACGGCACGTCGTAGCTGCCCGTCTGCTGGATCAGATAGCCGAACGCGACCGGCGACATCATCCCCGCGAGGCCGAAGCCCGTGTTCATCATGCCGCCCGCCGTGCCCGCATACTTTCCAGCGATATCGAGCGGCAAGGTCCACAACACGGGATTCGTGATCTCGAGAAAGAAGAACGATCCCGTCAGGAACCACACCGCGGCGATCGGGCTCGGCGCGTTGACCATCGGTATGAGGAACGCGAGCGAACCGCCCATGCCGACCACCAGAATGCTGCAACGCGCGAGACGCAGCCGTCCGGTCATCTTGAAGATGCGGTCCGACAGCACGCCGCCGAGCGTATCGCCGATCACGCCCGCAAGCAGCGGCAACGCGGTGAAGAGTGCGAGTTGCTTCAGATCGAAGCCGCGCGATTCCTTCAGATACGAAGGCAGCCAAGTCAGATACACCCACAGCAGCCAGCCGTAGCAGAAGTCCACCAACGTCACGAGCCACATGCGATGAATCAGCTTGCGCCACGGCGTGGGGTTCTTTCTCGCACGCGCGCATTCCCCCGCGCGATAGCCGATTTCAGCGGTCTCCTCGGGCGTCACGCGGCGATTTTCATCGGGTGAATTGGTGAAGACGAAGAGATACAGCACCGTCCACGCGAGACTCGCGATCCCCAGCAGAATGAACGCCTCGCGCCAGCCGCTCGCCGCGACCACCGCCAGTACCAGCGGCGGCGTCACCGCGCCGCCCAGCCGCGCGAAGCTATGCGTGATGCCCTGCGCGAAGCCGCGTTCGTGCACCGGCATCCAGAACGTGAAGGCACGTGTCGCGGTTGGGAATGCGCCGCCTTCGCCGATGCCCAGCGCAAGGCGCAACAGCACCAGTATCCCGATGCTGCCCGCGAAGCCCGTCGCGAGCGTCGCCGCGCCCCAGATGAGCGAGAGCACGGTCAGCACGAGCTTCGGCCCGAATCGATCGGCGAGCCATCCGCCGACGATCTGCATCACCGCATACGGATAAGCGAACGCGGAGAACACGAGCCCGAGCTGCACGGACGTCAAACCCATCTCCTGGCGAATCAATGGTCCCGCCACAGCAATATTCACCCGGTCGATGTACGAGATGAAGTACATCAGACACATCACGCCGAGAATGATATGGCGCGTCTTCACGCGCTGACGATGCTTGTTCACAGTGTCTCCTTCAGTCCATCTGATGTGGAATGTCTAGTCGAGTGCGTGAATCCGCGTCTGCCGCTTCCGTTCACCCCGCTGCGGGCTGCGGATTCTGCACGAGCTTCAGGCGCTGCACCTTGCCTGACGGGCCGCGCGGCAATGCATCAGTGAAGCGGAATTCGCGCGGCGTCTTGTAGCGACCGAGTTCGCGCAGGCAATGCGCGCGCAGTTCCGCCACATCGAGCGAGGCCGCGCCGCCGACCGGCACGATGTACGCGACGATGTCCTGCCCGTAAGCCGGATCGGGCACGCCGACCGCGGCCGCTTCGAGCACGCCGGGGTGACGCAGGAGCGCTTCGTCGATCTCGCGCGGCGCGATGTTCTCGCCGCCCTTGATGATCAACTCCTTCGCGCGCCCGTTGATGTAGAAGAAGCCCGCCTCGTCGCAGTAGCCGAGATCGCCGGTGCGCAGCCAGCCGTCGGCGGTGAACGCGTTGCGCGTTTCTTCCGGGCGCTTGTAGTAGCCGCTCATCAGTTGCTCGCCGCGCAGCACGAGCTCGCCGGTTTCATGCGGCGCGCACTCGCGCCCGTCGAGATCGACGATCTTCGCTTCGCCGCCCGATGGCAGACCGATGCTGCCGAGTCTTCTCATCGTCTTATCATATGGATTACTGAATAATGGCGCGGCGGTCTCCGTCATCCCCATCGTTTCGATGACGCCGATGCCAAAACGCGCCTCGAACGCACGATGATGATCGGCCGGAAGCGCCGCCGACGCGCTGCGGCAAAACTTCAGCGCGGAAAGATCGCAGTCTTGCGCGCCCTCGGCGTTCAGCAAATAAGCGACGATGGTCGGCACCACGTTGATCCACGTGCATCCCGACTGCGATGCCTCGCGCCAGAACGTGCGCGCGGAAAAGCGCGGCGTCATCACCGCCGAGCCGCCGTGCCAGAGCGGCGTCAGAAGCGCAACGACGAGACCGTTGATGTGATAGAGCGGCAGCGACACGAGCACGCGATCATCGTCGGACAGGCGATGCTCCGCGCTGATATTGCGCATGTTCGCCAGCAGGTTCCGATGACTCAGCAGCACGCCCTTGGGCGCACCCGTGGTGCCCGACGTGTACATGAGCAGCGCGGTATCGCCGGGATCCATCGCGCACGCGTCGCTCGTCACGATATGCGTCCCGGGCGTTTCGTCGCGTACGAGCGGAATCACGCGCGCGGGAAGGGTCGGGATATCGGGCAGTGCCTTTGCATCCGGCGACGTGCGCACCACCGCGATCTCGCGCGCCATGCCTTCGCCATGCAAGGCATCGATCGCTTCGACGATCGTGTCGTGCGTATCGTCCGCGACGAAGATCGTGCGCGTATCCGAATGCTCGACGATGTAGCGCACCTGCGAAGGCTGGCACAGCAGATTCAGCGGATTGGCGACCAGGCCGCTGTACATCGCCGCGAGCAGCAGACGCGCGGTCTGGATGCCATTGCCCATGAAGACGGACACGACATCGCCCGGATTGAGGCCTGCCGCCCTGAAGCGTGCTTCGAGCGCGATGCAGTCATCGCGCAAAGCGCCGAACGTCAGTACATCGTCGTCTTCGGTGGAGAGCAGGAACGGCTTGTCGGGCGCGTGCTGCGCGCGCGCATCGATCAATGCGCGCAACGTCGACGCATCGAACGAAAGCCGGCCGGGTGAAACGATTCGATCGGGCAACGCGCTCATCGTCCGACCCTCCGGAAATAGTCGCCGAGCAGCGCGTCGACTTCCGGCACGCGCTCTTCGATTCGGTACGCGACGCGCGTGACGTTCAGGTATTGCCGATAGCCGAGGTTCGACGAGAAATTATTTCCGCCCCATGTGCCGCATCCCATCGAGAGCGAGAACGGCAGGCCGTTGTCGAAATTGCCGCCGGTCGCGAGGCAATGCGCCTGATCGACGATCACGCGCGCTACAGGCAATTGCGTGCCGAGCGTGACGGCGAGCGCATCGTTCGCGCCGTGCACGCCGACCGAATGGCCCGCGCCCATGTAGCCGTAGATGCCGCGCACGATGTCGATGGCCGCGCCGATATCGCGCGCGCGATAGACCGTCAGCACGGGCGAGAGCTTCTCGCCGGAGAAGGGAAAATCGGGTCCGTAGCCGGTCTCTTCGACCATCAGGAATTTCGGGTCGCGCGCGGCGATATCGTCGAGGCCCGCTTCGCGTGCGATCACCGCTGCCGCACGAGCCGTGCAGCGCGCCGAGAGCTTGCCGTCGTGCCACATCGCCGCCTGCAATTTCGCCTTCTGCGCGGCGTCGAGCAGCACGCCGCCTTGCATCGTCAATGCATCGAGCATGCGCGCGTAGATGACGTCCTCGATCACGACGCTGTTCTCCGACGAGCAGCTCGTCGCGTTGTCGAACGTCTTGGACACCGCGATCTTGCGCGCCGCATCATCGGGATTCGCGTTCGCCGTGACGATGGAGGCGACATTGCCCGCGCCCACGCCGAAGGCCGGCGTGCCGCTCGTATAGGCCATGCGCACATTGGCCTGCGAGCCGGTCGCGACGACCAGATCGGCGAGCCGCATCAGCGCGGCGGTCGCCGCCTTGCCGATCGGATGCGGCAACATCTGCACGAGATCGGGATCGAGACCCGCCTTCGCGAACTCCGCGTGAATGAAGCCGATGAGCATCGCGCACGACGCATAGCCCTTCGGCGAAGGCGCGACGATGACCGCGTTGCCGCACTTGAGCGCGTTGATGATCTTGTTCGCGGGCGTCGCAGCCGGATTCGTCGATGGCGTGATCGCCGCCACCACGCCGACCGCGCGCGCAATCTCGACGATGCCGTGTTGCTCGTCGCGCGCAATCACGCCCGTCGTCGCGACGCCGTGAAGATCGCGCAGAAGACCGAGCGTCTTGCGATGGTTCTTGCGGAACTTGTCGTCCGCGTTGCCGAGGCCCGTGTCACGCACGGCCAGCTCGGCCAGCAGCCGGTTGCGCTGCGGCTCCATGATCGCCCATGCGGCAGCTGCGGCGGCGATATCGAGTGTCTCCTGCCCCGCCTGTTCGAAGCGTCGTTGCGCGGCGCGCCCACGCGCCACGAGCGCGGCGACGACCTGCTCCACATCGGGTTGCTGTGTGTCCGGCGCGTTCTCGCGAGAACGCGCGAGCGTTGCGCCGCTTGCCATGTGATTCATGCGATAAACCTCGGCTGTTGGAAGATTGGCGATGCTTTCCAATCTAGTCAGCCGCGTCCGTCGCACGGTCCCGTTTTCCGGACTAACGCATGCAGCGAAATCGCCAGCATCGGAAATTCAGTTTTTCGGGACTTTCCAGAGTCCCGAAAACTGGTGTTTTCGACGCACAATGAAATACAACCGCAAAGTAAGCAGACGGAGAGAGGCAACGTGACGTCGAATCAATCGAATGCCGCCGCCGTGCGCGCGTTCCGGGTGCTCGAAACGCTCGCCGAAGCGAATCGCCCGCTTTCCATGACCGAGCTCGTCGATGCGCTGGGCCTGCCCAAGCAGACCGTGCATCGCATCCTCGTGCAACTGATGGACGCATGGCTCGTCACGCGCGGCGCGAGCGACAAGCTCTACGAATGCTCGGCGCGCGTGCGCACGCTCGCCATCAACGTGCTGATGCATGCCGGCCCCGCTGCGGCGCGTCATGCGCTCCTGGAACAGCTCGTCTCGCGTGTCGGCGAAACCTGCAATCTGACGATGCTCGCGGGTAACGACGTTGTCTATGTGGATCGCGTCGAGACCGGCTGGCCGTTGCGCATGCATTTGCAGCCGGGCTCGCATGTGCCGCTGCATTGCTCGGCAAGCGGCAAGCTGCTGCTCAGCTTTCTGCCGAAGGAACGGCGCGAGCGGATGATCGAGCGTCTGCCGCTGCGCTCGTACTCGGAGCGAACCATCACCGATCGCGATGCCTTGCGCCGCGAACTCGCGTTGACGCGCCGCCGCATGCTCGCCATCAACAATCAGGAGCACTTGCAGGGACTCGTCGCGATTGCAGTGCCGGTGATGCTCGACCGCAATCGCGCGTGCGCGGCGATTGCGATTCAGGCGCCGGTCGGACGCGTCGCGCTGGATCAACTGCTCGCATTCGAGCCCGATCTGCGCCGCACCGCCGAGGAAACCGCCAAAACGTTCAAGGAATGAACGGCCGGTTTGCAATGCAGCAAACCGGCCGCCGTCTCGCGCTGCTTATCGTTCGACCGTTTGCAGATGCTGGGTCGAATGCGCGTCGTCTTCAATCTCGGCTTCCTTGCGGCCGCGCTTGAACACCATATACGCGACGATCAGAATGCCGAGGCTCGCGACACCCAGCCACAGCGGCTTGCGCTGATCCGGGATGAAGGCCATCGCGACGAGGATCGCGGCCATGCCGAAGATCGCGAGCCAGGTGAGATAGGGAAATCCCCACATGCGCACGCGCAGATCGTTGGCTTCGAAGCTCGTCATCCGAGCGCGCAGACGGAGTTGCGAGAACGCGATCAGCAGGTACACGAAGATCGCCACCGTGCCATACGAATTGACGAGAAACGCGAACACCGTATCCGGCGAGATGTAGGACATCACCACGGACACATAGCCGAACACCGTGCCGAGCAGGATGGCGCGCACCGGCACGCCGCGCTTGTTGACCTTCGCGAGACCGAGCGGCGCATCGCCGTGACGCGTCAATGCGAACAGCATGCGCGATGCCGCATACAGGCCCGAATTGAGCGCGGACAGCACCGCGGTGAGCACGATCGCGTTCATCACGTTGGCGGCGGCGGGCATGCCCATCACTTCGAGCGCGCTCACGTAGGGCGTTGCCATCTGATGCGAATTCCACGGCACCAGCGCGACGACGAGCGCCACCGACCCAACATAGAACACCAGCACGCGCGTGATGACCGAATTGGTCGCCTTTGCGACGGCCTTGGCGGGCTCCTTCGCTTCGGCCGCCGCGATCGTGACGATCTCCGCGCCGAAGTAGAAACCAGTCGCGGCCACCGCGCCCGTCATCACTGGTCCGATGCCTTTGGGCATGAACCCGCCGTGTCCGAGGAAGGTCGTGGCGACGTCGGTCGTGTGCATCGATGCGGGCCAGAAACCGCATACATACAGGCCGCCGAGGAACAGGAACACGATGATCGCGCCGACCTTGATCGACGAGAACCAGAACTCGAACTCGCCGTAACTGCCCACTGAAATGAGGTTGGTCAGCGTAAGCACGACGAGCAGCACGAGACTGATGATCCACGCAGGCACATCGGGTATCCAGAACTGCACGAGCTTTGCGCCCGCGACCGCTTCGAGCGCGATCACGATGACCCAGAAGTACCAGTACATCCAGCCTGTCAGAAAGCCGGCGAGACGGCCCGGCCCGCGCTGCGTCCTGAAGGCGAGGCGCGCATATTCATAGAACGAGCCGACGGTGGGCATCGCGCAGGCCATCTCGCCGAGCATGCGCATGACGAGGACCACGAGACCGCCTGTGATGAGGAACGAGAGAATCGCGGCGGGTCCGGCCTGCTGGATCACCACACCGCTACCGACGAAAAGTCCGGCGCCTATGACGCCGCCCAGCGCGATCATCGTCATGTGGCGCTGCTTGAGGCCACACTTGAGATCGCCTTGATCCGTGTTCGATTGCATGTCGTCTCCTGCTTTGCTTGTATCGATTCAAGGCTCGCTCGCCGGTTCATTGCCAGCGAGTCGAGTCATTTCATTCAGTCATGCGATGACGGTCTCCTGCATTCTTCAGAGTGCCGGGCGGTCCTTGCGATACGCGTTCTTGACGGCAATCCTGCCCTCGCTGAAGGTGAAGACATCCACCATGCGGGCCTCGACGCGCGAGCCGTCCGCTTTCGTGCCGCAAAACGTCGATTCCGATACACCGCGCTCGCCGCTCACGAAGTGTTCACCGTCCTTCCACGATGCGTCGGGGAAAGTTTCCCACGCGAGCGCGAAGCCCTTGCGCACTTCGTCGCGGCCCCTGAAGGTGCGGCCCAGCGCATCGGGTCCGGCCACGCCGTGAAAGACGCATTCTTCCGCCATGCAGTTCATCAAGGCATCGATGTCGTGGCGATTCCACGCATCGTTGAAGGACTCCAGCAAGCGGATGTAATCCTGATTCGTTTGAGTGCTCATGTGTCGATATTTTCAGTGCGTTGCGAAAGGTTTGAACGGGTTTCAGCGCTTCTCGTCCTGCGCCAGATACTTGTGGTAAAGAAATCGCTGTCCGACGCGACGGAACGGTGCGAAACCTTTCCATCGCACCATGCCCATCACGTTCGGATATTCGAGCGCGGAGTCGTAGATCGGCAGATCGTCGCGGCTGTGTTGCCACTTGCCCGCGACGCGCTCGGCCATGCGCCGCCCCGCATGCGCGGAGAAGGACACGCCGTTGCCGCCATATCCCACTGCGTAGAAGATGCTCTGCTGCGGATCGGGCTGCGCGACGCGCGGCATCATGTCGTGACTCACATCGACCCAGCCCCACCACGAGTAATCGATGCGAATGCCCTTCAGCGAGGGGAACTTGCGATGCAGGCCTTCGATGAGCACATCCATGTGCCGTGGGTTCGCGGCATCCGCGCCCGTGATCGCGCTGCGGCTGCCGATCTGCACGCGGTTGTCCGGCAGCAGCCGATAGTAAAAGCGCAGCGTGCGCGTATCGGTGATGACCTCGTGCGTGCGGAAGTTGGTCGATGCGAGCTCTTCCTGCGTGAGCGGCCGCGTGACGAGCGAGTTCGAAAGAATCGGCATGATCTTCGCGGACAGCGTGCGATGCATGTCGTTGCGTGTATAGCCGCCGGTCGCGAACGCCACCGCCTTCGCGCGAATCACGCCGCGCGGCGTGCGCACATGATGCACGCCGCGGATCGTCTCGACGTCGATCACGGGCGTGCTCGTATGCACCTTCACGCCGAGCGAGCGCGCCATGCGCATATAACCGAACGCGAGCTTGAGCGGATGTACGCCGATGCCATCGGGTTCGTGCAGCGCACCGCAATTTTCGCGATCGTCCACGTATGTTTGCGCGACTTCCTTCGCGCTCAACATGCGCGCGTCGTAGCCGAAGACATCGCGCATCACCTTGCATTCGTTCGTGAGGAAGTCCATCTTGCGCGCACGATGCGCGATATACAGATGCCCGCCCGGCTGCGGATCGCACGCGAATTCGCCGATCAGTTGCTTGAACGTGTCGAAACCTTCGCGGATTTCCGCGTCGAGCTTGAGCGCCGTCTGCTTGCCCCAGCGCTCGATCCATTGCGAGCGATAAAGACGGCCGCTCGCGTTCTGCCCCTGCCCGCCGTTGCGGCTCGTGCAGCCCCACGCGGTGCGGTTCGCATCGACGACGGTCGCGCGGATGCCATGCTCCCGCGCCAGAAAGAGCGCGGTGGAAAGGCCGGTGAATCCCGCGCCGACTATCAATACGTCGACGTCGGCGTCGCCGGGCAAGGGGCCGTCGTCCTCGGGCGGCTCACCGGCGGTCGCGACCCAGTAGGTGGGCGCATAGTCCATCGCCTGACGGCCGATGGGCGAGACGAGCGGGTCGTAGAGCGGATCGTATGGGGCGCACGCGCCACGAAAGGCCGGCGCAACGTAGTCGAGAGTAGCCACCGATAACTCCTTGGAAAGTACCCTCATACTGCACTGAACTTCGCGCACCGCTTAGAGCCACGCCGGGACCATCGTTAGTGCCAGGGCGCGGCCAGTCAGGAAGCCGTTGCGGCGCGTCCCTGGCCCCAGCGATTGGTCCCTTCTGGCACTACGGCCGGCCATTTTTGTCTGGTCATACTGGACCCAATCCTCTTTCTCTCGCGTAACGCATGTCCCGCGCGGGCCAATGATCATACGGAGTGGTCCATGCTCAAGTTTCTGATCGGAATCGGTTTGCCGTTCGTCGGCGTCATCGGCCTGTTGCCGTGGGCTGCCTCGAACGACTTTTACGTGCTCGGCGTGCCGTTTATTTATGCGTGGATTTTCGGCTGGTTCGTGCTGACCTCGGTGTGTCTCCAGCTCTGCTGGGTGTTGTTCGACAAAAATGCGGAACAGCACGAAGCGCGCGGCGCGTAAGGAGATATGAGCATGGCTTCCACGGTATTTCTGGGCTTCATCGCGCTGTCGTTGTGGCTCGCGTTGCGCGCGGGCAAGGGGCGCGGCTCGCAAAGCGTGCACGACTTCTTTGTCGCATCGCGTCAATTCGGCGCATGGCTGGTGTTCTTTCTCGCGGCGGGCGAGATCTACAGCATCGGCACGATGGTCGGCTTTCCAGGCGGCATCTACGCGAAGGGGCCGACGTACGGCGTCTGGTTTCTCGGCTATATCCTGCTTGCCTATCCCATCGGCTATTTCGTCGGTCCGAAAATCTGGGAAGCGGGCAAGCGCTACAACGCGATCACGCTACCGGACCTCTTCAAGGGACACTTCGGGAGCCGCGCGCTCGAATTGATCGTCGCGATTTCGGCGCTGATCTTTCTGCTGCCGTGGGGCCAGTTGCAGTTCACCGGACTCGTCGCCGCGCTCAAGGGTCTCGGCTGGAACCTGAATCCGGTGATTCTCATCATGATTTCCGCGCTGCTTGCGTTCACCTACATCGCGATCGCCGGCGTGCGGGCATCGGCATATATCGCCATTCTGAAGGACATCCTGATGGTCGCGGCGATCGTCATCACGGGCATCGCCGTCGCGTGGCAGGCAGGAGTCGAGCCGGTGTTCAGGGCCGCGAGCCAGCATGTATCGAACGCGATGAGCGCGCATCAACTCACCTTCTCGATGAGCACGATGCTCTTCCAGTCGCTCGGCTTCTACGTGATGCCCTTCGCGATCCAGAACTTCTTCACCGCGAAGAGCGCAAACACCATCCGCCGCTCGCAAGTGGTGATGCCGCTCTACATGCTGATGTATCCGTTCCTCGTGGTCGCGTCCTACTATGCGATCGCGCAGAACGTGCCGCTCGGCTCGCCCAACGAGGCGTTCTTCACCGCGGTCGTGCATCTGTTGCCGCCGTGGCTGGTGGGTCTGGTCGCGGCGGGCGCGTCGCTCTCGGGCCTGCTCGTGCTCGCGGGCATCTGTCTCGCGATCGGCCCCGTGGTCACGCGCAATCTGCTGCCGAACATGCCGGAGACACGTCAGAAGGCCAGCGCCAAAGTGGTGATCGGGCTCTATCTGGTGCTTTCCATCGGCATGACGCTCGCGACGCCCAACCTCATGCTCACGCTCATCAACATGACGTACTACGGCGTCACGCAGTATTTCCCGGGCGTCATCGCGATCGTGCTCGGTCTGCGCGTGAGTGCGCGTGCGATCGCATCGGGACTGCTCGTGGGGCAGGTGCTCGCGGTCGTCCTGTACGCGTTCCATGTCGATATCGCCGGAATCAATATCGGCCTCATCTGTCTCGCCGTGAATCTGCTCGTCGTGTTTCTCGCCAATCCGAGCGCGGGCCGCAAGCATGTTCACGCTGACCTGATCCACTCGAACGACTCATGAATCAAACCGACAACAACGCAGTGAAGGTGCTCGTCGCACGCAGGATTCTGACGATGAATCCGCGTCAGCCGGTCGCCACGCATGTGGCGATCCGCGACGGCAAGATCCTCTCGGTCGGCACGCTCGACGACATCCGACAATGGACCGATGCCGAGCCGGACACAACCTTCGCCGACAAGGTGCTGATGCCCGGCCTCGTCGAAGGTCATTCGCATCTGATGGAAGGCGCGATGTGGAGCGCGGTCTATGTCGGCTATTACGAGCGTCGCGGACCCGATGGCACGCGCTGGCCCGGGCTGCAATCGCTCGATGCGGTGATCGCGCGATTGCAGCAAGCCGAGCGCAAACTCGATGACGCCAGCGCGCCGCTGCTCGCATGGGGCTTCGATCCGATCTTCTTCGGCAGCGAGCGTCTGACGACGACGCAGCTCGATCGCGTATCGGCGACGCGCCCCATCGCGATCCTGCATGCGAGCGTGCATCTGATGAACGTGAATTCGCCGATGCTCGAAGTCGCCGGCATCGACGAAGACACCGACGTCGACGGTATCGTGAAAGACGATAGCGGCCAGCTCACCGGCGAATTGCAGGAGTTCGCGGCGATGTTCCCGGTGTATCGCGTGATCGGTGCGAAGCTGTCGCTCTCTGCAAGCGACAACCCCGACGCGATTCGCGCTTTCGGCAAGGTCGCGCAACTCGCCGGCGTGACGACGGCCACCGACCTGCTCAACGATCTGTCCGACAAGGGCATGCGCAATCTGGTCGAAGTCACGCGCGATGCGCGCTTTCCGATTCGTCTCGTGCCCGCGTTCGGACCGCAACGTAACCCCGAAGGCGGACCTGATCGCGTGCTGGAAGCCGTGAGGCTCAACTCGGACAAGCTGCGCTTCGGGCCGGTGAAATTCATCGTCGATGGCTCGATCCAGGGCTTCACCGCACGTCTGCGCTGGCCTGGATACGTGAACGGACGGCCCAATGGTCTATGGCTGATTCCGCCGGAGCAGTTCGTCGAGACCTTCCTGCCTTTCCATCTGGCGGGTCTGCAACTGCATATCCACACGAACGGCGACGAAGCCACCGAACTCGTGCTGGATGCAATCGAAACGATCCTGAGCCGGCATCCGCGATCGGATCACCGGCATACGCTACAGCATTGTCAGATGGCCGATAGAAGACAACTCGAACGCGCCGCCCGCCTCGGCATGTGCGTGAACTTCTTCTCCAATCACATCTACTACTGGGGCGACGCGCACTACACGCAAACGATGGGCGCCGACCGCGCGAACCGCATGAACGCAGCGGGCACGGCGAACGAACTCGGCATCACGTTTGGCCTGCATTCGGATGCGCCCATCACGCAACTCAATCCGCTTTTCACCGCGTGGTGCGCGGTGCAACGTCAGACCGCATCGGGGCGAGTGCTCGGGGAAACGGAACGCCTGAGCGTGCCCGATGCGCTGCGCGCGATCACGCTCGGCGCGGCCTTCACAATCGGCATGGATGAGGTCGTCGGCAGCATCGAAGTCGGCAAGTTCGCGGATTTCGCCGTGCTCGATGAAGATCCGGGTGACGTTCCAGCGGAGCGCCTCGGCCAACTACGCGTGTGGGGCACGATTCTCGGCGGCCGCGTGCATCAGGCGCCTGCATGATGACGCCGATTCCCCTCGCCGTCATCGGCGGCTATCTCGGCGCGGGCAAGACCACGATGATCAACGCGCTCCTGACCAACACCGATGGCCGGCGCGTCACGGTGCTCGTCAACGATTTCGGTTCGGTCAATATCGACGCTGCGCTGATCCGCGAGCGTAGCGACGATGTGATCGGGTTGGAGAACGGCTGCGTGTGCTGCTCGATCGGCGGCAAGCTGATGGAGACGCTGATCGACATCAGCGCACGCGAAGTGCGGCCCGACCTGCTCGTGATCGAAGCGAGCGGCGTGTCGGATCCGGTGCGCATCGCGCAGGTCGGCATGCTCGATCGTGAATTTCGGCTTCAGGGCATCGTGGTCGCGGTGGATGCGCAGCGTATCGACGAGACGCTCGCCGATGCCTATGTCGGCGATATCGCGCGTCGGCAGATCGAAGGCGCGACGTCCATCGTTTTGACGAAGACAGACCTGCTTCCCGCCGGTGACATACGTGCGGTGCGAGCGCGTTTGACGGCGATCGCGCATACGCGCGTCGTGTTCGAAGGCGATCGGGGCGCAGTGCCCAATCCGCTTTTCTTCAGCGATGAACCGTCATTGCGCGAGCGCATCACGCCGCAGGCATTCACGCCGTCGAGTCATCTTCCCGCCAGCCTGCGCAGCTTTACCTTTCATGCGGATAAGCGCTTCGACCGGCGACGGCTCAAAGCCGCATGCGCGTCATTCAGCGACCGGCTCCTGCGCGCCAAGGGCTTCGTGCGGCTTTCGGATGGCACCTGTTCGGAGCTTCACGTCGTCGGCAAGCGTTGGCATCTCACGCCTTGCCGAGACGTCGAAGAGACGCGAATCGTCTTTATCGGTCTCTTCGAATCCGACGACATGGATCGCGCCCTACGTGCTGTATCTGCGTCGCGCGCCGAGCCATGCGGCGAGCTTCGCGAATAGCGTCATATCCGGCGGCACGGACAGATCCACCGCAAAGTGATGCCGATAATACGGGCTCAGATCGAGGCCGACGCCAAGCCCGAGCACTTCCACCCTGCGCGCCGCCTCGTGCTTCGCGACGACTTCGCGCAAATGCTGATCGAGATAGTTCGGATCGTTGGCCTGCGCGGTAGCGCTGTCCATCGGGCTGCCATCGGAGATCACGACGACGATGCGCCGCGTTTCGGCCCGCGCGACGAGCCGCGAACACGCCCAGTCCACCGCTTCCCCGTCGATGCCTTCGCGAAACAGATCGGCCTTGAACAGCGCCGCAATGTCGCCGCGCGCCGCGCGCCAACTGGCATCGCCTTCCTTGAAGATCATGTTGCACGCTTCGTTCAAGCGCCCCGGATACTTCGGCCGGCCCTTCGCGAGCCAGTCGAGCTTCGCGCGGCCACCGTTCCATGCGCCCGTCGTGAAGCCGAGCACTTCGGTTGTGACACCCGCCATGCCGAGCGCACGCACGAGCACATCGATCGTCACCGCGACCGGCTCGATGCTCACCTTCATTGAGCCCGAGCAATCGATGAGAAAGCTCACCGCGCAATCCGCGTGCGGACGTTCGCGCTCGCGCCTGAAGACGCGCCGCTCATCCGGCGACGCCACCACTTGCGCGAGCCGGCGCCCGTCGATGCGCCCGTCTTCCTCGCCGAACGACCAGCCGTCGCGACGCGGCACCGTGATCGCCGCTTGCAACATGCGCGCGAGACGCGGCACGTTGATATGCCGCGCGGCGATCAGATCGTCGAGACGCTCGCGATAATCACGCAGCAACGCGGCGCGAATCAGCGTCGCCGGATGAATGGTCTTGTCGTAGCGCGTGGTGAAGACGCGATAGTCCTCGCCCGACGCCTCGCGCGCGCTGCTCTCGCCACTCGCGGCAAGCGCGAGCCGTTCCACGTCGCCATCTTCATCGTCGATGTCGAACCACGCGCCGAGCATCGTGCGCGCGGCCTCTTCCTTTTCATCGTCGGACGAAGCATTGGTCTCGACGAACGCGTGCCGCACGTCGCGCACCATTGCGCCGATGATGCGCGCGATATCGAGCGCATGAACCGCAAAGGCGCGTTGATCCGCGCGATGCCGCCGCATGCCCGCAAGCGCATGGCCAAGCGATGGCGCGAGCGCCGCGCGCGTCGCTTCGATGAGTCCTTCGGTCTCTTCGAGCACGGCGCGGCCGGACAGACGCGATTCGGCCATCTGCGCCACGGTGTATATCAGCAGACCGATATCGCTGTCGAGCAAGCCGGTTTCGTAGCACGCGCGTGACCATGCATCGAAGCGATGACGCACGTTGCGTCTCACGCCGTCCATGCCGGCTGGCACGTTCGTTTCGCAGCGCAGTTGCTCCAGCATGTCGAAGACCATGCGCTCGACCTGCTCATCGGGCGTCATGTCCCGATGCAGCACAGCGTCCGAGCACGCGATGCGCAACGCGGAGGCATCGGCCGCGCCGCGTGCCGAGTCGAAGTCCTCTTCGTCTCGGCGCTCATCGCGCAGATGCGGCGCATGCAACGGCACCGGGCGCAAATGGCGGTACAGCCTGCCGCCGCGATAGTGCAACGCTTCATCGCCGGTCAAGGCGCGCACGGCCGCCGCGCACAGCGCATCGCGTCGCGCGAGCTCACGCGAGTCGTTCATCGCGCCGGCTCGTCGTGCCACTGCGATGGCGTATCCAGTTCGTCGCCGAACGCGCGCTGAAAATATTCCGCGACGATCGGCCGTTCCGCTTCGTCGCACTTGTTCAGGAAAGTGAGACGCAGCGCGAGCTTCGCGTCGCCGAACACTTCGCAGTTCTCGGCCCAGTTGATCACGGTGCGCGGCGACATCAACGTCGACAGATCGCCCGCCGCGAAGCCGCGCCGCGTGAGTCCGGCCATGCTTACCATCGAATCGACGAGCGCCCGGCCCGCGTCGTCATCGAGTTGCGGCACGCGTGCGAGCACGATGCGCGCCTCTTCCTCGCGAGACAGATAGTTGAGCGTCGCGACCACGTTCCAGCGGTCGATCTGCGCGTGATTCAACATCTGCGTGCCGTGATACATGCCGTTCAGATTGCCGAGGCCGATCGTATTGGTCGTCGCGAACAGGCGAAAAAAACGATGCGGCTGAATCACGCGATTCTGGTCGAGCAGCGTAAAACTGCCGTCGCGCTCCAGAATGCGCTGGATCACGAACATCACGTCGGGGCGGCCGGCGTCGTATTCGTCGAACACGAGCGCGACCGGCCGTTGCAGCGCCCACGGCACGATGCCTTCCTGAAACTCGGTGACCTGCACGTCATCGCGCACGACGATCGCATCCTTGCCGACGAGATCGAGCCGGCTCACGTGGCCATCCAGATTAACGCGCATGCACGGCCAGTTCAGGCGCGCCGCCACCTGCTCGATATGCGTCGATTTTCCGGTGCCGTGCAGGCCCTGCACCATCACGCGCCGGTTGAACGCGAAGCCCGCGAGAATGGCCAGCGTGACCTCGGGATTGAAGCGATACGCTTCGTCGATTTCCGGAACGTGCGGATCGCGGGTGCTGAACGCGGGCACATGCAGATCCGTATCGATGCCGAAAAGCGTGCGCACGGACGCCTTCCGGTCCGGCTCGTCCAACCATGTGTCGCGCATCATGAGGCTTCGTCTCCCGTTGCAGATGGCTCAAGCATAGCAACTATCTTTTTCCGGAACAATTCATTTCGTTTATTTTTATCCAGACGGCCTATGGGGCGCGGATCGGCACCTCATTTAAAATAATGTTGAACGAATTCATATGGAATCATGCCGATGGACAAGCCCGACACGCCCACGCTGCGCGCCTTCGCGCTGCTGGAATACCTGGTTCAGGCGGGCAGCCCCGTGTCGCTGACGGATATGGCCGACGACATCGGCATGCCGAAGCCGTCGCTGCACCGCATGCTGGCGTCGCTCGAAGCGGGCGGGCTCGTGATCCGCGAACCCGGCGACAGGAACGCGTATGTCGTCGGCCCACGCCTCGCGCAACTGGGTCTGAACGTGATGACGCATGCGGGCGCGCGGCGGCTGCGGCACGCGATCCTCACGCGGCTCGTCTCCGATCTCGGCGAAACCTGCAATCTCACCATGCTGCACGAGAACGAAGTGCTGTATCTCGACCGTGTGGAAGCGCCCTGGCCGCTGCGGCTCGATCTGAAGCCCGGTTCGCACGTGCCCGTGTGGTGCAGCGCGAGCGGCAAGCTGCTGCTCGCGCTGCAGCCGCGCGACGAACGCAATGCGCTCGTGCGCGCGATGAAGCTCGAACGCTACACCGCCAACACGATCACCGACACGGAGATGCTCGAAGCGGAGCTCGACCGCATCGCGAAGAAGGGCGTCGCAATCGACAACGAGGAGTTTGTGCAGGGCATCGTGTGCGCGGCGGCGCCCATCGCCGATGCGAACGGCACATGCATCGCGGCGATCGCCGTTCACGCGCCGGTGTCGCGCACGCCGCTTTCGCGCGCGCTGGAAATGGTGCCGCGCCTCAAGGAAGCCGCGACGGAACTGGGCAAGACCTTCTGAGGTCCGACGAACGGCGAAATAAAAACGCAACCGAGTGTTCCGAAAAGTGTGGCGCATCGCCGGGTGAAGCGCGTAAAGTACCCGTAATCTGAAACTACCTGTTCCGTTTCCGGTTCATGCGCGACATTACCCATCCCGATCCCGCCGAGCATGTCGGCGATGAAGCGCGGACCCTTCGTCCGCTTGCGGTTCTCGAACAACTGGCTGCGGCCGGCCACGCCTACACGCTGTCGCAGCTCGCGGCGCGCGTGCGCATTCCCAAGGCGACACTGCTGCGCCTGATCGATTCGCTCGAGGCACAAGGCTATGTCACGCACATGCCCGACTCGCGCGGCACCGACCGCGGCATCGCGCTCGGGCCGCGCGCCGCCCAGCTCGCGCTCGCCACGCTCGCCAACAACACCTTCACGCGCGCCTGCCGCTCGATCCTGCGCTCGCTCGTCGACGTCATGGGTGAAAGCTGCAATCTCACCGCGCTCGATGGCGATACGGTCCTTTATATAGAGCGCGTCGAGACGGCCGAGCCACTGCGCCTGCACATGCAGGCCGGCATGCGGGTGCCGCTGCACTGCACGGCGAGCGGCAAGCTGTTTCTCTCCCAGATGCCGCTTTTCGAGCGTCGCCAGATCCTCAGCCGCCTCACGCTCACGAAGAAGACCCATCGCACGCTGACCGATCGGGCATTGCTCGAAGCCGAACTCGACCGGCTCGCCGCGCGCGGCATCGGCATCGATAACGAGGAGTTCGTGCTGGGAATGGTGGCGGTCGCGGTGCCGATCACCGATGCCGCGACCGGGCGCGTGCTCGCGTGCCTTGCCGCGCACGCCCCGACCGCGCGCGCCAATCTCAATGACCTCCTCCAGGCGGTTCCCCAGTTGCGCGAGACCGCCCTGAAACTCGCAACGCTCATCGATACCTCCGATGGACTGACGCTCATGGCGCGCCATCGTCCCGCAGCGGGCTAGCCTCTCTTCCGCCGAGACGCCCGCCGCACGGGCCCCGGCGGCGCTTCGCGACGACCACGCTCAAAAAATTCAGAATTTTTTAGAGACAAAACATTCCATTTATTTGAAAAACAGGTTGACGCCGAAATCGGCTCGTCCTACGATGTCTTCACGATACATATTTCGGAACCAAACGTTCCGCTTTATTTCACCCGGAGACACTCATGAGCGAGCACGACCAAGCCCGTCCTTCCCAGACCACTCTCGCAGCCAGCGCGGCGCCCGCCGGTCCGCAGGCGATGACCCCGTCCGAAGCATTCGTCGAAACGCTCGCCGCCAATGGCGTGACCGAGATGTTCGGCATCATGGGTTCGGCCTTCATGGACGCGATGGACATCTTCGCGCCCGCCGGCATCCGCCTGATTCCCGTCGTGCATGAACAAGGCGCCGGCCACATGGCCGACGGCTACTCGCGCGTGTCGGGCCGTCACGGCGTCGTGATCGGTCAGAACGGCCCGGGCATCAGCAATTGCGTGACGGCGATCGCGGCGGCGTACTGGGCGCACAGCCCGGTCGTGATCGTCACGCCGGAAGCGGGCACGATGGGCATCGGCCTCGGCGGCTTCCAGGAAGCGAAGCAGTTGCCGATGTTCCAGGAATTCACGAAGTATCAAGGCCACGTCACGCACCCGGCGCGCATGGCCGAATTCACCGCGCGCTGCTTCGATCGCGCAATGTCGGAAATGGGCCCGACGCAGCTCAACATTCCGCGCGACTACTTCTACGGCCAGGTCAAGGTCGAAATCCCGAAGCCGCAACGTCTCGATCGCGGCCCCGGCGGCGACCAGAGCCTGAACGAAGCGGCCGACCTGCTCGCCGAAGCGAAATTCCCGGTCATCATCTCGGGCGGCGGCGTGGTGATGGCCGATGCCATCGAAGAGTGCAAGGCGCTCGCCGAGCGTCTTGGCGCACCGGTGGTCAACAGCTATCTGCATAACGACTCGTTCCCGGCGAATCATCCGCTGTGGTGCGGTCCGCTCGGCTATCAGGGTTCGAAGGCCGCGATGAAGCTCCTGAGCCAGGCCGATGTCGTGATCGCGCTCGGCTCGCGCCTCGGACCGTTCGGCACGCTGCCGCAGCACGGCCTCGACTACTGGCCGAAGGAAGCCAAGGTCATCCAGATCGACGCGGATCACAAGATGCTCGGCCTCGTGAAGAAGATCTCCGTCGGTATTTGCGGCGATGCGAAGGCGACCGCCGTCGCGCTCACGCAGCGTCTCGCGGATCGCAAGCTCGACTGCGATGCCACGAAGGAAGCGCGCGCAAAGACCATTGCTGGCGAAAAGGCCGCGTGGGAAAAGGAACTCGACGACTGGACCCACGAGCGCGATCCGTACAGCCTCGACATGATCGAAGAGCAGAAGAACGAGAAGCCGTTCAGCGGCGGCCAGTATCTGCATCCGCGTCAGGTGTTGCGCGAACTCGAAAAGGCGATGCCGGAAGACGTGATGGTGTCGACCGATATCGGCAATATCAATTCGGTCGCCAACAGCTATCTGCGCTTCAACAAGCCGCGCAGCTTCTTTGCGGCAATGAGCTGGGGCAACTGCGGCTATGCATTCCCGACGATCATCGGCGCGAAGGTCGCGGCGCCGCATCGTCCGGCCGTCTCGTATGCGGGCGACGGCGCCTGGGGCATGAGCCTGATGGAAACCATGACCTGCGTGCGCCATAACATTCCGGTGACGGCCGTGGTGTTTCATAACCGTCAGTGGGGCGCGGAGAAGAAGAATCAGGTGGACTTCTATAACCGCCGCTTCGTCGCGGGCGAACTCGACAACCAGAGCTTCGCCGAGATCGCGAAGGCTATGGGCGCGGAAGGTATCGTCGTTGACAAGCTGGAGGATGTCGGCCCGGCGCTGAAGAAGGCCATCGATCTGCAGATGAATCACGGCAAGACGACCATCATCGAGATCATGTGCACGCGTGAACTCGGCGACCCGTTCCGCCGCGATGCGCTCGCGAAGCCGGTGCGCATGCTCGACAAGTACAAGGACTACGTGTAAGTCCATCGCCACGCCGCTCCGAGTCCGGAGCGGCGTTTTCTTCACGTCACAACAGGCCCGCCATGAAAGCCATGCATCGCATCATCGATCAGGCACGCGACCTGCCGATGCGCATCGTCCTCTCCGAAGCCGAAGACACGCGCGTGCTTCAGGCAGCGCGACGCGCGCACGAGGAAGGCATCGCGCGCATCGTGCTCGTGGGCGCGCGAGCGCGTGCTTATCAGATCGCGGACAGCGCGGGCATCGATCTCGAAGGCATCGACGTGATCGATCCTTCTCATTCACCCCATACCGAACGCTTCGCGGAAGAGCTTTTCGCTCTGCGCGAGAAAAAAGGCATGACGCCCGATCAGGCCCGCGCCGCCGTGCTCGATCCTTTGTGCTTTGCGAACCTGATGGTGCGCACGGGCGAGGCGGACGGCTCCGTGTCCGGCGCGGTCAACACGACGGCGGATGTCGTGCGCAACGCGATCCAGATCATTGGCGTACGACCGTCGTTCAAGCTGGTTTCCAGTTTCTTCCTGATGATGCTGTGCGAGCCTTTTCATACGATGAAAGGCGGCCTCATCTTCTCCGATTGCGCGCTCGTCGTCGAGCCGAACGCCGAGCAACTCGCGGAAATCGCGATGGCCGCCGCCGACAGCGCGCGCAGCCTCTTGATGGAAGATGCGCGCGTCGCGATGCTGTCGTTCTCGACGAGCGGCAGCGCGCACCACGCAGCCGTCGATAAAGTGATCGATGCGACGCGGCGCGTGAAGGAAGCGCGTCCCGGCCTCGCCATCGACGGCGACGTGCAACTCGACGCCGCGATCGTCGCGGAGATCGCGATGCGCAAGGTGCATCACTCACAGATCGACGGCCACGCGAACACGTTGATCTTCCCGAGTCTCGAAGCCGGCAATATCGGCTACAAGCTCGCGGAGCGCATTGGCGGCGCGAAGGCCATCGGGCCCCTGCTGCAAGGGCTCGCGAAGCCGGCCAACGACCTCTCGCGCGGCTGCAGCGCCGACGATATCTATCACGTGATCGCCGTGACCTGCGTGCAGGCGCAGGCGGCACGGCATCACACGGCGTGAGTGCGCATCATGGATACGCGAGCCGACACCGAAGCATTCGTTCAGTCTGAATCGGCGGAAAACGCGCCGCTCGTCGACAACGCCGCGCGCGCTGAAACCCCCACGCTGCGCGCCTTCAGCGTGCTCGAACATCTCGTCGCGGCAAAAGGCGCGCTGTCGCTCGCGGAACTCGCGAACATCATCGAGCAACCGAAAGCCTCGCTGCATCGCATGCTGCAATCACTCGAAGCGGGCGGCTTCGTCGCGCGTGAACCGGGGCAGAAGAACGCCTACGTGATCGGCCCGCGCCTCGAACGGCTCGGCGTCGACGTGATGATGCACAGCGGCGCACGACGTCAGCGCCACGCGATTCTGGAGCGTCTCGTCGCCGACCTCGGCGAGACCTGCAACCTGAGCACGCTGCACGACACGCAGGTGCTCTATCTCGACCGCTGCGAATCGACGTGGGCGCTGCGGCTCGAACTCAAGCCCGGTTCGCACGTGCCCGCGCATTGCAGCGCGAGCGGCAAGCTGCTGCTTTCGATGATGCCGCGCGACGAACGCGCCGCGCTCATCCGCGCGATGCGGCTCGAACGCTTCACGCCCAATACCCTCGACGATCCGAACCTGCTCGAAGCGGAACTGGATCGCATCGCGCACAAGGGCATCGCCGTCGACAACGAGGAGTTCGTGCTGGGCATCGCCTGTGTCGCCGTGCCGGTATTCGACTCTCGCGGCAAATGCATCGCGGCCATCGCGGTGCATGGGCCGGTGTCGCGCATGACGTTATCGCGCGCGCTGACCTTCGTGCCGCGTCTGCAGGAAGCCGCCGCCGACCTCACGGCGACCTTCTGACGCGCCGTTTCGCATATGATTCGGATGACGAAATAATCTAAGGGACAACCCGAATCCCCCTCGTATTTCTGAATCGGATTTCGCATTTTCCGTTTCACTTTCGCGAGCTTCCGCGCTTTTCTCTTGGCTTCCTTGCCCGCTTCTTCCACATTGAACGAAACGCAAACGAAACGATTCGTTCCAAAAGAAGACTTCAGGAGACAGGTGTCATGCAGCAGGAAGTCGATTACGTCATCGTCGGTGCGGGCTCGGCAGGTTGCGTGCTCGCCAACCGTCTGAGCGCCGATCCCTCCAACACGGTGCTGCTGCTCGAAGCGGGCGGCCCGGACACGAGTCCGTGGATTCATATCCCCGTTGGCTACTTCAAGACGATGCACGATCCCGAGCTCGACTGGTGCTATCGCACGGAACCGGACGATGCCGTCGCCGGACGCAGCATCGACTGGCCGCGCGGCAAGGTGCTCGGCGGCTCCAGTTCGCTCAACGGGCTGCTCTACGTGCGCGGCCAGCGCGAGGACTACGATCGCTGGGCCGAACTCGGCAACGCGGGATGGAGTTTCAGGGACGTGCTGCCCTACTTCAGGAAGTCGGAAGATCAGGAGCACGGCGCGAGCGAGTATCACGGCGCAGGCGGGCCGTTGAAGGTATCGGACCTGCGTTTGCGCCGCCCGATCGCCGATCATTTCATCGCGGCGGCGCAGGAAATCGGCATTCCGTTCAACGAGGACTACAACGGCGCGACCCAGGAAGGCGTCGGCTATTTTCAGCAGACGGCCTATAAGGGTCTTCGCTGCAGCACCGCGAAAGGCTTTCTCAAGCCGGTGCGCGACCGCCGCAATCTCATCGTGCAGACGCGCGCGCAGACGCGCAAGGTGTTGTTCAGCGGCAAGGAAGCGACCGGCATCGAGTACCTGCATGAAGGTGTCGTGAAGACGGTTCGCGCCCGCGTCGAAGTCATTCTTGCGGCCGGAGCGATCGGCTCGCCGCAGATTCTGCAGAACTCGGGTATCGGGCCCGCGAACGTGCTGAACAACGCCGGCGTGCAAATCAGGCATGAATTGCCCGGGGTCGGCCGGAATCTTCAGGATCATCTGCAAGTGCGGCTCGTCTTCAAGACGCGCGAGCGCACGCTCAACGACGAGGTCAACAATCCGCTGAAGAAGGCGCTGATCGGCCTGCAATACGCGATCTCGCGCACCGGGCCGCTCACGCTCGCGGCAAGTCAGGTCGCGATCTTTACGCGCTCATCGCCGGATGTCGCGCGTCCCGACATCCAGTTCCACATGCAACCGCTTTCCGCCGACAAGCCCGGTCAGGGCGCGCATCCGTTCTCGGCCTTCACGTCGTCCGTGTGCCAGTTGCGGCCGCATAGCCGTGGCAGCGTCGAAATCCGCTCGAACGATCCGCTGCAGTATCCGGCGATTCACGCGAACTATCTCTCCGACGAACGCGATCATCCCGTGGTGATCGGCGGCATCAAGGTGGCGCGCCGCATCGCCGCCGCGCCCTCGCTTGCGAAGCATATCGTGTCGGAGTTCATTCCGAGCTCGCAGTACCAGTCCGATGCCGATCTGCTCGAGGTTGCGCGCAAGTTCAGTCAGTCGATCTATCACCCGGCGGGCACCTGCAAGATGGGCAGCGACGCGCTCGCGGTCGTCGACGAACGCCTGAAGCTGCGCGGCATCGGACGCCTGCGCGTGGTCGATGCGTCGATCATGCCGGAGCTGGTATCGGGCAACACGAACGCGCCCGTCATCATGATCGCGGAGAAGGCCGCCGACATGATTCTCGAAGATCAGCGCTATCAGCACGTCACGCGCGTGCAAGACGTACCCGAAGCCGTTGTGAAAAAGCCCATGGCCCACGCAGGCCAAAGAGACTGAGCACAAGTCTCACACCCATCACGGAGACAACCATGAACGCACTGCCCCGAACCGATGGCAAGCAGATGAGAAAAGTCGTCGTCGCCAGTCTGATAGGCGCGACGATCGAGTGGTACGACTTCTTTCTATACGGCGTGGTCGCCGGCATCGTCTTCAACAAGCTGTATTTTCCGAGCGGCGATCCGCTCATCTCGACGATGCTCGCCTACGGCACCTTCGCCGTCGGCTTTCTGAGCCGGCCTTTGGGCGGTGTGATCTTCGGCCACTTCGGCGATCGCGTCGGCAGAAAAAGCATGCTCGTGATGACGCTGACGATCATGGGTGTCGCGACGGTGTTGATCGGCATGGTGCCGACGTATGCGCAGATCGGCATCTGGGCGCCATCGCTGTTGTTGTTTCTGCGCGTGCTGCAAGGCATCGGTCTCGGCGGCGAATGGGGGGGCGCGGTGCTGATGGCCTTCGAATACGCGCCCGAAAACAAGCGTGGCTTTTACGCGAGCATTCCGCAAATCGGGCTGGCGCTGGGGTTGTGTCTGTCGTCGGGTGTGGTCGCGGGCCTCTCGCTCACGCTGACCGATGCGCAGTTCCTCGCGTGGGGCTGGCGTGTCGCGTTCTTCCTGTCGTTCGCGCTCGTGGTCATCGGCATGTATATCCGCCTGAACGTGATGGAAACGCCCGAGTTCGCGCGTATCCAGAAGACGGGCAGCGAAGCGCGCATGCCGATCGTCGACGTGATCTCGAAGTATCCCGGCAACACGATCGCGGGCATGGGTGCGCGTTTCATCGACGGCGTGTTCTTCAATGTATTCGGCGTGTTCTCGATTTCGTATCTCACGGGCACGCTGCATCTGCAACGCACCGATGCGCTCTTCGGCGTGATGGTCGCCGCCTTCGTGATGATCTTCACGATTCCGTTCTTCGGGCGCCTGTCGGATCGCATCGGACGTGCGCGCATCTACTTCTGGGGATCGCTCGCGACGGGACTTTCCGCATTCTTCGGCTTCTGGCTCATGAAGAACAGCGGCGGCAATACGATGCTCGCGTGGCTCGCGGTCGTAATTCCGCTGGGCGTGGTGTATGCATCGATCTATGGTCCTGAAGCCGCGCTCTTCTCCGAGCTCTTCGACGCCAAAGTGCGCTACTCGGGCATCTCGTTCGTGTATCAGTTTTCGGGCATCTTCGCGAGCGGCATCAGCCCGATCGTCGCGACATGGCTCTTGCAGCGCAATGGCGGCGAGCCGTGGATGATCGCGACGTATTGCCTCGCGGCGGGCGTCATCAGCGCGCTGTCGGCAGCGTGGGTCGGGTTGCGGCAACGGCGGCAGATGGCGTTTTCCGTGAGTTGATCGTCCCCGGGTGGACGTGGACAGCCGCCGCGCCGCATTCCCCGCGCGGCGAATTTTTATCCCACTGGCAAGCCGTGCAAGCCGCACGTAATATCTGAACATCACCAGAACATTTCGCAGGAGACGTGCATGCCCACCCGCCCAACCGCTACGCTTTGGGCGCAGCTCTTCCAGCACTCGCGGGTCTCGGGGATGAGCTTGCAGAACCAGATCCGCCAGATGATCGTCAATGCGATCCTGAGCGGTCATATCGCGCCCGATTCCGCCTTGCCTTCGAGCCGCGAACTCGCCGATCAGCTCAATGTGTCGCGCAATACCGTCGTGCTCGCGTATCAGCAGCTCGTCGAGGAAGGCTATCTCGTGTCGCGCGAGCGCAGCGGCCACTTCGTGAATCCGGCGACGGAAGAATTGCAGCGCGGCTTCACCGCGACGGGCGTCACAGACGCGCCGAGCATCGAGACGCAGCAAGGTCATCCCGACTGGAGCGCCCGCATCAGACATGCGCCCTCGCATCAGCGCAATATCGTCAAGCCGTCGAACTGGCAGAGCTACAAATATCCCTTTATTTACGGGCAATTCGATACCGAGTTGTTCCCCACGAGCGACTGGCGCGAAAGCTGCATGCACGGCCTGTCGGTGATGGAAATCCGCAACTGGGCGCCCGATCTGATCGAACGCGACGACGAAACGCTCGTCGAGCAGATTCGCACGCGCGTGCTGCCGCGCCGCGGCGTGTTCGCGATGCCCGACGAAATCGTCGTCACGAACGGCTGTCAGCAGGCGCTGTATCTGATGGGCGATCTGCTCTGCGGGACGCAAACGAAAGTCGGCATGGAGAATCCCGGCTATCCGGATGCGCGCAACATTTTCCAGCATCACAACGCGCAGATCATGCCGCTCGAAGTCGATGAGGACGGCGCTGTCATCGACGATGAAGACGTGATCGCCCAGTGCGACTATGTGTACGTCACGCCGAGCCATCAATGCCCTACGACCGCGACGATGCCGATCGAGCGGAGGCGCAGACTGCTGGATCTGTCGGTGAAGCATGATTTCATCGTCATCGAAGATGACTACGAAAGCGAAAACACGTTTTCGGGCACGCCGCATCCGGCGTTGAAGAGTCTCGATACGGCGGAGCGCGTCGTGTATATCGGCTCGCTGTCGAAGACATTCGCGCCGGGTTTGCGGCTCGGGTATATCGTCGCGCCGCGCACTTTGATACGCGAACTGCGCGCGCTGCGCCGATTGATGATCCGGCATCCGGCCGCGTACATTCAGCGGGCCATTGCCACCTTTCTCGCACTCGGGCATCACGACACGCTCTTGCGCAAGCTCGGGCGCGTGTACAAGGAACGCGCTGAAGTATTGATGGAGGCGCTTGCTGCGCATCTGCCGGAGTTGCGTGCGTCGAAGGTGACGGGCGGCGCGTCGTGCTGGGTCGAAGGTCCGCCGTGGCTCGATGCGACGCGCCTCGCCAAGGACGCGCAAGCGCTCGGCGTGCTGATCGAACCGGGCAACGTGTTCTTCGCCGATCCCGCCGATGGTCAGCGATGCTTCCGCATGGGCTTTTCAGCGATACGCGCCGAGTTGATCGAGCCGGGTGTGCGGGCGCTGGCTCAGGTCGTGCAGCAGCGGCGCCCCTGAGTCTGCATCGCCTACTTCCACGGCGCCATCGCATGGAACACGCCGTCGCGCCGCACGAGCGCATGAAACAGCGCCGCCGCGAGATGCACGACGATCAACGCGAAAAAGCACAACGCGAGAAAGCGATGCGCGTTCCAGAGCAGCGTGTGCAATGAATTGCTATGAGGCAGAAGCGATGGCAAGCGCCAGCCGCATATCACTACAGGATAGTCCGCCGCCGACAGCATCCCGTAGCCCAAGAGCGGTAACGCGATCATCAGCGCATAGAACGCAAGATGCGACAGATACGCGGCGAGCTTCATCGGCGCGGGCATGTCTGCGGGCAGCGGCGGCGCGCCGCGGGTAATTCTGACCACGAGACGAATCAGCGCAAGCACGAGTATGGCGACGCCGAGCGGCTTGTGGATGGACACGAGCGTCAGATAATCCGGCCTCACCGTCGACACCATGCCCACGCCGATGAACAGCATCGCAAGAATGCATATCGCCATGATCCAGTGCAGGGCGCGTTGCAGCGGCGAGAACCGCCCGGTGATCGCGTTCATTGCGTGGCTCCTTGCGCGGGCGTGTGCGGGTAGTCCTTGTCCTCGGCGGTGCGTCGATTGAACGATACTGAGTACGCCGCCGAGCGCGCGGCGGGGAACGGATCGTCGGACACGCGCATGCCGGAGGGCAGCACGGTCGGGTCGAAGTTGAGATCGCGACACGGACCGTCGGGCTCGGGTTCGATGGTCTTGACGACGAGCGTACCCACTTCCACCGTGTGCCGGTCTTCAGGCCAGGCCTTGCTCGGGTCGGCTGTCGGGTCGCCGGGATTCGCGACGGTGACGACCATCGCCCAGCGTTGCGGTGCGCCTTGCACACGCTGCGTGATCTCGGCATCGAGGAAATTCGCGCCTTTCTGCTTCAGTTCGTCCGGAGTCAGGTTCTCCGGCTTCGCGGCCGGAATGAAGGACCAGCGCACCGTCTGATCCTGTCCTTCCGCATTAGTGAAAATGAAGCTATTCAGGCTGTTGTAGCGCTCGTCCGCATACGAGGCCGTCCACGGCGCGCTGCCCGCCCACGCGCCGAACGCGCCGATCTCGGGATGCGCGGCGGCGAATTTCTGCATCGACTCGGGATCTTTCTTGTTCGCGAGCGCGCGTTGCAGGTCGTAAAAGGCCTGCGGGGTCGCGACAGGGAAGAACGGGGCATCGATCATCGCGGAGCGCCATTCGCTTGCGTCGGGCATCACGACGCGCAGGCTCAGGCCGCGCACACGCGCCATGGCGTCGGATGCTTTCGGGTCTGGCGTCGCGAGGTTGAAGCGGCCCGTGACGGGGTACGTGCCGGGCATGAACATTTTGGCTTTGGAGAGCGCCGCGCCCGAGCCGTTCGATTCGAAATCGCCGCTGAAGCAAATGCCCTTCGCATGGTTGCGCCTGAACCCCGGCACCGCGCCGCCGGGCGGCGCCAGGCTGCCGACGATCTTCGCCGGCGTGAGGCGTTGCGGCGTGAGCCAGCCCGCCGTGTAGGCGAAGGCCGCAACCAGCACGACGACGATGGCCGCGATGAGGATCAGCGCGGGAAGGGGCGAACGCGGGGAAGCGTGTTTGTCAGTCATCGTAGTCTCTCGATCAACGATTCTGTTGCACGGTAATCTAGCAGCGTGACGGGAATCGTGCCAGCAATGCGCAAAATTCGCAGACGCCCTCTTTTTCGGGCATCGGATTCATGGGCCTGGCAGGGGGACCGAAATGGCTCGTGGCGCGCACGCTCGTGCAGGAGATGTGCGGGCTCGATGTGGCCGGATTTGTCGGAGGAGATAGTCGAACGAGCTGGGAGTTGAATGCTCGTCCGGCGGCAATCAGAACGTCGATACGATGATAAGGTTTGTGACCGGTTCAATACGCATTGCTATGGCGGAATCCCTTGAATATGGTCGCCGCGATGATCTGCATATCCAGGGCGAAGGACCAGTTCCCGAGGTAATAGAGATCGTAGGCGACGCGTCCCTCCATCTTCTCTATCCGGTCCGTTTCTCCACGGAAACCGTTGATTTGGGCCCAGCCGGTGATCCCCGGTTTGACACGGTAGCGATGGATATACCCCGACACGACCTTCTGATAGATGTCGTCATGTTCGATCGCGTGCGGACGCGGACCGACAACCGACATCTCACCACGCAGGACGTTGAAGAACTGAGGCAGTTCATCGAGACTCGTACGCCGCAGAAACGCGCCCACCTTCGTCACGCGTGGATCGTCGCGCCTCGCTTGATGCAGAACGCCGGCCTCCTCGCTATGCAGGCACATCGACCGGAACTTGTAGATGGTGAACACGCGCCCGTCCGCCCCTTTGCGCCGCTGCCTGAAAAGCACCGGCCCGCGCGACGAGAGCTTTACCGCAATAGCGATGCCGATGAGAAGGGGCGATACCCCGATGATCGCCGCAAGGGCGAACAGGCGATCGAAAATCTCCTTGTGCAGGCGCGCGCTGGCGGATAGCGGCGAGGCGACGAGGTTGATCGCAGGCTCGCCGAGCAGATCGGTCACGTTGCTCTCGAACAGCGCCAGGCTGCGCACGTCGGGAATGAATCGCACGTTGACGAGGTCATCGCGAAATTCATTCACGAAGCGCAAGATCGTGCCTTCGTGCGAAAGCGGTAACGCAAGCCACACCTCATGCACGTTCTGCTCGCGGACCGCATTCACGAACGCATCGAAATCTTCGAAGACGGATGCGCGAACACTGAGCGGTGTCCCGGCCGAAGCGTTGAAAACGGCGCTCGCACGAAATCCCGCGTGGCTTTCTCGCTCGATCCTCGCGACGAGCGACTCGCAGTGCGCGCCACAACCGACGATTGCCACCTGATGAAGATTCGTGCCGGCGTGGCGCATCCGCGCGAGGACGGCATGGGTGACGATGCGCCCCGCGATCATGAGGCCGCCAGATGAGGCCGTCCAGTATGCGAACCATAACCGCGATACGTGATCGATGCGATGGACCGAAAAAATCAGCACCAGTGCGCATCCTTGCACGACGAGCCACGCAAGCGCCACCTGGCTCGCGAGCATGATCTTGCCGCGCCCGCGCCACGATTCGTACACGCCAAAGCCCGGGAAAAGCGTCAGCGCGAACGCAGCCGAAAGCGCGACGAACGCAGCGGAGTAGTCGTGCGCCGCGATGTAGTCGAATCTGACTTTCGATGCTATGGCCGCACCGCAAATCACCATGCTCACGTCGAAGAGCCGGGCCAGCAAACCCTCTAGATAGCGCATTTCATTCTCCAGGCGAAAATGTCCTGCTTTCGGATCAGCCGATGAAACAGTCAGCTCCGACCGTAGGTGTCCTCGAAACGGACGATATCGTCCTCGCCCAGATAGCTGCCGGATTGAACTTCGATGATTTCAAGCTGTACCTTGCCGGGATTCTGCAGGCGGTGCTTCACGCCCAGCGGAATGTAGGCCGACTCGTTTTCCGACAGCAGGAACTGCTCTTCGCCACGGGTCACGAGCGCCGTGCCAGATACGACGACCCAATGCTCCGCGCGATGATGATGCATTTGCAATGACAGGCTTGCGCCGGGCGACACGACGATACGCTTCACCTGAAACCGCTCGCCATGTTCGATCGAATCATAGAATCCCCACGGCCGACGTACCTTGCGATGCGTCTCGGCCTCGGGCGCGCGCTGCGCGTGAATACGCGCGACGAGTCCCTTGACATCCTGTGCCCGGGAGCGATCCGCGACAAGCACCGCGTCGTCCGTCTCCACCACAATTACATTCGTCGTGCCGACGCATGCGACGAGACGGCCGCCTTCCGATCGCGCATAACTCGACGTCGCGCCCTCGAAAATGACGCGCCCGCTCGCCACGTTGCCTGACGGGTCCTTTTGCATGGCTTCCCAGACTGCGTCCCACGAACCGAGATCCGACCAGCCAGCGACAAGTGGAATGACGACACCGGCACACGGTGCGCTTTCCACGCCCATGTGCTCCATCACGGCATAGTCGATGGAGTCGGACGGGACACGGTCGAAAACAGATGGGCTGGGTCGGATGAACTGCCCGTCGATCTTCGCGCCCTTCAGCGCGGCGACGCACCCCCTGTGCATCTCGCCGTTCAGGCGAGCGACCGTCTTCAGCCACACGCTTGCACGCACGATGAAGATGCCGCTGTTCCACCAGTAATTGCCTGAGGCGACGTACTGCGCGGCAAGCTCGGCCGCGGGTTTCTCGACGAAGCGTTCGATGACACGTGAGCCGTCATCCGAAGCGTCTCCGATCCGGATATAACCGAAGGCCGTATCGGGGCGCGTGGGCGGAATGCCGAGCGTCGCAATCATCCCGCGCCGGGCGTATCCGGCAGCCAGAGATATCGCTTGATGAAGCGCGGGAATATCCGGGATCGAATGATCAGCGGGCATCGCGACCATGATCGCATCCTGCCCGTCCTTCACCGCCTCGAGCGCGGCAAGCGTGAGGGCGGGCGCGGTGTCGCGTCTGGCCGGCTCGACGATGATGTTCGCTTCGACACCGCTTGCGCGCGCCTGCTCCGCGGTCGTGAAGCGATGTTCTTCGCCGCACACGATGATCGGCCGTGCATCGACATCGAAGTCGCCCGTGAAATCCTTCATGCGCGTAACCGTCGCCTGAAGCAGCGAGTCGTGCGCGACTACGCCAATCAACTGCTTAGGAAACTGCCCGCGTGAGACCGGCCATAGCCGCGTGCCGGACCCGCCAGCGAGGATGACCGGGACCAGCCGGCGACACGCCTCGGATGCATGCTCGGGGAAGCCTCCTCCATCCATATCGCTTGCCAGCTCTTCCGAATCCGTTGCACCGTTCATTCATGCACTCCTGACGTTGAATCGGAAGACGTCCGCGGAAACAATCCGTTCGAACGCGATCACGCGCGACACTCAGTGCGCCACGAAATCGTCGTACACCGACCGTATGCCGTCCTCGATCGGAATGGAGGCTCGCCAGCCCATTTCCGCAAGCCTCGATGAGTCGAGCAATTTTCTTGGCGTGCCATCCGGCTTGCTCCTGTCGAACTCCAATCCGCCTTCGAAGCCGACGACTCGGCATACCGTTTGCGCCAGTTCGTGGATCGTCACGTCCGCACCGGCGCCGACGTTGAACACGCCTTCATCGATATCGTGGTTCATGAGAAACACGGCGGCCGTCGCAAGGTCGTCGACGTGCAGGAACTCGCGCCGCGGCGCACCCGAACCCCAGACGGACAGGAACTCGTCGCCACGCAACCTGGCCTCGTGCGCCTTGCGAATCAACGCAGGCAGCACATGGCTCGTCTTGAGATCGTAGTTGTCGTTCGGGCCGTAGAGATTGGTCGGCATCAACGAGACAAAGCGCGTGCCATATTGCCGGTTATATGCCTCGCATAACTTCAGGCCGGCAATCTTCGCAATCGCATAGGGCTCGTTCGTCGCCTCGAGTGCGGACGTCAGCAAGTAGTCTTCCTTGATCGGCTGCGGGCAGTTCCTCGGATAGATGCAGGACGACCCGAAAAACATCAGCTTCGATACGTTCCAGCGGTATGCGGCATGAATGACGTTCATCTCGATCGCGAGGTTTTCGTAGATGAACGAGGCCGGCATCGTTGCGTTCGCAAGAATGCCGCCCACGCGCGCCGCAGCGAGGAAAACCACGTCGATACCTTCTTCCTCGAAGAAGATATTGACGCCCCACTGATCCATCAGGTCGAGCTGCTCCCTGGTGCGCGTCACGATGTTGCGGTATCCATCGGCTTCCAGCCGGCGCACGAGCGCCGAACCTACCATGCCCCGATGTCCCGCGACAAAGATGCGTGCGTCCTCGTCGATGGTGGCGTCATTCATGATGTTCGAGCGCCTTGAATCCGGCAAGCGTGACCAGGGCGTCGCGGCGCGCGATCTGATAGTCGGCGCGCACCATCTCCTGCACCAGTGTCGCGAACGATGTCTTCGGCTTCCAGCCGAGCTTCATATGCGCCTTCGACGGGTCGCCCAGCAAGGTCTCCACCTCCGTCGGGCGAAAATAGCGCGGGTCCACGCGCACGATGATCTGGCCCGGCCTGAGCTTCGTTTCGCGGCTCGTCAGGCGGTCGACGATACCGAGCTCGTCGACCCCTTCACCTTCGAAGCGCACGACGATACCGAGTTCGGCCGCCGCCTGCTGCACGAACTCGCGCACGCTGTACTGGATACCCGTTGCGATCACGAAGTCCTCGGGCTCTTCCTGCTGCAGCATCATCCATTGCATTTCCACATAGTCACGGGCATGTCCCCAGTCGCGCAGCGCCGAGAGGTTGCCGAGATAGAGTTCCTCCTGCAAACCGGCGGCGATACGCGAGATTGCACGCGTAATCTTGCGTGTTACGAAGGTCTCGCCGCGTACCGGCGATTCGTGATTGAAAAGAATGCCGTTGCACGCGTACAGTCCATAAGCCTCGCGGTAGTTCACCGTGATCCAGTACGCATACAGCTTCGCCACGGCATAGGGACTGCGTGGATAAAAAGGCGTGCTCTCGCGCTGCGGAATCTCCTGAACGAGACCATACAGCTCGGAAGTCGAAGCCTGATAGAAGCGCGTCTTCTTTTCCAGGCCGAGAATGCGGATTGCCTCGATGATGCGCAGCGCGCCCACACCGTCCGCGTTGGCCGTGTACTCGGGCTCCTCGAACGAGACCGCAACGTGACTTTGAGCGGCCAGGTTATAGATCTCGTCGGGCATTGTGCGCTGTATGATGCGCAAGATGCTCGATGAATCGGTGAGGTCGCCGTGATGCAGATGAAGTCGGCCCCCTGCTTCATGTGGATCGCGATACAGATGATCGATGCGATCTGTGTTGAAGAGCGAACTGCGGCGTTTGATGCCGTGTACCTCGTAGCCTTTCTCCAAGAGCAGCTCGGCGAGATAGGATCCGTCCTGACCGGTAATTCCCGTGATAAGGGCTACTTTTCGAGTCATCACATACTCCTTAATTTTCGGCTAGTCGAAATGCATGTGACGTATGCGTCTCGCTTCAAATCCGCGTGACGCCACTTGTCAAACGCATTCTCACCTGTTGAATCAAGCGTAGCGCCCGAACGCCTCAATGTCTCGCCAACACCTTGGTCAATCTTGCCAATCCCGTTGCGGCTCGCGTGGAAAGCGAATCATTCCAGGGCGGCATCTGACTCTTTGCTAAGGATATCTATTAGATGAGATGCCGCGACCTCGCTCCTGAACCTTCTGTGAAAGGAGGCAAGTGCACGTTCGCACATCGCTGATCTTTCTTCTGGAGCCAGGGCCAGCCAGCGCTCGAGTAGATGCGTGGTGCCCTGATCGGTATCGTCATCCACGAAACCGGCGCCATCCGCGACGATTTCCCTCCATATGTTGACCTTGTTGGACAACAGTACGGGCGTGCCGGAGGCCAGAGCTTCGACCACCGCGATCCCGAAGTTTTCCTGATGAGACGGCAGGATGAAGATTTCACTTGCATGGAGCGCCGCCCACTTCATCTCGCCTTGAAGCATGCCGGTCCAGGTTATGCGATCGAACACGGACAACTGTCGCGCAAGGAGTTCGAGTTTCTTTCGCCAGGCGGGATGGACTGGCCCGACGAATACCAGCGACAACGACGGGTCTGAATCTGCCGCTGACGCGAACGCCCGAATGAGGCTGTCACAGCCCTTTTTCGGGTGAACGCGCCCAAGAAACAGGACGATCCTGCGATTGCGCAGGTGCGGATAAGCATTGAGGAACATGTCACGCAGCGCCGAACCGTTCGACGGTCCGTCGCCCGTGCCAAGAGGCGCGATGCGTTCTCGTGCTCGATACAGCCAGAACGAGCGCTGGGCCAGCACCCGCTCTTCATCACAGGTGAACAGCACGCACTTGGCGTCGCGCAGCACCCGATAATCCGACCACGGCCAGAACGCCCACTTCTTTATGTGCTTCAGAGGGTAGCGCCGTCTGAACCATGGATCGAGCATGCCATGAGGAAACACGAAATAACCGACAGGGCGATCGCGAAGTGCGCGCCAGACTGCGAAGCTGTGATATTGCCAAAGGCCGTGGACCAGCACCACGTTGAAGTCCGGTGCCGCTTCCCGCATCCAGTCCGTGAAACGGGGCGCATACTGATACGCCGAAATTCCAGGACCAAGAGCGTGTACGGTTAGCGGGCAGCTACGAACAAAGCCGGCAGCCGGGTCGTCCAGGCTGGCGATCTCCGAATGATGACCGAGCAAGGCCCATTGTGCGGACACTTGACGAATGCATTCGATCGGGCCGCCGCCTGCGGGGTCGACGCTCGAGATGACGTGCAGGATCCTCATGGCACCGTATGGTCATTGAGTGATGAGCGAAACCTGGATTGCGCCGGAACCTCGCCCGGCACGACCGGAGAAAATCGACTCAAAACAGATAGCTGGTTACGCGGACATCGCATTTCTTGAGCACGTCCGCGATCTCGCGTCCCGCGAAGAATGGGCGTCCTTCCGAAAGACGCCACCTCTCTTTCGTTCCGGGATGAACGGATATTTCGGTCAACCCGTCCGGCAGCAACGAATGCAGTTTGTCCGGCCAGTCGGCTATCGCGGTGTCGATCGCCAGAAAGTTGTCCGGGTGATTCAGGTCATCGAATGCATGCGCGAACCATCCGTTGATGACCTGGCGCGGGAATGTGCGACGAAAGAAAAGATTTTGCGGCCGACGTACGCGACGGATGCCGAAACGCTTGAGACTCGGCTTGATCGCATTGATGATGGCCGGAAACTTGTGAAGATGCCCGTGACTGTCGACGTGCGACACTTGAACGCCATTGTCGAGGAGTTCCGTGATTTGCAGATCGAATTCGCGTGCGACGTCAGCGGCGTTCACGCGATGTGCGAGCGCTTGACGCCGCTGCCGATGGCTTTCTCGAAACCGGTTCTCCGAATCGCATAGCGACGCGCATTGCGACAGTGGAAGATGCGAATCGACGATATTGAAATGCAGGCCGAAGGAGAATTCGCGACTGGATCGGGCAAATCCATAGGCCGCGCTCGACATTGGCATACCCGTCATGATCGTGGCGCTTCGAAGGATCCCCGTCTCGAAGCACTTGACGGTCGCGTCGAAGGTATCGGCATCCAGACCGAAGTCGTCAGCGTTGAAGATTATCTCTCTCATGTCGATCTCCGGACTGGCCCTCACTGGGCGATATCGGCACGTCGTGCGTCTGCAACCGCGCGCTCACCTTCGAGTTCCTGGGTCTTCAGTACGATCATGTACTCGTAGATGGACTGAAGAATGGTGTAGCGTATCCCCGCGCGGCCATCCAGAAAGGACCGCCGGATCACGAGCATGTACAGAAATTTGATCAGTGGACGTGCGGGCATCCGATAGAAGAGCGCCTTCTGATGCACGCGTCGTTCGTTCGGGTCTTCTCCGAACAGTGCTGTTCTCCACGAAGGACTGATCGACTGATGGGTTGCTATCAGCCTTGCTTCCATGTCCGAATACTGGTTGTGCTTCTCGAACCAGTGCCGCATGCCCTTGGAAAACGAGTAGTGGTCGAAATGCGATTCCAGGTCGACGACTTTGCCGCTGATATTGGTGATAGGGTTGATGTCGCGCGTGAAAGAAACGCAGCCGCGCCGGAACAATCGAATGTTGAACGGCGAGATCGATGCATGCTTCAGCCAGGTACCGCAAAGGAAATCGCGCCTCCTCAGTCTCGCTGCCGCCACATCGGATGTTGCGCCTTGTACGAACAGCGCCATCTCGCTTGCCAGCGCCGGAGGGATTCGTTCATCGGCATCGACCATCAGGATCCACTCGTGAGCGTAGGCTAGTTCCTTCACTCCAAAGTTGCTTTGACTCGAATACGAGTCGAAAGGCCGCTTCGAGATTCTTGCGCCGAGCCTCTCCGCGACGTCACAGGTGGCGTCGGTGCTATACGAATCCAGCACGTGAATATCATCCGACCACAGGACGCTCCTTATACATCCTTCGATGTCACGTTCTTCGTTCTTCGTCAGGATCAAAACTGAAATTTGCGCGCTCATAGCAATCACTCTTCGCATGAAATTACAGAATCCCGAAAGTCACCTGCTCACGCGTAACCCAATGCCCATGAGCGGACCGCAATGCAAACTATCGTCAGCTTTTTCACCGGCAGCAGAAAATATTCGATCAGCGAGTCAAACTTCTGAAACCCGCGTCCGGTCACCATCCGAAAGAGACGGCCATACTCCGCGTCCAGCTTCGCCTTGTACGTGTTCCCTCCGGTAATCGTGCCCTGGTACTGCCGGAACGCGCCGAGTGGCCGCGAGACCCCGAAGAACGCATATCCTTCGAGTTTCAGCTTCAGAAACAGCTCTCCGTCCCAGCACACCGCGTTTTTGACGTTGAAGCCGCCTGCTCCGTTGAATGCGTGGGCCCTGAAGAAGAAGCCTTGCTGGAACGTATTGATTGCGCCATACGCGAAAAGGCGCTTCTCGAACAGCGACGGAAAGCAGCGGCGCGTAAGCTGACCCTGCTTGTCGGCGAAGTATCCCCCACCGTAGAGCACATCGACCTGGCGGCGGCTATCGAAGAAAGCGTTGACGAACCGCAATGAGTCGGGAAGCAGAAAGTCGTCCGCATTGATAAAGCAGAAGATGTCGCCCGTCGCGGCCTCGAAGCCGTGGTTGAGTCCGTCAGCGGGTCCTGCGTCCGGCCTGAAAATGGGTTTGAGCCGGTCCCCATAGGATTGGATCAGCTCCCGGCTGCCATCCGTGCTGCCCGGATCAACCACGATCAGTTCCACCGACGGAAATGCCTGTGACAGCACCGATTCGATGCAGGCTTTCAGGAAGCGCCCCTGGTTGAACGATATCGTGATGACTGAAATCTTATTCATGGCTAGCAATGGATTGGATTGCCTCGATTCGCTTTTCGAACAGGGATAGCATCAAGTAGCGGACGCTTCCTCCGGTATCCTGCGGCGGAGCGCTTTTCGGCCATCGACCAGATCTTGATAAAGACCATCGAGCTGAACGCCGTAGTCGCTCTGCATGTATTCTTCGCGAATCAACCGGCCGTTACGTGCGCCGATCTCTGCAGTTGTGGAAGAAGTGAGAGCCCGCCTGATGGCGTCGCGCAATCCTGCAACGTCGCCCGGCTGTATAAGCTCACCATGTCGGCCGGTTTCGACAATGCTTCCCGCGTTCGGCGTCGTGATGACATAGCATTCACAAGCCATCGCCTCGAAGATCACGCGTGCCGAGCCTTCTGCAAGGGTGGGAAAGACGAAGATGGCGGACTCGCTCATCAGACGCGCGAGTTCGGTGCGCGATACGAATCCCACGTGCCTGACATTCGGTCGAAGCAGAAAGCGCCGATACTCCGCTTCCGTGGTCTCGTTCGTTCCCCCCGCCACGATCAGTTCCCATTCGTCCTCGGGAATGCCGCCAAGCGCGGCGATCAGCGAGTCGAAGCCCTTGCGGCGCGCGATTTCGCCGGCAAACAGAAGAGTCTTCGTCGCCTTGACGGGGCGGGCTGCGGGGATGCTCTGAAGAAACTTGGCGTCGATACCCTGATAGATCACGGTAATCGTCTCGCCCGGAACGCCGTGGTGCATCAGCGTGGATTTAACGAGCTGCGAGTTCACCAGCACGTGATCCGCCGCCTCTATGTCGTCGAGTACCGTCTTCCACATTGCAGAGAGCCGTATGCTCGACAGCATATCCGTCGGAGGCAGTTGTCCCGAATTGCTCACCATGTAGTCGAGCGTCAGTGGACTCACCACCGAGTGATCACAAAGACAGACTGCGCCCGAAGACCTTGCTATCTCAATCGACCGGCCTCCATAGCCAGCGCGATAGTGATAAATGTCCGATGACGCGCCACGTATTGCACGAGCCGCAATCCGTCCGTAGACAGAGAGACCCAGCGCCTGCAGGCGATCGTTTGTCGCCCGGCTCTTCAATAGGCCGCCCAGCGTGACGCCCGCCTGAATGACGAACTCCGCGCACCACACCGATACGATATTCGACTCCGACAAGCCATTGTCGGCGCGGTCGACAAGGCGCCGCGCGGCTGGCGAGTTTCCAAGCCATTTCTTCAGGAAGGCACTCAGCGGGCCTTTCGGATACGCGCCGGTCAGAAACAGTTCCAACGTCCCTCGCCGCGCGGCCTCGACGGCCGCCGACACGAGGTGGAATCTGAACACGCCATTGGAAATGACCACGCTATACATGGAGAGAATCCCCGTTAGCTGAAGCACTTATTGACTTCGACCGGTTCTGTCGCCTCGGTCATCCGTTGGCGGGTACCGACGGTGCTGGCCGGTCTTCACGCGCGAAGAATGATTTGACGAACCGGTAGCAGAAGACGGCCATCGCTATTTCGAATATCAGCAGCACAAGCACGACGCCCTCGACACCCAGCATCTTTCCCGCAACGAACGCCACGCCAACGCTCAGCGCCGAGAAAACCAGATAGATGAGAGACAACGTTCCGAGTTCGTTCACGGCGGTCAGCAGGATCATCCCGACCTGCCAGAAGCCCGTACAGGCGGTGACCATCACGAACAACCTGAATAGCCCCGGGTCGTAAGCGACCTTCCCGTGCGTCCACCAGCCAAGGACGATCTCGCCGAACATCGCCAACAGCCAGGCCCCGCACAACGACGTGCAAACGGCTGCGACCGTTCCCCATCCGTATAGCTCGCGCACTTTGCCGAAGTCGCTCCTGCCGTATTGGCGCGAGAACTCCGGCCAGAGCACCCGACTCAACATATTGATCACTTGCACCGTGGTTCGCGACAGTGTCCTGTAGGTGCTGAATACGGTAAGCACGACGGGGCCGAACATCATGCCGACCAGGATGACCATTCCCTGAATGCTCAGTGCATTCCCGGCAGGAAGCGCCATGAACTTGAGTCCGGGCATCAGCAAAATCCTGAACTCCTGTCGCGTCGCTTTCTTCAAATTCCATGTGTAACGCGGATATCTCCATGCGAGATAGATCCACGTCGCGGTATTTCCAAGCAAGCGTCCGGCAAGCAGGCCACATGAAACGCTGACTAGCGTCCCGCCAATGACCAGTCCCGATATGCTTCCCACCCATTCCGCGAGTCGAACGGCATTCAGCGCATAGACGCCCTGCGAATAATCACCCGATGATCGGAACACCGCGTCGAATACGCCCGTGTAGATCGAGGCCAGCGATGCGACGAGAAGAAGGACCAGAGCCAGCGTCTGCTCAGCGCCCATTCCCGAATAGACGAGGCTCCAAAGCACGATCAGAGGCACGCCGCCCAGTGCCACGACGGAAATCACACCGATCGTGATACCAAGCATCGTATGGAATACGCGTTCGGCGCCTTCGAAATCCTCCGCGGCGGCGAGCATCGTCATTCTGTTCATTCCAACGGCCACGAGTCCCAGGTCGGCCATGGATAAATAGGAGGGTATGGCCGAGATGAGTAACCATTCTCCGTATCTGGAAATGCTCCAGAAATGCAGGAACAGCGGCAGCGACAGCAACTGAATTCCGATGGTCACGCCCTGGCCAAACATGTTCGCGCCCAGCCCGGACAGGATCCTTGTCAGCGTCTTGTTCATCGCAAGCACTCGCCGTTCATGTTAGCGCCCATACCGCGGTCATCAGGCCGATGACGGACGCAGTCCGCCGAGCGCGACCGTACGATTTCGGCTTGCGAAGACCGCGACGAAAGTCCACCGTTGAATCGGAGATCCTTTACGCGCGCTGGTTCAGCAATTTTCGAGGGGCTCCATAGTATTTGGCGGAGCTTGCTGCGTAACTGAGCTGGTAGCTCGGGACGTCGGTCAGAATTATCCCGCTCGGCATGATGCCTCCGCCCCGTAAGCGCTTGATCGAATCGACCGTTTCCGAGATCGGCTGACATCCATGTCGCACCACGAGAAGCGTCATTCCGGCATGGCGGCCGATCAGCACGGCGTCTGTTACGACAAGCACGGGCGGCGTATCGACAATGACCAGATCGTAGAGTCTGGAAAGCTTTGCGAGCGTACTCCGGACTCCGTCGCTCAACAGCATTTCATCCGGATGCAGACCCTGGGTTCCGATTGGCATCAGGTCGACCCCCGGCATGACATCAGGCACGATGGCTTCTTCGACATTGCACCCGGATACGGCGTCGGAGAAGCCGGGCGCGTGCCGTACGTGAAAACTGGCGTGAAGAGCCCCGTTTCTCAAATCCGTGTCGACGATCAGGACGCGCTTTCCACCTACCGCCGACACCGCGGCAAGATTCATCGACAGAAACGATTTGCCAACGCTCGGCCGCGACCCGGTGATCATGACGATGTTGTTATCCGCCTTCTCGGGAGAGAGTTGCAGCGCCGTGCGAATGCTGCGCACGCCCTCCACTGCGATGTCATAAGGCGCGAGCTGAGCAAGAATTCGCTCACCTCTTCGTCCCTTGCGCACGCCCAGTTCGAGGTTATGCTGAGCTTCGCTGTGTGGCACGACCGCGAGCACGCGCAAGCCCACCGCGTCTTCGATCGCCTCCGGGGTCTCTATGCCTCCTTTGATCGCCGTCCTCATCACGACGAGAAGGATGCCGAGACCCAGCCCCGCGATTGCCGAGATGACGACGACCAGCGCACGTTGCGGCCGTACCGGCTTCTGAGGGATGAAGGCGTAGTCCACGACGCGCACGCTTCCGACTTGAGCCGCCGCGACGATCCTCAACTGCTGGGAGCTTCTCAACAGATCGCTATAGAGGTCCGTGTTGATGCGCACGTCGCGAGACAGACGCAACCCGGTTTGTTCGATGTCCGGCAGCGCCGCCGCCCGGTGTTCGAGAAGATCAGCCTCGCGTCGAAGGATATCGATCTGTTCGGACACCGCGTTGACGTTCGGGTCCGATGCCCTGAAGCGCTGAAGCAGCTCCGCCTTGCGTTGTTCGAGCGCAAGTGCCCGCGTCCTGTTATCCATCTCCTGCTGCAACAACAGGCGCCCTTCTTCGCTCAGGTTGAAGGTGCCATGCGTGCTTCGGAAATTGTTGTAGCCTTGCTCCGCGAGATCCACGTCGTGGCGCACTTTCGGCAACTGTTCGTTGAGAAAGGCGAGGGACCGCTGGGCTTCCTCCGATCTGCGGCTGACGTTTTCCTGAACGTACACCCGCGCGATGCTGTTGATCGTATCGGTGATCCGGGCAGGGTCCGTTCCATCGAGCGCGATGCTGACAATGCCGGATTGCTTCGTCTTTTCCGCGATCATCAACGCATCCTGCAACTCGTTCGTCGTCTCGACCGTTGAAGAACGAGTCAGAACGAACTGGGTTCCCGGCCGCCCGACCAGCGCGCTCACAAGCAGCTTGACCTCGCCGAACGGACTGGCAAAAGTCGATTGCTCACCCACGCGTCCGCTGCCGAGCACCTTTCCGTCGTGCGTAGCAAGACTAAAGTTATCGCCGCCTTGCGCCTGGAGCACCAGATCCTTGCCGAGCAGTTTGGCCGGCACGTCGAGTGTCGTTACCTGGATTGATTCACTGCCCCATGCGAACTTATCGAGACCCAGGAACGCCGGCGCAAGACGGGCGCCATCGATTTGCAGCAATCGCCACGCTTCGAAACCGGGAAAGTGCCGCGGACGCGCCTGAATGTCCAGATGAAGCGTGCGCACCGCATCGTTCACGACTTCTCTGGAGCGCAGGAGTTCTATTTCCGCGTCTGTGGCCGCCTTGCCGCGCGAGTCAAACATGGTTTCGATCGACTGGATGGATGCCCGCGCCGATGGATCGCGGTCCTCCACCTGGATCATTGCGCTGGCGCGATAAACGGGCCGCGCCAGCATCAGATAGACGGAGCCGATCGCCAGCGCACTCAGCGTCGTGATCATGATCGTCTTCCATCCTCCCTTGAGGACGGGCACGTAATCGGACAGCGGCGCCTCCGCATAAGCTTCGCTCCGGCGGCTCTCTCGTGCACGGGATATCAGTTCGTCCAAGTCGACTCCGCCGTTTCGATTGTTTGGTCAGATGCCGCGTTGGGAAACCTCATGCCCGGATATCTTCAGGCGATGACCTGCTCCCCTCTATGGCACGCATGGATCTTATGTCCTAGCTTGCCGAAGCTTAATCCGCGCCCAAGCGCGCCGAAAAGGATGACTGAAATGGCCAATAGATTGGCGGAGCGAAACCATCATGGGGGTGCCCGGTCGCTTTCGCTTCGAATGCTTTTCCCGGCCAATGAGTAAAGGAGACCTATGAGGAACTTTCTCTTGCCCCCTCTCCGCTTGTTCAAAGAGAATGCGATCTGACCTGCATCGATCGAAGTACCTGCGTCAGACGTATTGCCGTGCCCAACCATAGCGATGTCAATCTGCTGATCTTTTCTCCGGGGAGCGTTCGATGCGTTCGAGACGCGACGTCATGAAGGCCTTTCTCGCAGGCTCTCTGCTCGGGTCACCGGCTTCGGCATCACTCGCCGGCGACAGTGGCAAGCCAACCGAATCTCCTTTCGGGCGCAGCACGAAATCCGCCGCTGACGCCGTGGCCCAGCAGTGTATGAAAGGCACTTTGAACGTCAGAGATCTCGGAGCCGTGGGGAACGGTATCGCCGACGATACGTCCGCGCTGCGTACGGCGCTCGCCCGGGCGAAGCGCACGGGAAGGACCGTCTATCTCCCGGCGGGGCGATATCTGATAACCGACACGCTCGAACTCTCCAACGAATACAGTCCATCTCAGCGCGAACTGGAGAACGATGTCATCGCGCTCAGCCTCGTTGGCGACGGTTCGCACGCGACGTACATATTGTGGGGGTCCCGTATACCGATCACCACTGCGAGAAAGCCCATGCTGTTCATGCAGGGCTTCATCGCCTTGAGGCGATTGACATTGATGGGGATTCGACCGTACTTCGGCGCCCAATATCACACGCCGTACTACGGCATCGTCGGACACGGCACGCTCTGGAAGAACTCGATCGAGGACGTCAACATCAAGAATGCTTGCATCTGCTTTTCCTCGGCCGTCGTCGCCTCATCGCGCGCACAGGGTCCGTATGGTATCGAGATGGAACCGCCTGCGAACGGCTCGCCTCTCTCTACCGATTTCGCGCAGATTCAGTTTCGCAACTGCGTCTTCTGGTCAGAAGTGCCCGAACTGTTCGACGGTTCATTGGGCTCCGCCAGCGTCCTAGACGCGCGCGCCAGACGCATTCTCGAAGCAAGTGCCTCGTTCGAGGCCGGGCATCAGCAAAGTGTCAACCTCGTGCTCGACTCGTGTGTGTTGAAGAACAATAACCGTCAGGCGTCTTGCACCGTCCGGTTAGCGGATGTCGGCGACATCGCATTCAGAGACACGCTGCTTGCCGCGCCCCCGGTCGTCTCCGGTCATACGTACTCGATCGTGGAACGTTCGGATTCGGGCGGTTCGAATGTCTACCTCGATCATTGCTATTTCGATGGTGGCATCGCGCGCATGAAGACCTCTCAGGGCATTCTTCGAATCCGGAATTGCAATGGTGAAAACGTGACTGAAGACGTCGCGCACAACGGCGAGGTCGACCTCCTGCTGATCGAGGGGTTCGGCACCACGGTTGACGTCGATGGACTGGATATCGGACGCGGGAACTTCAGAAGGAAACTGACACTCAGCACTGCCGTCCAGCAAAGCTCGGCCACCACGAATCCCGCTCTCGACACGAGCTACACTCATAGCCGTCGGCTGTACGCGTTGCGAAACATCACTGGTGTGGCTCAAATTCAATGTGGCCACGAGATATTCGTTCCGTCCGCACGCCTGGACTCGACTCCGAGCCTGTTGCCCGATTACGCGCTGGAAGCGGACTTCCTCTCTTCCTCTTCGTCGCTTCCTTCCAATGCCTCGTCATCTCTGAACTATGTGCTCGGATTCTCGTCACGCGTTCAACTCAGCGGCCGCTGGTTACTTCAGGCCGTAATGGACAAGCCGAATGAGCTTTCGTATATCGTCGCGATCGATCCAGCCACCTGCTTCGATTTCTCCGTCGACGTCCATATCAAGCTCGTATCGGGTCAGCGAGTGCCGGTCGGCGAACTCGCTGTCGCCCTGACTTTTCACGACACCCGTGAAAAACTGCTGACATCCGGCGCAGGATCGGGCGTCTTTCTGCTCGGCGGAGTCACTCCGGCAAACGGCAACGACGCGCTGGAGAACGGACAGACGATCACGTTATATTCTCAACACATCGTGCCGCCGGCCGGTGCCGCCTATGCAAGAGTTCTTCTGCAAGCCACCCCGTCGGCCAGGCATTACCTCGCGGTAGCAATGGGCAACGCTCGTCTCGGGCCGGCGGGTTCCAACCTCATCCTTTCGAAATACCCAACCCTTCGCATCCGGCGACTGTCAGCGCCCGCCAGTTGAATGAGGCCGATTCGCTGTCTGTTCGCTCCTTTCGATAGCGGCGCGCGCCTCCTCCCGATATCCGGCGTCGGGCCTGATACGTCTCCCACGGCTGAATGCCACGGCGAAGCTCGCAAGAAAGTTTCGCACGACGATGCCGACCAGCGGAAAAAGGTAGAACCACGCAATCTGAATGATGGGCCCGCGAATCACGAGGAATAGCGTGACCAACGCTGTCAGATATAGCCCGCACTCCGGCCCATCGGGACGCAACCGGTGAACCCGGCTATACGTCCGATACACGAAGCGCGTCAGCAAGAGATAGCCAAGGTTGTAGAAGACAATTCCATACAGGCCCGAATCGGCAACGCGATCGAAGAGGAAGTCGAAGTATAACGGTGCGTCGATTACATGAGCGTCGTAAAGAATGGCCGACAGATCGAAGACTGGCTTGCTCGGGTAGACGGATCGCGGAACAAAGGATGTCAGCAGCTGAAGCAGCCACGAACACGGTGAATAAAGTTCATGCTCGATGATGAACTGAAGATAGGAGAAGTAGTCGACTGTCGCGTCCGATCGAACCAGATAGTTGCTTTGCAGAGCCGTTTGAAAAAAGCTGAGTTGCTGAGAATCGTCGCTGAACAAGGCCGTGAAGAAAGACGTTTTCAGTTGCTTCTGCCAGTCGGCGAAGATCATGATGAAGAGCATCGCGATCACCAGGCCGGCAGATCGCATGGAGAAAAGCTTCCAGTTGATGCTCCCCTTCGAGGCGGCGATGATCGCGAGAGACGAGATCGCCAGCGGCACGAGAAGGGAAGTCCGATTCGGCGCGTGTGCCGAGAACATCCCGGAAATGCAGATGCAGGTCATGATGAACGCCATCCTGCGATTGCGGATGACGAATCCGACCTGCACCATGGCGAACGATAACAGGACGAATGAACTCAACGCAGATCCCATCTCCGCAGGCTCAAAACCCGACGTGAAGGTGACGGCCGCGTACGCCATGCTCGAAAAGACAAGAACGATCATTCTTCCCTGTCGTCGATCCGACGGTTCGGCTCTCTCGATCAACGTGCCAACGTCGACGCTTTCCCGCCAGACGAGAAGCACGGCGAAGCTGGAAAGCAGCACGCCGTAACCGTAGACCGCCAAAGCTTCAGTGCATCGGTGAGCCAGATCGTCTGCGCTGTTTCGCAGCGAGAACAGTCCCATGCAGTGATCGAAGCTCCAGACGGTGATTCCGAACAGGTAGACGATGCGATAGTCCAGAAAGTCACGGTATCTTCTCGCACGCGACAGCAACAGAACCAGAGGAAGCGCTATCGATAACATGGCGCCTGACATCGGGTCGAAGTACACGAGCAGAAGGAGCAGCAAACCGACCACGATGCCGAAAACCGGCCAGGCGGCTTTCGCGGTACTGGACGGTGAAGCGTACGCGAACTTCATTGTCGTTCCTGATCGCATGGGCCCGTGACAGTCGTCTGAGTAGGTTCAACGTGAGAACAAAACAGCAGCAAGGCCGTCTCTCGCGGCATGCGGATCGTTCCTCATGACAATAGCGAGCGCGAGCCCGGTCCGAGTCGAATAGACCGGAATCGCCAAGACCTTGTCCGTTGGAAACCGGCCTCGCAGCCATCTCGCGTGCTGCCGGGTGGCGCGCTTTGGCAAGACTTTGTCGTGCGCATGCCGGGAGCGATTTCTATAACCCTCTTACGCATCCGCAAGATGTTGGTCAGCCGGCCCCGCCTTTTGCAAATCTGACGGAATCCAACGCCCTTCTCCAGAACGCCAATGAAGATCCTGATGCTTACGCTGAACTACGCGCCCGAGGTCTGCGGCGTTGGCAAGTACTCGACCGAACTCGCTGAGTGGCTTGAAATGCAGGGTCACGAGGTACGCGTCATCACTGCGTCTCCTTACTACCCCGACTGGCGCGTACACGACGGCTATAGTCCACTCAAATACGCAACGGAGACCATCAATGGTGTTTCCGTGACGCGCGTGCCGTTCTGGTGCCCGCGCAATCCGTCCGGACTGAAGCGCATACTGCATCTGATGAGTTTCTCGCTGACATCCGCGCTGCCCGCCATCGCGCAACTTCGCTGGCGCCCTGACGTCGTGTGGGCAGTGGCGCCGCCTCTGTTTGCCTGCCCGACTGCCATGCTGGTCGCGCGTTTGTCCGGTGGCTTGTGCTGGTTTCATATCCAGGACTATGAGATCGATGCAGCCTTCCGCTTGCGGATGCTCAAAGGCGCCGTGCTCGAGCGACTCATCCTCAAATTCGAGCGAGCATTGCTATCTCGCGGCGACGGGGTTTCGACGCCATCGGAAGCCATGACGCGGCGCGCGCTCGGCAAGGGAGTCGCCGAGAAGCGACTGGTCACGGTACCCAACTGGGTCGACACGACGAACATCCGTCCGATGGATCGCGTCAGCGCCTACCGTGGCGACCTCAACATCGATGCTGATTCGATCGTCGTTCTCTATGCTGGAAACCTCGGGGCGAAGCAGGGTCTTGAACTGATTACGGATGCGGCAAGCCTGTTGCAGAACCGGCGTGACATCGTATTCGTGGTCTGTGGCAACGGGCACGCGCGCGACGACCTCGCGCGCCGGGCTGCTTCGCTTCCAAATGTCAGACTGATCGGATTCCAGCCCAACGAGCAATTCAACGAGCTGATGGGTCTGGCCGATATCCATCTTCTGCCGCAACGCGCGGATGCGGCCGACGTCGTCATGCCATCGAAGCTTGGAGCGATGCTATCAAGCGGCAAGCCTGTGGTTGTTACGGCAGCCGAACATACGGACCTGTGGAACGTGGTGAATCCAGTGGGAATCGTGACGGAGCCGGGCAACGCGGCCGCATTGTCGGAGGCGATCGAGCAACTCGCAGGCGATGAAAGCCTGCGTCGACGACTTGGCGCCCTGGGCCGTGACTATGCCATCTCGAGTCTTTCGAAGGAGCACATTCTCTCCGCGTTCGAGTCTCGCCTGTTGGGCGATATCCGGAGAAAGCGTGGTTTGCGAGCCGAGCCATCCCTCGATGTTTGAGGAAGTGGACCCACGCCGCGGACATCATCTCGGTTCAGCGGTACGGCAGCGTCGTAAGGTGGAGGCGAACCACGTCATTCGTCGTCGTTCAATTGGCCTAAGAAAATGATTCTCAAAGGCGTAGATTCGCGGGTCGGAGCTTCTTTCTCCGTGTCGAACCGGGTCGCAAGAGTCGCGTGGTCAATTGTGTATTGCCTCTTGTTCGCACCCACGCCGCGCGTCGCCCACGGATGGCGTCGCCTGTTGTTGAGGCTATTCGGAGCCGAGATCGGCAGAGGCGTTCATGTCTATCCGCGGGTGCAAATCTGGGCCCCATGGAACCTGTCCATCGGGGATTTCGCCGGCGTTGCCAACGGCGTCAATCTCTATTCGATCGAGCGGATTTCGCTTGGAGAACGATGCGTCGTATCGCAGGGCGCTCAACTGTGCACTGGCAGCCACGATTTCAATGATCCGACATTTCAATTGACGGCCAGGCCGATCGAAGTCGGCGCACACGCGTGGATCTGTTCACAAGCCTTTGTATGTCCGGGCGTTCAAATCCCCACCGGAGCCGTTGTTGGCGCGCGTTCGGTCGTCACGCGCAACCTGCCCGACGAATGGACGGTCTACGCAGGAATGCCTGCGCGAAAGGTATCGGTTCGGACCCGGTCGGATCAGACAGCCTAAGGAATACGCCGAGTTATCCCGGATAAGAGTGAACAAACGATCATTCGAGATTGATCATGAAGAAGCATATTCTCGCGTTGCTGATCGCACTCATTGGAGTAACGGTCCTTCATCGCTTCCCGTCCGCGGGTGCGCCGTCTTCCGCAGCTATCAGGAGCAACGCAAAAGCAACTCCGCCAGAAATGGTGGATGGCGCCGCGAACTTCAAAAGCAAGGCTGATCTGCGTGCAATACGCAGTGTCGATTGATAGCACTTCGCTGCATGCAAAGCGGTGAACACGCCTGTCCATGACATCCAGACGACATCTCAGGACGACTTCGCCGATCGCGGCAATCCTTTCATCATAGGTAACCGCGATTCATGTTCAATCGCGCAAAAGTTACTGATTCAGACGATTTGAAGGTCACGCCTGTGTGCGCTTCCCAACAGTTCTTCAAAATTGCGCAATGCAGTATCGTCACCGTCTCATCTCGATTTCCAATGCTTTCGGACATCCAAGGATCACGCCGAAAGCGGGAAGCGCGACACCGTGACGGCTGCATGTCGTCTTCGTGTCCAATTCAGCGAACCGGATGTGCAGAGCCGCTAAAGCGATCGTTGTATACGACAGGAACTTCGCTTTTTGCTCTTGCTACTGCGATTCGATTCTACGTCTAACCGAGTGTTTCCTAAATTGCATTCTTCCCGTTCAATTGAACGGGCTTCGATAACTTAAACGTTTAGACCGCGCTCTTCTGACCTTATGGTACGCGTCGTTCCATGAACCAAGCACTAAGCAGTGCCATATAAATACGAACGACTGATTTATAAACCTTGAGAGGAGATCGAGGCTATGTCTCGCGCAATCCAGTTCTACAATGCGGAGTCGAATAGTGGCTTCGACAGGCCCCCCGAGCCCGCCGTCAAGCTCATAGGGATTGTTTTATACGACGGCTTCTCTCTCACCGGCATTGGTACGCTGATAGAAGCGCTCCAGATCGCGAACGAACTGCAACATGCCCGGGGAGTACGACGGCTAACGTATAGCATCTGTCTCGTATCGGCTCGCGGGGGTACCGTCGCCTGCTCGTCTTCGGTTTGCATGTGGACGGAGCGTCTGGACGGCCAGCGCTCCCGGTCCTTCGATGCGCTGTATGTCGCGGGCGGAACGGACGTGACGCGCGCATCGGCCGACCATGCACTGCTCGAACCCTTGAAGCTCGCATGGGCTCAAAAAGCCGCCATAAGCGCATTGGGCAACGGGCACGCGGTATTGACCGCTGCCGGCCTGTCGGGTAACAGCTGGGCGTCCGCCGAGCGCGGTATTCTGGGTCACAACTACCTCGACCGGCCTCCGAGCGAACAGAGCGACGCATTGTTTTATTCGCTGGATCTGGTCAAACGGGATCTTGGTTGCGACATCGCGTCATCGGTCGCTGAACGCCTTGCATCCGACAATGATCAACATGTTTCGGTTGTCCTCGGTGGACTGGGCACGCCTACCGTGGCCGAGAAGGCGCAGGAATCAGCGCGATGGCTGGAACGAAATTGCGGGAACCCCGTCTCCGTGTTCGACGCCGCGCGCACCGCGGCAATGAGCGAGCGAAATTTCCTGAGGCACTTCAAACGCGAGATCGGCCTCACGCCATCGCAATACCTGTTGCGTGCGCGACTCAAGCTTAGTTGTGAATTGCTCGCGAACAGCGAACTTCCAATAGACAAGATCGCGAGGCGGACAGGCTTGAGCAACGGAGAACGGCTGTCGAAGTTATTCCGAAAGCAATTCTCCATGTCACCGACCGAATACCGCGCCGGGACGAGAAGAAAGCTCAATTTATCGAGTTGATTTCGACGTTGACGGCGTGGCTTGTCTGCAAACGCCGCGTACTTATGGTCGCGGCTCTCATCCCTTCTGCCTGCGAACGCGAACCGTCCGATCGCGCTTGTGAAATAACCTTTTCACGAGTCCCGCGAAGCAATAGAGGCGATGCGCCGACGCTCCAGGTTCTCCTGTTCGGCTAAACCGTGTCATCGCTCTTCTTTCGAAGCCGATATTCGGACGGCGACATCGCGAAGCGCTTTCTGAATATCTTTGAAAATCGCTCGCCGTTTGTCAGCCCGGCCCGTCGCGCTATCTTGTCTATTGGCAGATCGCTCTTGGCCAGAAGCTCGCAACTGAGATCGAGGCGCGCACGCAATAGATGTTGAGACGGCGTCAGTCCCATCTCCCGCTTGAACAGGCGCAGGAAATTGCGCTCACTCATTGCCACGGTACGGGCCGCGTCGCCCACAGAAATGGATCGCGCGCAGTTTTGCTCGAGCCAGCGCGCGGACTCCTTCGCCTTATCAGCCAGCGTGGTGGTCCCGAACGTGCTGAGCATGATCGGTAGATGCTGGTCGTTGGAAGAGGTGAGACGGTCGGCCACCGCTACCGCCGCGTCGTATCCGAGATCGCGCTTGATGAGCGCGAGCGAGCTGATCAGCGCATCACCTCGTTCGGTCGAAGGCGTAGCTTTTTGCGTCGACGGGCCTTGTCCGCTGCGCTGCACCGAGGCCCAGTCGCGCCTGGCAATCCCTGCCGCTGCCAGCAACACACCCCCATTGCCAAACGAACCAACGACTTCGCTTTGCGAGCAGGCGATCGTCAATAGTTCGATGAGCCCTTCGTCGGTGGCGGAGCGGTTCACCCCCGTGCCACCGGCTACGTAGAGCGCGTCGAAGCCTCTGAATCTCTGACCACCGAGCCGTTCGGTCCAGACGCAAACCGACGATGAGCAGGCAATCGCGCCACCACGGGCCGACATGAAACGCACGCTATAGGTCACCCTGGCGCCCTCACGACCGGACTGAAGCTCGTTGGCGATATGGAGCGCCTCAGCCAGGGTTCCCGCTCCGAGCAAGGAAAAACCGTCGTATAAAAGTATTCCTATCAGTTTGACAGTGCACGCTTCAGACGAAGGATGAAGGCTATTGGCTTCTGGGTCGCCGGGGGTTCCTGTGTTAGACATCTTGTCATCTCCCCTTATTCGATTGCTGTACCCTTCTTTCGACGGTCATGTGTTTCAGCCTAGCTTTCTATTCGTTCTATTATTTTCCATTGGCGGCCGAAAGCATGGTTTTGGCCGAGAGTTATACGTTATCTGCAATGATAGGACATAAGACCTTCGGTTCTACCGGTGCATAAACGACTCGCATTTGCCGCACAGGACAACACGGACGGTGAGTCTCTCGCGTCAACTATAAGCATGGTTCGCTATTAAGGGTAACGAACTACAAAAATACAGAACATCTTCACGCGAGCGCAAACGTTTTCGCGTGGCCTATTGTCAACTTTTGGCATCAGCCTCTTCGCTACGCGCGCTCGACCCGGTCAACATCTTGGCGAAATCCGTCACGCATGCAGCCACGAATTGCGCGAGGACTAGGCTCCGTCATGAGCGCAGGCAGTCGTGACCGATAACAAGAACCAGCCAGCGCGCGCCATGCACAGTGAGAGTTGTCCATCTAGTCGCGACGATAAACACGGAGTCGCTCATATGAATTTCAGCAAGGGATACTCTCGATTCTATGATCTGTTCCATCAGGAAAAGAACTACAGAGCAGAGGCGACATTCGTCATCGAACTGCTCGCGCGATATGGAATGGTCCGCGGCACCCTGATGGATCTCGGCTGTGGAACGGGACGTCATGCCGCTGAATTCGCCGGAAGCGGCTTTGGCGTATCGGGCGTCGACATGAGTTCCGAGATGCTGGCTCGAGCCGATGCGAGACGCACCTTCCTGCCAGGGGCGGTGGCGAGTCGACTCAGGTTTCGGCAAGGCGACGCGCGAAGCGTTCGCACAGAAGAAGTCTATGACGCAGTCGTCTCGCTATTCCATGTCGCCAGCTATCAGACGACAAACGCGGACTTCATGGCGATGTGCCACACGGCCGCGACGCATCTGCCACGCTCGGGGCTGTTTCTTTTCGATTGCTGGTACGGCCCTGCGGTTCTGGCCGATCCACCCACGGTGCATGTGGTACGCGCGTCGAACGACGACGCGGCGGTAATGCGGATCGCTGAACCTACGATGCGTCCTCACGACAATACTGTCGCGGTCAACTACACCTTTCTGATTACCGACTGGAAAACGCAGAGTGTTGAGACCGCACTTGAAACGCACGTCATGCGCTATATGTTCAAACCCGAAGTCGAGTTGATGCTGGATCTCAGCGGATTCGAGGTGCTGGACAGCGTGGGATGGATGGGCGGCGATTTAAGCACCGCACACTTGTCTGCGACTTTTGTCGCGAGGAAGAGATGATATCTCGGACGCGGGTGCGCCGGTCATAGGCTCCGTGCCACGGCCGGGCGGACTTCCAGCTCGCGAAATTGGTTATCCGTCTCTGTTCACAATCACCGGTCTGCTCTTGCGATCTGCGTCGGTTCTTTCGGCTACTTTAAGCACAATGAAGTATTCGTAAATACATTGCAGCACTGCGTAAATGAAACCCGGCCGGCCATCGAGAAATCCTCGCCGGAAGACATACAGCAGCAGAAACTTCGCGATGGGTCGACACGGCAGACGGCTGAACAAGCCTTTCTGGTGATAACGCCGCGTCTGGAAGTTACTCGCAAAGAGAGCCTTCGAGAGCTTGAATTCATTTCCCGTTCTCTCATTCTCCAGCCATTGATCCGCCTCGAACGAGCTATACGAGTCATGGCGGATGATCCAGTGTGACAGGCCTTTGCTGAATGGATAGTGCTCGAGGAACGCGTCGAGTTTCCCCGTCTTTCCATTGACCCGTGTAACGGGATTGACCAGACGTTCGTAATGAATATGCGGCGGCTTGAGCAAACGCACGAAGTATGGCGATGCCTGAACATGCTTGAGCCACTTGCCGTTGAGATAGTCTCGACGTTTCACCTCGAAAGCGACAGCGTCTCCGGGAGAACGCACTGTCGCGCATATCTCGCGCGCCAGCTCAGCCGGAACGCGTTCGTCGGCATCGATATATAGAACCCAGTCATACTTGAACTTGATGTGGGCCAAGCCCCAGTTTTGGTGGGCTGCCCAGTTGTCGAACTTTCTCGACGTGACAACGGCCCCGACGAGATGCGCCAGGGCGACCGTTCTGTCCGTGCTCAGCGAGTCATAGACGTGAATGTCGTCGCACCATCCCCTGACGCTTTCGAGGCAGCCCGGAAGATCTTGCTCTTCATTTCGCGTCAGGACCAGTACGGAAACACCGCTCATCTGTTTCTCCCGGTTTTCGCCGAATTCATAACTTTCGCGCCGGCAAGCTGGCGGAGATTCAATGCGCATCGAGCGCGTCCCTGCTATATCAGGCTATGCACGCTCATCGAGATTCGCTCCATGGTATAGGCGCACGGCGTCGACACGAACAAAAGATATAAAGCCATGCCTTACACGACCTTTCCATGGTCCACCTCAGAAGGAAAGTCAGGGATCTGCTCCCCGACTGAAGGCGTTTGACAAACGTTCGCTCAGGAACTCGCACTGGAGGAACATCGATGTTGACGATTCGCTCTTCGGTCGTAGCGAATCCATGAGACGTCAATTCTCGAACGCTGCTTTGGACGCTCGCGCGCCAACATGTGACAGCGGGCCATCAGCGACGGACCGCCGGTCGTAACGGGCCGCCACCGACATGGCCGATGGGAATCACGCGCGCCAGCCGATTGCCGGGCACGGACGCATCTTTCAGAGAGTCAGCGTAGCTTTCAGCCCGGCATGACACTCGTGATTGGCGGAAAGCATCAAGCTTTTGGCGGGGGTACTCATACACTGCGGACAAAGGGACTGTGTCCGAAAAAAAATCATTCTCGCGAGGAATCCGCGCCTGACCCCGCGCCGCCCTCAATTTCGGCCAATGCCCGACTAGCCGGTTTTCAGCACGCGCAACGCAACCGCGCCCGCCGCCTCGCTTTCCGCGGTCTGCTTAGCCTCGCGCATCGACAGATAGCGCAGACAGCACACGCGCAGGAACGACGCGAAGTTGGTCGGCACCTCGCCGCGCAACGCGATCAGCTCGTCGTAGAGCTTGACGGCGAACTGGCTCGTCGTCAGATGTTCGCGCCCGGCGATTTCCTGCAGCACGTCCCAGAAGAGATTTTCGAGCCGGACCGTGGTGATCACGCCATGAATGCGCAGCGAACGCGTGCGCGATTCATAGAGGATCGGATCTGCGTTGATGTACACCCCACACATGACGTCAGCCTCCGCGAAACAGGCCGTCGCGCTCGCGCACGACGGCCAACTGAAAGAAACTACTCCGCTACGCGTCGAGCGGCAATGCCGTCAAACCCTGCGCTGCTTCATCTGGCCGGCGATATAGTCGGCCTGGCGAATCGCCAGCGTGACGATCGTGAGCGTCGGGTTTTCCGCCGCGCCCGTCGTGAACTGGCTGCCATCGGAGATGAACAGGTTCGCCACTTCGTGCGTCTGGCCGTGCGGATTGCAGACGCCGTCGTCGGCTTTGGCGCTCATGCGCGCGGTGCCGAGATTGTGCGTCGACGGATACGGCGGCACGATATACGTCGCCTTCGCACCCGCCGCTTCGTACACCGCGCTGCCCTGCTTGAACGCGTGCTCGCGCATCGCTTCGTCGTTCGGGTGATCGTCGAAGTGCACGTTCGGCACCGGCAGGCCGTACTGATCCTTCACGTTGCTATTGAGCGTGATGCGGTTCGATTCGCGCGGCATGTCCTCGCCGACGATCCACATGCCCGCCGTGTACTGGTACTGATCCAGCGCCGCCGTGAAGTTCGGGCCCCACGCGCCCGGATCGAGAAACGCCGCGTAGAACGGCAGCCCGAGCGAGATCGTCTCCATGTGATAGCCGCCCGCGAAGCCGCGCTTCGGATCGAACACCGCTTCGTCCTCGATGATGCCGGCCATCGTCGTGCCCTTGAACATCTCGACCTTGTCGTTGAACACGGCGTAGACCGAGCCGGTGGTGTGCCGCATGTAGTTGCGCCCGACCTGGCCCGAGCCGTTCGCGAGGCCGTCGGGGAATTTGCTCGACTGCGAATTGAGCAACAGGCGCGGCGTCTCGATCGCATTGCCCGCCACCGCGACGACGCGCGCGCGCTGCCGCTGCAGCTTGCCGTTCGCATCGTAGTAAACGACGCCCGTCACCTTGCCGCGCGCATCGTGCTCGATCTTCACGACATGCGCCTCCGTGCGCAACTCCATGTGACCCGTCGCCTGTGCGCGCGGCAGTTCGGTATAGAGCGTCGACCATTTCGCCCCCGTGCGGCAGCCCTGAAAGCAGAAGCCGCGCTGGAAGCAATGCGCGCGATCGTCGCGCACCGTGCTGTTGATCGCCATGTGGCCGGTGTTGCACTCCTTGTAGCCGACCTTCATCGCACCCGCCGACATCACCTTGAAGTTGTTGTTGCCCGGCAAGCCCGGCAGTCCGTTCGTGCGCGTCACGCCCATCTTCTTTTCGGCGCGATCGTAGTACGGGTCGAGGTCTGCGCGCGTGATCGGCCAGTCGAGCAGCGTGGCGCCCTGAATATCGCCGTAAGTCGTCCTCGCCTTGAACTCGTGCGGCTGGATGCGCAGGCTCGCGCCCGCCCAGTGCGTGGTCGTGCCGCCGACCGTCTTGCAGATCCACGCCGGCAGATTCGGGAAGTCCTTCGCGACGCGCCAAGAGCCGGATGTCGTGCGCGTGTCGAGCCACGAAAGCATCTTGAAGGCGTCCCACTCGGATGTGGAGAAATCGCCTTGCGTATGCGACTTGCCTGCTTCGAGCACCACCACATCGATGCCCTTTTGCGCCAGTTCGTTCGCGAGCGTGCCGCCGCCCGCGCCCGACCCGATGACGACGACGACATTGCCGTCGCTGTGCTTGAACTGCACCTTGTTACCCTGATCCATGTCGGTCTCCGCTTGTTGCGTGATGGGCTCGCTGCTCAACTGTCGGTCGGGATGGGACCGCTCGCGCCCGCGGGCGGATCGGGCAGCCACGACAGGCTGTTGAAGCCCTGATGCAGATAACCGCCATCGCCCTTCGACGCGCCGTAGCCGAAGTGCTCGTATGCCATCGGATTGCTGTACAGGGAGACCACGGCGGTGCTGCGGACCGTGTTGAAGAATGGCGTGCCCGCGAGCGCCGCGACGTCCTGCGCCTTGTCGTTCGCGGTGCGTTTGGTCCAGTCGGCGCCGGCTTTCGCATCGAGCTGGGCGACGCCGTCGGCGAGTTGCTGACGCACGGCGGGATCGGCTTTCGCCTTGGCATCGAGGTCCTTGACGACGAGCGCGTAGACGGCGTCATCGAGCGTTGCGTGCGGATAGATCTGCCGCGTCACTTGCAGCAGCACTTCGCCCTGATGCGTGCTCAAGCCCTGCATTTCGAGCGCCCAGACGCGGCTCGGCGCGAGACCCGCGAAGATCGACGTCGCGGCGATCGTGCCGACCAGCACGCCGGTGCCGCGCAGGAATTCGCGCCGTGTCAGTGCGATCTTCGGCGGGGCGGCGGCGATTTCATCGTGATCGTGATGATGTCCTTCGTCGCGCGCGCGCCGCTGCGCGACGATCGGGATGATCGTGTCTCGCATGTCTCTCTCCTTGTGGGGTCCTGCAACAGCTTATGTATGTGGTCCTGCGGGTGCCGCCGTGATTACTCGTAATGTCCGTGACGTTCGAGCACTTCGATCTTGTAGCCGTCCGGGTCCTGGATGAAGAAGTACCGCGCGATCAGGGAGCCGTCGTCGTTCCTGAATTCGCGCACATCGTTGGGCGTGAGGCCGAGGCCGATCAGACGCTCGCGCTCCGCCTTCACGTCCGGCACGCTCACCGCGACGTGGCCGTAGCCGTCGCCATGCGTATAGGGCTCGGCGCGCCCCTTGTTCCAGGTGAGTTCGAGTTCGGCGTGCGTTTCATCGTTGCGCAGATAGGCCAGCGTGAAGTCCGGAAAGTCCAGCCGATGCGCGACGCCCAGGTCGAACGCCTTCTGATAGAAGTCGAGCGAGCGTTGCAGGTCCTGCACGCGAATCATCGTGTGAATGAGTTTTGACATGGGCGCCTCCTCCTTGTGAGACAAGTTTAGGAAGCGGCGCGGGCAAAGGGTAATGGCCGGTTAAATCGCGCCTAGGCATTTCCCCGAGACGCGCGCGAGCGGCCTGCTCGCCATGCGCGCAAACGAACATCTATACGCGAGAACGAAACTATTTGTCGCATCTGAGATAAATTTCCTCGCCAGTAGTACGATAAATGAAGGATTCCGATGATTGAATTTTCGAATTCGATCATCGAGATATCCGGCTAACGGGCACAGCGCGCCGCCGCTCGTCGCCCGCCAGGAAAAACGGAGACTCATCTTGAAAACAGTCATCGGCTTGCGCTGGTGGATCATCGCGCTCGTCTGCGCGGGCACGATCGTCAACTACCTTTCGCGCAACGCGCTCGGCGTCATGGCCGCCGAGTTGAAAACGCTCATGAACATGAGCACGCAGCAATACTCCTACGTCGTCGCCGCGTTCCAGGTCGGCTACACGATCATGCAGCCGGTGTGCGGGCTCGTCATCGACGTGATCGGGCTGCGGCTCGGCTTCGCGCTGTTCGCGTGCCTTTGGTCGGCGACGGGCATCGCGCATGCATTCGCCACGGGCTGGATTTCGCTCGCCGCGCTGCGCGGGCTGATGGGCCTGTCGGAGGCCGTCGCCATTCCGGCGGGCATGAAGGTGGTCGCGGAATGGTTTCCGAATCGCGAAAAGTCGGTCGCGGTCGGCTACTTCAACGCCGGCACGTCGCTGGGTTCCCTGTTCGCGCCGCCGCTCGTCGTGTTTCTTTCGCTGCGCTACGGCTGGCAAAGCGCGTTCGTCGTCACCGGCGCGATGGGCTTCGTCTGGGCCGCGTTCTGGTACTGGCTCTATCGCGCGCCGGGCGAGCATCCGCGCATCGGCGAGAAGGAGCACCGCGCGATCGTCGACGGACAAACGCCGGTGGCGCAGCGTTCGCAGGGCCAGCGCCGCATCCGCGAAGTGCTCGGCACGCGCCGCTTCTGGGCGATCGCGCAGGCGCGCTTCTTCGCCGAGCCCGCGTGGCAGACCTTCAGTTTCTGGATTCCGCTCTATCTCGCCACCGAACGTCACATGGATCTGAAGCACATCGCGATGTTCGCCTGGCTGCCGTTCCTCGCCGCCGACCTCGGCGGGCTGTTCGGCGGCTATCTGTCGCCGTTCCTGATGAAGCGCTTTCGCCTGCCGCTCGTCGCCTCGCGCATCGCGGGCGTCGTGCTCGGCGCGTTCATGATGATCGGGCCGGCGTGCATCGGGCTCGTCGCGTCGCCGTATGAAGCCATCGCGCTCTTCTGTGTCGGCGGCTTCGCGCACCAGATGATCTCCGCGCTCGTCAACACGCTCGCCGCCGATGTCTTCGAGCCCGGCGAAGTCGGCACCGCAGCGGGCTTCGCGGGCATGGCGGCGTGGATCGGCGGACTGGGCTTTTCGCTCGTCGTCGGCGCGCTCGCGGATTCGATCGGCTATACGCCGCTGTTCGCCGCGCTCGGCGCGTTCGACCTGATCGGCGCGGCGCTGCTCATCGTGCTGATGCGCGGCGTGAAGGGCGATGCGGATCCGCGCGGAACGGCGCATGAGGCCGCCTGAGATCGAACCAACCGGAGACACATCATGGCCAATTTGAAGAATCGTCCGCGTTTCGCGCTATCGGAGCGAACGGACAACCGCGTCGCGCTGCGTTGCGCGGAAGGCGCGCGCATCGAACTGTTCGTCCTCGCCGACGACATCATTCGCGTGCTCGTGCTGCCGCATGGCGAACTGCGCGGACCGCGCACATGGGCGATCGCGCCCGGCCAGGAAGACGTGGCGCTCGAAGGGCGCGACCGCTACGATACGAGCGGCTTCACGGCAACGCCGTTCACGTTGTCGGAGGATGACGGTCGTATCGTCATCGAAACGTCGCAAATCCGCGTGACGGTCGCGCTCGATGGCGGCTTCTGTGCGTGGCAAATCCGGCGCGACGGACGCTGGCACGACGTGATGAACGATCGCAAGACGCAGGCGTACAACTTCGGCTGGTGGGACGAGCGCGTGTATCACTACGTCGAGCGCAAGCCGGACGAAATGTATGTCGGGCTCGGCGAGCGCGCGGGCTCGCTCGATCGCGCGAATCAGAGTTATGAAATGCGCAATGTCGATGCCATGGGCTACAGCGCCCGCACGACCGATCCGCTCTACAAGCACATTCCGTTTTACGTGACGTGGCAGCCGCAGACGTCGACGGGCTTCGGCCTCTTCTACGACACGCTCGCCGATTGCCGCTTCGACATGGGCCGCGAGCTCGACAATTATCACGGGCACTATCGGCATTTCGTCGCGGAGCATGGCGATCTCGACTATTACTTCATCGCCTCGCCCGATACGCCGCTCAACGCCGTGCGCCGCTTCACGTGGCTGACCGGACGGCCCGCGTGGATGCCGAAGTGGGGCCTCGGCTACTCCGGCTCGACGATGAGCTACACCGACGCCCCCGACGCACAACAGCGCATGGCCGAATTCATCGATCGATGCCGCGAGCACGACATCCTGTGCGATTCGTTCCATCTGTCGTCGGGCTATACGTCGATCGGCGGCAAGCGCTACGTGTTCAACTGGAATCGCGACAAGTTTCCCGATATCGATGGCTTCGTCGAAAGCTATCTGCGCGAAGGCGTGCGCCTGTGCCCGAACATCAAGCCGTGTCTCTTGCAGGATCATCCGTTGTTCAAATCGGTCGCCGATGCGGGCCTCCTGATCGAAGCACGCGACGGCGAACCCGCGTGGGTGCAGTTCTGGGACGAGGTCGGCGCGTATCTCGACTTCACGAATCCGCGGACCATCGACTGGTGGAAGGCGCGCGTGAAAGATAGTCTTTTGCGCCACGGCATGGCCGCGACGTGGAACGACAACAACGAATTCGAAATCTGGAGCCCCGACGCGATCGCGCGCGGCTTCGGCAAGGCGTTTCCGGCACGCGAGGCCAAGGTCTTGCAGACGCAACTGATGATGCGCGCTTCACGCGACGCGCAGCGCGAACATGCGCCCGGCGTGCGGCCGTTTCTCGTGTCGCGTTCGGGCGGTGTCGGCATGCATCGCTATGTGCAGACGTGGTCGGGCGACAACTACACGTCGTGGGAAACGCTGCGCTTCAATCTGAAGATGGGTCTCGGTCTCGCGATGTCGGGCGTGTCGAACAGCGGGCATGACATCGGCGGCTTTGCGGGCCCGGCGCCGACGCCCGAGTTGCTGGCGCGCTGGGTCGCGTTCGGCATCTTCCTGCCGCGCTTTTCGATTCACTCATGGAATGACGACGGCACCGTCAACGAACCGTGGATGTATCCCGAGACCACGGAAGTCATCGCCGGGTTGATCAAACTGCGTTACCGGCTCATTCCGTATCTGTATGAACTGCTGTGGCAATCGCATCGCGCGTATGAACCCGTGCTGCGGCCGATGTTCGCGGAGTTTCCGCACGATCCGCTCTGCCTCGCCGATGGCGACGACATGATGCTCGGCGCCTCGCTGCTCGTCGCGCCTGTCGTCGAGGCGGGCCGCGTCGAGCGTGAGGTCTATCTGCCGGCGGGCGCGCGCTGGGCATCGTACTGGAGCGGCCACGTTTTTGACGGCGGCCAGCGCGTGACCTTGCCCGCGCCGCACGATCGCCCCGTCATGCTGATTCGCGAAGGCCACGTGATTGCGCTGAACATCGCGGAACAGCACTTCGCGCGTCCGGCCGATGAACGCGCGTTCATCGCGTTGCCTTGCGCGGGCGTCGGGATCGCGCGTGGCGAGTGCATCGAGGACGACGGCGACAGCGAAGCCTGGCGCGACGGCATGCAAGGACGCTGGAGCGTCGTCATCGAGAGTGACGCGCAGCGCTTGCGCATTGCAATCGAGTGGCACGGCGAGATGCCGCGCGTGCAGAACCATGTCCGCGTGAGCGTGCCCGCAACGGATACGCGAAGCGTGATCTGCGCGACGGGCGAGCTGACCGGCGAGCGCATCGCCGATGGCTGGCGTCATCTCACAGTACGTCTCATGCACTGACCCAAAGGAAACAACCAGCAATGAAGTCTTTGAATCGCGCCCGGACGCGCGCATGCGTCCTCACGTCTTTTACTCTTGCAATCGGAGCGTTTTGCGGCACGGCGTCGGCGCAAAGCAGCGTCACGTTGTATGGCGTCGTCGATAACGCGTTCGCGTATGTCAGCGATCAACGCGGGCATTCCAACATCTATATGAGCCAGGGCAATCTGCAGGCGAGCAAGTTCGGCTTCGTCGGCGCGGAGGATCTCGGCGGTGGCACCAAGGCTATCTTCCGTCTCGAAAGCGGCTTCAATTCGCTGACGGGCGCGCAAGCCAGCGCGGGCACGATCTTCAACCGGCAAGCCTATATGGGGCTGAGCAACGACCGCTACGGCACACTGACGCTCGGCCGCCAGTACACGCCGTACTTCAGCATGGTCGGCGCGCTCGGGCCGACAGGCGTGCTGACTGGCGCGACCGGCGCGCATCCCGGCGATGTCGATGCGCTCGACACCACGCTGCGCTTCAACAACGCGGTCACGTATGCGTCGCCGGTCATCGCGGGTTTTGCGTTCAGCGCGCAATATGCTCTTGGCGGCGTGCCGGGCAGTATCGCGAGCGGCAGCAATTTCAGCGCCGCGTTGCGCTATGACTACAAGCCGGTGTCGGTCGCGGCGGGTTATATCAAGCTGAAGGATATTGCGACGAGCCCCGCGCTCGGCAGCTTCGCGATCAACTCGCCGGTGAATAGCGGCTACGCGAGCGCGCAGAGCGCTCAACTGATCGCGGCGGCGGCGCGTTACACGTATAACGATCTGATGCTCGGGATCAACTATTCCAACGTGCAGTACGCGCCGGGCTCGCGTTCGCTCTTTGCCGATGAAGCGGTCTTCAACAGCTATGGGGCCATCGCCACGTATCGGTTCACGCCGGCGGTGAATGTCGCGGCGGGGTATAGCTATACGCGTGCGAGCAAGGCAAACGGTATCGCCGATCCGGCGCAATATCATCAGGTTTCGTTTGAGGAAACGTACAGCGTTTCGGCTCGGACCACGTTTTATGCGCTGCAGGCTTATCAGCATGCGAGTGGCAAGTCGCTGGTCGCGGCGGGCGGTGTTGTTATCGCGGATGCGGTGGCGGTCGTCGGTGATTCGCAGAATGCTTCGCCTTCGGCGGGACCGTCGCAGTTTGTTGCCATGGTGGGTGTGAGGCACGCGTTCTGATTTTTGGCTTTTTTTGCCGGATCCCGTGTTCGTGTCGGTTTATTAGCGTTGCCCCTGTGCGGGGCGGCACCTACTTTCTTTGCTGCTGCAAAGAAAGTAGGCAAAGAAAGCAGCTTTCCCATCCAAAGTGCTTCACGCCGGCCGCGGCACAGGCGATTGGCTGAATGGCCCGGCTATAGCGAGTGCCCTCGTAGGTCTTGCGCGGCTTGGACCGCGCACGGTCTGACGCGCTAGAAGTTATAGCGTGCTGGTTCAGCACGAAATAGCGCCGGCAC